>JBFXAT010000047.1:0-35785 GCA_050183995.1 Vicinamibacterales bacterium
AGTTCATCCAGTCCGCGGGCGGCTGGAGCCACGACGGCCGGCAGCTCGCCGTCGGAACGGTCGTCGACGGCCGCCCGGCGATCGCGATCTTCAACGCTCCGGAGGGCGAGCGCGTACGCGATCTCCGGGTCGAGGAGGCCGACGAGATCTTCAGTCCGACGTGGTCGCCCGACGACCGTTTCATCGCCTTCACCGGAATGACGCGAGGCCTGACGGACCTCTTCATCGTGGACGTGGAATCGGGAAAGGTGCGGCAGGTCACGCAGGACCCGTTCGCCGATCTGCATCCGTCGTGGTCGCCGGACGGAACGCGAATCGCCATTGCGACCGACCGCTTCTCGACGCGTCTCGACCAGCTCGCGATCGGGGAGTATCGGGTGGGCTTCGTCGATCCGCAGTCGGGCCGCGTCTCCCAGGCGCCGTCCTTCACGACCGGCAAGAACATCAACCCGCAATGGTCGCCCGACGGACGCATGCTCTACTTCATTTCGGACCGCGCCGGCATCCCCAACGTCTACCGGATGTCGGCGGACGCTGGCGCCGACGTGGCGGCGATCACAGACCTCAGCACCGGTATCAGCGGGATCACCAGCGCCAGTCCGGCGCTGTCGGTCGCGGCGTCCACCGGCATGCTCGCCGTCAGCGTGTACGACGAAGGGCGCTACGACATCTACACCATTCCGCCCAATCCTCCGGCGGTCACGGCGCGCATTCCGGGCGATGCCGCAGTCCTTCCGCCACAGGATCGGCGGGCGAGCGAGGTCCAGCAGCTGTTGGCGAACGCCGCCTTCGGCCTGCCCCCTGGCAACCAGAACTACGACACTCGCGACTACAGCGCCGGGCTGCACCTCGAAGCGCTCGGGCAACCCACCGTCGGCTTCGGCGTGAGCCGCTACGGCGCGACGATCGGCGGAGGCATCTCCGCCTCCTTCAGCGACATGCTCGGCAACCACACGCTGACCACGGCGTTCCAGGTGAACTCCGGCCTGAGCAGCAACTACAGTTTCAAGAACACGGCGGCGCAGGTGCTGTACATGAATCAGGCACACCGCTGGAACTGGGGATTGATCGGGAGCCAGGTGCCTTACCTGAGCGGCGGAACGCAGCGCTTCCTGACCGACGTCGAAGGTGAACCGGCCATTCTCGACGAGACCACGATCTTCCGGCAGACCGAACGCACGGCCGGCGCGGTCGTCGCCTACCCGTTCAGCAAGGCGCAACGGATCGAGTTCCAGGCGGGCGCGACGCAGCTCTCCTTCGATCAGATCGTCCGAACGGAGGTCTATTCACGCGTGACCGGGCAGCTCTTCTTCCAGGACAGCCAGGAGATGCAGGTCGCCAACTCGTTGACGCTGGCCACCACCAGCGCCGCGCTGGTGTACGACACGTCGAACTTCGGCGCCACGAGCCCCGTACTGGGGCAGCGCTACCGCTTCGAGGCAACGCCGACCTTCGGCACCATCAACTACACGAACGTGCTGGCGGATTACCGGCGCTACTTCATGCCGTTCCGCTTCTACACGCTCGCCGGACGCATCCTGCACTACGGCCGCTACGGCAGCGGTGGCGAGGACTCGCGGCTGTTTCCGCTGTTCATCGGCTACCCCACCCTGGTGCGCGGCTACGACATCAATTCGATCACAGCCGACGAGTGCGGTCCAACCACCAACGGCGACTGCCCTGCCTTCAGCCGGCTGCTCGGCAGCCGCATGCTGGTCGCCAATCTCGAGTTCCGATTCCCGCTCCTGCGGCCGTTCACGGGTGCGTCGCGCAACATGTACGGGCCGGTGCCTGCCGAGGTCGGATTTTTCCTCGATGGAGGCGTGGCCTGGAACCGCGGCGAGCGTCCCGCGCTCTTGGGAGGCGAACGGCAGGGCGTCAGCAGCACGGGGGTCACGCTGCGCACCAACCTGTTCGGATTCGCCGTGGGCCAGTTCGACTTCTCCCGCCCGCTCCATCGAACGGGGAAGGGATGGATCTTCCAGTTCAACCTGTCGCCGGGGTTCTAACGGGCCGGTGAAGAACGCCGCCTGAAGCGGGGGGCTTCCGTGCCGCAACCTGCCAGGCGGCGTGAACCGGCCAAGCGGGCCGCTCGGACCGGATGACGAAGTCGACCGGCGCGGCTGAGACTCGAGGGGCGTAGCGCGCCTCGAGTCCATGCTATCATCCGGCTACACGGATGAATGTGCGCGTCCCGGCCATCATCGATCGTCTGGCCTCGCTCGCCGACGCCACGCGGAGCCGGGTGCTGCTGCTGCTCGACGGACACGAGTTGAGCGTCTCCGAGATCTGCTCGGTGCTGCAGCTTCCTCAATCCACTGTCAGCCGCCATCTGAAGGCGCTGGGGGACGCCGGCTGGATCTCGTCGCGCGCCGAAGGGACGAGCAACGTCTACGCGATGGCGCGGGAGGCGCTGGAGCCCCATTCGCGGCGTCTGTGGCTGCTCGTGCGCGAACAGGTCGGCCAGACCACCGCCGCGGGGCAGGATCAACGACGGCTCCAGTCCACGCTCGCCGAGCGGCGCACGAAATCGCAGGAGTTCTTCTCCTCCTCAGCCGGCCACTGGGACCGCGTCCGCGAAGATCTCTTCGGCGACCGGTTTCACCTGACCGCCCTCGCCGCGCTCGCCGACGCCGAGATGGTGTTCGGCGACCTGGGCTGCGGCACCGGCCAGCTCAGTGCCGCGCTCGCCCCGTTCGTCGCGCGGGTCGTGGCGGTCGACAGCTCCGCGGCCATGCTGCAAGCGGCGCGCAGACGCCTGCAGGGACTCAGCAACGTGGATCTCAGGCGCGGAGACATCGAAGCGCTGCCGATCGACGATGCTCGGCTCGATGCAGCGGCGCTGATGCTGGTGCTGCACCACCTGCCCGAACCCGCGCGGGCCTTGGCCGACGTGGCGCGCGTGCTGAAGCCCGGCGGCCGTCTCATCCTCGTCGACATGCTCCCGCACGATCGCGAGAGCTACCGGCAGCAGATGGGACACGTCTGGCTCGGCTTCTCGGAGGATCAGGTGGGCCAGATGCTCGCCGATGCCGGCTTCGAGCGCGCGCGGGTCGTCCCGCTGCCGCCGGACGCCCGTGCGAGGGGGCCGGCGCTGTTCGTCGCGAGCGGCGTGGTCGCGACGCAGCGCAAGGCGAAGACCCTTCAGGAAACGGAAGCGACGGTTCGAGGGGCGAATCGTCTCGAATGACCGCCGCAGGAGACGGACGACGGCGGAAGTGCCGCAACACGAGAGTGCGGTGACGCAAGAGGATGTGACAAGGAGAATGACGAGCATGACGACACTAGTCGAGAAGCTTCATCCGTTCGCCGCCGCGCAGGCGGCCGGACGCGAGCCCTTCAAGGTGCGCAACCTGAGCGACGCGGACTTCGGCCGCAAGGAGATCCGGCTCGCCGAGCAGGAGATGCCCGGGCTCATGGCCCTGCGTCGCCAGTACGCGGGCAAGCGGCCGCTCGCGGGCGCCCGCATCATGGGCAGCCTTCACATGACGATCCAGACAGCCGTGCTGATCGAGACGCTGGCCGATCTCGGCGCGGACGTCCGCTGGGTGTCCTGCAACATTTTCTCGACGCAGGATCACGCCGCGGCCGCCGTGGTCGTAGGCCGGCCCGAGACCGGCGGCACCGTCGAGGATCCGAAGGGAACGCCCGTCTTCGCGTGGAAGGGCGAGACGCTCCAGGAATACTGGTGGTGCACGAGCGAAGCGCTCGAGTGGCCCGACGGCAGCGGGCCGACGCTCATCGTCGACGACGGCGGTGACGCGACGCTGGTGCTGCACAAGGGCGTCGAGTTCGAGAAGGCTGGCGTGGTGCCGGCGTTCAATCCCGACAAGGAGCCCGAGGAGTGGGGCGTCATCCTCGAGTGCATCAGCGAGTCGATGGCGCGCGACAAGGGCCGATGGACCCGCCTCGCGTCCTCCATCCGCGGAGTCTCAGAGGAGACGACGACCGGCGTGCATCGCCTTTACGAGATGATGAAGGCAGGCACGCTGCTCTTCCCCGCCATCAACGTGAACGACTCGGTGACCACGAGCAAGTTCGACAACATCTACGGCTGCCGCCACTCGCTCCCCGACGGAATCGCGCGCGCGACCGACGTGATGCTGGGCGGCAAGGTTGCGGTGGTCTTCGGGTACGGCGAGGTCGGCAAGGGCTGCGCGCAGGCGCTGCGCGGACAGGGCTGCCGGGTGATCGTGACCGAGATCGATCCAATCTGTGCGCTTCAGGCGGCGATGGAAGGCTACCAGGTCACGACGCTCGAAGACGTGGTGGAAACGGCCGACATCTTCATCACGGCGACGGGAAACCACAACATCATCACCGTCGATCACATGGCGCGGATGAAGGACAAGGCGATCGTCGGCAACATCGGGCATTTCGACAACGAAATCGACATGGCCGGTCTGAAGAAGTACGCCGGCGTCGAGCGGATCAACATCAAGCCGCAGTACGACGAGTTCCGCTTTCCCGATGGGCACAGCGTGATGGTGCTCGCCGAGGGGCGCCTCCTGAACCTTGGCTGCGCCACCGGGCACCCGAGCTTCGTGATGTCCGCGTCGTTCACCAATCAGGTCATCGCGCAGCTCGAGCTCCACGCCAACACCGGCAAGTACGAAAAGAAGGTGTACATGCTGCCGAAGCACCTGGACGAGCAGGTGGCGCGGCTCCACCTGGATCATCTCGGCGTACGGTTGACGCGCTTGACGCCGGATCAGGCCGAGTACATCGGCGTTCCGGTGGAAGGGCCGTACAAGCCGGACCACTACCGCTACTGACGAATCGGCGGCACCGACGACATGCCGGGCCTCGCTTCAGGCTGCCGCGCGCAGCGTGAAGCGGGGCTCTCGCTCGCATCCCGAGGGTCCCGCCGGCCGAAGCAGGCGATCTGAATTCTGCAATCTACAAGGGACAAGTCCATTCGGGATGACAGTCCCACCGGAGCATCGATCCACTAAAGTCCTTTTTCACAGCAATTTACAAGTCTGTTCCTGACTGAAGCCCAGGCACGGGGCTTGCGTCCGCTTGTTGCGGTCGGAGGAGACTGATCCATGCTGCCCGATAAGCTCACCCTCACTGCCGTTGGCGCGTTGTGCGTGGCGGCCGCCGGCACCGGCGGCTACATTGCCATGCGCCAGGCTCCCGTCAGCACGCCGGCGCAAGCCGCCGTTCATGATCAGGCGTCGACGCAGGGGAATCGGCCGGGGGATCGATCGTCTGCCGGGGCAGTGGGAGAGGCGGTCGAGGAAACGGAAGGCGTGCTGGAATCGCCCTCGGTCGGATCGGCGGCGTCACCAGAGTCCACGGAACCGATGGCGGTGAAGCCCGGGAGCTCGGCCAAGGCGCCAGTTCCAGCGTCGCGAGCGAAGGCTCAAAGGCCCTCGCCGCCCCCTGCCACCGCTAAGCGGCCGTCCGTACCCGAACGGCGCGTGGCCCGGGCTGAAACCGCACAGGCTCCCGCGCCACCGCACACGCCGATGTCGGAACCGCCGCCAATGGCGACAGCAGCCGCCGAAGCGGAACCGGTTCCGCTTCCGCAAGTGCCGGCAACTGCACCCCCCGATCGTCTCGACCTCCAGCCGCTGCCCGATCCGCTTCCGAGCTACGACGAGCTCGTGGTCGCGGCCGACTCCGTCATCGGCCTGCAGACCGAGACGGCGCTGACCAGCGAACGCGCGCGCGTCGAGGATCGCGTCGAAGCGCGCGTCGTTCGCGACGTGCGCGTGGGAGGCCGCGTCGCGATTCCGGCAGGGGCGCGCGTCCTCGGCTCCGTCACGCTCGTCGAGCGCGGCGGACGCCTGCGCGACCGTGCGCGTCTCGGCATCCGGTTCCACACGCTCGCCATGGCCGACGGTACGCGTGTGCCGATCAGCACCGAGACCATCTATCGGTACGGCGATGCTCCGGGGAACTCCAGCGCCGCGAAGATCGGCGGCGGGGCCGTCGCCGGTGCGATCCTCGGCGCCATCCTCGGCGGAGGAAAGGGAGCCGCGATCGGCGCGACGACCGGGGCCGCCGGTGGTGGCGCGGCCGTCGCGGCGGGCGACCGCAGCGAAGCGAGAGTACCCGCGGGCGCGGAGGTCACCGCCCGCATCCTGTCGCCGATCACCATCTCCGTCGAGCGGTGAACCGGCACGACCGGCCATCCGACCACGAGAACTTCATCGAACCGGATCCGGCGGATCGCCGAGTTTTTTCGCCCGCTCCCTGAGCTTTCCGGGGCATACCGCTTGCACCACCCTTCGCATGCGCCGGCAGAACGGCGCAAAAGGAGTTAGCACATGCGACGTGTGGTCAAAGCTCTGGCAATCGTGGCCGTGGTTGGACTGATCAGTGCGCCAACGGCGGCCCGAGCGGAAGGTTTCGTCAACCCGTGGGCTGGCGTGGTCTTCGACAACAGTCAGGGCGACGAAGGCAACTGGGGATTCGGCGTGAACGCCGGCGCGATGGGCGCTGGCATCATCGGGGGTGAAATCGACTTCGGCTACCTCCCGAACTTCTACGGGGATGTCGTCGACAACCACGTATTGAACCTGATGGGAAATCTGATCGTCGGCATTCCCGTAGGCGGCACACGCGGCGCGGGGTTCCGTCCGTACGTGACCGGCGGCCTCGGCCTCATTCGTTCCAGCATCGATACGGCGGTCGTCACCGATACGGCGGCGGTGACCAACGACTTCGGCTACAACCTGGGGTTCGGCGCCATGGGCTACTTCAGCGATCACTTCGGCGTCCGCGCTGACGTGAAGTACTTCCGTGAGCTGAACGACGACACCGACGACGACGACCTGTTGGATCTGGATCTCGGCTCCCTCAAGTTCTGGCGCGCCGCCTTTGGTATCGTGATTCGGTAGCTCGGTGCCGTAGCGTTTCTCTCGACGGTCGAGACGGGCACGGCGTGCCCGTCTCACCTCCCGCCTGCCTCGCGTGTCACAGCGCGGCCTTCCGAGCACCGTCTCATGTCTCATCACTGCTGTGGCGAGCGGCGCCACGACTCGCGCCAACTCACCCCATCGTCGTAGCTGGCCAGCGCCACGATGCCGTGCGGGGGGAACGCCGGCAGCGTCGTGGCCTCGTCGCCCACGAGCAGTGCCCACAGGGCAGGCAGATGGGGGTAGTGGCCGACGATCATGATGTCGCGGGGCTCACCGGCGATCCTGTCGCGCATGGCCCCTGCCGGATCGCCGGGCTGCAGATCACGGACGGCGGCGAGGTCCGCGAGCGCATTGCACGCGCGCCAGTAGATCTCGGCCGTCTCCTTGGCGCGCCGCTTTCCACTGTGCCACACCGCCGCCGGTTGAACGCCGCGCTCGGCAGCCTCCTGGGCAAGTCGCTCTGTCGCCACTCGCCCTCGGGGGGACAGCGGCCGGCGGGAGTCGACGATCGCATCGAGCGCCTCGCCGTGATGCACGAGATAGAGGTGCGCCATTCGTGACATCTTATGTTCAGGAATGGTCGACGGAGACACCGGACGGAACGCTCGGCGGAGCGCCGGCGGCGAGTGGCCGATCCGCCTGCTGGCGTACCTCCTGATTGCGTGGGAGCCGCTCGCCTTCGCGGTCGTGGCTGCGGGCGCTTTCAACGCCGTTCAGATCCGCGGCCACGCCGTGACCGCCGTGCTGTTGGCGCGGCTCGTCACCACGGCAGCGTGCATCGCGGCGGGGCGATCGCTGCTCGCGCGCCAGTCGTGGGCGCCCTCGCTCGCCAAAGGAGCGCTCGCCGGTTCGGCGGCCGTGCAGGTGTTCGCGGCCGTCACGCCGTACTTCCCGAGCAATCGTGTCCCAGGGGACACGCCGCTCTTCGTCGCAGAGACGCTTGCGTACTACGGTGGATGGATCCTCTATCTGCTGTTCTCGCGGCGTGTGGCGGACGTGTTCAAGTGAGGCCCTTCCGGATCCGCTCGGGCTCGGCCGGCTAACGGCTCTCGAGCATCGCCTCGCGCTTCGCGCGAAACTCGCTCCCCGGCGCCCACTCGGGAAGGCGGGCCGCTTCGGCCACGCGGTAGCCGACCGCGAAGAACACCTTCAGATCCTCGGCCGCACCCGCGAGGTCCCAGTCGTCGCGCACTTCGTCGCTCGGCTGGTGATAGTCGCGCTCGTTGTACCGGCTTCGCACCTGCACGCCGTAGTCCTTCGGCTTGCCGATGTACTCGATACCCTGATCGGGGTGCAGCGCCGGGACGCCTTCCTTCGCGAAGTTGAAGTGATCGGATCGATAGTAGAAGCCCTTCTCGGGCTCCGGGTCCGGCCGGATCACGCGACCCTGCTCGCCGGCCGCATCACGAGCGTACTCGTCGAGATCGGACGCGCCGTAGCCGACCACGGTGAGATCGAGGGTCCTGCCGCTGACGTTGAGGCCGTCGATGTTGATGTCGGCCGCGGTCCGAGCAAGCGGATAGATCGGCGTCATCGCGTAGTACTGCGATCCGAGCAGGCCCTGTTCCTCGGCGGTGACCGCAAGGAAGACGATCGAGCGCTTGGGCGGCTTCGGCAGCTTCGTGAACGCTCGCGCGATCTCGATCAGTCCCGCGACGCCGACGGCGTTGTCCACCGCGCCGTTGTAGATGTCGTCGCCGCCGACCTCCGGACCGACACCGAGATGATCCCAGTGTGCGGTGTACACCACGTATTCGTTGGAGAGCGCCGGATCGCTCCCGTCGAGCCGGGCGACCACGTTGCGCGAGTTGATCGTGCGGAGCGTGTTCGTGATCGTCATCGACGCCGTGATGCCGAGCGGCACCGGCTTGAACTCGCGCGTGGCCGCCTGCTGCTTGAGCGTCCCGAAGTCCTGGCCGGCGAGCCGCAGCAGATCGCGTGCGCGATCGAGCGTGATCCACCCCTCGACGGCAACGCGGCCCATGTTCTTGTCCGGCGTGACCAGGTCGAACTGCTCCGCCCCTTTCGACTGCAGGACGCTGAAGGGATAGCCGGCCGGCCCCGTCTCGTGCACGATCAGCGCTGCCGCGGCTCCCTTCTTCGCGGCAATCTCGTACTTGTAGGTCCAGCGCCCGTAGTAGGTCATCGCCCGCCCGCCGAAGACCTTGGGATCGAGCTCCTGCGTGTGTCCCGGATCCGGGATCGGCGGATCGTTCACGAGCATGACGAGCGTCTTGCCTGTCACGTCGACGTCCTTGTAGTCGTCCCAGCCGTACTCCGGCGCCACGATCCCGTACCCGACGAACACCAGCTCGGAGCTCTCGATGGCAGCGCTCTCGGCGACGTGTTTCGTCCAGGCGACGACATCCTCGTTCCACTTCAGCTGTCGTTCCTCGGAGCCGCCGTGGACGATGAGCGGAACCGGCTCTGGCGTGATGCCGACGAGCGGCACCCGCTGCACGAACCGGCCGTCGTTGTTGCCCGGCTTGAGCCCCATCGCACGGAACTGCGTGGCGATGTAGTCGACGGTGAGCTCTTCACCTCGCGTGCCTGGCGCGCGCCCCTCGAACCGGTCCGACGCGAGGACTTTCGTGTGGGCGAGAACGGCGGCCGGATCGATGTCGGGCATCGCGCCGATGGGCATTCGCGCAATCGCGGGCGTCGGACCCGGCTGGACGCCTTCGGGCGGCGGCGGTTCCCGGGTGCAGCCACCGGCCGACATCGCGATCAGAACTGCGGCAAAGGCGGCAACGCTCTTGACCATGATCCTATTCTGCGAGCGTTCTACAATATTGCCAACCCGATGCGACCTCCGGTCCGCCTGCATGCGCTCGCCGCGCTGGCGGCGCTTGCCGCTGCATCAGCGTCAGCGCAGCCGGCGTCGGAGAATCGCACGCTGACGGCCGTCCCCGGCATCAGGGTCGGACACCAGACGCTCACCGAACGCCCGACGGGCTGCACGGTCGTGCTGGTCGAGGGCGGCGCCGTCGGCGCCGTGTCGCAACGCGGCGGCGCGCCAGGGACCCGCGAGACCGACCTGCTCGATCCCCTGAACATCGTCGACAAGGTCAACGCCGTCGTGCTCGCCGGCGGCAGCGCCTTCGGGCTCGACGCCGCCAGCGGAACCGTGCGCTGGCTCGAGGAGCACGGCATCGGCTGGCCGACGGCGAACGGTCGCGTCCCGATCGTCCCGGCGGCCATCCTCTACGACCTCGGTGTCGGCGGAGCACCGGGCGTCAGACCGACCGCCGATTGCGGATACCGGGCGGCAGCGAACGCGACGGACGGGCCGGTGTCCGAAGGCAGCGTCGGCGCGGGCGCCGGCGCAACGGTCGGCAAGCTGGCCGGCGGACGTCCGACGAAGAGCGGAATCGGGTCGGCGGCCATCGCACTCCCGAACGGCCTGGTCGTCGCGGCGATGGTGGCGGTCAATGCCGTCGGTGACATCATCGATCCAGACACCGGCCGCATCGTCGCCGGCGCACGCAACGCGGACGATTCGTTCATCGATGCCCGCACCGTCGTACGAGCGGGCGCCGGCTTCCGGCGACAGCCCGGCGGCGCCAGCACGACGCTCGGCGTAGTCGCGACCAACGCCGCGCTCACGAAGGCGCAGGCCGCGCGCGTGGCGCTGATGGCGGAAGACGGCTACGCACGCGCCATCTATCCGTCGCACACCACCGGCGACGGCGACACGCTCTTCGCGCTCGCGACGGGACGATGGGACGACGATGCGGACGTCAGCGCCATTGGAGCGCTCGCCGCCGACGTCGTGGCCCAGGCAATCGTGCGGGCGGCGCGCCAGGCGACGAGCGCAGCCGGCATCCCCGCGGCACGCGATCTCCCCAGGTAGATTGAGCCTCCACCTCGCAGTCCTGTCGCTCTACTCGATCGCGCTCATGGCGCTGGGCCTGTGGATCGGCTGGGGCCTGCGCGGCACGTCCGACTTCTTCGTCGCGGGGCGCCGTCTCGGCCCCGGTCTCATCTTCGCGACCATGCTGGCGGCGAACATTGGCGCCGGATCCACGGTCGGAGCGACGTCCACGGCGTACAGAACCGGCGTCGCGGCCTGGTGGTGGGTCGGCTCGGCAGGTCTTGGATCGCTGGCCCTCGCGTTCTGGGTCGGGCCGTCGATGCGGCGCGTCGCCGCCGCGCAGAACCTGCGGACGGTCGGCGACTATCTCGAATATCGATACGACCGGCGCGTGCGCGGCACGATTGCCGTGCTGCTCTGGATCGGATCGCTCTTCATCCTCGCCTCGCAGCTGATCGGCCTCGGCTGGATCCTCAACGTGGTTGCCGGCATTCCCAAACCGGTGGGCTGCGCGATCGGCGGAGTCGTCATCACGGTGTACTTCGCCGCCGGCGGACTGCTCACGTCAGCGTGGGTGAACGTCGTGCAGCTCTGCGTCAAGGCCGTCGGGTTCGGGATAGCCGTGCCGATGGCGATCGCCTGGTTCGGCGGCTGGAGCAGTCTCGCGGCCGTCCGCTCCGGCGATGCGGCGTACTGGACGTTCGCCGGAGGCGACGCCATTCGATACTTCGTGCTCCTGGCACCCGCGTTCGTGGTCTCGCCAGGACTGCTGCAGAAGGTCTACGGCGCGGCGGACGATCGCGCGGTACGACTGGGAGTGGGCCTCAATGCGGCCGGGCTCCTCCTGTTCGCCTCCGTCCCGACGCTGCTCGGCATCGTCGCGCGTGCGCGGTTTCCCGAGATCGCGGCGACGCCGAACATGGCGCTGCCGATGGTGTTCATGCATGGACTGCCGCCCGCCGTCGGCGCGCTCGCACTCGCGGCGGTCTTCTCAGCCGAAGTGAGCTCGGCCGATGCCGTGCTGTTCATGCTGGCGACCTCGCTGTCGCAGGACCTGTACAAGCGCTTCGTCCACCCGAAGGCGAGCGATCGGCGCGTCCTGACCGTCGCGCGGTTCTCGACACTCGTGAGTGGCGCAATCGGGGTCGGCCTGGCCATCGCATCGGAGGATCTCGTGCAGACGCTGAGCATCTTTTATGCGGTGCTCGGTGTCAGTCTGTTCGTCCCAATCGTCGCGGGGCTGTATGCGCCAAAGACGACGAGCCGAGGCGCGATGGCATCCATCGTGGCGGGCGTCGCGGGCATGCTGATCGTGCAGATCGCCACTGGCGGCCAGGGCTACGGTCTTCTGAGTCCGGCGCCGGCTGGCCTTCTCCTGGCCGGGGCGGCGTGGGCGGCGACTCTATGGGCGACACCGGCGCGGGCCGTTCAGGAGTCCGGGCGCCAAGCTGAGCGCGGGCCGGGCCCGGGCGGCTTGCGGCGCGACTGAAGGGTTGCGGATCGATCCTGGAGGCCCTGAGCCGATCTCCGAAGCTCTGGGTTATAGTGGCGGTTTCGACTCAACGAGGACAGGACCTGATGACGAGTTCACGCGCGTACAAGATTGCGATCCTCGCCGGCGACGGCATCGGCAAGGAAGTCGTTCCCGCGGGTTTGGCGGCCATCGAGGCGGCCACGCGGTCGAGCGGCATCACCATCGAGTGGACGGAGCTGCCCTGGGGCTGCGACTACTACCTCGCCAAGGGGCGAATGATGGACGAGGACGGATTCGAGCGCGCGGCCGCTTTCGACGCGATCTATCTCGGCGCGATCGGCTCTCCGCTCGTCCCCGACCACATCGCCGTGTGGGATCTGCTCCTGCCGCTGCGGCAGCGCTTCCAGCAATACGTGAACCTGCGGCCGATGCGGCTCCTGCCGGGCTTGACCTCGCCGCTGGCGAACCGGACCTCGGCGGACATCGACATGGTGTGCGTGCGCGAGAATTCCGAGGGTGAGTACTCGGGGGTCGGCGGGCGCGTTCACGTGGGCACGCCGCACGAGGTCGCCGTGCAGACCGGCGTCTTCACACGGACGGGGATCGAGCGCATCGTCCGCTACGGCTTCGAGATCGCGTCGAGGCGGCCGCGCAAGATGCTCGCGAGCGCCACCAAGTCGAACGCGCTGCGGCACGCGATGGTCATGTGGGACGAGGTCGCCGACGTCGTCGCCAAGGAGTACCCGCAGGTTGAGTATCGCAAGTACCACGTCGACGCGATTGCGGCGCGCATGGTGACCAATCCGGCGTCGCTCGACGTGATCGTCTGCTCGAACCTGTTCGGCGACATCCTCACGGACATCGGGTCGGCGATTTCGGGAAGCCTCGGCATCGCGCCCGGCGCGAACATCAACCCGGAGCGGACGTTCCCGAGCATGTTCGAGCCGATCCACGGCTCCGCGCCAGACATCGCCGGCAAGGGCATCGCGAATCCGATCGGGGCGATCTGGGCCGCGGCGCAGATGCTCGATCATCTCGGCCATCGCGACGTGCACGACCGCATCCTCTCCGCCGTCGAGCGCGTGCTCGGCTCGGGGACGACGCGGACGCCGGATCTCGGTGGAAAGGCCACGACGAAGGAGCTGTCCGAAGCGATCGTCGGCGAGATCTAGAAGCGGTTGTCGCGTTCCTGCGTTCTTCAGGTCTTCCTATGCCTGCACGCCCAACGTGGAAGGGTTACCTCAAGATCAGCCTCGTCAACATCCCGGTGAAGGTGTTCCCCGCGACCGATGCGGGAGCCACGATCTCCTTCAACCAGCTGCACGCGGAGTGTCAGACCCGCATTCAGCAGAAGCGCTGGTGTCCAAGTTGCCAGCGCGAAGTACCGAACACGGACATCGTCAAGGGATTCGAGTTCGCCAAGGGGCGCTACGTCGTCATGCAGGACGAAGACGTGGAGAAGGTGCGCGTCGAATCGACCCGCGTCATCAATCTCGAGAAGTTCACCGACGATGCGGAAATCGATCCGATCTACCTGGATCGACCGTACTACCTGGCACCCGACGGTGCCGTCGCGAGGGAGGCGTTCGCAGTCATCCGCGAAGGCATGAAGGGCAAGGCGGGTATCGGCAAGGTCGCTCTCTACGGCCGTGAGTACCTCATCAAGGTGCAACCGCGCGAGCGCGGCCTCGTCATGTACACGCTTCGGCACGCCAGCGAGATCCGGAGCATGGACGCGATCGACGAGCTCACCGACGTCCCCGACTCCGCGAAGCCGTCAGAGGTGGCGCTGGCCCGTCAAGTCATCGGCACCTTCGAGGGCGCGGTCGATCTCTCCGACTATCGCGACGAATATCAGGCGGGGCTTCGCGAGATCATCGACGCCAAGATCGAGGGACGTGACATCGTGGCGCCGGAGGTCGAGGAGCCGCCCAAGGTCGTGAACCTGATGGAGGCGCTCCGGCGCAGCCTCGACTCGATCAGCGGAGGAAGGAAGACGCCGGCGCAGACAGATGCGTCGGCGACGGGATCGAAGCGGTCGGCGGGACGGTCGACGGCCGCGCAGAGCGCGGGCGGGCGACGTCGGCGGACCGCCTGACGCCCACGCCTCCAGGCCGGCAACTACTCCGGGTCGGCCATTACTGAACCAGCGCTTTCTCCAGCTTGACCTCGTCGCGCACAGGGATTCCGGCAAACCCCTCGATCGATTCCGCGCTCCTGGTCTCGAGGACGCCCGGCGTCAGCGCCGTCAATCTGTATCCTCGTCTCTGATAGAAGTACAGCGCCGGCAGGTTGTCGTTCGTCGTCGTCACGACGATGCGCGAGAGCGAGAGGCGCCGTGCCATCAGCTCGGCTTCGGCGATGAGGTGTCCGCCGACGCCGGACCGCTGCCACATCGGATCCGTGGCAAGGGCGACCACGTGCAGGCCGTCACCGAGGAGACGGTACGCCAGCGCGCCGGCCACCTCTTCGTGCATCGTGGCCACGAGCGCCGGCATCTCGTCGAGGTTCATCACCTCGCCGAGCCGGACCATCTGGCGCCGGCCGAAGTCGCGCTGGAACAGGAGACGCACGAGCGGGCGCTCCTGATCCGTCGCTTCGTGAACGAGCACCGGCGGCAGTTCGATGTGCGGTCGGCACGAGCAGACGATCTGGACCTGGGCTTCAACCCAGTCGACGAACTTCCCGCAGCGGCCGCAGCGCAGGACCGCGGGTTTCTCCTCGAAGTCGTCTGGCGCCTGCGACATGGCTCAGACCTGCGCAGGACGGCGTCCCCGCCGGACGACCCACCACACGAGGCCCGCCAGGAAGACGGCCGCGGCAAGGAACGTGACGCCGAACAGCGCCAGCGTTCGATAGAGGATCGATTCGGTCGCCATGCGCGCGTCCAGCACGAGCGGCTCGCCGCGCAGACGCGAGCTCAGCGGCTGCTCCCAGGCGAGGATGTTGCCGCGGCGCGGGTTCCCGGGCCCACCGTTGTGATACACGATCTTGCTCGGGAGGTGGAGCCGGAACGCGACGAGCTCGTCTCCCTCCCACTCGACGCTCGCGCCTGGGCGCCGGGCGGGCGCCCCCACTTCCTGTTTGAATGCAAACAGATCGCCCTGCCGGCCGAAGGAATACTTCGACCAGGCGAACGGCGGCGTCTTCGAGAGCCGCTCGACGCTCGGCACGTCCATGCGCACGTGCACGAAGCGCCGGTTGCGTCGCCGCGAGACGGTGACGCGCGTCACCTGCGCGCCCGCAGTCGAGAAGTACGCGCGCACCGCATCGCGATCCGGCTCCGTCGCCGGATCGACGTCGAACGAGGTTCCGCGCAACGCGTTCAACGCAGGAATCGAGCTGTTCACGTAGACGGTCGCCGAGCCGTCGAGCGACAGATACATGTCTTCTTCATATTCGTACGCCCTGAAGAAGGTTCCGCGCCCACTGCAGGCGGCCAGCGTGCAGACGGCCAGCATCGCCGCCAGCCACCAAATCCGCATTTCTTCGCAATGATATAGTAAAAACTCAGCCCTCCTGATGTCCTCCAAACCGCTGCTCTACCTGATCGACGGCAGTTCCCAGATGTACCGCGCGTTCCACGCGCCGATTCGGACGGCGGAGGGCACGCTGCTGCGGAACTCGGCGGGCATCCCCACCAACGCGGTCTACATCTTCGTGACGATGCTCCGAAAGCTCCTGAAGGAGCACGCGCCTGCCTTCATCGCGGCGTCGTTCGACCTGCCGGGCCGCACGTTCCGCGACGATCTCGCCGCCGACTACAAGGCCAATCGCAAGCCGATGCCGGACGAGCTGGCAGGCCAGATCCCGCTCGTCCACCGAGCCTGCGAAGCGCTCGGCGTCCCGATCATCACGCACGAGCGCTACGAGGCCGACGACGTGATCGGCACGCTGGCCACGCGCGCCGTCGCCGCCGGCTACGGCGTGGTCATCGTCACCGGCGACAAGGACTTCTTCCAGCTCGTCGGAGACGACATCCGCGTGTTCAATCCCCGCGACGACGGCACCTGGTACGACGCGTCAGGCGTGAAGGAGAAGTTCGGCGTCGCACCGGAGCAGGTGGTCGACGTGCTCGCCTTGATGGGCGACGCCATCGACAACGTGAAAGGCGTTCCCGGAATCGGCGAGAAGGGCGCGCGGGATCTCGTCGCCACATGGGGCTCGCTTGATGCGCTGCTCGAACACGCGGCGGAGGTCCCGCAGAAGAAATATCGGGAGGCGCTCCTCGCGCACGCCGCCGACGCACACAGCAGCCGGGAATTGCTGACGATTCACACGGACGTGCCGGTCGAGTTCGCGATCGAGGCCTTCCGCTACCCAGGCCCGTCGCGCCAGCGGTGCTACGAGCTGTTCTCCGAGCTCGGGTTCCGCTCCCTGACGATGGAGTACGCGCCGACGGCGGAAACGACGACGAAGGACTACCGCCTCGTCGTGGAGGCGGCGGAGCTCGCCGCGGTGGTGGACGCGATCCGGTCGGCGGGGCGCGTGGCGCTGAGAGTCCTCGGCGACGGCGCCGCGCCGATGCGCGCGCGCATCGTCGGGCTCGCGCTGTCGGTGGCGCCACGCTCGGCGTGGTATCTCCCGCTCGCGCATGCGGGGATCCACGCGGGCACGCAGCTGACCGCCAACGATGCGCTTCGCGCGCTCACGCCGGTGTTCGAGGATCGGTCGATCGCGAAGGTCGGCCACGACCTCAAGTTCGACACCATCGTGCTCGCGCGGTACGGCGTGAGGCTCGACGGGCTCGACCTGGACACGATGCTCGCCAGCTATCTTCTCGACGCGACGCGATCCGGCCACCCGCTGGAAGACTCGGCGCTGGAACATCTTGGGTACAAGGCGCTCACCGAGGAGGACCTGTGCGGCCGAGGCGCGAGGGCAATCGCGCTGGCGGATCATCCGCCGGAGGCGGCTCTCGACTTCGCGGGCGAACGGGCCGATCTCGCGCTCCAGGTAGCCGGTCAGCTCGAACGGCTGCTCGTCACCGAGAGCCTCGACCGCGTCTACCGCGAGCTCGAGCTGCCGCTGGTCCCGGTGCTGGTGGACATCGAGCGCGCGGGCGTGAGAGTGGACGCCGCCGCGCTGGCGACGCAGTCGCAGCACATCGAGCAGGAGCTCGCGACCCGAAGCGCGCAGATCTTCGAGCTCGCCGGAGAGACGTTCAACATCGCATCACCCCAGCAGCTCTCCCACATCCTGTTCGACAAGCTGCAGCTTCCGGCGCTCAAGAGGAACGCCAAGACCAAGACGGCATCGACCGCCGTCGAGGTTCTCGAGGAGCTCGCGCTCACCCACGACTTGCCACGGCTCATCCTGGAGTGGCGCGCACTCCAGAAGCTGAAGGGCACGTACGTCGACGCGTTGCCGCAACTCATCAACCCCGAGACGGGACGGGTCCACACCTGTTTCAACCAGGCCGTCGCCGCCACCGGTCGGCTGAGCAGCAGCGACCCGAACCTTCAGAACATCCCGATCCGGACCGAGCTCGGACGGCGGATTCGGCGCGCGTTCATCGCGGATCCGGGCCATGTGCTCATCTCGGCGGACTATTCGCAAATCGAGCTGCGCGTGCTCGCGCACCTGGCCGACGACGAGACGTTGATCCGCGCGTTCCAGGCGGGTGAAGACATCCACGATCGGACGGCTCTGAAGGTCTTCGGCCGCGACAGCGGCCTCGATCCCCACGAGCTCCGGCGCCGCGCCAAGATCATCAACTACGCGCTCCTCTACGGGAAGACGGCGTTCACGCTCGCCAAGGACATCGGCGTCACTCCCGCGGCAGCGCAGGAGTTCATCGACGCCTACTTCGCCGGTTTCCCGCGCGTGCGCGCGTTCATCGACCGTACGCTCGAGGCCGCACGCGAATCCGGCGTGGTGAAGACGATGTTCGGGCGGCGCAGGCTCGTGCCCGAGCTGAACAGCCGCAACGGACAGATCCGGTCCGCCGCCGAGCGCGTCACGGTGAACATGCCGATCCAGGGGTCCGCGGCCGACATCCTGAAGCGCGCGATGATCGAC
The DNA here is from genome assembly GCA_050183995.1 of Vicinamibacterales bacterium. GTDB lineage: Bacteria > Acidobacteriota > Vicinamibacteria > Vicinamibacterales > CAVVIG01 > CAVVIG01. The sequence goes on from JBFXAT010000047.1 coordinate 18,182, forward strand.
GCCCACGCGGCGATTGCGGCGATCCCGACGGCCCGGATGATTCTGACCGTGCACGACGAGCTGCTGTTCGAAGTGGCCGAGGATCGCGCGGAAGAGACGGCCGCCGTGGTGCGCGATCGGATGCAGAGCGCGGCGGCGCTGAAGGTCCCGCTGACAGTCGACGTGGGGATCGGGCCGAACTGGAAAGACGCGAAACCCTGAGGCGTCGGTCTAGCGGCTCCACCTCGCCTTGAACGCTTCCCAGTCGTCCCGCAGGTCGTCCGCTGCCTGGCCGAGCATGCGCGCGCGCTCTGGAATGATCCCGCGCTGCACCAGACGGTCGAGGTCACCGCGAAGCGCCGCTCCGCCGTCGGCGATGAGCAGGGCGCGAACCCATCCCGCCCGCGCGGCGTCCCACGCTCCGTGCAGATCACCCTGGGCGCGGGCAGCGGCCGCAGCCCAGTAGGCGGCGGTTCCGCTCGCCGGGTTCCGGGCGAGCTCCTCGGCCATGCGCTCGCGCACCCTCTCGTACAGAGGTTGCCGCTCGAACGGGGCGCGCGGCCTCGCCTGCTGCTCCACCGCGCTCGCCCACCAGTCCAGCACCAGCTCTCGCCCTTCGACCAGCGGCAGGTCTGGAGACTCGAGCACCGAATCGAACAGAGCCGCCGCGGCACCCGGGGCTTCATCGAAGTACAGCGCCTCGCCGAGCCCCACCAGGTACTCCACACGCTCGAGCGGAGGAAAACTTCCTGGCGCCAGGCGCCGGAGCCGGACTCTGGCGTTCGACAGATCCTCGGGTGCGGCGCCCTCGCGGAACCGTTCGAGCAGCGCGCGGGCGGCGATCAGATCGGCGTCGGCGGCCAACTCGGGACTGCGACGCGCTTCGTCGGCGGCGGCGACTGCAGTATCGAAATCGCGCTGATTGTAGGCCTGCCGCGCCCTGAGCAGTGCGCCGCGCTCGTCAGCGGCCGATGCCGGCGCCGCGAACACGGTCAGCAGGACCAGCATGCAGGCAAACCGAGCCATGACCGCCGATGGTACCACAGCGGGTACTCTGGGCTAAGGCATTGAAAATAGTGGTGTTATTGGCCGAGTCTGACGTCTTTGGTACAATGCGCGTCGATGGTGGCCCCCCGGGTGATTCCCCGCGCCGAGCACGCGCTCTCCCGCGCGGACATTGACCCAGACGCACTCAAGGTTCTGTATCGCCTGCGGCAGGGCGACCATGTCGCGTACCTCGTCGGCGGCAGCGTCAGGGACGTGCTGCTGGGGCGACGGCCCAAGGATTTCGACATCGGGACGTCGGCGCACCCTTATCAAGTCAAGAAGCTGTTCCGGAACTGCTGGATCATCGGCCGTCGTTTCAGGCTGGCGCACATCAGGTTCGGCACGAAGGTCATCGAGGTCGCCACCTTCCGTCGTCAACTGCAGCCGGGCGAGGAGATCGTCCAGGACGGGGTGCCGGCGCCGGAGCCGCGGCTCCATGCCGACGATGGTGGCAACGAGGCCCAGGATCACGCGGGTCCGGCCGGCGGCCACCTCATTCATCGCGACAACACCTTCGGCACGCCCGAAGAGGACGCGTTCCGGCGCGACTTCACGATCAACGCGCTCTTCTACGACATCTCCACGTTTTCGATCATCGACTACGTCGGGGGCCTCGACGACCTGCGTGCGGGGGTCGTCCGCTCGATTGGCGATCCGATGGTGCGCTTCCGAGAGGATCCCGTTCGGATGCTGCGGGCTGTCGCCTTGTCGGCTCGCCTGGATTTCCGGATCGACGAACCGGTACTCGAGGCGATCCGGCTGCTGCGGCACGAGATCGCACACAGCTCGCCGCCGCGTCTGCTCGAGGAGTACTACAAGATTCTGCGCGCCGGCTCGGCCGAGTCGACCTTTCGCGGACTGCGGACGGCCGGGCTGCTCGAGTCGATCTCAGCGGAGCTGCACCACGGCGCGGGAGACCCGCTCTGGCGCTCGCTCGCTGCGGTGGACGCCTACCGGCGCAAGTTCCCGACGACACCGGAGACGTTGACCAATGCCGTCCTGCTCGGAAGTCTGCTGGTACCGACTGGGCTGACGCCCCAGCACGGGCGGCCGCCAGCCGATGGGGAGAGTGACCGAACTGGACGATACGCCGGGCCGCGAATGGGGGAACTGCCGCTGGCGCGACGCGACGTCGAACGGCTGCGGCAGATCCTGGCGCTGCAGCGCCGCCTGCACGATCTCGGCGCGAGCGTCCGCGCACAGCGCGCGCTCACGCACCGGAGCGCATTCCGGGACGCACTCACCTGGCTCGAAATCCACGGGGACGCCCCCGCGGTCGTGGAGCACTGGATCAGCGTGCTGGCGGAGCGCGGCGCCGAGGAGCCGGTGGGCGTGCCTCTCGCGGGCGACACCCCTCCGCCTCGCCGGCGGCGTCGCCGCCGACGAGGGCGCTACAGGGAAGTGAGGAACTGAGCCTAGCCGTGCTTCTGCTCGAAGTCGCGCATGAACGCGATCAGCGCGTCGACGCCCTCCTCCGGGAACGCGTTGTAGATCGACGCGCGCATGCCTCCGACCGAGCGGTGACCCTTCAGGCCGTCTAGACCGGCCGCGGTCGACTCCTTCACGAAGGTCTTCTCGAGCTCCTCGTTCGGCAGCCGGAACGTGACGTTCATCACCGAGCGGTCTGCCTTCTCGGCGGTGCCGCGATAGAAGCCGGTGCGATCGATCTCCGCATACAGCTTCGCGGCCTTCCGCTGGTTGATGGCGGCAATGGCCGGAAGACCGCCCAGGTCGAGGATCCACTTGATGACCAGCCCCATGGCGTAGATGCCGAACGCCGGCGGCGTGTTGTAGAGCGACGAGTTCTCCGCGTGCACGCTGTAGTTCAGCATGGTCGGGAGCGCCTTGTTGCCGGCCGACCGCGCAACGAGATCCTCGCGCGCGATCACGAGGGTCACGCCAGCGGGGCCGATGTTCTTCTGCGCGCCGGCGTAGATCAGCGCGTGGCGCGCCACGTCGATCGGGCCGCTGAACATGTCCGACGAGTTGTCGCTCACGAGCGGGACGTCACCGACATCCGGCAGCTGCGAATATTCGGTCCCCTCGATCGTGTTGTTCGAGGTCATGTGGACGTACGCCGCTCCTGGCGTGAGCTTCAGCTCGGACTGCTTCGGCAGCCGCGAGTAGTTCTCCGCCTTCGTGGACGCGGCGACGTTCACGGCGCCGACCTTCTTCGCCTCCTTGATCGCCTTCTCCGCCCAGGATCCGCAGTCGATGTAGTCGGCGGTCTGTCCCGGTCCGAGAAGGTTCATCGGGACCATGGAGAACTGCAGGCTGGCTCCCCCCTGCAGGAAGAGCACCTTGTAGGTGGACGGGACGCCGGCCAGCGCGCGGATGTCGGCTTCGGCCTGCGCGAGGATGCCCTCGAACGCCTTCGACCTGTGGCTGACCTCGAGGATCGACATCCCGACGCCGGGAAGGGCCACCAGATCGCGCTGGATCTGTTCGAGGACGGGAACGGGCAGGACGGCGGGTCCGGCCGAGAAATTGAACACACGCTGGACAGTGGTCATGAACCTCTCCGCAAACACTCTCGTCCGGCACCAAGCCGGACGCTACGTCCGGGCGAACCGGACACTCCCTACGATCGTCGTTCCTGACGACACGATCGTCGTTCCTGACGACGGCCTCGCCGCGAGCCCTCGCGTCACAGCGGGACGACGCGCAGATCGAGGATGTCGGCGCTGCCGCGAATGGCCGCCGCGGCGTCCGCCTTCGGCGCGCCATCGACGTTGATGCGCGCGACGGCCGCTTCCGCGCCCTCGAAGATGATGTTCTCCGTCTCTTGCACGTTGATGCCGTCACGGCGCAGCTGATCGAACACGTGCGCCAGGACACCCGGCCGGTCGCGATGGCGCACGACGACCATGTGCGTGGCCGGCGTGGTGCGGGCCAGGTTGACCACGTTCGGGACCTTTCCGGTCCGCATGTAGGACGTGATCACGCGCACCGTCTCGGCCGCGATCGCCTCCTGGGCCTGATCGGTCGATCCGCCGATGTGATGCGTTCCGTACACGCCTGGAAGCGCCGCGAGCGGCGGCGCGAACTCGGCGGTGCCAGCCGACGGCTCCCCCGGGAACACATCGAGGCCGGCTCGGATGCCTCGCTCCCGCACCGCCCGCTCGAGCGCGTCGTGGTCCACCACCTCGCCTCGCGCGGTGTTGATGAACATCGCGCCCGGCCTCATGCGCTGGAAGAACGGCTCGCCGAGCAGCCCGCGCGTGTCACGGCCGAGCGCCAAGTGCACGCTCACGATGTCGGAGATCTCGGCGAGCTCCCCTGGAGACGCCGCCACGCGCACCGGCAGATCGGGCCGCGCAGAACCGTCCGCAAATCTGCGGCTCCAGACGGCCACCGACAACCCGAACGCGAGCGCGCGCCTGGCGACTTCCTGGCCGATGCTCCCGAACCCGACCAGTCCGATCGTGCTGCCGAACAGGCCGGCCGCTTTCGAGTACTCCTTCTTGTTCCAGCGGCCTTGGCGCAGATCGGCCACGTTGTCGGGAATACGCCGGTCGATCGCGAGGATCAGCCCGAGTGCCAGCTCCGCGACCGCGATCGCGTTCTTCCCGGGACAGTTCGACACGTAGATGCCGCAGCGGGACGCCGCCGCCACGTCGATCGTGTTGTACCCCGCCCCGGCGCGGACGACGAGCGAGAGCGAGCCGCGCTCGAGCATCGGGGCCGTCACCGGCGTGCTGCGCACCACCAGGACGTCCGCCGCGCTCGACACGATCGCGTCGAGAAGCGCCTGATCCTTCAGGTCCGGTTCGAACAGCACCTCGCAGCCGGCGCCGGTCAGTCCGTCGATGCCGCTCTTCTCGAACGTATCCGCGACGAGAACCTTCATGAGGCGACCTTCATGATCAGATGACGTGAACGAGCAGCCCGTCGCGCAGCTTGGGCTCGAACCAGGTCGACTTCGGCGGCATGATGGCGTCGGCGTCGGACACCGCCATCAGATCCGCGACGCTCACCGGGAACAGCGAAAATGCCACGGCGAACCGTCCCGACCGAACATGGCGCTCGAGCTCGCCCGTTCCCCGCGCGCCGCCGACGAAGTCGATCCGCTTGTCCGATCGCACATCCACGATCTTCAGAATCGGATCGAGCAGGTTGTCCTGGAGCACGCTGACGTCGAGCGAGCCGATCGCGTCGTTTGGATCCGGCGGCACGCGCGGGACGAGCGTGCGCCAGGTGCCGTCGAGATACATCGCGATCTCGCCGCGCTGCGCGGGCTCGGCCGGGCCGGGCGTCACGAGGAACCGTTCCGCCACGGCCTCCAGGAACTGCTGCGTGGTGAGGCCCGCGAGATCCTTGACGATGCGGTTGTACGCCAGCACCTGCACCTGGTCGTGCGGAAACGCGACGGCCATCACGGTGTTGAAGTCGGCGCCGTCTTCGAGCGACTGCCCGGTCACGCCTCGCGCGCGCATGTCGGCGCGAGCCCGCGCCGCGCTCGCCGCGCGATGGTGGCCGTCGGCGATGTAGAGGTCGGGAATGCGCGAGAAGGCCCCCACCAGCGCGTCGCGATCGGCGCCGCCGACCCGCCACACCGTGTGCTGGACGCCGTCAGGGGCCGCGAAGTCGACCAGGGGACTGCCGGCGGTCACGCGGCGGGCGACGTCGTTGACGTCCGCCGAGGCCCGATAGGTCAGGAACACCGGTCCGGTCTGCGCGCCGAGCGCCAGCATGTGCCGCGTCCGGTCATCTTCCTTGTCGCGCCGCGTCCGCTCGTGCTTCTTGATGACGTCGCGGTCGTACTCGTCAATCGAGAAGCAGGCGGCGATCCCCGTCTGTTCGTGCGCGCCCATCCGCAGGCGGTAGAAGTAGACGCTCGCCTCGTCCTCCAGAACGAACGACGAACCGGTCAGCGATCGGTAGTTCTCGACGGCGCGTTGATACACGGCGTCGGAGTAAGGGTCGGTCTCCGGCGGGAGCTCGATCTCCGCGCGAGAGACATGGAGAAAGCTCAGGGGGTTCCCTTCGGCCAGGGCCCGCGCTTCTTCGGTATTGACGACGTCGTAGGGAACCGCGGCGATTGCCGCGGCCAGGTCCGGACGCGGCCTCAGCGCCCGGAACGGAAACAGTGTGGCCATGGACCCGAAATTATCGCACTACACGTGCGTCACCATCCAGCGAGGCGGAACGGCGCGGAGCCGGAGGGGCTCGACGCACGCGTACCGGCGGCGCTCGCACCCGGCGTCAGTGGGCGCACGTGGTCAGTGGAGCGCGGGGTCAGTGGGCGCGCTTGAACGGGTTGTCCCACTCGAACCGGATGCGCAGCAGCACCCCCTCGTCGGCGCGTTCGGTCTGCGAGGCAGTCGGGGGAGGCGGTGCCGACGACCGGGCACGCGCCGACGAGGAGCTCGGGGCCGATCGGGGGCGGGGAACCGCGACGCGGCGCGATCGCGCTTGCCACCCGTTCGGCGGAGCGGCCTGGCGTCTCGGCGACGAAACCGTTCGCGGTCCTGCCGCGGATCGCCATCGCACACCGCTCCGGCGATCCGGCGCGGCAGTCGCCGCCGCGATCGGCACGGAGACGGCTCGATCGACGCTTCCAGCGCCCGCAACAGGGGCCGACGCCGTCAACGCCATGTCACGCGGGGCGCCCTTCCGCGCGTTCGAGCCGAGGCGGGCCGGTCCGCGCGCGTCGACGAACTGGCCGGCGGCGATCAGCGCCAGCCCCGCGAAGACACACGCGAAGAACGGTCCGGACGGATGCTTGTCCTCCGTCGGACCGTCTGGACCGCCATTGCTCCGCGCCGCGAGGGCTTCGTACAGCGACAGATCGACGCGGCGCAGCTCGCGTCGCAGATCGGAAGACGTCGGGCCGCGGCGCCGCCGATCCGGCAGTGTCCTCGCACGCACAACACCGATGTCGCGCGTCGAGACGGCGCGGGCCGCCAGAACGTGCAGGATCTGCGCGCGGTCGCCCGCCTCGAATCGCTGGAGCGCCGCCGAGAGCTCGGCAAGAGAGTCGAACGGCGCGGCCTCGACATCGAGGAGGGCGCGGCCGATCGTGTACCGCAGCCCTCCAGGCACGCTCCTGCCGTCGAGCAGGCTGTGCAGCAACATCGCGATCTCGCCGACCGACGGCGTCGCCGCGCACCCGAGGCAGTAGACGCGCCCCGTATCGTCGAGCGCGACTGACTCGAGCGAAAGCAGGCCGAAAGGCGGCCGCGCCGAATCACGTTCGATGTCGCCGTGGATCAGCGTCTGCGCCAACGCGACGGCTTCATGGGGGCGGAGATCGATCGGGCGCCGGCGCAACTCGGCCAGGGTCATCAATCTGAGCATCCCGCAGCGTGTCTGCCAGATGCGCGCCAGCGCGATCCCGGCGCCGCTGGGAGCGTGCGCGTCGCGAATCGCGACAAAGGCGCGTCACCGGTTGTCGGTGTTCACAACCCGGCGAGCTCGAACAGCACGGTCGAGAGGGCCGAATAGTCGAGATCGGCGCCGCCGCCGGCGACCAGCGCATTGATCAGCTGCGCGACCAGCGCGGTCGCCGGCATCGACACGCCGTGCGCCGCCGCCGCCTCACCCGCCAGACGCAGGTCCTTCTGATACAACCGCGTCCGGAAACCCGGGGCGTAGTTGGAGGCGAGCATCCGCTCTCCATGGACCTCGAGCACCCGACTGGCGGCGAAACCGCCGAGCAGCGCCTCGCGTACGCGCGCCGCGTCGACACCCGCCTTGCGCGCGAGCGCGAACGCCTCGCTGACGCCGGCGAGCGCGCCGCCGATCGCCACCTGGTTGCAGATCTTGCAGATCTGTCCGGCGCCAGGACGATCGCCGACGTGCACGATGCGCTCGGGGTTGCCCATGCACTCCAGGACGGGCCGCACACGCGCGAGCGCGCCGGCCTCCCCGCCCACCATGATGGAGAGCGTGCCGCTGACGGCGCCGATCTCGCCGCCGCTCACCGGCGCATCCAGCATGGTCGCACCTTTGGCAGCCACGCGCTCCGCGAGCTGGCTCGTCGCGGCGGGCGAGATGCTGCTCATGTCGATCACGACTGCGCCAGGCTGCAGCCCCTCGAGCACACCGCCTGAACCCGCAACCACCGATTCGACATCACCGGTATCCGGCAACATCGTGACGATCACGTCGGATCGGCTGGCGACATCGGCGGGACCGGATGCCTGGCTCGCCCCCGCGGCGACCAACTCGTCGACGGGGCCCCGGCTTCGGCTGTGCACGGTCAGCTCGTATCCGCCCTCGAGGATGTGCTTCGCCATCGGACGTCCCATCACTCCGAGGCCTATGAACCCGACACGTTCAGCCATGCCCACCTCCGCGACGACCGGTATAATCGGCGAGCCGTACGGTCTCGTCCGCCGCCGCGCCTCAGATTATCCACTACCGATCGCCATGAATCTCTCAGGAACCGTTGCCCTGCTCACGGGTGCCAAGCGGATCGGCGCAGTCGTCGCGGAGGCCCTCGCCCTCCGCGGAGCCGACATCGTGTTGTCCTACGCACGGTCGGAGACCGAGGCTCGAGCGGCTGCCGACATCGTCCAGCGGGCAGGCGCTCGGGCGGTGGTGCTCCAGGCCGATCTCTCGTCACCGGAGGCTTGCAGTGCGCTCGTCGAGGAAGCCGCCGCGAGCTTCGGGCGGCTCGATACGCTCATCAACATGGCGTCCGTGTACACGCCGCACCCGTTCGACGAGCTGACGTTGGGCGAGTGGGATGCCGTCATGAATGTGGATCTCCGCGCAGCGTTCCTCTGCGCGCGCGCGGCGGTGCCACACATGCGGCGGACCGGCGGAGGACGCATCATCAACTTCAGCGACTGGGTCGCGGCCAGCAGCCGTCCGCGCTATCAGGGCTTCCTTGCGTACTACGTCGCCAAGGCAGGAGTGAAGGCGCTGAGCGAGGCGCTCGCGCTGGAGCTCGCCGCCGACGACATCCTCGTCAACACGATCGCGCCAGGTCCGATCCTGGCCCCTCCAGGCACGACCGAAGAGGAATTGCGGAAGGTTGAGGCCGCGACGCCGCTCGGCCGGTGGGGCGGCGAGGCCGAGATCGCAAAGGCGGTTCTCACCCTGGTCGAGAGCGACTTCATCACCGGCGAAACCATCCGCGTCGACGGTGGCCGTCATCTGAAGTAGCAGAACGCCCGCGTTGCGGCCGAGCTGCGTTGCGCCCTCGCATTCGAGTCGCGTACGCTGCGGCTCGATGGCCATTGCGAAGCTCACGACCGGAATTCCAGGGTTCGACATCCTCACGCACGGCGGCATTCCCGAAGGGCGCTCGACGCTCGTCGTTGGACGGAGCGGCACTGGCAAGACGGTTCTCGCGCTCCAGCTCGCCGCGCATCTGGCGCAGCTCGGCGTGCCGACCATGATGCTCGGCGTCGAGGAGACGACCGAAGATCTGCTCGCAACCGGCGAGAGCCTCGGCCTCGATCTCGGCGCCCTCATGGACAGCCGGACGCTGCACATGATCGACCTCTCCCGGCCCGCCGACGGACCCACGGTCGTGAGCGGGGAGTACGACATCTTCGGACTCGTCCACCGGCTCGAGGCCGCCGTGCGGGATCACCAAGTACGCGTCGTCATCCTCGACTCGGCGACGGCACTCTTCAGCCCGCTGCCGCCGCGGGAACAGCTGCGGAACCACTTCTTTCAGCTCGTGTCGACGCTCCGACGGCTGGACGTCACCGGCGTCATCCTTGCCGAGGCGCCGCAGGACTACGGTCCACTGACGACGCTGGGCGTCGAGGACTATGTTTGCGACCTGGTCGTCATCCTGCGGAACACGATCGACGGCGACAGGCGGCGGCGGTCGATCGAGGTGAACAAGTACAGGCGCAGCGGGCACTTCAAGGGCGAATATCCCTGCACCATCACCACGCACGGCGTCGTGATCTTTCCGCAGAACCCGCGTGAGCGCGCGGACGTCGCGTCAATCGAGCGTTTCTCGAGCGGCGTTGCCGGCCTGGACGAGATGACGCACGGCGGCTGGCTCCGCAACTCGCTCATCATCGTTCGGGGACCGACTGGCAGCGGCAAGACCATGCTCGCGGGGCTGTACGCCAGGGCGGGCGCCATCCGCGGGGAGCGCGTCGTCTACTACGGCTTCGAAGAACCGCGCCCCGTGCTCGTGCGCAACTTCGAGGCGATCGGGATGCCGATGGTCCCGCTGATCGACTCGGGCAACCTTCGCATCATGTGCCGTTATCCGGAATCGACGAGCCTCGAGGATCTGCTGGTCAGCCTCCGGAGCGGGCTGGAGGAATTCGGTCCGTCCCTCGTGGTCATGGACAGCATCTCCTCGATCGAGCACGCGTCGTCCGAGAAGGGCTTTCGCCAGTTCGTAATCGGCATGGCGTCGCTGCTGCGGGAGCACGGACGCAGCGCGCTCATGACTCAGACCGTGACCGCCGGCGAGTCAGCCAGCCACACGGCTCCCTACCTGTCGACCGTCGCCGACTCGATCCTCGCCATGGACTACGAGACGAAAAGCTACAACTTGAACCGGAGCATGCGCGTCATAAAGATGCGCGGCTCCGACCACGCCACGCACCCCTACATCCTGCGCATCGGCTCCGGCGGCCTCCATGTCGAACGGATGCCGCCGCCCGCGGCCTGAAACCGCGGCGGCAAACGATTTGCTCTGCATCAGGTAGCACCACGGGAGGGTGTGCAGCTGATGCATTCGAGACAGACAGGAGCCGTCGCTACTGTTCAGTTCGAGGACACCGCCGCTTTCGGACGCGTGCTGATCGTCGACGATGACGTGGCGTTCGGCGGCTTCATGTTGGCGGCACTGGAGTCGCGCGGCCACGACGCAGACTGGGCCGGATCCGTCGCGGATGCTCTCGCGACGCTGTATGCGTCCCGCTACGACCTCGTGCTGATCGATTGGCGGCTGCCGGACGGGAGCGGGTTCGACCTCCTTCGACAGGCGAGTGAGGCCGGTCTGCTGGCCGGCAGTGCCGCGGTGATGTTGACCGGGTACGAATTCGAGGAGCCGTGCGATGTGCGGGTCTTCCGGAAGCCCAGCGCCCGCGAGGTCGAGCCGCTGCTGGACCGCTTCGGCGCCTTGATCGCCCTGGCCAAGCGGCGCCGTGAAACGGGACCGCGCTCATCGAGTCAGAACGCGGCCGGACACGACGGTCAGGCCCGATCGCGGCGTGCCCGCGTCGAGCTGGTCTTGTACACGAGCGCGGCGTCCGAGAAGTGCCAGCGCGCCGTGCGGACGATCCAGAACGCGCTGACGGCGTACGCGCACGAGCGGGTCCTGTTCACGATCGTCGATCTCTCGAACGCGCCGGAGGCGGGCGACGAAGACGCCGTCGTCTTCACGCCGACGCTCGTGAAGCGCGGACCCGGTCCGCGCACCTACATCGTCGGCAATCTCGACGACCCGCGGCTCGTGACCGATCTGCTGGACGTGAGCGGCGTTCCGAAGCGAATGGACGGGAACCGCTGAGCCGGTGCAGGTCGCGCGGAGGGATCAGACCCTCTGGAAAGCGGCCGGCTCAGGGAAGGGACGTCATTCCCGCCATCGAGACAATCGAAGCCAGCACCGACTGCGCGCGCGCAACCGGGAGGTTGCTGATGTAGAAGTGTCGCGCGCCGGCGTCGGCGAGCGCGCGCAGGGTCCGCGCGCAGACTTCCTCGGCCGTTGCACCTTCACCGAACTCGCGCGTCAGGGCCTCCGCTGGTACCGGCAGGAAGCTCTTGAGAATCTCGAGGGTGCTGGGCTTCGCGCTTCGATAGAAGAAGACGCCGAACACGCCCGGCAGATCCAGCTGGCGTCGGCGGGCAGATTCGACGAACCGGCTGACGGCCGGCAGGTCGTGATGGCTCACCACCTGTGTCAGGTAGAACTCCGCGTTGAGGTCCGGCGAGGCGAGGAAGTCCACCTGCCGTTCCGGGTCGGCGTGTGGATTGGCCCAGCCGCCGAGCGTCAGTGACGGATCGCGTTGCCGGAGCATCTCGCGCAGTTGCCATGCATGTTCGACGCAGCGCGGGATGCCCACCGCCTTGTCCCCGCCGAGGACGACGAGGGCTGGGAAGCCGCTCTGGCGTGCGCGGTCGGCATACGAGAGGCAGTAGTCCAGCGGGTGCTTCGTCGTCATGAACGGGACGATGCGCTCGCGCGGCACGTCGCGGCCGAGGTTGGTCACCAGGTGGCGAAGGTTGTCCTCTTCGGCGGCGCCGACCGCGTTGTCGGTCAGGAACACATAGGTTCCGCCGCGCGTCAGCCTCCGCACTGCATGGTAGGTGTCGATCCACGCATCCATGCCTTCCGCCGACTCGAGCTCGGCACGCGGCGGTCGCAGCTCCGCCGCGAGAACTGGCGCGCCGGAGCGGAGCGCGCTCAGGAAATCCATGACGCCGTCCGATCGATTCGATTTGCCTGACCGCCGAAGCGCACGTGCGCTACCCGACCTTGATCTGGGTCTTGAGCACCTCGTCGACGAGGAACAGATCCGTGAGCACGGCACGCAGGTGCGTCGAGGCGTTCAGGTTGTCGACCATCTGAGAGCTGATCGAGGGCTGGGCGAGCAGCAGCCGTACCGCAGCACGGGCGTTCCTGGCGTCGTGGTCGATCACGGCCAGGAAGTCGCGGTACGGCGCCCCGGCGTCGTCGGTGGACGTAGCGGCGAACTCCGCGGAGAACCGGGTCAGCGCCTCGAGCGCCTCGTCGCACATCGACAGATAGTCGCGAACCTGGCTTCCCTTCGCGCTGCCTGAATCGCTGGCGAGCCCCTGGCCCGCGTAGGCCAGCATGAACTCGTAGGCCTCCTCGATGGCGTTGCAGCGCGCGTTGAGCTCCGCGCGTGCGCGGGCGAGCGGCGTCCCGTCGGCGATCACGACCGGCCAGCCGCCTGCGTCTTGCGGCGGACGTTCCAGCGCGCCGTGTCGTGGTGCTCCAGGTACTCACGACGTGTGATCGCGCCGAAGATCATCGCCTTGGTGATCCACCACTTCTCCGGTCTCACGGCGAAGTACACGTGTGCGATCACCAGTCCAACGAGCGCGACGCCGCAGGCGCCGTGCAGGACGTAGGTCCAGCCCCAGCTCGGGTCCGTCATGATGTACGGGTTGCGCGTGAAGAGCGGCTGGCGCACGCGCGACATCATCAGCAGCCCGGTGATCGAGACCGTGAGGCCCACGACGAGAATCGCGAGGTGGTAGAGCCGGTTGCCCAGCGGATACTTCCCCGACTTGGGACCGGGGACGTCGCGGCCGAGCTCCCGCATCAGCTCGGTCTTCAGCTCGGGAACGTCCTTCGGGCCGATCCAGATGGACCAGAAGTCCAGGAAGAAGCTCGCATGCACGATGTGATAGATGATCGCGCCCGTGAGGACGAGCCCCGCCATCCAGTGCCACTGCACCCATGCGAAGCGGATCCCGACGATCGGCAGAAACGCGGTGAAGAGCAGCACGAACATCGACGCCGCCATGACCCAGTGAAACATCCGCGCCATGAAGGTGTGCCGCGTGATCAGGTCGGGCAGATCGGTGTTCGCCGCCTCGAGCGCGTCGGTCTCGGCGCTGCTGCGCTTCCGGTGCGCGGAGAGGATCATGTAGCTCGCGTGCGCGACCAGGAACATCAGGCCGGCGAAGAGCGACGCCCACAACAGATCCCACGACACGTGCGTGAGCACCTGCTGTCCCCAGGGATTGCGTCCCCATGTCAGGAAGTTCATAGCTGTCCTCCAGCCCCAGTTGTTTGCGCCGCACCCTCGAGCAGGTTGCTGACACGGCCGCGTCAGGCCGCGCTCGTCAGCAGCCTGCTAAGTGGTGACCGGGCCGCCGGCGCCGCGGATGGCGCGTTTGACCAGATTGCGCATCAGCGGAATCTTGTACGCGTTATAGCGCAGCGCGACCGCCCCGTCGATGGCCAGCTGCCCCGCCCGCTCCGCCGTCGCCTCGCTCCGCGGCTGCCCCGCCACCGCCGCTTCCACCGCCGTCAGCCGCAGCGGCCGCGCCGCCACCGCCCCCACCACAATCCGCGCCGCCTCGATCGTCGACCCGGTCAGCTGCAGCGCCGACGCCACGTTCACCAGCGGGAAGTCCCACACGTTCCGGTCCCGCACCTTCTCGAAGTAGAACGTCGCCCCCGCCCACTGCGCCGGAATCTTGATCGTCGTCAGCAGCGCGCCGGGCCCCAGCTGCGTCATCCGCGTGATGTCCCGCCCCGGCCCCACGAAATACTCCGCCGCCGGAATCTCCCGCGTCCCCCCGCTCGTGCGCACCACGAACACCGCGTCCAGCGCGATCAGCGCCGGCGCCGTGTCCGACGGGCTCACCGCCACGCACCGGTCCGCTCCCAGAATCGCGTGCTCCCGGTTGATCGCCGTCGGCGTGTCCGCGTAGCAGATGTTTCCGCCTGCCCGGTAACACGACCACCCGCTCCGGTAATACCAGCAGCGCGTGTCCTGCGACACGTTCCCGCCCAGCGTGCCTTGATGCCGGATCTGCGGCGACGCCACCAGCCCCGCCGCCTCCGCCAGCACCCCGAACCGCGCCTGTACCACCGGGTGCTCCGCCACCGCCGTCAGCGTCGTCGTCGCGCCGATCTCCAGGCCACCGCCCGCCTCGCGGATGCCGCGCAGCTCGGCGACCTGGCTCAGATCCACGACCACGTCCGGCCGCTTCGTGCGGTCCTTCAGCCAGTCGAACGAGTCCAGGCCCCCCGCCAGCACCCACGCCGCCGCCCCGTGCCGCTCCAGCAGCTCCAGCGCGCCGTCCACGCTCGTTGGCTGGAACAGCTCGAACGCCGGCATCATGTCGCGAATTACGGCCATGGTCTTGGCTCCTTACTCTCTAACGGTCGACACCGCAGGAACGCCATCACGCAGAAACGCACACCGTCCATCGTCCGATCGCCAAATTCCCAAATTCCCAAATTCCCAAATCGTCGAATTCCTCAGATGTGCGCGGTCAACGGCTCGTGCGTCCGCCGGCCGCCGTTCTCGATCGCGCTCAGGACGATATCCGCCGTCACCGGTGTGCGGCGGAACGCATCGTCACCGATGGCGGCGGCGAGCGCGTTCAGCACCGCGCCGTAACCGGCCCCGACCGGCGGCTCGCCGACGCCGCGCGCGCCAACCGGTGTCTCTGGATCGGGGATGTCCAGCGCCGCGAAGGTCATCTCGAGCGGACGATCGAGGATCGTTGGCGGCTTGTTGTAGTGGAACCGTTTGGCGAGCGGCACGCCGTAGTGCTGATCGTACGCCCACTTCTGCGCGTGGGCATGGCCGATGCCCAGCATCACGGCGCCCCAGGTCTGCCCTTGCAGACTGCGCGGGTTGATCACCGTGCCCACATCGGCGACGGCGACGAACTCGGTGATCGCCCATTTGCCGGTCTCGACGTCCACCTCGACCTCCGCGAAGCCGACGGTGAACGACTGCGACTGGCCGTCGCGCGGATACGTGTCCTTGGCCACGGCCATGAGCCCGAGACCTGCGAGCTGCGTCGCCGACGCCTTCGTGATCGCATTGATGTCGGCGGGCAATTCGTGGCCGTCATACTTCCCGCCGAGCTCGATCGCCTTCTGCGCAGCCTGGGCGAACGTCAGGATCCCGCCCGGTCCGCTCACCCGTCCGTCGGCCACGCGGTATGCCTCGGGGCTGCCCCCGCGGGTGCGCGCTGCGATCTCCTTCAGCTTCTGGACCGCGTCGGTCGCCGCGGCGTGCGCCGCACGCGTCATCGCATGGGTGGTCTGGCTGCCCGCGGAGATGCAGGTCCAAGGCAGATGCTTGGCGGTACTGCCCCACACGACATCGCACTGATCCCATGCGACGCCGAGCATCTCGGCGGCCACGCGGTGCACGTCGATGACCGAATGCGTCCCGTGGTTGCCGATGCCCGACTGGAACTGCAGGCGCCCATCCGGCTTGATCAGGAAGAGCCCGTCGAAGCCGATGGATCCGCCGGAGAATGCGCTGACCGCCACGCCGGAGCCCCGCACCTTGGTGCCGTTGCGCTGTCCGCTGCGGGCCTTCTTCTCGTTCCAGTTGAAGAGATCAGCGCCCTTGTCGAGCGCTTCGCGCACGAATGCGCTCGTGACGTACGCCTGGCGGCCCCGCACGGCGGGCGGACCGAAGGGAGCCTTGCCCGACGGCGCGTTGATGCGATGGATCTCGACCTCGTCGAGGCCGAGCGTCCGCGCGGCTTTCGCGACGACCGGTTCCATCAATCCGACCGCCTGCATGCCCCCTGGCGCGCGCTGCGACGTGCGCGGCGGCGTGTTGGTCAGCACCGTAATGCCGCGCCAACGCATCGCGAGCGGCTGATAACACAGCGAGAGCGTATTGGCCGCCGATCGAAAGTCGCCCTGTGCTTCGTACGGGCCGTTGTCGCCCACCGTGTAGAGATCGACCGCGGTGATCCGCCCGTCCTTCCGGAAGCCGACCTTGACGCGCGAGTGAATGCCCGTGCGCGCCCGGCCGATGTAGTGCTCGTCTTCGCGCGAGATGCGCATCATCACCGGCGCATTGGCCTTCTTCGAGAGGAGCGCAGGGATCGCCATCGAGATCGCGCCGGGAATCTTGCTTCCGAATCCGCCGCCCGTGTACTCGCTGACGATGACCACGTTGGCCGGTGGGATGCTCATCCACCGCGCAACGGAGGCGATCGTCTGCACCGTGCTCTGCGTGGAACCGTGCAGGAACAGCTTGCCGTTCTGCCAGTAGGCCATCGCCGATCGCGTCTCGAGCGGTTGATGCCCGGTCGACTGGCTGACGAACGTCTCTTCGAGCACGAGGTCCGCCTGCGCGAAGCCTTCGTCGAGATCGCCGAACGTCCACTCCTCCGTCGGCGCCCCCGTGGGCATCTGCCCGCTGCGCGCGCCTTCCTCGAAGTCGGCGGCCGTCCACTTCCAGGGCCTGATCTCGGGACGGGGCGGGGCGGCCGGAGCAGCGGGCGCCGCGGCTGTTCCCGACGCCGGTCCGGCCCCCTGCGTCCCCGCCTGCGGCGCATTCGCGGCTCCCGCGGCCGCCCCCGCCGCCGGCGTCGTCGCGGCGGCAGCGGCTGCGCCAGGCGGTGGAGCCACCGCGCCAGGCGCACTGCCGGCGGCACCCGCCGCCTGGGCAGGCTGCGGCAGCAGATCGGGCCTCACCCATGCGGTGCCCTGCGTCCGCGCGTCGGGGCCACCCGGACGCAACGCAACGAGCGGGTCGACGACAAACGGCAGCGGCTCGTATTCGACGACGATTTTCTCGATCGCCTCGGCCGCCGTCCATTCGTCCACGGCGGCAACCGCGAGGATCGGCTCGCCTTCGTACACCGGCTCCTTGGTCAGCACCTTCTCGCCCTGGGTGCTCGCCTGCACGTTTTCGCCGAGCGTGCCGCCGGCCTGCGCGTCCGGCAGATCGTCGGCCGTGACGATCGCTCTCACCCCTGGCATCGCAAGGGCGGCGCTCAAGTCCATGTGAACGATTCGCGCATGCGGCATGGGGCTCAGAAGGAGCTTGGTCCACAGCATGCCTTCGGCGCGGTAGTCCTCGGCGTACTTGGCCTGGCCGGTGACCTTCGCGACCAGGTCCGGCGTCGTATAGTTCTGGCCGACGAGCGTCGTGTCCGCCATCCCTCAGGCCCTCCGCAAAT
>JBFXAT010000048.1:0-35279 GCA_050183995.1 Vicinamibacterales bacterium
TCGCAAGAGCGTCCGGCTATCGGCGTCGAGGAAGATCAGGACCGGGTTCAGCCGAGCCGACGTGCGGAGGCGGCGGAACACCGCAGGAAACGACGTGAGGAACGCCTTCTCGCGCACGTCGGCCACGACCGCAACCTTCTCGAAGGTGCCGCGCAGCGAAAGCCGTGCAAGCGTGGGGATCAGGGCCGTAGGCAGGTTGTCGACGCAGAAGTAGCCGAGATCTTCGAGCGCCCGGATCGCCTGCGACTTGCCGGACCCCGACAGGCCGGTCAGGATCACGAACGGCTGTCTGGCGCCGCTGGTCCGAGCCGCCGGCTTTGCCGGCGGTGTCCGCTTGCTCACCCCAGGCCTCCACGCTCGGAGTCCTCTTCGTCTTCGTACTCCGCGTCCGGCGCGGATTGGGCCTTGACGAGTTGCTCGTCCAGCCTCGCGGCGAGAACCCTGGCGGCGTGGTGGCCCCGCGCGCGCAGCAGCTGATTGCGCGCTGCGACCTCGACCAGGATCGCGATGTTGCGCCCAGGGGCCACGGGCATCCGGATGATCGGCACCTTCACCCCGAGGATCTCATAGTGCTCGTCGTCGAGGCCGAGACGCTCGTATTCGCGGCCGATCTCCCACCGCTCGAGGTGCACCACGAGCTCGATCCGCTTCGAGGTGCGCGTGGAGGAAATTCCGAACAGCTCGCGGGCATTGATGACGCCGAGCCCGCGCAGCTCCATGTGGTGGCGCGTGAGCGCCGGACAGGTGCCGATCAGCACCGTCTGGGCGCGGCGCCGAACCTGCACCGTGTCGTCGGCCACGAGACGGTGCCCGCGCACGATCAGGTCGAGAGCACATTCGCTCTTCCCGATCCCGCTCTCGCCCATGAGGAGGACGCCGAGGCCCAACACGTCGACGAGGACGCCGTGCAGCAGGATCCGCTCGGCAAGGGCGTCTTCGAGCAGCCCGCCCAGCTTCTCGATCGCGACTGGCGTAAGGACCGGCGTCTGGAGGAGAGGTACGCCCGCGCGCTCGGTTTCAGATGCCACTTCGGGCGGGGCCGAAAATCCGCCAGTGATCAGGATGCAAGGAATGTCGTGGGCCAGGGCCAGACCGAGCGCCCGAAGCCGGCCTTCGGCGTCGAGGCTCTCGAGGTAGCGGATCTCGCTCTCGCCGAAGATCAGGACGCGGCCCGGACGCAGGTACTCGTGGAAACCGGCGAGCGCGAGGCCGGTCTTCTGCACGTACGGACTCGTAATGACGCGATCGAGCCCGGATGCGCCGGACAGCAGCGCGAGGGACATCCCGCCCAGGTCCGACCGGCCACCGAGGAGCGCGCCTACCGTGACGCCTGTGCTTTGTGACATGGGAAGGTCGGCCGCGACCGCGCCGTCCCCTCCGTTACGCTTCGGTTTCGATCAACGTCAGGTCGCCGCCCGGCGCCCGATAGAGTACCGCAATCCGCGAGGTCTCGGCATCCCTGAACACGACCGCCCCCTCGCCACCGTCGATCAGCCCGGCCGCGTCGCTGATCGACATGTCGCGAATGGTCTGGCGCGAGGCCTTCAGGATCGGCGGCATGCGGACGCGCGCGCGTCGGGTCGGAGGCGCCGCCGTCGCGGCGGTCGCGCCCGCCAAAGCGGCCCGGCCGCGCCGGGGCGCGCCTTCGGCCATCTCGGCCGGCGGAAGCCCCTTCACGCCGCGGCGCTTGCGCGCCTCCCACTTCCCTTTTACCGTCTGCGCCTGCTGCACGATCTTGTCGATCGCCTGCCCGACGGCGACCGAGACGTTCGAGCCCCGGCCGATGCCATGAAGGAACTTCTCGCCTCGTGCGTGCAGCGTGACGTCCGCGCGGGCGCCGTTCTTCTCGCGCGTCAACACGGCTTGCGCCGAGACGGCGCTGTCGTTGAGGAGACGCGTCAGGCGCGCCAGTTTCCCCTCGACGATTCGGCGTACGCCCGGGGTGATATCGATGTGTCGTCCAGTGAGCTCGAGTCGCATAGTCGAAGAATCGGAATGTGGGGAAGCCGGCCGACGGACGCGCTGCCTAATACAGCACCTTCCGCTGGTTCGACGTGGGGATCTTCAGCTCTTCGCGGTACTTCGCAATCGTCCGCCGTGCCAGCTCCAGTCCTTCACGCTGCAGGATGCTGACGATCTTCGAATCGCTGAGCGGCTTGCGCGGGTCCTCGTTCTCGATGATCTTCCGGATCCGCTGCTTGATGGTCACCGACGACACGTTCTCGCCGTACTGACTGCTGATCCCGCTATGGAAGAAGTACTTCATCTCGAACACGCCTTGAGGCGTGTGCATGTACTTGTTGGTGACGACGCGGCTGACCGTCGATTCGTGCATGCCGATGTCGTTCGCCACGTCCCGCAGCACCAGGGGACGGAGATGCTCGATGCCGTGATCCAGGAAGTCGCGCTGGAAGTTGATGATGCTCGTGGCGACCTTGTGAATGGTCTTCTGCCGCTGCTCCACCGACTTGATCAGCCAGAGCGCCGATCGGAACTTGTCCTTCACGTAGGCGCGCGTCTCGTCGGTGTTCTCGCTGTTCTTGTCGAGGAGCCGCCGGTACACCGGGCTGATCCGCATCTGCGGCAGACCATCCTCGTTGAGCATGGCCACGTACTGGTCCTCGACCTTCATGACGTAGACGTCGGGGATGACGTACTGCGACTGCGTCGGGTTGTAGCGGCTGCCCGGCTTCGGATCGAGGTGGCGGATGACCTCGATGTGCTCCTTCAAGTCGTCGATCGACAATCCCAACTTTCGCGCGATCTCCGGCACCTGATGGTTCTGCAGCAGCCGAAGGTGCTCGGTGACGATCCGCTCCGCCGGCGTGCCGTCGAGGCCGAGATGCCGCAGCTGCAGCAGCAGGCATTCCTGAAGATCCCGCGCCGCAACTCCTGTCGGGTCGAACGTCTGCACGAGCGTCAACGCCCGCTCCACGTCCGAGACGGCCCATGGGCCCATCGACGCCAGTTCCTCGAACGACGCCACGAGAATCCCGTCGTCGTCCAAGTTGCCGATGATCGCGCTGCCGATCTCCCGTAAGAGCGCGTCGTCGGTCTGCATCGACAGCTGCCACATGAGGTGGTCGGCCAGGGAACTGGAGGTGGAGAGCGTGTTCTCGATCGGGGGGAGCTCTTTGATCTCTTGCGGGGCGCGGGGACGATACCCGTCGTCCAGATAGTCGCCGAAGAAGTACTCGTAGTCCTGGTCGTCCCAGGTGTCGGTCTTGTTCGGCGCCTGCTCGGCCTCGGTCTTCTCGGTGGTCGCCGCAGCCTCGACCGGCTGCAGATCCTCGGTCGGCACCTCCTCGAGCATGGGGTTCTCGACCATTTCCTGATTCAGGAGGTCCGACAGCTCGAGTGTCGACATGGGCAGCAGTTTGATCGCCTGCTGCAGTGAAGGCGTGAGAATGAGCTTCTGGACGAGCTTGGTGTGGAGTTTCTGCTGAATGCCCATTGAACAGGTGTGCGTCAGCTAAGTTATTGATTCTCTTTTGCTTGCCTGAACGGCTTCACCTGCGGTCATGACCCCGCTTTGTCGAAGCCGCCTCAGCTGATGCAATTCCTAGGCCTTATTCTAGTCCAATCGGAACTCCGACCCGAGATAAATCCGACGCACCTCCTCGTCGGCTGCGAGCATCTCCGGCGTGCCGCTCTTGAAGATCACGCCGCCATGGACGATGTGGGCCCAGTCGGTGATGCGGAGCGTCTCGCGGACGTTGTGATCGGTGATCAGCACCCCGATGCCGCGTTCCTTGAGGTGGAAGATGATCTTCTGGATGTCGGTGACCGCGATCGGGTCGATGCCTGCGAACGGCTCGTCGAGCAGGATGAACTTCGGCGACATGACGAGCGCCCGCGTGATTTCGGCCCGCCGGCGTTCGCCGCCAGACAGCGTATAGGCCGGCGACGAGGCGAGCCGCGTCAGATTCAGCTCGGCGAGCAGTTCCCGCATCCGGGTCCGTCGCTCGCTCGCGCGCAACCCGGTCGTCTCGAGGATGGCCAGGATGTTCTGTTCGACCGTCAGCCCCCGGAAGATCGAGGCTTCCTGGGGAAGGTAGCCGATGCCCTTCCTGGCACGGACGTACATCGGGTCGTCGGTGACGTCCACGCCGTCGAGCTCCACGTGTCCCGAATCGGGCGCGACGAGCCCCACGGTCATGTAGAACGTGGTGGTCTTTCCCGCTCCGTTCGGACCGAGCAGACCGACCACTTCACCGGACTGGACGTCGAGGCTGATGCCCCGGACGACCGTCCGGCCGCCGTACGACTTCGTGAGATTGACTGTGCGGAGTGTCGCCATCGGGCATGCTCTCCACCCCGCCGGCGCATGTGCCGACGCCTGGTGGCGAGCGTCGCTCAGGAGCAGTTGGACTTGCCGCGCGTCTGCGTGCGGATCTGCTCGTTGCCGTCGACGACAATCCTATCGGTGGCCCGGAAGAAGGTCAACGTGCGTCCCGTCGTCTCGCGTCCGCACTCGTCGATGATCGTGACCGGCGCGCCGGTCACCACGTACCGCTGGTCGGCTCCGAAGAAGGTCAGCCTGATCCCCGTGGTCCGGCGGCCGTCCCCTCTGAGGGTGACACCGTCGTACGCCTCGACGCGCTCGAGTTCGTCTCCCGACGGCTTCAGGAACAGCTCGACGCGCGGAGACATGAGGTCGCCTTGAGGCCCCGTGATGTGGGCATCGCCGATGTACGTCGCGCGCCTCAGCGTGTCCACATAGGCGAAGGTGTCCTTGGCCGTGCCCACCGAGCTCACGCGCTGCTTCTCTCCCGGCCGCACCTCCTGCAGAAGCATGGTGGTCGTGGTGACGGGACCGATGGCGGAGAGATCGCCGGTCGCGCTTTCGAGGGTGATGGCTCGAGCCTTGATGGACGTCTCTCCCTGCCACAGCAACGCGCCGCCCGAGTAGAGGGCCCGCGACGCGGGGCCGTCGTAGGCCAGATCGTTGGCGGTGACGTTGACCGGCTGATCGCCCTTCAGCATCGAGGGCATGCGGTCGCGCTGTTTCGGATCCTTGGCGTCGCCTCGAGGGGGCTGGATCACGCTCTTCACCGAGCCCGCCGCCTTCACGAGCGGGCCGTCGAGGGTGACGTCGATTCTGGTCGCGTCGACGAGAATCCGCTCGTCGGCGATGTGTGGGGTCGGCGCCGCAGGTTCGGTGCCGGTGAGCTCGAGAACGCCGGTGGTGATGGCGTACCTGGCCTCCGCCGAGGTCGCCGTCATCGGCCCATCCAGGAACCGGACGCCGCGCGCGAA
Source organism: Vicinamibacterales bacterium (assembly GCA_050183995.1). Lineage (GTDB taxonomy): Bacteria > Acidobacteriota > Vicinamibacteria > Vicinamibacterales > CAVVIG01 > CAVVIG01. The sequence continues at coordinate 5,260 of JBFXAT010000048.1, forward strand.
ACGCGCGTCTTCGATGTTTCCGAACCCTGGAGCGGTCTTGACGTCGAGTGACTCCGATCGCGCCGTACGAACGGAGCCCCCCCGCTGCTCGGTGAACTGCACGTTGCCGGTGAAGCGCGCGCCGGTCAGCCCCAGATCGTCGGTCCCTGTACCGTCGAGCGTCCTCGACGCGATGGTCCTCGACGCTTCCCCGGGCGCGCCCGGGAGCGTGACGCGCACATTGTCGCGAGCCACCAGTCCGGTCGGCCGCGCGCCATCGGGGCCAAGCGTGATCGTCATGTCCGACGAGGCCACACGACGCGGCTGCTGTCTCGCCTCACCGTTCAGCCGGAGGTCCGCATTGCCGGTGAGCACGGCGCGCTGCAGCACCCGTCCATCCGGCGCGTACTGCAGATCGATGTCACGCGCACTGAGGGCCTGCAGTCCCCCCGTCGCCCCGGGAGCCGGCGTGATCTTCGAGTTGCCGCGCAGCTCGAGCAACTCGAGGCCCTGCTCTTCTTCGGTCAGCCGGGCAAAGGCGTTGTCCGCCGCGATGGTCTCCTTCTCGCGCGTGATCGTCACCGCGCCGTCGAGCCGGATCTCGCGCTCCCCGCGCTTGAACTCGAGCGACCCTCCGGTCAGTGTCATGGCGCCCGAACCGTCGTCTTCCGGATCCCGCTGGATGGAGGCGTTCTCCGCGATCGTGATCACATCTTCGTGCTGGCGGAACTCGAGGCCGGTGCCGCTTCCGTGCGTCTTGCCGCGCGAGAAGGTGCCGGCGCCGGGAATCCGCACGATGCCGTCGGTCTGGGTCGACGTCGCCTGCTCTCCCGTGACGATGGTGCCGTCGCTTCCCTCCAGCCGGACTCCACCCGACAGCTCGATGGTCGATTCGTTTTCGCCGACCTGCCCCTCGCCGCCCGTGACGACGTAGTGCCGCCCTCCGCGGTCGGCCGTGATGGTGACGGCGATCATCTTCGACGCCCCGTTGGAGTACGTGAGCAGCCGTTCGTATTGGACGCGAACGTCCTCCTCGTCGCCTTTGACGCGAAAGGTCGTGCCGCCCTGGCTCTCGGCGATCGCCTCGGGGTCGGTGCGGGGAACGGGGGGCGGCGTCTCCGGACGCGTCCGCTCCTGCATCGTCATCACGACGGCGATGGCGAAGCCGAGCGCAGCAAGGGCGATGACGACCCGCGCCGCCCTTCGCCATCTCATGTGTGCGCCGCCCGGATGTCCGCGAGTGTGAGCTCCACGTAGGTTTCGCCGTTGTACTGATTCTGCTCCAGCGAGAACGCCACGTCGACTGCCGCCCGGTGTTCGGCGACCTGGTCGTGCTTCTCGGCCGCCCGCCACGCGACCGCGCGGAACACCCGCCCGTCCTGCCGCAGGGTCATCTTGAGATGCCGCTCCTTGAGCTTGCGCGGTCCGTCGATGACTTCGACGCGGCGAGCTGCGAAGACGGGCCGGGGATTGCCGGCACCGAAGGGCGCCAACGATGCGACGCCGGCCGCGACCGATCCCGTAATCGCCCGAAAGCCCAGGTCCGCGTCGATGCGCAGGCGGGGCATGAGCTGTTCCGGTCCGAGCAGGAGCTCGGCGCGCTCGTTGAGCGCGCTGCGCAGTTCGCGGACGCGGGCGGCCTCCATCGTCAGACCCGCGGCCTGTTTGTGCCCGCCGAAGCGGATGAAGTAGGGCGCGCACGCTTCGAGAGCCGCGAGCATGTCGAAGTGCGGGATGCTGCGGCAGGACCCGTGAGCCACGCCGTCCTCAATCGAAAGGACGATGGCCGGCCTGTGAAAGGCGTCGACGAGCTTCGACGCGACAATCCCGATCACGCCGCGGTGCCAGCCCTCCCCCGCCACGACGAGCACGGCGCGGGCGCCGATTTCGGGATCGCTCTGCACGATCTTCCGCGCGGCGGCGAGGATCTCGGCCTCCTCTTCCTGGCGGCGCACGTTTTCGCCGTCCAGCTGCTGCGCGAGCGAACGCGCCTCGTCTGCCAGCGCCTCGTCGTTGGCCAGCAGCAGCCGGGCTGCGAGATCCGGTGTGCTCATGCGGCCCGCCGCGTTGACGCGTGGCGCCAGCATGAAGCCGATGTGATAGCTGTCGATCGTCTTTCCAGTGAGGCCGGACACGTCGAGCAGCGCACGCAGGCCGACCTTGTGCGGTCCCCGCGAGAGGAGATCGAGCCCGATCTTCGCGATCACGCGGTTCTCCCCCACCAGGGGCACGACGTCGGCCAGCGTGCCGATCGCCGCCAGCTTCACGAAGCCGGGCAGCCAGCTCTCGCGCGACGCGCGGCGGCAGAGCGCCTGTACGAGCTTGAGCGCGACGCCGACGCCGGCGAGGTGCTTGTCGGGGTAGCGGCAGTCGGCGCGCTTGGGATTGATCACAGCGAGTGCAGACGGCAGTTCGAGATCCGGCTCGTGGTGGTCGGTGATGATGAGGTCGACGCCCAGCTCTCGTGCCCGTCGGGCCGCGTCCGCGCCGCGGATGCCGCAATCGACCGACACGATCAATCCCACCCCGTCGGCGTGCAGCCGTTCGATCGACGCGGGCTGGAGTCCATACCCGTCGCGCAGACGCTCGGGAATGAAATGGACGATCTCGCCACCGAGCAATTCGAGCGCACGGCGCAGGATGACCGTCGACGTGACGCCGTCCACGTCGTAGTCGCCGTGGATGGCGATGCGCTCGCGCCGCGCGATGGCGGCCAGAATCCGGTCGACGGCGACCGGCATGTCCGCCAGCGTCATCGGGTCGTGCAGATCGTGGAGAGACGGATTGAGGAACCGCCGCGCCGCGTCCGGCGTGTCGAGTCCGCGCTGGCACAGCAGGCGCGCGACGATCGTCGGAATGCCGAGCTCCGCAGCGAGCCGGTCGCCGGCGGCGTGGTCACTGGGATGGGTTTCCCAGCGTGGTGCGACGGTGGGCATCAGGAGCGATTCCGCGGTGCTACGGCCGCCGGGCCCGGCGGCGGGGTAATGGCTGCTCGACGAACTCGGATCCGCGCCGCCCCATCTGGCGGAACTTGTCGTACCGCTGCTCGAGCCTGGCCGCTGGATCCAGCGCCGACACTTCGGCGAGCACCCGCGTCAGGGCTTCGTCGACCGCGGCCGCGGCCGCCTCGTGGTTGGTGTGGGCGCCCCCGGCCGGTTCGCGGACAATCTCGTCGATGACGTGGAAGCCGAGCAGGTCCGGCGCAGTGAGCTTCAAGGCCTCGGCCGCTTCGGCCTTCTTCGACGCGTCTCTCCAGACGAGCGCCGCGCACCCCTCCGGTGGAATGACGCTGTAGATGGCGAACTCCTGCATCAGCACGCGATCGCCGATCGCAATGCCGAGCGCGCCGCCGCTCCCGCCCTCTCCGCTCACCAGCACGATCACGGGGGTGTCGAGGAGCATCATGTCGCGAAGGTTGGTGGCGATCGCTTCGGCGACCCCGCGCTCTTCGGAGTCGATGCCCGGATAGGCCGCGGGAGTGTCGACGAACACGAGGATCGGCCGGGAGAACTTCTCGGCGAGTCGCATGGCCCGCAGCGCCTTCCGGTAGCCCTCCGGTCTCGCATAGCCGAAGTTGCGGAAGATCTTCTCCTTGGTGTCGCGTCCCTTCACGTGACCGACGAGGAGCACGGGCTGCCCGTGGAACTCCGCGAAACCGGTCATGATCGCGTGGTCGTCGGCGAACCGCCTGTCGCCATGGATCTCCACGAATCCCGGGAAGAGCCGCTGGATGTAGTCCTCCAGTCCGGGCCGGCTCGGGTGGCGCGCCACCAGCACGCGTTGCCACGGCGTGAGCGAGGCGTAGATCTCGGCCCGGATCGACTCGATGCGACGCCGCAGCGCATCGATCTCCTGCTGGCGCGTATCGGTCGGCGGCAGCAGCGACAGCGCTTCGATTTCCTTCAACAGGACGCCGATCGGTTCTTCGAATTCCAAAGTCTCAGGAGGCATACATCACCGGAGCGACACTGACCCCTGGCCGACGATCTGCTCCACTTCCGCAATGAGCGACGGCGAGGGTTGGACGCGAATCTGCGAGGATACGTCGGCGCGCACACGCAGCGGCGTCGCGGCCGAAGGCAACTCGATCTCGAACGATACGCGGCGATCGCCACGATGGCGGGAGAAGACTTCACCGAGGGCGTGAAAGAGATCGCGGGTGACCGCTCCTGTGACGCGGATGGCCACTTCTCGCGCGATGCGTTCGCGCACGCTTTCGATGGGGGCGATCTCGGACGCGAGAATCCGGGCGGAATCGTCGTCGCGCTCCAACTTGCCGCGAACGATGACCATGACGCCCGTCTCGATCAGCTGTCCGAACTTCTGAAAGGTCTCCGGGAAGGCGATCACTTCCACTCCGCCCTGCGCGTCTTCGAGCGTGAAGACCGCCATCCGGTCGCCCTTGCGGGTCTTCAGCTGGCGAATCGGCCCGACGACGCCACCGACCGCCGTGTCGGGCTCGATCGGCTTGCGGCCGCCCGGGCCCCACTCGGGTGCCGCGGTCGCGACCGGCACATCGGCCAGCTCGCCGGTGGAGCGCGCGCCGAAGGCGCGCAGCTCGCCGGCCCATCGATCGACCGGGTGTCCGCTCCAGTACAGTCCGAGGGTTTCCTTCTCGAACGCGAGCTGCTCCGCCTCGCTCCATGGCGGCACCTCCGGCAGCGGCACGTGCATCGCGGGGTGATGCTGCGCACCATCGTCGAAGCCGCCGAAGAGCTGCGCCTGGCCGTCGAGCTTGTCGCGCTGCTGGCGCGCGCCGTGTTCGCACGCGGGGTCGATGGCCGCCATGAGGCGCGGACGGAGCGCGGCGGAGGGCAGCGCGGCCAGCGCGGCGTCGCCGCGCGCCACCGAGTCGAAGGCACCCGCCTTGACCAGGCTCTCGAACACGCGCTTGTTCGCCAGCCGCAGGTCGAGGTCTTCGCAGAGTGCGTGCAGCGACCGGATCTGGCCCTGCGCCTTGCGCACCGTCAGCAGCGACTCGATCGCCCCTTCGCCGACGTTCTTGATGGCGGTCAGACCGAAGCGCACGCCTTTGCCAGGTTCCACCGTGAATCGCAATTCGCTCTGGTTCACGTCCGGAGGCAGGACGGGAATGCCGCGTTCCCGGCATTCCCCCAGGTACATCGCCAGCTTCTCCGTGTTCTGAGATTCAATCGTCAGCAGCGACGCGGCGAAGTGCCACGGATAGTGGGCCTTCAAGTACGCCGTGCGGTACGCAAGCAGCGCGTACGCGGTCGCGTGCGCCTTGTTGAAGCCGTAGCCGGCGAACTTCTCCATGAGGTCGAAGACCTCGTCGGCAACGGCGGCGGTGATGCCCTTCTCCGCCGCGCCCTTTCGGAAGATGGCGCGGTGCTTGGCCATCTCCTCCGGCTTCTTCTTGCCCATCGCCTTGCGCAGCAGATCGGCGCCGCCGAGAGAGTAGCCGCCGAGGATCTGGCCGGCCTGCATCACCTGTTCCTGGTAGACCATGATCCCGTAGGTCTCGCCGAGCACGGATTCGAGCAGCGGATGCGGATACTTGACCGGCTCCTGCCCGTGCTTGCGGCGGCAATAGCTCGGGATGTTCTCCAGGGGACCCGGCCGGAACATGGCGTTCAGCGCGATCAGGTCCTCGAAACGGTTCGGCCGCGCCTCCTTGAGCATGCGCCGCATGCCCGCGCTCTCGAACTGGAACACGCCGTACGTCGCGGTGTCGGCGAAGATCTTGAACGTGGCGGCGTCGTCGAGCGCCAGATGGTCGATATCGAGGTCGATCCCCTCCGTGCGCTTGATTTCCCGAAGCGCGTCGTCGATGAGCGTGAGCGTGCTCAGCCCAAGGAAGTCCATCTTCAGGAGGCCCATCCGCTCGATGTCTTTCATCGTCCACTGCGTGACGATTTCGTCGTGGGCCCCCTTGTAGAGCGGTGCGAACTCCGTGATGGCCGTCGGCGCGATCACGACACCGGCGGCGTGGACCGACGCGTGCCGCGTCATCCCCTCGAGGCGGCGGGCGACGGCGAACAGCTCCTTCACCTTCGGGTCGGACGCCTCCATCTCCTTGAGCGCCGGGTTCTCCTCCAGCGCCTTGTCGAGGGTCATGTCCAGAGCTGCGGGGATCTGCTTGGCGACCTTCTCCACTTCGGCAAAGGTCCATTCCAAGGCGCGGCCGACGTCCTTGATGACCGCCTTGGCCTTCATGGTGCCGAACGTGATGATCTGCGCGACGTTCTCCCGGCCGTACTTGCGCGTGACGTACTCGATCACCTCGCCCCGGCGACGCTCGCAGAAGTCGACGTCGATATCCGGCATCGAGATCCGCTCCGGGTTGAGGAAGCGCTCGAAGAGGAGATCGAAATCCATCGGGTCGACGTCGGCGATACGCATGCACCAGGCGGCGACCGAAGCAGCCGCGGAGCCACGGCCCGGTCCCACCGGAATGCCGATCTCCCGTGCGTACCGGATGAAGTCCCACACGATCAGGAGGTAGCCCTGGAAACCGGTCTTCCGGATGACCTCGAGCTCGTAGTCGAGGCGCCGCTCGTACTCGTCGATCGTGTGCTTCAGTCGTCCGCTTGCCGCGAACTGCTGCAGGCGCGGAAGGCGCTCCTTGAAGCCCTCGCGGACGATGTGCTCGAAGTACGTGTCGACCGTGAAGCCGTCGGGCACGGCGAACGTGGGCAGGTGATTGATGCCCGTCGCCAGGTTGACGTTGCAGCGCTCGGCAATCCGCATCGTGTTGGCGAGGGCGTCCGGATGGTCCTTGAACGTCTCCGCCATTTCATGCGCGGTCTTGAGGAAGAACTGCTTCGCGTCGTAGCGCAGACGTTTCGGATCGTTGAACCCCTTGCCGGTGCCGATGCAGAGCAGCACATCGTGCGCATGGGCGTCGCTGTCGCGCAGGTAGTGCACGTCGTTCGTGCACACCATCGGCAGGCCGAGGTCGCGCGCGATGGCGGGGATGCCGGCGTTGACCGTCCGCTGCTCCTCGATGCCGTGCCATTGCATCTCGAGGAAGAAGTTGCCGGGACCGAGGATGTCGCGATAGGCGGCCGCCGCCTCGTACGCCTTGCGATCCTGGAGGTGCGACAACCCTTCGGCGACCTCGCCCTTCAGGCAGCTGCTCAGGCCGATGAGGCCCTTGGCGTGCTGCGCCAGCAGCTCCTTGTCGATACGCGGCTTGTAGTAGAACCCCTCGGTGTAGCCGGCCGACACGAGCTTGATCAGATTGTGGTAGCCCTCGTTGGTCTCGGCCAGCAGGATGAGATGGTTCTGCGTTTCGCCGGGGACCCCGCTCTTGGTCCGCCGGTCGCCGGGCGCCACGTAGACTTCACAGCCGAGGATCGGGTTGAGTCCACGCGCCCGCGCATGATCGTGGAACACCACCGACGAGAACATGTTCCCGTGCTCGGTGACCGCAATCGCCGGCATCTTCTGCGCGACCGCTTCGTCGAGCAGTTCGTCGATCCGGCACGCGCCGTCGAGCAGCGAGAACTCGGTGTGCAGGTGAAGGTGAACGAACTCAGACATACCAGTGGGATGTGACGGTCGGACGAATAGACGACGGGCCGATTTCTCGCTGCCCCGTCACGCTGCTGTCGTTCTGCGATCGTGTCATCGTCCACGCGTGACGCGCAATCACCCGCCGCTCGACGATCGCCGCGACCGTCAATCGTCGAGTCGTTCGACCGACGCATCGTCCAGGCGTCACGGCTTGGATCGCGGCGGCTATTCCCATTCGATCGTCGACGGTGGCTTCGAGCTGATGTCGTAGACGACCCGGTTGATCCCGCGGACCTCGTTCACGATGCGCGACGAGATGTGTGCCAGGAGGTCGTGCGGCAGCCGCGCCCAGTCCGCCGTCATGCCGTCGCGGCTCTCCACGGCCCGGATCGCCACGGTGTACTCGTACGTGCGCTCGTCGCCCATGACTCCGACGCTCTGGACCGGAAGCAGCACGGCGAAGCTCTGCCAGAGCCGTTCGTACCATCCGGCGCGCCGCACCTCCTGCGAGACGACGGCGTCGGCCCGGCGCAGGAGATCGAGGCGCGGCTTCGTGATCTCGCCGAGGATCCGCACGGCGAGACCGGGCCCAGGGAAGGGCTGGCGGACGACGAACTCCTCGTCGAGGCCGAGCTCGCGGCCCACCGCGCGGACCTCGTCCTTGAACAGCTCGCGCAGCGGCTCCACCAGCTTCATCCGCATGCGTTCGGGGAGTCCACCGACGTTGTGATGGCTCTTGATCAGCGCCGACTGGCCGACGACGGCCACCGACTCGATCACGTCGGGATAGAGCGTGCCTTGACCGAGGAAGTCGACCTGGCCGAGCTTGTGCGCTTCGACCTCGAACACGTCGATGAACGTCGCGCCGATGATCTTGCGCTTGCGCTCCGGATCGACCACGCCGTCGAGCCGCTCGAGGAAGACCTCGGATGCGTCGACGAACACGAGCGGCAGATGCAGGCGCTCGAATCGCGTCCGAATCTGCGCCGCCTCGTCGAGCCGAAGGACACCGTTGTCGACGAAGATGCACGTCAGCCGATCCCCAATCGCCCGGTGCAGGAGGAGCGCCGCCACCGTGGAGTCGACGCCGCCGCTCAAGCCGCACACGACGCGCCCGTCTCCGACCTGCGTCCGTATCCGCGCCGTCGCCTCCTCGACAAACGACGACATGGTCCAGTCGCCGACGCAGCCGCAGACCTTGTACGCGAAGTTTCGGAGGATCTCGAGGCCGCTCTCCGTATGCACGACCTCGGGGTGAAACAGCAGCGCGTAGAGCCGCCGCCCTGCGTCGGCCATGGCCGCCACCGGCGCATTCGCGCTCGTCGCGACGACGGCGAACCCCGCAGGTGGCGCCGCGACGAAGTCCCCATGGCTCGCCCAGACGCGGATCTCGCCGGGCACGTCGGAGAACAGGACCGCCGGCGCGCCCTCCGCCGCCACCCGCACGCTGGCGTGTCCGAACTCCCGCTGCGCTGCCGGGGCGACCGAGCCCCCCAGCGTGTGCGCCATCAACTGCATCCCGTAACAGATGCCGAGAACCGGCAGGTCGAGCTCGAAGACGGCCGGATCGCACATCGGCGCGCCCGGATCGGACACGCTCCGCGGCCCACCGGACAGGATGACTCCAGCCGGTTTCCTTCGCCGGATCTCGTCAGCCGGCGTCGAAGGCGACCAAATCTCCGAATACACCGACAGCTCCCGCAGCCTCCGTGCGATGAGCTGCGTGTACTGGGATCCAAAATCGAGGACGATGATGGTCTGATGGTTCACGAAGGGCCTGCACTCCAGGTGCGCCAAGGGCCCGTGCGAGCCCGGCTCGGGAATGGAATTGGAACGAGGGATATTATAAGCGGGGTGCGGGTGCGACGAGCCACAACATGTTGTGTCGTAGCGGCTTTGCTGCTTCTCTCGGCCGCCATGACGTCAGCGCAGCCGGGCGGGAATCCGCCTCCAGGAAATCCACCTGAGGGGAACCGGCCTGGGAGCAATCGGCCCGGAGACGCGGAGACGGCGCCGCCTGAGGACGCGTCCGCGTTCCGGCTGCTTCCGGCCATCCAATCCTGGACGGTCCCCGTCGGGAGCGTCGTCGTGGCACCTCCCGCGTTCGCGACGCAGCGTGTGTTCCTCCCGCTCGAGCAAGATCAGATTGCCGCCTACGACGCGCTCACTGGGAAGCGAGCCTGGGTCGCCAAGGGACATCCGATGTCCATGCCTGCGGTCGGTGACGGCCTCCTGTTCCTCGCCGAGCCCAACGCCGTAACCGCACTCGACCAGTCATCCGGGGCGACTGCCTGGCGCCTGCCGCTCCCGGAGCCGCTGGCTGCCCCGCTCGTCTGGGACAACGGGTGGCTCATCGGTGCGACCGATTCCGGCTCCATCCTGGCCCTGCGCGCGACCGACGGCGAGCTGATCTGGCGGCGAGAGCTGGATGTGGCGCTTCACGCGACGCCGGCCCTCGCAGCGGACCGGGTCTATGTTCCAGTCGAAGACAACCGCCTGGTCGCGCTGAAGGTGGACACGGGAGAGACCCTCTGGGAGCGGCGGCTGGACGGCGCCCCGAACGAGATGCTGGCGCTCGACGATCGCATCTACATCGGCTCGAACGACAACTTCTTCTATTGCATCGAAGCCGACGACGGCTCGGTGGCCTGGCGCTGGCGAACCGGCGGCGACGTGATCGGTGTGCCCGTGGTGGACGAGCAGCGCGTGTACTTCGTCTCCCTCGACAACGTGCTGCGTGGGCTCGACAGACGATCGGGCGCACAGCGTTGGCACCGCCCCCTGCCCAGCCGCCCGACGAGAGGGCCGGTCCGAGCGGGCGACCTCTTGCTGGTTAGCGGCCTGCCCGCGAAGATTCCGGCGTTCGCGATCAAGGATGGAGCGCCGGCGGGAGATCTCGAAGCCGGGGGCGAGTTGATCGGGGCACCGTACATCGTCCCCTTCGCAGGTCCGCTGATTCAGGCGGTACTCGTGTCGCGCGATCTGGAGGAAGGCACACGCCTGTCGGCCTTCCGCCGCAAGATCGAGCCCGATCTCCGCCGCTTGGCCAATCTGCCGAACCCGATCAGAATCGCCCGGCCGGCATCGTCGTTCCCGTCCTTGCCGAATCCGATCGTGATTCCGCCGCCGCCCTTGCGTCCGCGGAGCAATTGACCGTCGAACCCGCGACGCGCAACCCGCGCGCTCAGGCGACTGACCGCTCGGACGAATCAGGGCCGGTCAGGCCCGACGCGGATCGGCGACGGCGCCGGCCATCGCTCCTGTCTCTCGACCTCCGCCCGGCGCCTGCGCCCCGCGGTGATGCCGATACAGGCTCGCGTAGGCGCCCATCGCGGTCAGGCCGATGTATTCGAAGACGAGTCCCCGCAGCAGCAGTGCGGCAATCTGCAGGGGGAAGACGGCCAACCCGACCAGGGGCACGAACGCGATCAACCCGACACCGGACCATGCGAGCGCCGAAGCCAGCCAGGCGGCGACGACCATTCCGAACACGACCACGAACAACCGACTGAGCTCCCCGATCTCGGCCGCCATGAATCCGACCGAGGTGCGCACCGCGGCCCACAGCGTCGGCGCTCCAGCCGCGGTGACGATCTGCAGGAGCAGATAAATGAGGTTGACCGCCGTGATCCACACGAAGAGCACGATGGTCCCGACAGCAGCCACCGCGGTCCAGCCGAGGAACGGCACGCCCTCGGTGACCCACCGATATCCGTACAGGATGAACGCGAGGTAGGCGGCCGCCGTCGCGGCGTACGCGACCATCAAGACCAGGCCAAGCGCCAGGTAGCGCATGAACAGTCGTGAACAGCCCGCAACGAACCGGTCGATCGAAAAGGCCTCGCCCGCCCGCACGACACTGAGACGCAGCGGCTCACGCTCGATGCCTCCGGCTCGATGGTCGGCTTTCAGCATCACGTCGACGACGCCGCCCTTGACGAGGAACATGAGCGCGGACCCACCGACGAGGACGATGCCGAATGCGACGACGAATGCCGCCAGTGCGAACGGCTCCGAGGTGAGCGCGGCGGCGATGGTCGCGAACACGTCGCGCATGCCGCCTTGGAGAAGGTTGCCGAGATCGCCGCCGAGCAGTACCGCCACCAGAATCGCGGCGCCGATGACAGGGACGGCCAGCAGGCCCTGAAACGTCGTCTGCGCCGCAAACAGGATGAGCACCAGCGGCCAGTTGGCCGCTGCGAGCAGCGCTCCTCGCTTGAGCAGCAGCTTCAGCCTCAATGAATGTCACTATAGCACCCGTGTATCCTGGCGTTTGCAGGCTGTGACCAGGTCTTTCCTCCTCGCCCGGTCGATCGCGCGCATCGTGGCCGCCGGCCTGCTCGTGGCGGCGATGCTCGGCCTTGGTGGACTCGCGTTCGAGCGAGGTCGCTTCGGCGCCTCCGACGATGCGACCGTCGCGCGCGTGCAGGATGAGCTCGAAGAGCGGTTCTCCCAGACGGCCAGCGCGCTCACGTCGCGAGCAGCACGCGTGCGCGCCGCGGCGTCCTTGATCAGGGAGGCGCCGCGCGACACCGCCGCCGCGCGCTCCCTCTTCGAGACCCTCGCTTCCGCTGTTCCTGGGGAGGCGGCAGGTATTGCCGGGATCACCGTCTTCGGCGCTCGCGCCAATCCCATTGCGTGGGCCGGGCGCGTGTCGGACGTACCGCGCGAGCGGATCGACGGTCCCGCGGGCCTCTTCGTCACGCTCGACGCGCTCGGGCCGCATCTGCTCCACGTCGAGTCCGTTCCCGATCCCGAGCGCGCGTCCGGACCGCGCCTGGGAACGATCGTCGCCGAGCAACTCGCGGTTCAGCGGCCCGACACCTCCCCGTCGCTCTCGGACACCTTCCGTCTTCCCACCGCGCTGGTGGACGTGACCATTCGGCCGCCGCGAGCGTCGCCGCGCTCGGACAATCCCTATGTCTTCCCGGTCCGCGTGGACGACGGCCCGACGCTGGTGGAGGCGGAAGTCGATCCGGCGGATCTGGCGGCCCTCAGGCAGGCGTGGCACGCACGGATCCGCGCCTCGGTGCTGACGGCGCTGGGGCTGACGGTGCTGCTGTGCGCGGCCCCGGTTCTCGAACGGCGGCGGCAGGTCCGGCAGCCCGGAGCGTTCGCGGCATGGACGGTCACGGTCGTCGCGCTCCTCGTCGCCGGACGCCTGCTGCTGCGCGAGGCCGCCGGCCCTTTCATCACCCCGGACAGCGCGGGACTGCTCGAGCTCTTCCCGGACGCGCTCTTTCTGGCCGCGCTGGTCTCGTTGACGCTCGACACGGCCGAACGGCGGCGGCTGGCGAGTCCGCGTCCCCCGCTGCTGCGCGATCGCCCTGCCTCGGTCGTGCTGACCGCCACCGGCGGGCTTGCGGCCGGTGCTGTCGGGGCCGGAATGTTGTGGGCCTACGAAGACGTGCTCTCGCGAATCGCCGGCACGGCGTCGCAGGATCTCCTCCGCTTTTCGCTGCACCCGTTCGATGTTCACCGCCTGGGCGCGACCGCCGCCGTGGTGCTGCTCAGTGCTGCGGTCGTCTGGGCGGCGGCGGCGGCGATTCGGCTCCCGGCGATTCTCTGGAGAACTCCACGCCGCACGCGCTTCAGGACGGCGTCGGTCGCATCGGCGTTCGTGGGCATGGCGTCGATCGCTGCGCTCGCGCAGTCGGTCGACCCGGCAGTGCCGGCGGCGCCGCTGGTGCTCGCCCTGCTGGCCTCGAGCCTGGCGGCGTGGGCGCTGTCCCGCCCGCGCCGTGACTCCCGACGCGCGTCACAGGCCGCCCGACTCGGCCTGCGCTTCGTCGGCATCGCCCTCCCGGCGGTCCTGCTCTACCCCTCGCTCGACGCCTATGCGGTGGCGTCGAAGGAGCGGCTCATCTCGGAGACCTTTGCGCCGGCCGTGGCCAACCAACGGGAAGATCTCCAGTCTCGACAACTTCCGCTCGCGCTCGACGCGATCGATCGAGCCCCTTCGCTTGCCGGATTCGTCTCCGGCTCTTCCGAGGAGGCCGCGCCGACCACCGATCGCGCGTTCATCGTCTGGTCCCAAACACTGCTGTCGACCGCACGTACCACGTCCGCGGTGGAGCTCTATGGTCCAAACGGCGGACTCGTCAGCCGCTTCGCATTCAACTTTCCCGAGTACGGGGCTGCGGAATACCGCGGCGGGTCGTGCTCCGACTGGGAGCTGTACGAAGAGGTCTCGCCTTTCGGTTCGAGCCTGCGGAACGTGTTGCGGGCCAGCCGGGCCATCTGCCGCGACGGACGCCGCGTCGGCGGCATCGTCGTACGCGCACGCCTCGACTACCGTGCCCTGCCGTTCATCTCGACGCAGAGTCCCTATCTCGCCTGGTTGACGCCCCAACAGCGTGCCCAGCCCGAGTTGGCGTTTGGCAGCGACGTCGAGCTCGTGTTCTACGGCTGGAGCCGCGCCCCGCTCTTCGCGTCCGGCACCGCGGTCTGGCCGCTCGACGACGGCATCTTCGCCCACATGGTTGCGTCACGGGAGCCGATGTGGGCGTCGATCAACCGCGACGGCCGAGCCTTCCGCGTGTACTTCTTCAACGACCGCGGCGGGATCTACGCACTCGGGTACCCGGTGATCACGCGCTTCGATCACCTCGTCAACCTGGGCGAGCTGGTCTTCCTGACCGGGGTGCTGTATGTCTGCCTCCTGATCGCCGGCGCCTTCGTCAATGTGGCCGGTTCGCGCACGTCCGCGAGCGGACGGGAGCTCCTCCGCGAGATCCGATCGAGCTTCTACCGCAAGCTCTTCATCGCCTTCGTCGCGGCCGCCGTGCTGCCGGTCGTGGTGCTGGCGTTCGCCACTCGCACCTACTTCGCGAACCAGTTCCGGACGGGCGTCGAGGAGTCGGCCGTCAAGACGGCCACCGTGGCCCAGCGTCTCGTGGAGGACTACGTCGCGCTCCAGCAGCGGGGGGCCGGGTCGCTGGACCGCGTGGACGACGAGTTCATGCTGCTCGTTCGCAGAGCGATCGACGAAGACGTGAACCTGTTCGATGGTCCTCGCCTGCAGGCGACGAGCGAACGCCCGCTGTTCGCGTCCCGTCTGCTGCCGGCGCGCACGCCCGCCGACGTCTACCGCGCGATCGTGCTCGATCGGCTGCCGGCCGCCGTGGTCGTCGAGGAGGTCGGAGGGACGGCCGGTTACCTGGTCGCCGCCGCGCCGGTTCGCGCCGGAGGACGCGAGGGCATCGTCACCGTGCCCCAGACCCTTCGCCAGCGGGAGATCGAGGCGCAGATCGACGAGATCGATCGGCGTGTCCTCTCTGCCGCGGTCCTGTTCGTGCTGTTGGGATCCGCTCTGGGGTACTGGATGGCCGAGCGAATCGCCGATCCGGTGAACCGGCTGACCCGAGCCACGCGGCGGATCGCGCGCGGCGACTTCGATGCGCGCGTGGCGGCGACCTCGTCGGACGAGCTCCGGCGCCTGGTGCAGGACTTCAACCAGATGGCGCACGACCTGCAGCAGCAGCGGGCGGAGCTCGAGCGTACGCAGCGGCTCGAGGCATGGGCCGAGATGGCGCGCCAGGTGGCGCACGACATCAAGAACCCGCTCACGCCCATTCAGCTCTCGGCCGAACACGCACGTCGGGTCAACATCGACCGAGGACGTCCGCTATCTCCGGTCCTCGACGAGTGCGTGGCCGCAATCCTCTCCCAGGTCAAGCTCCTGCGGCAGATCTCCAGCGAGTTCTCCAGCTTTGCGTCCTCCCCCACGCCGCGGATCGAGCCGACCGACGTTGGGCTGCTCATCGAAGAGGTCGTTGAGCCATACCGGGCCGGGCTGGCCGCCCGCGTTGCGATCGTGGTGACGGTCGATCCGGACCTGCCGCCAGCGGCCATCGATCGGACGCTCTTCTCCCGTGCGTTGACGAATGTCATCGAAAACGCGCTGCATGCGATGCCGGGCTCCGGAACTCTTCGCGTGGAGGCCCGCGCGGAGCACGGTGGCGCCGACGGCCTGTTCGGCGAACGGATCGTCGTCCAGGTCGCAGATACGGGCGTCGGAATGGACGCGGAGGCGCTCGCCCGGATCTTCGAGCCGTACTTCTCGACCAAGGCGACCGGCACCGGCCTCGGGCTGACGATTGCCAAGCGGAACGTCGAGCTGAGCGGCGGGATCGTCGAGGTGCAGAGCGAACGTGGTGTCGGGACGACGGTCACGATGCGCCTGCCGATCCACGCCGACGGAAACGGTCGGCCGATATAATCGCGTGATGAAGTACCGACAACTGGCAGACACCGGCGTCTTCGTCTCCGAGCTGTGTCTCGGCGCCATGACCTTCGGCGGGCGCGGACAGCAATGGGACGTCATCGCCGGGCTCGAGCAGGGAGAGGTCGACGCGATCGTGCACCGCTCGCTCGACGCGGGCGTGAATTTCATCGACACGGCCGACGTGTACTCACGCGGCGAGTCGGAGGCCCTGCTGGGCCGTTCACTGCAGGGACGGCGGCATCAGGTCGTGTTGGCGACGAAGGTGCGCGGACGGATGGGGAGCGGAGCCAACGACGTCGGCCTTTCCCGACTGCACATCGTCCAGGCCATCGAAGACAGCCTTCGCAGACTCGGGACCGACTTCGTCGACCTGTACCAGATTCACCGTTTCGATTCCCTGACCAACCTGGAGGACACGCTCCGCGCGCTCGACGACCTCGTTCGGGCCGGCAAGGTCCGGTACATCGGGTGCTCCAATCTCGCCGCCTGGCAGATGATGAAGGCGCTCGCGATTTCGCGCGAGCAGAACCTCGAGCGCTTCCGCTGCACGCAGAGCTACTACTCCCTCGCGGGTCGAGAGATCGAACGTGAGATCCTGCCGTTCATCACCGATCAAAATCTGGCGCTGCTCGTGTGGAGTCCGCTCGCCGGCGGGCTGCTCTCAGGGAAGTTCACCCGGGAGACGGGAGACGATGCGGCGCGGCGGGCATCGTTCGACTTCCCGCCGGTCGACAAGACGCGTGTCTACGACATCATCGACACGCTCCGCGCCGTTGCCGACGCTCGCGGCGCCACCCCCGCGCGCGTGGCGCTCGCGTGGGTGCTGGCGCAGCCTCGCGTCACGAGCGTGATCATCGGTGCGCGCCGGCTCGATCAGCTCGAAGACAACCTGCAGGCGATCGACCTCACGTTGACCGCCGAAGAGCTCCAGACGCTCGACGGCGTCAGCCGCCTGACGCCGGAATATCCCGGCTGGATGGGGGCCGCGCTGTCCGACGATCGACTGCCGGGGCAGGAGCGCCGGTTCACGACGACGCGGCCGCGCACCTCGACGACGCGGTAGCGTCCCCACCAGGCGGCAGGAGAGCGTCTCGGGCACGAAGGTCTCGGGCCGGAAGGGCGCGCGGCCCTCGGCCTGCTACTTGGCTCGTGCGTCCGGTGGTGCCTGAGTGGCGTTGTGCTCGGATGACGGCAGCGCGGCGCTTCCGCGGTGACGCACGCGACTGATCGCCAGGCCGATGAATCCGGAGGCCAGATAGCTGTAGGCCATCGCGACCAGCACGAATCGCGGCTGCGTGGCAATCGCCCAGATCCCGGCCGCGATTAGGAACAGCACCGAATAGGGCCGGCGTATCTGCAGGTCGATCGTCTTGAAGCTCCGGAACCTGATCGTGCTCACCATGAGAAGCGCAGGCAGGAGGACCATCGCGAGCACAGGCAGCGCGGCGCGATAGTCGCTGATGCCGTCCGACGTCAGGAACTCCGACATCAGGAACACGGTGGATGCTGGTATCGCCGCAGCGGCCGGGCTCGGCATCCCGACGAAGTAGCGCTTGTCGCCGCCGCCGGCGCTTTGAATGTTGAAGCGTGCGAGACGCAGAGCGGCCGCGCTCACGTAGAGGAAGCCCGAGAATGCGCCGAGTCGTCCCAGCGGCTCCAATCCCCAGGCATAGGACAGGATCGCCGGCGCCACGCCGAAGGAGATGACGTCGGCGAGCGAATCGAGCTCGACGCCGAAAGCACTGGCCGTTCCCGTCAACCGCGCAATGCGCCCGTCGAGCATGTCGAGGACGATCGCGATGCCGATGAAGGGAGCCGCGGTCTCGAAATCGCCTCGCAACGAGTACACGATGCAGGCGTAGCCGCAGAACATGTTCCCCATCGTGAACAGGCTCGGCAGCAGCGCCACGCCGCGGCGAGCCCGCAGCGACCGACGATCGTGCGACCGACGCAGGAACCGCAGACGGGTGTTCCCGTCCGAGGGGGGCGGTATGGGGGTCATCATTCAGCCCGGTGGGCCTCAGTGTAGCATCGCGATCACGGTTTCCCCGCCGCGGACGGCCGCGCCGACCTCGACCAGAATCCTGGCGGTCGTCGGCAGGAACACGTCCATCCGCGAGCCGAACTTCATGACGCCGTAGCGGTCGCCGGCGTGCACCTCCGCGCCCGCCTTGACGCGGCAGACCACGCGCCTGGCGAGCATCCCGACGATCTGCCGCGCGACGACCATCTCGCCGCCGTGATCGATCCAGATCTCGCTGCGCTCGTTGGTGCTCGCCGCCTCTTCACGGTATGCGGGCAGGAAGCGGCCCGGGGTGTACAGCACCCGATTGACGCGGCCGGACACAGGCACGCGGTTCACGTGCACGTCGAGCGGCGAGAGGAAGATGCTGACCTGCAGCCACTCGCCTTCCGGAGCGGCGTCGGCCGAGGCCGGCCCCGCGACGAGGACGCGTCCGTCCGCCGGCGACAGGACGGCGTCCGCCACGGCCGCGACTCGCCGGTCCGGGTCGCGAAAGAAGAACAGGAAGATGCCGGCGGCCAGGAACAGCGGAACGGTGAGCCAGCGTCCGCCCAGACTCCACGCGAGCAGGGCGAGGACGAGCGAGCCAGCGATGAACGGATACCCAGCGGGGTCGATGCCGAGGCGAGCCACGCCCTAATCTAACCACGAAGACGCGAAGCGGACGAAGCCTGAGCTGGCTTCGCTCGCTTCGAGCCTCCGGGAGCGCCGTGCTCTAGTGGTGACGGCGCTGTTGCCGCACGATGGCTTCCATGCGGTCCTTCAGCTGCAGCTTGCGCTTCTTGAGGGTGCTTTCTTCCAACTGCTCGGGCTGGGTCAGGTGGGGTTTCGTGACGAGTTGCAGCAGGCGATCCTCGAGCTCGTGATGCTGGGCTGCGAGGTGGTGGAATTCCTCGTTCGCCTGCAGCAACAGTGCGTTGGGGTCCTGCGACTGCTCATTCATGGTCCGCCTCCTTGAAGGCAGGCCCGAACGGAAGGGCTGGTACGGGCAGCGGCCATCCGCTCCGAACCTGTTAGGGCGAACCTAACACACGCCACCGTGGCATTCAAGCCCGCCAGAGCACGAGCGCGTCCTCCTCGGGATGCGAATAATAGCCGCGGCGAACGGCGGTCACGGTGAAACCGAAGCGTTCGTACAGCTTGAGCGCCGCGACATTCGATGCGCGCACTTCGAGGGTCGCGCGATGGGCTCCCCGGGCCGCCGCATCGCTGAGTACCCGCGTCAGCAGCGCCGAGGCCGCTCCCCCACGCCGGTGTTCCGGCAGTACCGCCAGGTTGTTGATGTGCAGCTCGTCGAGCACGCGCCAGACCGCACAGAACCCGACCGGCTCACCGATCGCGTCGCGCACGAGGTAGAAGGACGACACGTCGCGATGCTCGAGCTCCGACAGATACATCTCGCGCGTCCAGGGGTTGGTGAAGGACAGCCGCTCGATCCGGAGGATGTCGTCGATCTCCTGCGTCGAGCGGAGCGGCTGCACGTTCCAATCGCTCATCACGCCCCAATCGCTCATCACGCCGGCGATTCGCTCATCACACCCGGCCGCGCGCCGCCTCGCGAGCGACCTCGGCGTCCGGCCTCCTGACGTACAGCGGCTGCACCGCCGCCGGGTGCACCGCGCGGCCGGCCGAATGTTCGGCCGCCGCGATTCTGCCGATCAGGCCGGCGAGCGGCGTGGCAGGACGAACGGCGACCTCCGGCGGAAGCGCGCTGCGGTACAGCACGGCCCCGTCGCCGCAGACGACCTGCGGCAGCGGCTCTCGCGCGCTCCAGCGCGCAACCGCTTCGAGCGGCGGGCCGACGGTCGGTCCCTCCAATTCGGTGAGCGAGGCCAGACCATCCGAGCCGACCGGACCGACAAGGTACAAGGCGCTGAACACGTCGCGGCGATGCGCGTCCATCCAGGCGCCGACGCGCGAGCCGGGCGCCAGGTCGATCGACGCGAGCTGTGCGAGCGCGAGGAGTGCCGATACGCCGACGACCGGCTTCCCGTGTACGAACGCGAGCCCCTGAATGGTCGCAATGCCGATCCTGAGGCCCGTGAACGAGCCTGGACCCGAGGCGACGGCGAAACACCCGACGTCGCCGGTCCTCGAGCCGCCCTGCGCGAGACAGTCGAGCACAGCCGCCGGCAGCCGCTCGGCATGACTGCGCGTCTCGTCGCCGGCGTCTTCGACGATCACGCGCGTCCCCTCGACGAGTGCGACGCTTCCTGCACGAGTCGTCGTATCCAGCGCCAGTAGATGCATGCGGTAGACTACAAGGATATGTCAACGTCGGCGACGCCGGCGATGCGGCAGTATCTGGATGCCAAGGGACAGCATCGGGACGCGATCCTGTTCTTCCGGATGGGCGACTTCTACGAGATGTTCTACGAAGACGCGCTCCTGGCCGCGCGCACGCTCGAACTGACGCTCACCTCACGCAGCAAGGATTCTTCTGGCGGCGGCATCCCGATGTGCGGAGTGCCCTTCCATGCCGTCGACGGGTATATCGCCCGTCTCGTGAAGAAAGGCTTCAGGGTCGCGATCTGCGATCAGGTCGAGGATCCGCGCAAGGCGAAAGGGCTCGTCAAGCGCGAGGTCGTGCGCGTCGTCTCGCCCGGGACCTTCACAGACTCTGCGTATCTCGATGCCCGCGAGCCGGCGTTCCTCATGGCCGTCACCAGGGTCGATCGGAAGAACGACACCCTGCTCGGCGTTGCGCTGCTCGATCTCTCCACCGGCGAGTTCACCGCCACCGAATATGCCGGCGCCGACGGCCTTCGGGCGTTCACCGACGAACTGCCCGTGCTGCGGCCGCGTGAGATCCTGGTGCCGGCCGACACGTCCTCCCGCGAGGATGCCGCGGCGCAGGCGATCGCCGCCGACTGGCCGATGCTGGCGGCCAGCGGTCTGCCGATCACTCCCGTGGAGTCGTGGGCGTTCGATCCCGAGTCCAGCCGGCGGACGCTGCTGGATCAACTGCGCGCCGGTGGGCTGGAGGGATTTGGACTCGATCGCCGCACCGCTGCCGTTTCCGCCGCCGGCGCCCTCGTGCACTACCTGCGGACGACGCAGAAGGTCGACCTGGCGCACGTGCGATCGATTGCCTACCGCCAGCGTGCCGATGCGCTGCTCATCGATCCCACCACGCTGAAGCACCTCGAGATCGTCGAAGGGGCCGAGGGAGGACGGGACGGATCGCTGCTCGCCGAACTCGACCGAACGGTAACGGCCATCGGCAGCCGGTTGCTGCGTTCATGGCTCATCCGACCGCTGCTGTCGCTGGATGCCATCCGGGATCGACTGGATGCGGTCGAGGAGCTCGCGTTCAGGACCACCGAGCGCGGCAAGTTCCGGGACGCGGTGAAGGGCATACAGGATCTCGAGCGGCTCGTCGCGCGAGCGGCGCTCGGCACGGCCGGTCCACGGGATCTCGTCGGCCTGAAGCAGTCCCTCGCGGTCATTCCCCGCCTGCGAACGCTGCTCGGCGACCTGCAGGCGCCGCTTGCCGGCGCGCTCGTGTCGGCACTCGACGACCTTCCCGACGTGCGCACGCGGATCGAGTCCGCCCTCGTGGACGATCCTCCGGTCCTCGTGCGCGAAGGTGGCTTTCTGCGGGACGGGTTCGACGCCGAGGTCGACGATCTCCGCACGATCAGCCGATCTGGCAAGCAGACGATCGCGGAGATGGAAGAGGCCGAGCGTGCGCGCACCGGAATCACCTCGCTGAAGATCCGCTACAACCGCGTATTCGGCTACTACATCGAGATCTCGAGATCGAATCTGCACGCGGTCCCAGCCGACTACCACCGCAAGCAGACGATCGCCGGAGGCGAACGGTTCACGACGCCGGCGCTCAAGGAGTACGAGGAGAAGATCCTCGGTGCCGACGAGCGCATCGTCGAACGGGAAATCGCGCTCTTCGAGACGCTCCGTCGTGCGGTGGCGGACGAGGCGCCACGCATCCAGGCCACCGCACGGGCCGTGGCGACGCTCGACGTCCTCGCCGCGCTCGCCGACTCCGCCGCGCTGAACAACTACATCAAGCCGCACGTCCACGAGGGCGACGAGATGACCGTCGCGGACGGCCGACATCCCGTCGTCGAGCGCAGGACGGCCGCCAGTGGCGAGGCGTATGTGCCCAACGACGTCGCGTTGAACAACACGACGTCGCAGCTGGTCGTCCTGACGGGACCAAACATGGGCGGCAAGTCGACCTACCTGCGGCAGACGGCACTGCTCTGCGTCATGGCGCAGGCGGGGTCGTTCGTGCCGGCGCGGGAGGCCAAGCTGGCGCTCGTGGATCGCATCTTCGCCCGCGTCGGCGCCTCGGACAACATCGCGCGGGGGCACTCCACGTTCATGGTCGAAATGCAGGAGACGGCGAACATCCTGCACGCCGCTTCGTCGCGCAGCTTCGTCGTGCTGGACGAGATCGGACGTGGAACGGCGACCTTCGACGGCCTGAGCATCGCCTGGGCCGTCGCCGAGTACCTGGCGACCAATCCCAAGGTTCGCCCGAAGACGCTGTTCGCGACGCACTACCACGAGCTCACCGACCTGGCTGATGCCACCCCAGGTGTCGTGAACTATCACGTCGCCGCGCGAGAGTGGAAGGACGACATCATCTTCCTGCGGAAGATCGTGCCCGGACGCTCGGATCGAAGTTACGGAATCCAGGTGGCGCGTCTCGCCGGACTCCCCGCCCCGGTGGTGGCGCGCGCGAGAGAGATCCTCTCGGCGCTGGAACGCGACGAGCTCACCCGCGGCGGCCGGCCGACCGTGACTGGCACACCGGGCGAACCGCAGCGACAGCTGGGGCTCTTCCAGGCTCCACCTCAGGAAGACCGGCTCCGAGAACGTCTCGCAGCGCTCGACGTCGATCGGATGACACCGCTCGAGGCGCTGACGACGCTCGCGGAACTGAAGCGGGACGCGCAGCCGTGAGGCGACACGTACTCAGCCTCGCCGTCGCGATCGCCCTGCCGGCCGGCGCGGCCGGCTGCATTCAGCGGCCGACCGACGATCCCCACGCGATCGTCGTCACGATGACGACCGGCCCCAACAGCCTCGATCCGCGGTTCGGAACCGACGACTCGAGCGCCAAGGTGCATCAGCTCCTGTTCGACAGCTTCATGGAGCTCGACGATCACCTGCGCGTCGTTCCGAAGCTGGCGGAGACGCTCGAGCATCCAGATCCGCTGACCTACGTGGCCACGGTTCGGCGCGGGGTCCGCTTTCACGACGGGCGCGAGTTGACGGCCGCTGACGTCGTGTTCACCTTCGGTCAGTTCCTCGACCCGGATCTCGTATCGCCCCGCAAGGGCGGCTACCGCGAGCTGGAGTCGGTGACGGCGTCAGATCCATACACGGTCGTCTTCACGCTCAAGCAGCCGTTTCAGTCGTTTCCCATCAACCTCATCATGCCGATCCTTCCGGCGGGAGCGGGGCCCGACCTGCGGGAGCACCCGATCGGGACTGGACCCTATCGCTTCGTCCGTTACGACGTGGACGATCGGCTGGTGCTCGAGGCGAACGGCGATTATTGGGCCGGCGCACCGAAGAACAGCGGGCTCGTCGTGAAGATCGTCCCAGACGATGTGATGCGCGGGCTCGAGCTGAGGAAGGGCACCGTCGATCTGGTGGTGAACGACATCGCGCCAGACGTCGTGTACCAGCTTCGGGAGAACGATCGTCTCCAGGTGGTGCAGACGCCCGGCGTCGACTACCAGTACGTCGGCTTGAACCTCCGGGACCCGATCCTCTCGGACGTGCGGGTGCGGCGAGCCCTCGCCTACGCCATCGATCGTGACGCGATCGTGACGTATCTCCGGCGAGGCCTCGCGGTCCCCGCCTCGGGGATGTTGCCTCCCCTGTCGTGGGCCGCCGCCTCCGATCTCCCGGAGTTCGACCATGACCCGGCGACCGCGCGGGCGCTTCTCGACGAGGCCGGCTACCGCGACCCGGACGGTGATGGACCACGTCCGCGATTCAGCCTGACGCTCAAGGTCTCGAACATCGAGTTCAACCGGCTGCAGTCATCGGTCATTCAGCAGGACCTGCGTGCGATTGGCGTCGCGCTCGACGTGCGAACCTACGAGTTCGCGACGCTGTACGCCGACGTGCTCTCGGGCAACTTCCAGCTTTTCACGCTGCAGTGGACGCAGGGCGCGCTGGCCGACCCGGACATTCTGCGCCGCGTCTTCCACTCGTCGCAGGTGCCGCCGGCAGGGTTCAACCGCGGCTACTACAGCAATGCACGGGTCGACGAGCTTCTCGACCGCGCCAGCGAGGAGCTCGATCCCGCCACACGGCTCCGGCTCTACGAGGAGGCCCAGCGGCTCATCGCTGCCGACGTGCCCTATATCAGCCTCTGGTACAAGACCAACGTGGCGGTTGCGCGACGCGAGCTGTCCGGGATCCGCTTGTCGCCGGTGGCAGACTTCTACTTCCTGAAGGACGTCGCGCGGATTGCGTCGGGCAGCTAGCCTCACGGCGATCGTCGCGCTCCTGGTGCTCGTTCGCGCGATGCCGCTCTCGGCGACCGGCATCACCGATCCCCCGCTGCGATTTCGCCAGATTCGGACGCCGCACTTCGTCATCTATTTCCACGACGGCGAGGACCGGCTCGCCAACCGGCTCGCGCAGTTCGTCGAGGACGTGCGGACCCAGCTGACGGCCGCACTCGGTCTGGCCCCACCCGCACGCACGCATGTCGTTCTGGTGGATCAGTCGGAATCGGCGAACGGTTGGGCCACGCCGCTTCCACGGAACGTGGTGTTCCTGCACGCGGCCGCGCCGTCGGGCGCCGAGTTCATCGGCCGGACGGACGACTGGCTGCGGCTCGTGTTCACCCACGAGTACACGCACATCCTGCACCTCGATCGATCGACGGGCTGGTCGCGCGGCCTGCGGGCCGTGCTCGGGCGATCCCCTCTGGCACTCCCCAATCTCTGGCTTCCGGAGTGGCAGGTCGAAGGGCTGGCCACCTGGTTCGAGAGCGACGCGGAGGGGCGACGGCACGCCGGAGACTTCCGCGCGATCGAGCGGCTCGACGCCGCACGCGGGCGGCTCGAGCCGCTCGATCGATTGAACGGCGGTCTCGTGACGTGGCCCGGCGGCCATGCACCGTACGTGTATGGTCTCGGATTCCACGAATATCTCGTCGACCGCTTCGGCGAGCGTTCGCTGGGCACGCTGGCGACGCGGACGTCCGCGCAGTTGCCGTTCGCGGGCGCGCTGGCGTTCAGAGGCGTCTTCGGCGAATCCTTGGGCGCGCTCTGGCACAGCTACAGCGCCAACGCTCCAGCGGCCGCAACTGCCTTCCCGCCCGCTGCCGACGGACCGGTCAGGCTCACGCATCACGGACAGGTCGTGGTGGCGCCGCGCTTCGCAACAACAGGCGGCGATGGCTGCCAGAGCGGGTTCGCGGCCTGTCCGGCCGAGATCGTCTATACCGTCAGGAATCCGCAGACCTTTCCCGAGCTTCGCGCGATCGCGATCGACGGGACCGGCGACCGATCGATGACGACCCGCTACCTGGGTCGGACCGTGGGTTCCACGCGGGATGCGATCGTGCTGGATCAGCAAGAGATTCGACGGAATGTCGGCTCATACAGCGATCTGTACGTGTTGAATCCAGCTACCGGCGACGTGCGGCGGTTGACGCGCAACCAGCGGCTTCAGGACCCGGATGTCTCGCGAGACGGTTCGGCCATCGTCGCCGTCAGGCAGAGGCGTGGCGAGCGCGACCTGGTGGTCCTGCGCCTGGCCGGACCGCTGTCGAGCGCCGGGAAATCCGAGGCGTCTGAGATCGACGTACTGGCGAGCGAACCGGACGTGCAGTTCAGCACGCCGCGCTGGTCCCCGGACGGCCGACTCGTCGTTGCCGAGCGCCGCCGCCTCGGTGCCCTTCCTGAATTGATCGTTTTCGACACGCACACACGCCACATGCGCGTCCTCGCGAGCGACGAGCGCGCCCGCATCGTCACGCCGACGTGGACGCCCGACGGAACGCGTGTGGTGGCCGCGGCGGACTTCGACAATGGACCGTTCGATCTGTACGAGTTCGCGATGGACGGGTCGCAGGCCACCAGGCTCACGCGCTCCGCCGGCGCGTTCTGGCCGGACGTGTCGACGGACGGTTCTACCCTGGTCTATTCGGGGTACACCACAAACGGGTTCGACGTCTTCCGCTCTCCCTATCGACACCTCGAGGGTTCGCGGGCGCTCCACGCTCGCGGCCCGAGTAAGGAATCGGCCCCGCCGCCGAGTCCATCCGCACAGCCAAGGCCGCGGCCGTATTCGCCCCTCGCCACGCTGCCGCCGACGTCCTGGGTCCCGCTCGTGACCTCGGACGCGGGCCACACGCGGCTCGGAGCCGCGATCTACGGAGCGGACATCCTTGCTCGTCACCTGTATGCGGCCGAGCTCACGTGGCTGGTTCACGCGCCCAGCGCGGTCCCGGTCGAGCCCCGCTCACCGGATTGGAACCTGACGTACGCGTACGCCCGATGGCGGCCCTCGCTCTTCGTGTCCACGAGGCGCGAGACATCCTTCCTGCGCCAGGCCGACACGGCGTCCGGCGCGGTGACGGCGGCGCTTCAGGACTTCGAGATCCAGTCTGGGGTCTCGCTTCCAATCGTGCACGCGCGCACCAGCCGGCAACTGTTTGCGTCCGTCGTGGGGCGGCAGGCCGATCGCACGCTTGCCGCCGCGACCGAGAGCACGCGCGTTGTGGCCTCACGAGGCGCGGCCTCCTTCAGCACGGCTCGCGTCTACGGGTATTCGATTTCGCCGGAAGACGGCGTGCGCATCGGATCGACGGTCGAGTTGGCCCGCCAAGCCTTCGGCTCCGATGCCTCTGCGACAATGGTGACGGCTGACGTCCGTGCGTATCTCCCCGGGTTGGGCGTGCACCATGTCCTCGCGCTTCGCGGCGCTGCCGGCCGCTCGACCGGATCGACGCTGGCCGGCCGCATGTTTACGCTCGGCGGGCCGGACGCGTCGCCGAGCACCATCGACTTCGGCAGAGGCGCACTGGGTCTCTTGCGCGGCTTCTCCTCCAACCGTTTCAGCGGATCACAGGTTGAGGTCATCAATGCCGAATACCGCCTTCCCCTCGTGCGCGTCGAGCGGGGCGCGGGCACGTGGCCGCTCTTCCTGCGGTGGCTGCACGGTGCTGTGTTCGCCGATGCGGGCCGCGTCTCCAGAGGGGCCCGGGACGAGGGGTGGCGCTCCTCGCTCGGCGCGGAAGGCTCGATCGATTTCGTGGCCGGATATCGATGGCCGATCACGACGACCGTTGGAGTCGCTACGACCCGCGATGGTGCCACACGCGGCGTCGCGATGTACGCGCGGGTGGGCCGTTCGTTCTAGTCTGCTCGTCTGCGCCTATAATTGACGCGCATGAGGAAGAAGTCCGGACTTCTCCACACGCCGGTCGAGCCGTTCATCATCGCACCCGGCCTCACGGCGGACGACATCCTCACGCGGATGGAGCGCATCTCGTTCCAGGGCCGCACGCTCGGAGCTGCGCGACGCGTGTGGGAGCGCATGCTGCTGGACGATGTCACGATCTTCCTGGGCATCGCCGGCGCTCTGAGCGCGGGCGGTCTGCGCCTGGTCCTCGCGCACCTCATCACGCAGCGGTACGTCGACTGCGTCGTCTCGACCGGCGCGAACCTGTATCACGATCTCCACGAGACGCGCGGCCTTCATCACTACATCGGCTCGCCCGTGGCCGACGACTCCGCACTGGCGGACGCGCGTGTCGATCGGGTGTACGACACCCTGGCCAGCGAAGACGAATTCTGCCGCAACGACGAGTGGATTGCGCAGTTCGCGGCCGAGCTCGAGCCGCGTCCCTACACCACGCGTGAGTTGCTGTACCGGCTCGGCGGACATCTTTGGGATACCACAGGTCGCGACGGGATCCTCACGGCGGCCTATCGGGCAAACGTGCCGATCTTCTGCCCCGCGATCGCTGATTCGTCGATCGGCATGGGGCTGTCGCAGGCTCGGCAGCGGCATCCTGGTGCCGGGCAGGTCGACGTGATCGGGGACATCATCGAGTCCGCCAACGTGATCATCAGGCGCCCGAGGACCGCCTCTGTCGTGCTCGGCGGAGGCACGCCCAAGAACTTCATCAACCAGGCGAGTGTGCAGGCCGAGTACTACAGCCCGGATGTCACGGGTCACCGCTACGCCCTCCAGATCGTCACCGACGTTCCACACTACGGCGGCGCCTCCGGGTCCAGCCTGGAGGAGGCGCGGAGCTGGGGCAAGCTGGCGGCAGATGCCGCCAAGGTGACCGTGCACGCCGACGCGACGATCGCGCTGCCGATCCTCGCCAGCGGCCTTGCACATTTCGATCGCGATCTCCTGGCCAGGCGCAGACGCCCGGCCTTCACTCTGGCCTCGGGCACGATGACCATCGACCGTCAGTCCGTTCCGAACGACCACTTCGAGGAAGTGAATGAATCTGCCGTTTGACTACGAGCACGCCGCCGTCGGAGCGTTCGGCGGTACCCTCCCCACCAGGACGGAGTTCGACGATGCCCGCGTCGTGATCCTCCCCGTTCCGCTCGACCGGACCACTTCGTATGTGGCCGGCACGCGCAACGGCCCTCACGAGATCCTCGTCGCCTCGTCCCACATGGAGCTCTGGGACGAGGAGATCGAGGCCGACGTTTCGTCGATCGGCATCTTCACGCTTCCCGAGATGGAGTTTCCGTTCGCGTCCCTCGACGAGGTGACCGCCGAAATCCGCCGCGTCGCCTCCGAGCTGGTTGGACGCGGGAAGTTCCCCGTCTTCCTCGGCGGCGAACACTCGATTACCGGCCCGATCGTGGCCGCCATGGCGCAGAAGTTCAGCGGCCTCTCGGTGCTGCAGATCGATGCGCACTCCGACCTGCGTGACACCTACATGGGCACGCCGCACAATCACGCGTGCGCGATGCGCCGCGCGCTCGAGTACGCACGCGCAACGCAGGTCGGCATTCGCAGCATGTCTCCTGAAGAGGCGGCCGTCGCGGCGACCCTGCCGACCGAGATCTTCTACGACTTCAACATGCGCAACGATCCGCAATGGATCGAGCGGGTCGTCGATTCGCTGGGCGAGACCGTGTACATCACGATTGACGTCGATGGGCTGGATCCTGCCATCATGCCGGCGACGGGAACGCCGGAGCCGGGCGGGTTGAGCTGGTACGAGGCGCTCGCCCTGCTCCGCCGGGTGATCGAAACGCGCAATGTCGTGGGGTGCGACGTAGTCGAACTGGCGCCGCTGCCTGGGATGGTGGCACCGAATTTCCTGTGCGCCAAGTTGATCTACAAGATCCTCGGCTACAAGTTCGGAGACGAGGTTCGGCGGCGCTAGGGCCCGCGCGACGCGCAGCACCGACGCCACAGGCCGGCGCATGCGCGTACGCCGACGGCGGATGCGCATGCGCGACGATGGGCCGCGTCGCCGTACGGCGGCCCGGCTGCGTCAGCTGTTCATCTTGAGGGCGTCGAGCTCGCGCTTCGCGTCAGGCGCGAACAGCGAGTCCGGATACTCGTCGACAATCCGCTTGAATGCCTGCTCGGCCTCGCCGCGCTTGCCAGCGTCCAGGTAGATCCGCCCGAGCCTCAAGAGCACGCCGTCGACCGGCAACGGACCGTCCTTCTGCTGCGAGAGCTCCTGGAACGTGGCGATGGCCGCGTCGTATTCGCCGTTCTGAGCCTGGGCTTCGGCCAGACCGAGCCGCGCCATGCGGCCGTAGTGACCGTTGCCGCCGCGCTCCATCACCTGCTGAAAGGCCGCCTCGGCTTCTTTCGGCTGCCCCAGCGCGAGGTGCGTGGCCGCTTCGCGATAGCGGGCGAACAGCCCTGCCTCGTGAGACGGGAAGGCGTCGGCCACCTCCTTGTACTTCGCCAGGAGCGCCTGGTTCTTTTCGCGCTGCGACACGAAGCTCAGTCCCGTTGGCGCCTGCGAGCCAAAGGCGACGGGCGGACCCACGCGGGCGTCTTCGACCGCCAGGGCCGCTGCCAGCTTCGTCTGGGCCTCGGATTCCACCCGATTGTTCCAGGCGCTGTATCCGAGCACGCCGACCAGCAGGACCAGCACCGCGCCGACACCGGCGAGAATGGCGGTCCTCTGCGTCTCGAAGCTCGCGCGCGCGCTGGCGGCGAGGTTCGCGAGCTCGTTTTCCTTCAGATGATGCCGTTCGACTCTCTTCATGGCTCGTTCGTCTGTGTCCGGCCGGCTCGCGGCCAACCCGATCCTGAGGATCGTGGGGTGGCGCGCCCGGGCAGAATTGAACTGCCGGCCCCCCGCTTAGGAGG
>JBFXAT010000049.1:0-33057 GCA_050183995.1 Vicinamibacterales bacterium
GTTGGACCGCCTTGAGGGAGCCGAGGTCAATATCTCGACTCTTTACCAGGTGTTTACGGACGCCTGGGTGCATCGCGATTCATGGAGAGAGACGCTTACGCCCAATGCTAAGCGGGATTTCGTCACCGCTCTCGCGATAGGGCTATGGCGATCCGGGCTTGAACGATTGCACTACACGGAACTGGAGTCGTACGTCCGTTCCCATCTCGCTCCGCACATTCATACTCCACAGCAATTTGCTGAGATTGATAACGAAGTCAGGACAGCGACATTTGTGACACGCGATGATGCTGGCAATTACGGCTTCGCGCACAAATCGTACGGAGAATTCTTCTTGTCGCGCCACTTGGCGACGGAACTGCTGCAAGGTCGTACGGAGTGCCTCGCGGGCCCGCGGCTGTCGCAGGAGATCGCGGAATTCATCCGCTGGCTGGTAAACACTGATACCGAGAGGTTGTTGGAGCAAGTACTCGTTGGACCTTATTCAGTGAACGTATCAGAGAATGCCTTACATACGTTGTACTACTGTCGCCGAAGCGCAGCGCTCGCAGATGCGCGGGGCGGTGGTGCTGAAAGAGCGGCACTTCGGATTCCGCTTCCAAATAGCATCCAGCTCAACGGTGCTAGGCTTGAGGGCGCCGTTTTAGAAGGGGCGTCTTTGGTGGGAGCGAATTGCGAGAACGCATTTCTTCAGGGAGCGGTCCTGAGCGGGGTTGATCTATCACGGGGACATCTACGAGGTGCGAATCTGTCAACGACCGAGCTCTCGCGCGCACGTGTCGACGCGGCGGATATCTCAGGAGCCAACTGTTCCGGCATTCAGCTCGGAGGAGCCAGTGCGGTGGAGGCGGATTTCACGTCAGCGGACTTGACCGACTCTTTCTTGCAGGGCCTGATCTGGACCGGAGCACAGTTCTTGAGTGCATTGGTTGGGGGCGCCAGCGCAGATCCGGATCTGGAGGCGGAGTTCGAGCGCCTGGGCTTGATCAGGCGCGACTTCCCGCTCGAACGTGGTCCGGAGTCACCAGACTTCTGGACAGCCATTTCCGAGCTGCATCCACGTATTCGCCGAGCGGCCCGTGCAAGAGCACCCTTCAAGGGTATCGACGCTGAGGACTTGGCCTCTCAGGTCATTCTGCAAATGGCCGCGCCGGCAGTTCAACGGCGCTTTGTCGCCGTGTCCTCGACCGAGCGATGGGCAATGATTGCGACGGCTCTTTCCCGGTTGTCCTCGACTGTCTTTCAAGAGGAAGAAGGCCGCCGTCGTCGTGTCGGGGCAATCGAAGTCGATGGAATCAATTACGTCGGCGAAGAGGTGTTCGACGTTGAGACCGACGACGCGTCTGGCGAGGAGAGAGTCTTGCTTCGTGAGTTTCGCGAAACGCTTTCACCAGAAGCATGGCGCCTCCTCTCAGGACGGTATTTTGAGGGCTACACAATCAACGAACTCGCAGCCTTGTATGAATTGACTCCGAAATATGTGTCACGCCAACTGAAGAAGTGTGGTGATCTTCTGTTGAACTGGCTAGCCGCGCCACCGCCGAAGCCAGGGTCGTGACGCGAAAGAGGCAACAGCGGGGTGCACCCGAAATCATTCGTGCCCTCGCGGCTATCTCGCGATCGGTATCTCGAATGCGTCTTCGTCTGTTCTCCACGCGGCAAAGAGAAACGAGTAGTCGCCCAGCGGCTAGCGATGACTGGAGCCCACACAGCGCGCCGGCGGAGTCTGCCATCCACTGAGCAGTCGGCGGGCTCCTCACTCACCCGCTAGCGCGGTTCGAGCGCGAAGTTGGCGTCGACGTCACGATACAGGTGCACCGTCGGCGTCACACTGACATAGCCGGGGGCCTCGATCGTGACGTTGAACCGGTCACCGGTGAGGGCGTCGAAGGCGAAATGGCCGGTCGAATCGCTTTGCACCTGAAGGCTCTCGTTGATGCCGCTGATGACCGTCAGTTGCGCGCCGTGAATGGGACCACCAATGCTGCCGCCATCGCGTGCGGAGACGGTACCCGAGAAACGCCAGGGGCCTGGCGATGGTTCCATGCCAGAGGGCCCGGCGCAGGCCGAAGCCACGAGGAGCGCCGCCAGCAACAAGGCAAGGCGTACGCCAGGACAGCCGGTTATCGTCGTTCGGACCATCGTTTGCGTCAGGCTGCGCTGCTTGCCAGAGCCGGCGGCGTCCAACGCCGTCGCGGCCCGCGGGTCCACCGGTTGGACGGCTGCGACACCGCCCACCCGACCGCCGCTATATGGAGCGCATCGCCAAGATAGTAAACGCGTTCGGCCGCGGAACGAACGGAAAATTCTCGCCTGGCCCTCTCCAGACGCGCACGCGTGAAGTCGCGGGAAATCTGGCCGCCCCATCGACCGGAGGCGTGATGCGCCCGACGTGGACGCCAAACGATTTGCACCACCGGACGTCGGCCCGCGGATCCCGCGCCTCATTCCGTCGGCCGAGCCGCGTCACCGCTTCTCCGCGGCCAGCCGCACGACAGGCACAGGCTGCGCGCCTCTGGCCCAATCCGCCACGCCGAGCGTGTCCTC
Source organism: Vicinamibacterales bacterium (assembly GCA_050183995.1). GTDB lineage: Bacteria > Acidobacteriota > Vicinamibacteria > Vicinamibacterales > CAVVIG01 > CAVVIG01. Next base: position 2,548 of record JBFXAT010000049.1, read on the forward strand.
GTACCGGCGCACGCGCAGGTCCGCGAACACCGTGAGCAGCTGGTTCACGCCGTACCCGAGCGGCGCGCCGCCGACCATCGCAGGACGATTCAGATCGAGCCCGAAGTTCTCGACGACGAGCAGGCCGCCAGGCCTGAGCGCCGCCATGATGCGCTTGGCGTGCGTGACGATGAGATCGCCCATGTAAAGGCCCGCGATCAGATCCCATCGCCCGGTGCCGATGTCGAAGGTGGCGAAGTCCTGCACCATCGCGGTGATCTGCAGGCCCGCGCGGGCCGCCTCGGCGGTGGCGATCCGCACGCCTTCGTCGGAAATGTCGACACCGGTGACGGTCCACCCCTGGCTGGCGAGATACAAGCTGTTCCTCCCTCGACCGACGCCGATGTCGAGCGCCGTCCCGGCGGTCCGCCCCTTGATGACCTCCGCCAAGAACTCGTTGCGCTCGGTCTTGAATGGGAAGTCCGTCGCCCCGTAGATCCTGTTCCACTGCTCTCGCGCGTCGCGCGGCTGAGCGGCCGCCGCGAGAAGGCCCCGCTCGAATGCGCCTCCGGCCGCCATCGCCCCCAGTGTCCCGGCCCCTGCCAGCAGTTGCCGTCGTGTCAACGTCATGGTCCACCCTCCTCTAGTCGCAGGTCGTCGCGCTCTATCGCAAGTCGTCGCGCCGGGTCTCGCGGATCGTCACGCGCGCGGCGACGGCAGGCAATCGCGCCGCAGCGAAGCCGCGATCGACGCCGCGAGCCTGCAACGCGATGCAGCCAGTGGACGCGATGCCGGCGGTGGAACCGCATCGAAGAGGGCGCCGACGCCACGCGCGTCCGTCATTCGCTGCAGCGGAGCGCCCGGTGCCTGCATTCGCCGTCGCCTTCCCTGCGCCGCTGCCACCACGGACGGCAGTCCGGCATCACTATGGATACAGCACATGAGTCGGCGCGCGGCGGACGGACCGCGGTTCGGCCGCACATCGACCGGGCCCTCTCGCCGCGTCGGCCGGCCAAAGGAGAACGTCATGCGTACCTTCAGAAGCCTCGCGCTGAGCGTGGCACTCGGCGCCATCGGATTCGTCCTCGTGCAGTCCGCGCACCCTGCGCCGGTCTTCGCCCAGGCGAAGGAGTCCGTCTTCGTCAATCTCACGTCCGATGAACCGCAGCGCGTCACCATGGCGCTGAACTTCGCCACCAAGCTCGTGGAAGGCGGAAACACGGTCACGCTGTTCCTGAATGTCGACGGCGTCCGGCTGGCATCGACCAAGGTGGCCACGCTGTCGCAGCAGCGCCGCGGGCTCGCCGCGTTCATGAAGGCCGGCGGCACGGTGGTCATCTGCCCCCACTGCATGCAAGTCCGCAAGGTGGCTGAAAGCGACCTGATGGCTGGACTGACGATGGGAGGAGAAGGAGCGGCGACGCAAGCGTTCCTCTCGAGCCCACGTTCGATCTCCTACTGACAGCCGCCCCCGAATCCGGTGGCTCGCACCCGAGCACGCGGGTCACCGGATTGACGCGGCAGGCGGTCAGGACCACGTGCCCACGGCAGCGGTCTCCGTCTTTGCTAGAGTGAGGCGGATGGCCGACGTCGCTTCCGATGTGGATGAGGTGGAGCTCGAGCCCGAGAAGCGATGGCCGGGTGTCGCCCAGGCGTACGACTTCGTCGCGCCTTCCTACCAGCAGGCGGTCACACGCTTCGAAGCGGCCGACGCCAGACTCGGCCTCGTGCTGGATCGCATTTCGACGCTGACGCTCGCGGCCCCGGTGTTCGCGAAGGCGCTGCGGCCCGAGATCGCGTTCGGATCGTACCCGTTCATCGTCGCGATGGCGTGCGCCGTCGCGGGCGCGGCCATCGCCATCACGGGACGGTTCACAGGACGGCTGACGCTCGTCGACCCCACGATCCTCTACGAGAAGGCGTTGCACCTCTCGGAGTGGGAGTTCAAGAAGAACCAGGTGTTCTTCGCGGGCGAGAACTTCCGAGCCAACCGCCTCGCGATCGAGCGGAAGCACGAGCTGGCCATCCGCGCCTCCGTCGCCCTCGTGCTGGAGGTCACCGCGTTCGTGTTCTGGCTCGTCGTGTGACTACTTCGTCGGGTGCGGTACCCGCGGGATGGGCGATCCCGGGTTCTCGGTACTCGACGGGCGCTTCGGCGGATCGGACTCCCCTCGGTCCTTGCCGCTCCCACTCGTCATCTTCATAGTCACCTCACCTGAAACGATGCGGGCGTAGCGTCAGCGAGGCCCCCGGACGACCGTTCCCGGATTCTCGTTGTCCGGCGGAGCGGGTGGGGGTGCCGGCCGTGGCTGCGCGGTCCTGATGCACGTCATCGTGGTCCGTCCTCGGGCCGATTCTCGCACGGCTGTCCCGTCGATGACAGATCGACGTGCCAGGCACCGCGACCGCCGCCAGGGGCCGAGCTGGCGCGCCTGGCCTTGATACGGGGGACGCGATAGAGTTGCACCATTGACCTCCGCGCGGCAGGCTGAGCGTCGTGCGACGGATGGTGCAGCCATGTTCAAGAAAGCGATCATCGGCGTCCTGGTGCTTTTCCTGGCGCTCACCGCGGGCCTGTTCCTCTGGGCTCGCGCCGTCCTCACGGAAGACACCGTTCGCACGGCCCTCGCCTCGCAGGTGTCGAACGCGCTCGGTCAGCCGGTCACGGTCGGGCACATCGAGGCCGCGATCTACCCGCGCGTCTCGGTCATCCTCGGCGACGTGACCATCGGTGAGCCGGCGCGGATCCGGATCGACAGCCTGCGCATCGGCACGGATTTCAGAGCCCTGCTCTCGCGCCGCATCGAGCACGCGACGCTGGAGCTCTCGGGTGCGCACATCGAGCTGCCTCTTCCCGCCTTGTCGCTCGGCACCGGTTCGGCAGACGAGTCCGCCGCGGCCCCCGTCGAGCTCGTCTCGATCGACAGCATCGCACTCCATGGAGTCGAGATCGTCAGCGGACCGCACACGCTCACCGGCGACGTGGAGCTGGTGCCGAAAGGCAACGGCGTCACGGTCCAAAGAATGACGCTCGGCGCGGATGGGCAACGCGTCGACATCACCGGACAGATCACCGATCTCGCCGGGCCCGTGGGCGCGCTCACGCTGACCAGCGAGGCGCTGAACTTCGACCGGCTGCTCGCCGTCGCCGGCGACGTCACCGCGAACAGCGGCCTCGCGTCGCCCTCCTCGGCATCGTCGTCTTCCACGGCACCGGCGGCGGGCGCCTCGAACGGAGCTGCCGCGGCCGGCTCCTCACCTCCGATGAACCTCGCCATTTCCCTCGACGCGAAGACGGCAACGATGGGCGCCCTGATGCTCGACGGACTGAAGGGCACGGCGCGTCTCTCTCCCTCGGCGATGACGATCGAGCCGATGGAGTTCGGCGTCTTCGGCGGACGCTACGTTGGATCGATAGCGTTCGCGCTGGCGGAGGTGCCCGGCTTCACGCTGAACGCCACTCTGTCGGACGTCGACATGGCCGCGGCCACGGCATTCGCCGGAAGTCCTGGTGTGGTCACGGGACGGCTGTCGGCGAAGCTCGCGATGGCGGGGCGCGGCATGGATGCCGCGACGGTCCTGGACAGCGCGCGCGGCACCGCCCGCCTCGACGTCACCAATGGCGTCGTGAAGAACCTCGGGCTGGTCCGCACCCTCGTCATCGCCACGTCGGGCCGCGCCGACAACACGGCGGCGGAGCTGGGCTCGAAGGACGAGGCCTTCACCCGGCTGGGCACGACGCTGCAGATCGCGCGGGGCAGCGCCGCCACCCAGGACCTGCGTTTCGAGTCGACGAACCTGCTGCTCTCGGCGGCAGGTGTCATCGCCCTCGACGGCAGCCGTCTCGATCTCGCAGGCGACATGCAGCTCTCCGATGCGCTCTCCCAGAGGGCCGGACGCGACCTCGCCCGCTACACCGCGAAAGACGGCCGCGTGACCATTCCGGTCACGATCACCGGAACAGCCGATGCGCCGCAGGTCCATCTGGATCTCGCGGACATGGCCAAGCGTGCGCTGACCAACCGCGCCAACGAAGAAGCGCAGAAGGCCATCAAGGAGCGCCTGGGCGGCCTGTTCCGACGCTAGGCTGCTGGGCGAACGCCGGGCACGCCGGCTCGGTCCACATGACGTACGCAGAACCTGCGCCGCTCGTTCATCGAGCGCCGGCCGGTTTCTCACAGCCTTCGCCCAACCAGCGCGCCAATTCAGCCGATTCCGCCGACATTCGCGCGGCTCACCTGTTGCACCGGCGGTCGGTGCTTCGGAGAGTCACTGCGATCGGGGAGGCGCTGGAATGCGAATCTGGCTCGTGGTCCTGGCTGCGGCGTGCGCGACGCCGGCAGCCGGTCAGGTGTACACCAACGACAACATCGACTGTCGCGGATGCGGCGCGGGCGTGGTCGCATCGCGCGAAGAAGCGGCACGAATCCTTGCGGAGAGCCCAAGTCTGAGCAACCGGACGCGCCCTCCGGGCACCCCGCCGCACCCGGCGGGTCCGGCGGTGATCCTGCTGAAGTCTCGGCCCACATCGGGCCCGTTTGGCGATCTCGCCGGGCCTGCTGGCGTTCCCCAGCGTTCTGCCCCATCGCGCGCCCGTCCCGGCGGCACCCTTCGGTTCGCCCTGCCAGCCGAAGAAGGCAGCGCGGAGCACCACGCAGACGCGGCAACCACGGATGCAGCGGGCGCAGCCGGCAGGCGCGGCTCGCCGCGGGGAGCGGCCGGGACGAGCAGCGCCGGTGCCGGCTCACGACCGTCCGGGCGTATCGCTCCGTCGGCCATCCCGAAAGCCGGCACGGGTGGCGCCCCATAGGCGCGTGCGCCTGGTCAATCCTCAGCGTCAGGGCGCGGCCGCCACAAGACGGCGATCGTGCCCACGCTCTGCACGTGCGTCGCACCAGTCGCGGCCGACAGCGCCGCGGCGATTCGAGCGCGCTCGGTCCGATCGGCGACGCCGATCTTCACTTTGATCAGTTCGTGCGCCATCAGGGCGCGCTCGGCCTCGCCGATCACCGTTTCGGTCAGCCCCGATTGGCCGATCTGTACTACCGGCTCCAGTGCGTGTGCGCGCGCCTTGAGCGCGGCGCGCTCCCGTGCGGTCAATGCAATCCCCATCACCTTTGATGTTACCTGCGCCCGGTTCCCGCGGGGTGGCGGCCGTTCAGGGCTGCAGCGCGGCCGTCCACTCGACGCGGTTCGCGCCGGTCGTCGCGGTGCCCCGCATGCGCTGTCCCTCGACGCGCCCTTCGTAGCGCGTGCCGCCCACTTCGAAGCGGATGTCCTCGGCGTGCAGGCGGCCGGCAATCAGCGGCTTCGAGCCCAGCATTCCTGAAACCACCTGAAACTTCTGCGTCAGCACGAGACTCTCGCCACCCAGGCGCCACGTCCCCGCCACCTGCGCCGGCACGATCCACAAGAGCGCCGTGCACCAACGGTCGCAGGGGCTAATCGTGCGCTGCTCGTCCGGCTCCCACTCCCCCATCGTGAAAGTGTTCGTCACGACGCGCGTACCGGGCTTCATCTTGAGAATCGTGGGACGCAGCGCCAGGTTGATCGACGGCAACAGGAACATGGTCAGCACCGTCGCGTCCGAGAAGTCCGTCGCGAAAAGGTCTGCCTGCCTGAAGCTGGCTCTCGACGCAACGAGCGCCTTCTCCGCGTTGTCGCGGGCGAGCGCGACCATCCTCGGGTCGTACTCGATGCCGAGCGCTCGAACACCGCGTTTGGCCGCCGTGATCACGGTGACGCCGTCACCGGACCCGAGGTCCACGAGGAAGTCGGCGGGCGTCACCTTGGCGAGATCCAGCATGGCGTCCACGAGTGCTGGCGGGGTCGGGACCCACACGACATCCTTGCCCGCTTGCCCGACCGAGGGCTCGAACGGAACTGGAGCCTGCGTCTGCTGCGCGTCGAGAGGAGCAACGGCGAACACGATCGCGAGAAGGAGAAGCCGGACGCGAGGCGGTACGGTCATGGGCATGCTCCAGATCCATAAGGACGGTACAAGTTTCCGGCCGATTGGAGCAGAGCCGCCGCGAGATTGCAAGCACAGGAAGCACCCCGCGCCCGCGATACCATAGAGGTATGCCGCTCGACGAACGCACTTACTTCACCGATCGACAGGAAACGCGTCAGGCCAGCTACCAGTGTCCTCGCTGCCGCCGGACCGGCGAGTACAGCATCCGCTGGGTCCGCCGGGTCAAGAAAGATCGTCTGCCTCCTGGCGCCGACGATGCCGACCGGGCGCGATTCGCGAAGCTGCGCGACTATCTTCTGCGTCTGGACGAGGACGTGGTATGCCGGAGCTGTGGGAAAAAGTTCGAGATACCCTCTCAGCATTCCCTGCTCTTCGTCGATCAACTGTCGGGTCTGCCCAACGACAGCGAACTCGAGGAGGAGATCCGCCAGGCGTCCGGGGACGCCGAGCCGCCGGCCCAGAAACCGACGCTTCCCGCGCGATTCACGCGACGAACGGGCGGATGGAAGTAGCCCCCCGCGAGCGGGGCCGCTGCGAACAGCGCCGGATCCGTGTGAAAATGCGTCCGATTCAGCAGATGGTATTGGTTTCGCAATGCCCAACGGTACCGGGCTCGTCGGGGCGCGACTCCCGCTGGTCTCGACCGTCTGGACAGAGGTAGCGTCATGTTACGACTCGCACGATGGCCCGCGGTGATGTTGCTGGCGACAACACTGTCGGCCTGCGCCACCATGAGCGTGAGCTCGCACGTCGAGCGCGGCCTGGATTTCACGCAGTATCACACGTGGGACTGGGGAACGCGCGACGCGCTGCCGCCGACCGACCCGCGGCTCGACAGCCCTTCTTTTCAGGATCATCTGCAGGGCGCGGTCGAACGGCAGCTCGCGCGCCGTCAGTTGGCGCGCACCGAACCGGGTGGAAAGCCCGATCTGCTCGTGCACTACCACGCAAACGTCTCGGAGCGGATCAGCGCGAACCAGTCGAACCAGTCCTCCGGCGCCTGCTACGACGCGAACTGCGCCGTGCGCGTGCTGGAACAGGAGGTCGGCACGATCCTGATCGACGTGATGGACGCGCGCACCAATCGCCTGATCTGGCGCGGCTGGGTGCAGACCGATGTGGAAGGCGTGCTGAACAACGAGCGCCGGCTGGACGATCGCCTGGAGAAGGCCGTTCAGGAGATGTTCGCGCAGTTCCCTCGTTAGCGGTTTCGACCGGCGGGCCGCTGCGGCGCGCCGACGGAGAATGACATGGACCGGGTCTTTCGCAGACTGCCACTGCTCGCGCTCACCCTCGCCGCGTTCACGCTCGGGGGCTGCGCCGTCCACCGCGTGGACGGCTTTCTCGAACGCGGCGTGAACCTGAACAACTACCCAAGCTTCGCCTGGGCCGAGTCGGAGGAGTTCTCGACCGGCGATCCCCGCCTCGACAACAACGACATCTTTCAGGAGAAGCTGCAGTCGGCGGTCGCCCGCGAGTTGACCGCCCGCGGCTTCGAACGCGTGGACCACGATCGCGCCGCGCTGCTGGTCCACTTCCATGCGAACGTACATCAGCAGATCGATGTGAACGCGCTGGACACCCGTTACGGCTACTGCGACAACTGCCATTCGAGCGTTTATGACGCAGGTTCGATCACCATCGACCTGGTCGACGCGCGTACCAAGAAACTGGTGTGGCGCGGCTGGTCCGAAGGCAGCCTCGATGCGATCGACAATCAGGCCACCATCGAAGCCATGGTCGACGAGGCCGTCCGGAAGATCATGCACCTGTTGCCGCCGCGCGCCTGAGGGCGCCGGAGCTCCGCGGCTTCGCCGCGTCTGCGGTTCGCGTCCACCTCGTCGCGACCATCCCGGTACCATCGTGGATGGCCGCGGCCGCGCCGGACCAGAGCGCGGCTACTCCGCGGCAGGCGCGATCACGTAGCGCTGAGCCTGGAGCTCGCGGCTCAATCGCGAGTACCGCCGGCGCCACGGCTCGAAGTGCCGGCCCAGCAGGTCCAACAGGTCGGCTTTGCGGTCCGATCGCTCCAGGACCGCCGCACGCCGGAAGAAGCCCGCACCAAGCTCGGCATACCAGCGGATGCTGTGACGTTGCCGCATCTGCGACTCGAAGAACCCGGCAAGCAGCAAGCATTGAGTGGCGGCGACTTCCAGCAGGCCGCTATCGTGGTGGCCGTGCTCATCGAACACGAACTGATCGAACACGTCGACGAGCGTCCGCGGCGCAGGCACGTCGAAACCGGCCTGCGTCGACACCTGCGCGTAGTGAGCGAGTACGCTGGCGTTGTACAGCAGCTCGCGGAGATCGACGTCGGGCTCCGACACGTCCTTCAGACCGACGAAGAAGAACTCGAGCGCCTGCCGCTCGCTCGTGGCCAAGAGGCCTTCCAGCGGTCCCATGACACCTCCTACTACTTCCGACGCCGGCTACTGCGAATCCGATACCGGAACGCCCCGGCTCGGCCTCCCGCCAGGATGGTCGAGGCGAGGGCACTCCGAATCCGCTCGAGGTTGCGAAGCGCTGCCTCGACCGACTACCTTCGACATGGAGGATACGAATGACAGCAATTCTGGTGGTGGCTGCCGCCCTGGCTTTCCAGCAGACGCCCACGCCGGCCCCCGCAGCACCCGCAGCACCCGCGGCGCCGCGCCCAGCGCAGCCGGCGCGGCGGCTCGCGCCGGCCGTCCTGCAGGTGAAGGTCACCGATCGAACCGGCGCCCCGATTGAAGGCGCGCACGTCAGCGCCGAGGGTCCGGTGAGCCGCGACGGCGAGACCGACGCCGAAGGGGCGGTGCAGTTTCGGTCGCTCGGCAACGGCACCTACCGCATCAGGGCGGAACACGAGGATTCGGTCACGCTCGAGAAGGAGGTCGCCGTGCGGGCCGGAGCGCCGACCAACGTGGAGCTCGCGCTGACCGCGGCCCCTCCCCCGCCTCCTCCACCGGAACCGGAACCCGAGCCGGAGCCCGTCGCGTCGGCGCCCGTGGCCCCGCCCGGCCCGCCGCGTGTCCTGTCGGTCGCCAATCTGGCCGAGGAGTCGCTTGGCGGCCGCGACCCTCATCGATTCGTCCCAATCGGCTGTTCGGGTCTCGACAACGCGCAGTTGCTGGTACTCCGCGAAAGTCTCACGACCCCGGCGAAAGACACCATCGACCAGTTCCTGTACGTCGTTGCCGGCGCCGCGACGTTGACGCTCGCCGGCCGCGACCAGGTCGTGTCGGGCGGATGGTTCGCCGTGGTGCCACGCGGGATGCCGCACAAGCTCACGAGAACCGGCCGCAATCCCGCTATCGTGCTCACCATCGTCGGGGGCGAGCCCTGCGCCGCCCAAGGTTCACGCTGACCGCCGTCACGCGAGCCGCCGGTCGCGCCGGCCACGCGGCACACTAACCCCGGCGCCACTCGTCGTCGGTCGTCCGCACGAACATCGAGAGCAGCGTGCTGACGATGCTGACGACGAGCGCGCCGAAGAAGGCTGGCCAAAATCCGGACACGTGGAACCCGATTCCCAGCCCTGACGCCAGGGAGCTGGTGAGCCAGAGCATGAGGCCGTTGACGACCAGCGCGAACAGTCCGAGTGTGAGCAGAATCAGCGGGCACGTGAGCAGCTTGGTCAGGGGTCTGAGCGTGGCGTTGATCACGCCGAAGATGATCGAGACGACGAAGAACGGCAGCCAGCCGCCTTCGTAGGTGACGCCCGGTACGAGCCGCGTCGCCACCCACAGCGCCGCCGCATTCACCACCAGTCGAAGCAGAAACGTCATCGAGCAGCCTCCTTGGGGTTACGATCGGGCGTACGACGCCCTGCCCTCAGCGGGCTGGCGCGTCGGAGACCGCGACATGTCCTCATCCTGGCGATCAAGTCCGCGATGGACGCCGGCCGCGCTCGGCCGCGCCCTCTTCACCATCGCCACCATCTTCGTGAACGAAGCGTTGGTCTGCGGACTCGCCGCAACGCCTTCAGCCCTGTTGCTCGCGCGGCTGGCCGACGCGCCTCTCGATCCCCTCGGGAAGGCGCTGGCCTTCGCGTTCGCCGCGGCCCCGGCCTATGCGTTATTTGCACTCTGCCTGATGCTCGTGTCGTCGGCAAGCACTCGTGTCACCGGTGCGCGAAGCCCCGATCGCGCCGACATGCGGATTGCCGACATGAGCTGGCCGATGCTCCGCTGGGCCCGATACATGGCCGCCTGCTACGTTGTGCGGCTGTTCGCAGGCGTGCTCGTTCGCGGCACGCCGATCTGGTCCTGGTACATGCGCATGAACGGGGCACGAATCGGCCGGCGCGTGTTCGTGAATTCTCTGCATGTGAGCGACCACAACCTGCTGGACTTCGGCGACGACGTGGTGATCGGGGCGGAGGTGCACCTGTCCGGTCACACCGTCGAGCGCGGGGTCGTGAAGACCGGCGGGGTCACGCTGGGACGCGGCGTGACGATTGGTCTCGGCAGCGTGATCGACATCGACGTCGAGATCGGGCCAGGCGCCCAGATTGGGGCGTTGAGCTTCGTGCGCAAGCACGCCCGTCTGCAGGGTGGAACCGTCTACGCCGGCATTCCGGTCAGCCCCAGGACGCCAGGCGACCACGCCAGCGCGGAGCCGCCTCCCCTGCGGCTGCCGGGCACGGCATCCCGCTGATCGCCTCGCGCCTCAGATGTCCGACCTCACGACCCTGCTCGATCTGATCGTCGCCACGATCGGCGGTGCGGCCATCGGCGTCGAACGCCAGTGGTCGGGCCATGCGAGCGGTCAGGACGCCCGTTTCGCGGGGGTCCGCACCTTCACGCTGATCGGTGCCGTGGCGGGGACGGCGGGATGGCTCGCGCAGACCGGGCAACACGTGCTCGCACTGGCGCTCGTTGCCGGTCCGATTGCCTTGACAGTCGTGGCCTACTCGGCCGCCAGCCGGCGGGACGTCGACGCCACGACGGAGGTGGCGGCATTCGTCGCCATTTCAGCAGGCCTGCTTGCGGGACTCGGTCATCGGGCGATCGCGAGCGGCATGATCGCCCTGACCGTCCTGCTGCTGCTCGAGAAGACACGGCTGCACGCGCTCGTCTCGCACCTGAACGATCGCGAACTGCAGGCGGCGGCCCGCTTCGCCGTCATGGCCGTGGTGATCCTGCCGCTGCTGCCCGAAGGCCCTTTCGGTCCGCTTGGCGGCGTCCGGCCGCGTGAGCTGTGGCTGCTGGTGCTCTTCTTCAGCGCACTGAGCTTCGCCGGATACCTGGCGCGGCGCCTCGTCGGTCCCGAGCACGGCTATCCCGTCACCGGCGCACTCGCGGGGCTCGTGTCCTCCACGAACGCCACGTATGCGTTCGCTCGTCTGAGCCGCGTCCGCCCCCTGTCGTCGGCCGCGCTGGCCGCAGGGGCGCTCGCCGCCTGCACCGTCCTGTTTCCGCGTGTGCTCCTGGCAACGACGGTCCTCGAACCGAGGGTTGCCTGGGCGCTGATGCCCTACGTGGCCGTGCCCTTCGGGCTCGGCGTACTCATCATGCTCTTCTGGCTGCAGCGCATCCCCGCGGTGGACGAGGCGGACGGCGTCCCAGCCAATCCACTCCAGGTCTGGCCGGCCCTGCAGATGGCGGCGACCTTTCAGGTCGTGCTGTTCGGGGTCGCCCTCGTGCAGGACACGTTCGGATCGGCGGGGCTCATGGCGAGCGGCGCGGTGCTCGGCCTGACGGACGTCGACGCGCTGACCATTTCGATGTCCAAGAGCGTGGCGGGAGGAGTCACGCCCGATACGGCGGCGCGAGCCATCGCGGTGGGGATTCTGTCGAACTGTGCGATGAAGTCGGCGATCGCGGCCTTGCTCGGCACGCGGGGCTTCGGGCGGAGGGCCGGCGGTGCGCTGATCGGCATGGCGCTCGTGCTCGCCGCCGCAATCACCCTGACGCGCTAGCGATCACCACCCCGCGGCCGCCGCTCCGCCGTCCGGTCAATCCTTCTCGTACACGTGCCGGATGGTTCTGGGTCCCGAGCCCCCGCGCCCATCGCGGCCGCCTTCCATGCGAAGCTCGACGACCAGACGACCCGACTCGGCGTCGATGCCGTAGGTCTCCGTGACCTTCCCGGGCCCCGCACCGGAGATTTCGGTCACGAGTTTGTCGTTGTTCCATCGCGTACGCCGCTCGATCCCGGTCGAGTCGTCTTTCACCCGGCTGCCGTCCGGCGCGAGCCGCGTGGTGATGCCCTGGTCCGAGGTGATGATCACCATCGACTCGGTGCGCACGACCGTGAGACGTTCGGCGGGTTCCAGCAGTGCGCGCATGGCCTCGAGCCGGCGCCGCATCTCCTCGGGATTGCGCCCGCCGCCGCCTGCCGGACCCATGCCCCCGCCGAAGCCTCCGCGACCGAATCCGCCGCCACCCCGGCCTCCGCCCCGGCCGCCCATGCCCCCGCCCATGCCGCCGCGGCCCGGTCGCCCACGCCCGTCCGGCGTCGAGTCGTCGACCGGTGCCCGCATGTCGCTCAACTCGCGGTTGAGGTACCAGACGCCCTCCATCGCTGCGGCCGCAGGCTGCGCCGAGGCAGCCGCTGGAGCTTGCGCCGAGGGTGCCGGCGCGGATTGCGGAAGGGTGACAGACGACGGCTGCGCAGCGCGCGCGGAAAGGGGCTGCCGGCCAATCATCACGCCGGCAGCCAGGATGACGACAGACATCGAAGTTCGGGTGCTCACCACTCGATTATGGTGAACCGGAACGAGCGAGGCTGAGAAAAGACTGTGAACCAGGGACGAGCGGGCGCGAGACCCGCCCCAGCGTCAGATGAAGAGCGCGTCTTCGTCGTCGGCGTGCCGAGGACGGCGCGCGCGCGCGGTACGGATCGAGTGGAGCACCGCACGGAAGCCGGCCAGCACTGCGGCGCCTTCGCGGGCGGGAGCCGCGACCGCCGACTGGACGTTGTCGAGCGCCTGCTCGAGACGCTGTACGGCCTCGCCGACGAGCTTGTCGACGCGTTCCACCTGCGCCGTGGCCTGTCCTGCGGCACGAGCGGCATCTTCGCCGATGCGGTTCAGATGACCGAACAGGGGCGTCAGTTCGCGGTCGACATGTTCGGTCAAGCGCTGCACGCGGCGCGCGAGCCGGCCCGCGGCCACGAGGACGCCAATCTGCACGGTTGCGGTCACGAGGGTGGCGGCCGCGATGACTCCGAGGAACACCTCGCCCCAGACGCTCACGCGCTCTCCTGCGACCTCGCCTGCTGATAGGCCTCGCGCCCGCGATCGATCGCGTGGGACAAGGTCTCGCGGCCCTGGCTCAGGATGTCGCGACCCTGACTGAGCATGTCGCGGCTCTGGTTGAGGACGTCGCGCCCTTTCTCGGCCGCGGCCGCCGCACGTTCGCGGCCCTCCTTCGCGCGCTGTCCGAGCAGTTCGCGGGTTTCGTCGCCGGCAGCCGGCGCGTAGAGCAACGCCACGGCGGCACCGCTCACGGCGCCGAGCAGGAACGCGAGCAGAATGCTGCCTGCTCCCGCCGAATCGTCTCTCGCCATTGTCGTGCCTCCCTAGAAGATACTGACCTTGATGTTCAGGAACTTCCGCGGATCCTTGCGAATATCGGCGACCAACGATCGCAGGTCGCCCACCGCGCCATTCATGTTCTCATATAACTGTCTGTCTTTCAGCAACTGCCCGGCTGTGCCCTCGCCCGCATTCAGCTCGCCGACGATCTCGTCGAGCCGCTGCGTGACGGAGGTCAAGCGATCGAACAGCGCCGGATCCGTCATCAGCTTTCCCGCCGTGCCTTCGCCGCGGTTGATCTTCGCGGTGATCGCCTCGAGGTTGCCGGTCGCCGATGCCAGCGATCGCGAAAAGCTGTCGTCCTTCAGCAGCTTGCCCAGGCTGCCCTCGCCCGCGCTGATCTGGCGCGTGACATCCTGGATGTTCTTCAGCGACGCCTCGAGCGCGTTGGCCGTCGCCGGATCGTTCAGGAGCTTGCCGATCGAGCCGCGTCCCTGCTTGAGGCTGTCGGTCAGATCGCCCGCGGAGGCGACGAAGCGGTTCAACTCCGCGTACAGCCGGTCGTCGGTCACGAGCTTGCCGACCGTGCCCCGCCCGTTGCGCAGGTCCTGCACGAGCCCGGTGATCTCCACGATGCCGTCGCTGGCGCGATCGGTCATGTCGGAGAGCGCGGCCGCCGGCGCTCCCTGCGGTACGTAGCCCCATTCCGCAATCGGCGTCCCCTTGGTCGAGGGCATGATGTCGACCGCGCTCTCACCCAGCAGCGAGACGGACCCCAGACGGGCCACCGACTCGTTGGTGATCAGCCGACGCGTGGCTTCGTTGACCGTGAAGGCCACCTCGACTTCGTCGCCGACGAAGGCCACGTCGGTCACCGACCCCACCTCGACGCCGGCGATGCGCACCGGCGAGCCGCCCGCCAGGCCGGCGACGTTGCCAAAGCGGGTCTTGAGGTGAAACTGCTGCCAGAAGAAGCCCTTGGTGCCGGTGAGGCTGAAGATCAACACCGCCGCAATGACGATGGCGATCATGGTGAGCAGCCCGATCTTCAATTCCGACCACGCGAGCGATCGTGTTCGTGGCATGTTGCGATCCTAGGAGAGAAACATTCTGATGTAGGAGTCGTCGCAGCGACGAAGGGCGTCCGCGTCCCCCTCGAAGACGATCACCCCGTCCTTGAGCATGATGAACTCCGCCTCCCGCTCTTTCTCGGGGGACGCGCGTTCGATGCGCACGCGCCCCTGATCGTCGCGCACGGCGGTGTGCGTTGCGACGTAGAACGCGTCGCGCAACTGGTGCGTGACGACGATCGAGCTCACGCCCTCGAGGTCACGCAGCTTGACGATCTCGTCGTTCACCGAGGTGGCCGTCATCGGATCCAGTCCGGTGGTGGCCTCGTCGTACAGGAGGATCCGCGGCTTGAACGCCATCGCCCGTGCGATGGCGACGCGCCGGCGCTGGCCGCCCGAGAGCTCGGACGGCATCTTGTTCAGATGCTCGGCGAGGCCGATGAAGCCGAGCACCTCTTCCACGCGCCGGTCGACCTCGTCGATCGGCATGTCGGTCTCTTCGTACAGCTTGTAGCCGACGTTCTCGCGGACGGTCAGCGAATCGAAGAGCGCGCCCTCCTGGAAGATCATGCCCAGGTCGGCCCGGACGGCCATCATTTCGCGCTCGCTCAGCTCATCGACGCGGTTCCCGTTTACCCACACGACGCCCGAATCGGCGCGAAGCAGTCCGGTGATGATCTTCAGCGACGTCGACTTCCCGGATCCGCTCGCCCCCAGGATGATCTTCGTGTGCCCTTTCAGCAGCGTGAAGCTGACGTCCCGCAGGACGACACGCTCGTCGAACGCAAGCTCGACGTGATCGAACACCACGACCGGCGCACCAGGCTCGTCGAGTACCTGCTGGGCGTTCAGCGGCTCTGTGGTGTCGATTGTGGGAAGACCAGCGTCCATCGGCTCGCTACGGCTCGAACTCAGTAGAGCAGGTTGATGAGGATCTGTGTCACGAAGAAGTCGGCGGCAATCACCGCCACCGACCCGGCAACCACCGCGATCGTCGTGGACCGGCCGACCCCGGCCGTTCCGCCGCTCGTGCGCAGCCCGACGTGAGCGGCAATGGTCGTGATGGCGAATCCGAACACGAACGGCTTCACCAGGCCCATCCACACGTCCTGCATGTACAGCGCCTTGGTGACCGACGACCAATACAACCCGGAGTTGACCTGGAGCTGGTAGACGGAGACGAGCCAGCCGCCGGTAATCCCGACGAAGTCGGAGATGACGGTCAGCACGGGCGTCATGAAGATGCCGGCCAGCATGCGCGGTACCACGAGCTTCCGCACCGGATCGGTACCCAACGCCCGCAGCGCGTTGATCTGATCGGTCACCACCATCGATCCCAGCTCGGCGGCAATGCCCGATCCGATGCGGCCGGTCAACATCAGCGCCGTCAGCACCGGTCCGAGCTCCTTGATCATCGACGCGCTGACGAGGCGACCGACGACGGGGCGACCGCCGAACTGGTCGAGGGTCATTCCGCCTTGCGACGCCAGCGCCATGCCGGTGAACAGGCCGGTCAGCAGCACCACGGTGAGCGACCCGACCCCGACGATGTCGAACTGCTCGACGAGGTCGTGGCGGTAGAACGGCGGCGTCACGATGCCCCGGACGCCCGCGAGGACCAGGCGCAGGTACTCCTGCGTCTCGAGCGCGCCCTTCTTCAGCCAGTTCTCGACGAACGAGGCCACGCGGTCAGCTTCTCCGGCCGGGCCACGGCAGCCCGAGGTCGGCGGCACGCAGGCGTTTGATGTCGTCGCGCAAAGCGGCTGCCTTTTCGAAGTCGAGGTTGGCCGCCGCGGCGCGCATCTTCTCCTGGAGCCCGGCGACGTGCGCGTCCAGCTCCGCCTGCGTGCGGAAGACCTCCGCGCCGTCCCGGACCACCGTCGGAGCAGCGGTGTAATCGCGCTCGTACACGCTCGACATCACATCGTCGATGGCCTTGACGATGGACTGGGGCGTGATGCCGTGTTGGACGTTGTAGGCTTCCTGGAGGGCCCGGCGACGTTCGGTCTCGCCGATCGCCGCCCGCATCGAGTCGGTCATGGTATCAGCGTACATGATGACGCGCCCGTTGACGTTGCGCGCCGCCCGGCCGGAGGTCTGAATCAAGGAGCCGGCGGAGCGCAGGAAGCCCTCCTTGTCCGCGTCCAGGATCGCGACGAGCGACACCTCCGGCAGGTCCAGGCCCTCGCGGAGCAGGTTGATGCCCACGAGCACGTCGAACGCACCTCTGCGCAAATCACGCAGGATCTGCACACGTTCCAGCGTCTCGATGTCCGAGTGCAGGTAGCGGACCCGGACGCCGAGCTCCTGGTAGTACGCCGTCAGATCCTCCGCCATGCGCTTGGTCAACGTGGTGACGAGCACGCGCTCACCCCGGGACGTTCGCGCGCGGATCTCGTGCAGCAGGTCGTCCACCTGGCCCTTCACCGGCCGGACCTCGATCGGCGGATCGATCAGGCCGGTCGGCCTGATGATCTGCTCGACGACGACCCCCTGCGCCTTCTGCAGCTCGTACGGCCCCGGCGTCGCCGAGACGAACAGCGTCTGGGGCGACCGCTGCTCCCACTCCTCGAAGTTCAAGGGGCGGTTGTCGAGCGCCGAGGGCAGCCTGAAGCCGTAGCCGACGAGCACCTCCTTGCGCGACCGATCGCCGAAGTACATGCCGCGAATCTGCGGAACCGTCTGATGGCTTTCGTCGACGATCAGCAGGGCGTCTGGTGGCAGGTAGTCGAACAACGTCGGCGGCGGTTCGCCGGGCGCGCGACCGTTCAGGTGCCGAGCGTAGTTCTCGATTCCGTGGCAGTACCCGATTTCCCGGATCATCTCGAGATCGAACATCGTGCGCTGGTGCAGGCGCTGAGCCTCGAGCAGCCGGCCTTCGCTCTCGAGCTCCCCGCGGCGCCAGGCGAGCTCCTCCTTGATCGAGTCCACGGCCCGGCGCGTCCGCTCCCTCGGCGCCACGAAGTGCGACTTCGGATAGACCGCGATCTTGTCGTGGCGGCGGAAGGTCTTGCCCGTCAGCGGGTCGAAGGACGACAGCTCGTCGACCTCGTCGCCGAACAGCTCGATTCGAACACCGTGTTCCTCGTACGACGGATAGACCTCGACGATGTCGCCGCGGACGCGGAAGGTGCCGCGTCCGAACTCGTGGTCGTTGCGCTCGTACTGAATCTCGACGAGCCGCCGGAGCACCTCTTCGCGCCCGATCCGCTGTCCGCGCTCGAGCGGCAGCAACATGCCGTAATAGGCCTCGGGCGAGCCGAGGCCGTAGATGCACGACACGCTGGAGACGATGATGACGTCGCGCCGCTCGAAGAGCGACCGCGTGGCCGAGAGGCGCATCCGGTCGATCTCGTCGTTGATGGTGGCTTCCTTCTCGATGTACGAGTCGGTGGACGGAACGTAGGCCTCGGGCTGGTAGTAGTCGTAGTAGCTGACGAAGTACTCGACGGCGTTGTCCGGAAAGAACCGGCGAAACTCCTGGTAGAGCTGGGCGGCCAGCGTCTTGTTGTGCACCATGACGAGGGCGGGCCGGTTCACCCGCGCAATCGTCTGAGCCATCGTGAAGGTCTTGCCCGAGCCGGTCACGCCCAGCAGCACCTGGTACCGGTCGCCCCGTTCGAGCCCGTCGGTCAGCTCGGCGATCGCCGTCGGCTGATCGCCGGCCAGTTCGAAATCGGAAACGAGACGAAAGCGGTCGTGGACCGAGGGCATACGAAACGTTCATCGTACTCAAAGGCCGGTCGAGACGCGATAGGGGGTCCCGTCGGGTGGCCGCTACTCCCGGCGGAGCGGCGCGAAGTAGCCGCGCCTGGCCTGAATGCGGAGGTTGCGGGCGTCGGGGCGCTTCACTTTGATTTCAACTTTCCGCCATTGGCCGTCGAGCCTGGCGTTGGTCGACACGTACCCGAGGGTGTAGCGGCCGCGGATGGCGTCAGCCACCTGCGCGTACACCTCGTCCAGCTGCTCCACCGACGCGGGGAAAAACGCCTGCCCGCCGGCGGCCTCGGCGATCCGCCGAAGCACCGACATCTGCTCGGCGCGGACGCGCGTCGAGCGCGCGTTGAGCACCCCTATCGGGTAGATCGTGGCGTCTGAGGCGCGGACGAGATCGAGCATCTCCGGCATCCGCAGCACGCTGCGGGTGTCACCGCCGTCGGTGTAGAGCAGCATGACCGTCCGGCCGCTCTGCTCCGCCGCTCCGTCGAGGTAGAGGCCGATGGCATCGAAGAGTGCGGTCTCGCCCTGCGTCGGCTGCATTCGAATGCGCTCGACCAGCCGCGGGAACTCGGCCTGAGAGAAACGGGCGGCGCGGACTTCGGTGTCGAAGTCGACCAGGGTCATGTCGACCGCCTCGGTCATCGTGTTCAGGAAGCGGATCGACGCGGAGCGGGTGAAGGCGATGTCCGACTCCATGCTCCCGCTCACGTCGAGCAGCAGGCCCAGGTGCAGCTCCAGGCCTGGTCCTTCTCCGCCCGAGAAATACGTGACCGTCTGCGGCCGCCCGTCCTCGAAGATCTCGAAGTCGTCGGCAGTCAGGCCGGCGACCACCTGCCCCCGCCGGTCGTTGACGCTGACCCCGATCTGCACCAGATCCACGCCGCTGCGGTAGATCGCCTGGCGGGCCGCGGGCGCACGCACGGGGAGGGCGCTCGCAACGAGGAGGGCGAGCACGGCGCGTGCAACAGGGCGCAGCGGGCGCACGCTTGGACTCTACACCCGCCGGCGTCGGCCACGAAGAGCCCCCACGAACATCCAGCCTGCGTATAATGGGGGTTTGGAAATCCGATGCGGTGCTTAGCCGTCTGTCAGGACGAGCTCGTCATCCGGATGCTCGACGAGATCCTCCTGCCCGGATTCGAAGTCGAGTTCATCATCGAGAGCCGGCCTGTCGCGCGACGCCTCCACGACGCCGGCGTGCACGTGGTGGTGGGGGACCCGAGACGCACGGATACCTTTCTCAAGGCCGACCTCGGCCCGGGAACCTGCGTCATCCTCGAGGACAACGGACGCCGGAGCCCCCGGCGGATTCTCGAAGCGGTTCGGGATGCGGGCGGCACCCTCATCTACCTCCTCGGTATCGGGACCGCCGCGACCTCCCGCCGCGCCGAAGAGTTCCATGACGAGTTCCCCGACGTGGTCTACCTCGCCATGTCGGAGCTCTTCAGCACTCCCCTCCTCACCGAGTTCAGCCGCTCCCTCACCCGCGCCCGCGTCCAGCAGTACCAGCGCTACTTCAGCGACGCCGACCGCGTCCTGATCATGCTGCACAACGACCCGGACCCCGACGCGATGGCGAGCGGCCTGGCGCTGCGCAACATCCTGCGGCGAACGAAGACGACGGCGATCATCGGGGCGCTGCAGGGCGTGACCCGTCCCGAGAACCTGCGGATGGTGAACCTGCTCGACATCCATGTCGAGCACATGACGCCGGAGTCGATCGCCGAATTCGAGCGGATCGCGATGGTCGACGTGCAGCCGCACTACTTCGGCGGGCTGATCGACCGAGTGGACCTCGTCATCGATCACCATCCGGAACAGCCCGGATACACGGCCGTCTTCAAGGACGTCCGTCCCGACTACGGCTCGACGTCGACCATTCTCACCGAGCATCTGCGCGCCGTCGACGTGAACATCTCCGAGCGGACGGCCACGGCGATGCTCTATGCGATCAAGTCCGACACGCTGTTCTTCAACCGCCAGACCAACCGCGTGGACATCGAAGCCTTCTCGTACCTCTACCCGCTCGCCGACGCCGCGCTCATCAGGAAGATGGAGGGCGCCGAAATCACCTCGGAGCGGCTCGACTACGTCATGAAGGCGCATCGACATGGATCGCTGGTCGACCAGGTGTTCTGCGCCTACCTCGGACCGTCGGCACGCGAGGACTTCATCCCCTACGTCGCGGACTTCTATCTGCAGCTCGAGAACGTCAAGTGGACGGTGGTCGCCGGCATCGTGGGCGAGTCGCTCGTGGTGTCGGTCCGCAATCTCGGCTACTCCAAGAATGCGGGCGAGTTCGCACGACGCTTCTTCGGCGACATCGGCAGCGCGGGCGGGCATCGGGCGATGGCCAAGGCGGTCGTCCCGCTGCGCGCGGCGCTCGACAAGTTCGGCATCACCGACAAGGCGGATCTGACCGCCAGGCTCCAGGATCTCGTCGCGCAGTTCCTCCACGAGACCGGTGCCGCCGAAAAACGCCGTGAACCGGTCCGCCCCTGAGACCCGACATGGCTGACGCGAACCGCGGGCGCGACGATCACCCCACGGCCGCTCCGGCCCCCCTGACCACCCCGATCTACGAGACGACGACGTTTCTGTTCGACTGCGCCGCCGACGTGGTCGCCTTCAACGAAGGGCGCTCGGAGCGGTACCTCTACTCCCGCTACGGCAATCCGACGGTCACGGCCGTCGAGCGGGCACTCGCACGTCTCGATCGCGCGGAGGGGGCGCTGCTGTTCGGATCGGGAATGGCCGCCACGGCGGCCGTGATGCTCGGCCATCTGCGCGCCAGCGACGAGGTCGTCTGCAGCGCATCGATCTACGGCGGCACGCTGCATCTGCTGGAGGACGTGCTCGCCCGCTTCGGCGTGACACCCCGGTTCGAGCCGGTGGAGGCCTTCGCGGCGCCCGACGCCCTCCTGACCGACCGGACGCGCATCGTCTGGTTCGAGACACCTACGAACCCGACGCTTCGGTGCGTGGACATCGAGCGCGTGGCGCGCGCGTGCCGAGCGCACCGCGTCCTGTCCGTCGTCGACAACACGTTCGCAAGCCCTCTCAACCAGCAGCCGCTCGCCCTCGGCGTCGACCTGGTGATGCAAAGCGCGACCAAGTACCTGAACGGCCACAGCGATGTCACCGCCGGCGTGATCAGCGGCCCACGCCCGCTCCTCGAGCCCATCGAGGCGGCGCGGCGCCTGCTGGGATCGGTGCTCGATCCTCACGCCGCATACGCGTTGGGACGCGGACTCAAGACGCTGGAACTGCGGATCGCCCGGCACAACGCCAGCGCGACGGCGATCGCCGAACACTTTGCCCTCGATTCGCGCGTCCGCGGCGTGCACTATCCGGGTCTGGCCTCACATCCGGATCACGAGCTCGCGACGCGGCAGATGTCGGGCTTCGGCGGCATGGTGTGTTTCGACCTGGGCGACGCCGAAGGGGACGCGGCGCGCGTGTTCGACAGGCTGGAGGTCTTTCAGCGTGCGGCGAGCCTCGGAGGCGTCGAGAGCCTCGCGAGCATCCCGGTGCTCACCAGCCACTGGCGCTACTCGGATGCACAACTTGCCGCGGCCGGCGTCACCCGCGGCATGCTCCGCCTGTCGGTCGGCCTCGAGGACCCGGCGGCGCTCATCGCCGATCTCGATCGCGCGCTCGACTGACACGCGGCTGCGCTACAGCCCGCCGACGCGCTCCCCGCTCGCCCCGACCACCGGCTCGATGAACTGGTGGTAGGCGTCTTCGTAGCCGCGGCTCATCAACTCGTTGAGATTCAGCCGCCGATCCGATCGGTCGTCGAACCCGCCGTCGAAGTCGAACACCCCGACCGGGTTGTGCAGCGGACGGATCACGAAGATGCGCGGCTCCCCTTCCCGGCGCGGATCGAGCGCATCGAACAAGACGCTCGACTCCGACGAGCGCGCGTATTCGCCGAGGCGTCCGCGCAAATCGACGCGCGGGTGCGCGAGCGCATGTGGGCCTTCCGCGTCTGGCGCCGCCGTCACGAAGACAATCTGTTCGACACCGAGCTCCTCGAGCTCGGCGATCAGCCGCTCCACGCTGCCCGGCCGATCGCAGAGCCTGTGCGTCTCGCCGCGCCAGTAGGCGTCCGGCGTGAAGCGGATCAGGTGAGGCTCGGTCGCGAGCGGAACCGTGAGCGCCGCCGCGACCGCGTCGGCGAGATAGTCACGCGAGACGCCGGCGAGGTCGAAGACCTCGGCGCGACGCCGGTCCGTGTCGCGCGCCGACGGCCGCCGAACGAGCCCGCGCCGGTTCGTCTCGGCGACCAGGGCAAGGACCAGATCGCGCTTGGCGTCGATGTCGTGAACGACGAGCACCAGTTCGCGAAAACCGGGCTGGCCGAGATTCTCGAGCAGGATCTCCGCGTAGCGACGAGCCAGATCGACGCGTGGAGGCTGCTGCAGATGGGCGGCGCCGCGCACCAGATCCCAAACCGCGGACCAGGTCCTCGCCACGATCGTGTCCGCCTCCAGCGGCGCCGGTAGCAGTCGCCACCACCAGGGTCCGCGCGCGTGCCGGACACCGCCTCCGCCGAACGACGCCGTGAACAGCGCGGCCACCGCAGCGGCAATCGCCAGCAGCGCCAGCCGCGGCAGCCATGTGGGCAGCGCGGTCGGCGCGAACGCCGCCTCCGCCGCCTGCGCGTACCAGGCGATCATCCCGCCGCCGGACATCCCTGCCATCTTCAACAGGAAATCGATCGGATAGACGACGAGTCCGAACGCGACGGTGGCGAGCGGCAGCAGAACGATGAGCGCGGCGAGGACGAACGCCTGCGCGGCCGTTCGGAGCCCGCCGCGCCACGGATACAGTCGGGCTGTTCCGGCCGACCTCCAGAACCCCGAATCGTCCCAGAGACGCTGCGCACCGTCGACCGCCGCGAACAGCGCGCCGATGGCGCCGACGCCGCGCCCGGCGACGAGATCGATCTTGACGCCCGCTTCGTGCAGCGCTCGCAGGACACCGGCGTGGTACACGCCGGCCGTTCCGGTTCCGGTCAGCAGCAGGGCTGTGCGTCGTTCGGGAGAGTAGCCGTCGGGCGACGGGCCGGCCCCGCTGAGGGTCATTCCGCTTCGTCGTGAATCGTGATGAGGCGATCGATTTCGAACTCGCGCACGCCGCCCGGTGTGACCACCTTCACGGAGTCGCCCGGTTCCCTGTTCAGCAACGCGCGGCCGATGGGGGAGGTGGTGGAGATGAGCCCTTTGGTGGCATCGGCGTCCTCCGGCATGACCAGCTGGAACACCAGCTTCTCGCCCGTGCCTTCGGTGACGTGCAGCGTGGATCCGAAGCCCGCACGGTCCGACGGAATACGATCGACGTTGAGCAACGCGATCTCCGACACGCGCTTCTGAAGCATGCTGATGCGCGATTCGACCAGGCGCTGACGCTCCTTGGCCGCGGCGTACTCCGCGTTCTCGCGCAGATCGCCCAGTTCGCGCGCGCGCTTGATCTCCTTCGGCAGCTCCAGTTTCAGCTCGCGGTCGAGCGCCAGAATCTCTTCCTGAAACTTCTTGAGCAGTCGATCCTTCACCGGTTCGGCCATGATCAATTCAGAAGATACCACAGTGCTATGCTTCAGCCGTGGCGCGGATCACGAGCCGTCAGAACGCGATCGTCGCGCAGTTCAAGCGCGTCGCGCGCGGCGAGGACGCCGGTCTGATCCTGTTGGACGGCGTACACCTCGTGGCGGACGCGCTTGCCAGCGGCGTCGTCGTGCAACACGCCTTGGTCGAGTCACCGCACGACATCCATTCCGAAGTGGGGCGTCTCGCGCGCGAGCTCGACCGCCGGGGTGTGGATCTGCGTGAGGCGGCGCCCGACGTGATGGCGGCCGCCAGTCCCGTGCGTTCGGGCAGCCCCATTGTCGCCCTCGCCGCCCGACCCGGGTCCAGCGGCTCCGCGCTCGCCGGCGCGAGCCCGCTCGTCGTCATCGCCTGCGACGTACAAGACCCGGGGAACCTCGGCGCCATCACGCGTGTGGCCGAGGCTGCGGGCGCCACCGGCCTCGTCGTCGCCGGCCAGAGCGCCGATCCGTTTGGATGGAAAGCATTGCGTGGATCGATGGGCAGCGCGCTGCGTCTGCCGATCGCCACGTCGGCAACGGCCGCCGCCGCCGTTGCCGACGCGCGCGCGCGCGGCCTGACGATCGCCGCAACCGTGCCCCGCTCCGGTGTGTCGATGTACGACGCCACGCTGTCCGTGCCCCTCGCGCTCCTCGTGGGAGGCGAAGGCGCAGGTCTCGCCTCCGCGGTCATCGAGAGCGCCGACGTGCGCCTCTCCATTCCCATGACGACGCCGGTCGAGTCGCTCAACGCGGCGGTCGCCACGGCGGTGCTGTTGTACGAAGCCAGACGTCAGCGCACGCTGCGCCGGCGCGCGCCGCACGAGGAGCCGCACGCACGCGTGGCGCACGCCCGCAGCTGAACCGAAGATGGACACCCTCTTCCCTGAGGATCCGCGTCCGGCACGCACCGAGCCTGACGCATCCGCTCCCCTGGCCGAGCGGATGCGGCCCCGCTCGCTCGACGAAGTCGTCGGCCAGGAGGACATCCTCGCGCCCGGCCGCCCCCTTCGCGAGGCGATCGAGCGCGACGTCCTGCAGTCGATCATCCTGTGGGGGCCTCCCGGCTCGGGCAAGACGACGCTTGCGCGGATCATCGCCGAGAAGACCCGGGCGCGATTCGTCGCCTTCAGCGCCGTTTTGTCCGGCATCCGAGAAATCCGCGACGTGATGACCGAGGCCGAGCGGGTGCGGCGGACCACGGGACGACGAACGATCCTCTTCGTCGACGAGATTCATCGCTTCAACAAGGCCCAGCAGGATGCGTTCCTGCCGCGGGTCGAGGCGGGCGACATCGTGCTGATCGGCGCGACAACGGAGAACCCGTCGTTCGAGGTGAACGCGGCTCTCCTGTCGCGCTCGAAGGTCTTCGTGCTTCGCCCTCTCTCGACCGAGGAGGTCGTCGCCATCCTCAGCCGGGCCGTTGCCGATCCCGAACGGGGCCTCGGGCGAGAGACGCTGGAGGTCGACGCGGACGCATTCCAGGCCATCGCCCTTTATGCGAACGGCGACGCGCGCTCAGGCCTGAACCTGCTCGAGCTGAGTGCGGCGGCCGCGCCGGACCTCGAAGGGCGGCGCCGGATCGACGCGGCACGGGTCCAGGAGGCGGTCCAGCATCGAGCGCTGCTCTACGACAAGTCCGGGGAGGAGCACTACAACCTGATCTCCGCCCTGCACAAGTCGATGCGCAACAGCGATCCGGACGCGGCTGTGTACTGGCTCGCACGCATGCTGGAAGCCGGCGAAGATCCCTTGTACGTCGCACGGCGTCTGGTCAGGTTCGCGTCCGAAGACGTCGGCAACGCCGATCCTCAAGCCCTCGCCCTGGCGGTCGCGGCCAAGGACGCCGTGCACTTCGTGGGGCTGCCCGAGGGCAACGTCGCCCTGGCTCAGGCCGCCATCTACCTCGCGGCCGCGCCGAAGAGCAATGCCGTGTACGCGGCGTACAAGCAGGCCGCGGCCGACGCGCAGCAAGGGGTCGCCGAACCGGTTCCCCTGCACCTGCGGAATGCGCCCACGCGGCTGATGAAGACGCTGGAATACGGGAAAGGCTACGAGTACGCACACGACGACCAGGATGCCGTCACCGGGATGTCGTGCCTGCCGGCGTCGCTGGAAGATCGGAAGTACTACCGCCCGATGGAGCGCGGCTTCGAAAAGGAGCTGAAGCGGCGCCTGGACGCGTGGGACGCGCTCAAGAAGCGGCGCCGAACGAACGGGTGAACAGCGCCTCGATGGCGTCCTGCCCCACGCTCCTCAGCGTGCGCGTGCCGGTCCCGGTGAAATGCGGATGGGTGATCACGGGGCCATCGTCAGCAGCGCGCTGGCGGAAGCCCTCACCTTCCCAGGTGAACCAGGCCTCGTGGTCCTGGTCGAACACGTGAAGCGGCTTGTTGCAGAGCTTCGCGAACTCGGCCCCCCACCCGGTGCCCCCGCGCACGGTGCCGTCGGCCAGCACGGTGCCGACGACGTAGATCTCCTGCCCGTTGTTCACCTGATACCAGATGGTCTGAAGAATCCTGCGAATCGTCGGCGCGTTGGTGTAGCGGCGGTGCATCAGCCTCGAGACGTACGCGAGACTGACGTCGCCCGCCTGCAGCTCCTCGTGATTGAGGACGCGGACGCCGCGCGGGCGGTCGATCTTGTGCCCATCGAAGGTGAAGTTCACCTCCTCGACGCCGTGCCGCTCGGCGCACGCACCGAACGCCGCCTCGGCCCCCGGCGCTCCCCCGCTGAACAGGATGCAGTCGCTTGGATTCATGGGCCGATTCTAACGCGGAGGGCCCGCCGTTCAGTGGGCCGAACGGGTCGACACCTCCGCCGGCGCGGTCGTCGCTTCGGGGAGCGATGCCGGAACGCTCGCCACGCGTGGACTGCCCTGTCCGGTCGAGGGCTCGACCGGCGGATCCGCGGGCACCACGACCTGAGGCAGCTTGCGCAGCATCTCGGCGCGAATTGGAAGGATGAACGAGAAGCGGTAATCACCCTGCATCCGGCCGATCGGGATCCCGACGAGGTCGCCGTTCCGGTTCAGCACGCCGCCCCCCGACACGCCGGGATGCCCGTCGGTCAGGCACGTGACGAGCCCGTTCGCCGTCCGCTGTCCGACGTAGCCGGTCGACAGGAGAATCCCCTTGGAGTAGTCGTTGCCGAGGCGGAAGATCGGTTCGGCGAAGTCGTAGGCGAACTCCGTATTGGGCACGAGCGCGGGCAGATCGACCGGCCTGGTCCGGATGATGGCCCAATCGCCTCTGTGCACCTCGACGTCGGCATCCCCGACGTCGACGAGGCTCGCCGGCACCTCGCGGCCTCCCACCACGACGCGGATGGACGAGATCGTTCGCTGACCGTCGCGGCCATCCTGGTCCTTGAGCGCGACGACCGCATGCTTGACCGTGATGAAGTAGCCGTCGCCGAGATAGCCGGCCGTGCCGTAGTCGGTGCGACCGAGATTGTCTGTCGCATAGAGCTCGACGAAGCTCGATCGCCGATCGCGCAGCAGCTGCAGCGGCAGCAGCCCCATCTCGCTCTGCAGCTCCCGCTTGATCTCGGCCACCATCCGCGCACGAGCGGCGTCAGCCGGACTCAACGGCGCCAGGCCCTGTTCGAGACCGCTCGTGCCGGCGGGCAGGACCGCCGACCGCCTGGTCGTCGTGCCGAGCTGCGTCCGCACCTCCGCGCGGATGGCGTCGAGCTTGGCGTCGTATTCCGCGCGTTCGGCCGCGTCACCGGCGCGCGCGTGAAAATCTCCGAGGAAGAAGAAGGCGACGGCGGTGGACACGAGGGCGATGATCGTCAGGAACCGGCGGGACACCATGTCGGACTCCAAGTTCGGCAGCTAAACCACCCGGCATCCCCGGATGTCCGTGGCTTACAGCTTTGCGTTCCAGCGCCCTGCCGTGCGTGCGCAGACCACGCACAGCTCGCGCAGAATTGCCCTTTTCGCTTGGGAACAGGCTGAGTTTTCAGTTGTGTCGGCGAACACGGCCACTCTAGCAGCCGATTTCGAAGGCGGTCAAGCTGAGCCAAACAGCGCTCAGACCCGTTCGAAGTTCTTCTCGATTTCCCGGCGCGTGATCCGCAGCATCACGGGCCGGCCATGCGGGCAGACGGTGGAGTACGACGTGGCCCGCAGCTCCTCGAGGATGTGCGTCATCTTGTCGTACGTGAGGGGATAGTTCGCCTTGACCGCTGCATGGCAGGCTGTCGTCGCCGCGATCCGCTGCAGGGCGAGCTGCACGTCGGCGCCCGTGTCGAGACCTTCGAGGTCCTCGCTCAGCGCGCGAAGGGCAGCCGCGGCAGCCTCGTTGCCGAGCAGCGCCGGAACGGCGCTGACCTTCAGCGTGGTCTCACCAAAGAGCTCGACTTCGTATCCAAGCTGCTCCAGCTGCGCTGTTCGCGCCGCCACGGCATGGGCTCCGCCGGCCGGCAGCTCGATCAGCAGCGGAACCAGCAGGCGCTGGGACGCCAGACTGCCAGAGGCGAGCGCCTGCATCACGCGCTCGAACAGCACGCGCTCGAACAGCACGCGCTCGTGCGCCACGTGCTGATCGATGATCGCGATCCCCTCGTCGTCGATGGCGACGATGAACGTGTCCCTGAACTGGCCCAGCGGGATCATCGGGCGCGTCTCGCCTGGCCCCGAAGGGACGCGCCCCTGGCCCGGGTGCCCGGGCAACGCCCCCTCCGGCGGCGACGCGTCGAAGGAGGGCGGAAGCGCTGGCGCGCTGGTGCCGGGCGCCGCGGCACCCGGTACCCACCTGTTCGGAAAGTGGCCGCCCGCGAGAATGCCCGGCAACGCTGCGGGGACGGCGCCCGCCCCGGCGTCCTCGCTCCGCAGCTGCAGCTGCGGCACGCCTCCGCTGCCCAATGCATCGAGGAGCGCGCGCCGCACGACCTCATGGACGAAGGACTGCTCTCTGAAGCGGACCTCCGCCTTGGTCGGATGTACGTTCACGTCGACGGAGTCTGGCGGCATCTCGAGAAAGAGATGCACCTCCGGGCTGCGCTCCTTCATCGAACCGACGCTGTAGGCATCGAGAATCGCGTGCGCAATGGTCCGATCCTTGACGATCCGGCGGTTCACGAAGACGTTCTGCGGGCCGCGCGTCGGCCCCTGCTCGGCGAGCGCCGCCACGTACCCGTGCAGACGGATCCCCGAGACCTCACGTTTCACTTCGAGCAGATCGCTGCGCTCGCCGTACACCTGATACAACCGATTCGCGCAGCGTCGCCGCGGGTGGACAACGCAGCAGCGTTCGCGGCCCGCTCGTCAGCGAGAAGCCGACTTCCGGGTGCGCGAGCGCCAGCTGGGTCGTGACGCGCGAGACCTGCGCCGTTTCGGCAGCATCGGACTTCAAGAACTTCCGCCGCGCGGGCAGATTGTAGAAGACGTCGTTGACCTCGATCGCCGTGCCTTCCGCCGACGCCACTTCCTGTGTCCCGGACATCAGCCCGCCATTCACGCGCACCTCGGTGCCGCTGGCGCGGCCCCGCGCACGGGTGCGCAGCACGAAGTGGGACACGGACGCGATCGAGGGAAGAGCCTCCCCGCGGAAGCCCAAGGTCAGGATGGCTGCCAGGTCGTCGGCCCGCCGAATCTTGCTCGTCGCATGCCGCTCGAGCGCCAGGACCGCATCATCCGGCTCCATGCCTTCCCCGTCGTCTTCCACGCGGACCTGTCTCTTGCCTCCGAGCTCGACGTGAATGGAGAGACGGCGCGCGCCGGCGTCTATGGCGTTCTCGACCAGCTCCTTGACGATCGATGCCGGACGTTCGACGACTTCTCCGGCGGCGATCTGGTTGGCGAGGTCCGGCGGAAGCCTGGTGATGCGACCCACGTCAGAGCCACCGCGCGCGTCGAAAGAGGAAGAGCATCGTGCTGATGACGCCCGCCATCAGGCCCAGCACCCACCAGAACTGCGCGGGATCTCCGCCGGGAAAACGGGGCAGATCCAGGTTCATGCCGTAGATGCCCGACAGCAGCGTGAGCGGCAGGAACACCGTGGCGATCACGGTGAGCAGCTTCATGACGTTGTTGAGGCGGTTGCTCACGCTGGTGAGATGCGCGTCGAGAATGCCGGTGATGCGGTCTTGAAACAGGATCGCATCGTCATTGAACCGCACCAGGTGGTCGTAGATGTCGCGGAACCGGAACGACACGTCGGTGCTGATGTCGACGAATTCGCGCCGCGCGAGCCGCGCGATCGCATCGCGCTGGGGAGTCAGGATCCGCCGCAGGCGTGCGACCCGGTGTTTCTCCTGGAGGATCTCGCGGACCAGCTCCGGCGACGGGTCGTCGAGGACCTTCGCTTCGAGCTGATCGAGCCGCTCCTCGAACTTCTCCATCTCCGGCGCGTAGTGGTCGACGAGCAGGTCGACGATCCGATGGAACAACGCCACCGGTCCCTCGCCGACGACCTTCACGTTCCTGGTCGCGTTGTGCTGCAGCTCCGCGATCGAGCGGGACGACTGGTTGTGCACCGTGACCAGATAGGTGGGCCCGACGAAGAAATCGATGTCGTGCGTGACGAACTCGTCGAGTCCGGCGTTGTACGCCATCCCGTGAAGGATGACGTACAGGTATCCGTCGTAGGCCTCAATCTGCGGATACTGGAGGTCGGCGCGCGCGTCCTCGACGGCCAGCGGATGGAATGCGAAGGTCTCGCTGAGGATCAGCAGCTCGGGAATCGACGGCGCGGCGAGGTCCACCCAGACA
>JBFXAT010000050.1:0-32703 GCA_050183995.1 Vicinamibacterales bacterium
TCGAGGAAATGTCCTATCAGACCAGCGCGCTCGGCTCCGAGGTCCAGGGCTCGGGCGTGCGTCTGAACATGATTCCGCGCGACGGCAGCAACCAGTTCAAGGGCTCGCTCTTCTGGTCGCACACGCCGGGTGCGTGGCAGAGCGACAACTTCACGGACGAGCTCAAGGCGACCGGCCTGCGCGCGCCGAACCGCGTGGAGCGGATCTTCGACTTCAACCCGGGCCTCGGCGGTCCGATTCTGAAGGACAAGATCTGGTTCTACGGCACGTTCCGCCGCTGGGGCGTCGACCAGACGGTCACCGAGGCGTTCTACAACGCCGACCCGACGTTCAAGACCTTCGTGCCCGACGTGAGCCGGCCGGTCGTCGACGACAACGTCATCAAGAGCGGCGCGGCGCGCGTGACGTTCGTGGTGGCGCAGAAGCACAAGTTCGGCGCCTACCTGGATCGCATCCAGAAGTACCGCGGCCACGAGTGCCCGGCGCTGTCGGCGGAAGAGCGCTGCGGCATCCGGAGCCCGAAGCGGTACTTCACGGCGCAGGCGAAGTACACCGGCACGATCACGTCGCGGTTGCTGATCGAAGCGGGCTGGTCGGAGAACGACGAAACCTACTCGACCAACGAAGCGCAGCCGACGGTCGGTCCGGAGAACATCAGCAAGAGCGACCGTGCCACGGGTGAGACCTGGGGTGCGCCCAACGGCCCGTACTACTTCCGCGTGCCCGATCGGCACACGGTCATGACGCAGGCCTCGTACGTGACCGGCTCGCACAACGCGCGCGTCGGCATGACCTACGGCTTCGGCGGCAACCGCCACCAGCGCGTCGTCAACGGCGGCTGGGATCTCGTGCAGGAGTACAACACGATCGGCGGCGTGGCACGGCAGCCGCAGTCGGTGATCGTCTACTCGACCCCGCAGGAAGCCCAGGAGAAGCTGAAGTACGACATGGGCATCTACCTGCAGGACACCTACACGCACAAGCGGCTGACCGTGACGCCGGGCATCCGGTTCGAGCTGTTCAACACGTATGTGCCGGCGCAGGCGTCCAACGCGGGCCGCTTCGTGCCGGGCCGTTCGTTCGACAAGATCGAGAACCTGCCGAACTGGCGGGACGTCGCACCGCGCTTCTCGGCGGTGTACGACCTGTTCGGCAACGGCCGGACGGCGATCAAGGGGAACATCGGCAAGTACATGCAGGCGTTCTCGACCGTCGGCTTCGCGCAGGTCTACAACCCGATGGTCATCCAGACCGACCGCCGGACCTGGTCGGACCTGAACGGCGACGACATTGCGCAGACCAACGAGATCGGCCCGGTCGTCGTGCCGTTCAACGTCAGCGGCGCAAGCATCACGCAGCCGGCCGAGGGCATCCGCCGGCCGTACCAGATCCAGTCGTCGCTCAACGTGCAGCACGAGCTGTTCAACGGCCTGTC
This sequence comes from Vicinamibacterales bacterium, assembly GCA_050183995.1. Taxonomy (GTDB): domain Bacteria; phylum Acidobacteriota; class Vicinamibacteria; order Vicinamibacterales; family CAVVIG01; genus CAVVIG01. Next base: position 1,436 of record JBFXAT010000050.1, read on the forward strand.
GATCACGGCCGGCTGGGTGCACCGCGAGTACAAGCGGATGTTCTGGACCGACAACGTCGCGGTGTCGCCGAGCGACTACACGCAGTTCTCGATCCCGAACCCGGTCTTCGGCAACCCGCTGTACGAGGGGGCCGATGCGACCATCCCGATCTACACCCTGTCGGCGGCCGCTCGGGCGCGGACGCCGCAGTTCGTGGACAAGAACTCGGACGAGAACCGGAAGCAGTACGACGGGTACGACGTCGGGTTCACGGCGCGCGTCAAGGGCGGGAACCTGTACGGCGGCACCAGCATCGGCCGCATGAGGACCTCGTACTGCGAGATCGAGGACCCGAACAGCCTCCGCTTCTGCGATCAACGGCAGCTCGACATGCCCTACCTCGCGCAGTTCAAGGTCGCGGGCTCGTACCCGCTCCCGTACAAGCTGCAGTTGAGCGGCAGCTGGCAGGGCTACCCGGGCGCCGCGTCCGGCACGGCCTTCCAGGATCAGATCTACGACGCCTCGCAGAACCGCGCGTCGGATCAGTCGCAGAACCTGAACTACGTCGTGACCAATGCGATCTTCTCGGCGGCGAACCCCGGGCAGACGCTGCGCTCCTTCCAGGGCGCGAACATCACCGTGCCGCTGTTGACGCCCGGTCAGAACTATCTGAAGCGCTGGAACCAGGTGGACATCCGCCTGGCCCGGACCTTCCAGATTGGCCGTTACAAGCTGCAGGGGCAGTTCGACATGTTCAACGCCCTGAACGGCAGCAACATCATCAACCAGAACCAGGCGTTCGGCTCGGCCGCCTGGCGCCCGACGCAGATCCTCCAGGGCCGGCTGCTGGCGATCGGCATGCAGCTGAACTTCTAGGCGATCTCGTTAGTCCTTCGTTACGGAAGGAAGGGGGCTCCGGACTTTGGTCCGGAGCCCCTTTTTTTGATTCCCTCGGTCGCACGACCAGTGCGCATCCATGTATTCCTTGAAATATGCGATCCAAAAGACAGGATATTTGTGAAAGTTTTATGTGATATTCAAGCGCCGAATGCCTTGACACCCCCCTCCCCCTCCCACAGAATCACCCGGCTTCTTTAAAAACGAATACCAATATCGCGCGTCAGTTAGTCGTTGGTTATTCGTAAGTTTTTCATAACGTGTTCTCGCATCGTCGCTCTCTTAGTCGTTTCTTCTTCGGCCTCTCGTTCGTCGCGTAGGAAGAGGCCCCTACGGTTCGTCGTCGTCGGCCACTCAAGGAGGGAATTGCATGAGGGTGAGAGTGCACGTTGCCGCGCTGGTCTTGAGCGCGGTGTTTCTGTTGTTGCCGGGAATTGCACGCGCGCAGAGCGGCATCGCCGGCACGGTCAAGGACGACCAGGGCGGCGTGATGCCCGGTGTCACGGTCGAAGCCGCCAGTCCGGTGCTGATCGAGAAGGTCCGCTCGGCCATCTCGGACGGTTCGGGCCGCTACACGATCATCGACCTGCGGCCGGGCACCTACACGGTGACCTTCTCACTGCCAGGGTTCGCCACGGTGGTGCGCGAGGGCATCAACCTGCCGACGTCGTTCACGGCGACGGTCGACGCGGAAATGCGCGTGGGCGGTCTCGAGGAGACGATTAACGTCTCAGGCCAGACGCCGCTCGTCGACCTGCAGAGCGCGACGCAGCAGGTCGTGTTGAGCAAGGAGCTCATGGAAGCGGTGCCGACGGGCCGCAACCTGTGGGGCGTCGGTGCGACGATGAACGGCGTGACGCTGAGCTCGCCGGACGTCGGCGGCACGGCGGGCATGCAGCAGTCCTACATGGCCGTGCACGGGTCCGACCGGCGCGACAACTCGATCCAGATCGACGGCATGATCGTCAACGGGATCGAGGGCGACGGCGCCATCCAGAACTACTTCAACCAGGGCATGTTCGAGGAAATGTCCTATCAGACCAGCGCGCTCGGCTCCGAGGTCCAGGGCTCGGGCGTGCGTCTGAACATGATTCCGCGCGACGGCAGCAACCAGTTCAAGGGCTCGCTCTTCTGGTCGCACACGCCGGGTGCGTGGCAGAGCGACAACTTCACGGACGAGCTCAAGGCGACCGGCCTGCGCGCGCCGAACCGCGTGGAGCGGATCTTCGACTTCAACCCGGGCCTCGGCGGTCCGATTCTGAAGGACAAGATCTGGTTCTACGGCACGTTCCGCCGCTGGGGCGTCGACCAGACGATCACGGAGACCTTCTACAACCAGGACACGTCGTTCAAGACCTTCGTGCCGGACCTGAGCCGGCCGGTCGTCGACGACAACGTCATCAAGAGCGGCGCGCTGCGTTCGACCTTCGTCATCGCCCAGAAGCACAAGTTCGCGGCCTACCTGGATCGCATCCAGAAGTTCCGCGGCCACGAGTGCCCGGCGCTGTCGGCGGAAGAGCGCTGCGGCATCCGCAGCCCGAAGCGGTACTTCACCGCGCAGGCGAAGTACACGGGCACGATCACCTCGCGGTTGCTGCTCGAAGTCGGCTGGTCGGAGAACGACGAGACCTACTCGACCAACGAAGCGCAGCCGACGGTCCGCCCGGAGAACATCAGCAAGAGCGACCGCGCCACGGGTGAAACCTGGGGTGCGCCCAACGGCCCGTACTACTTCCGCGTGCCGGATCGCCACACGATCATGACGCAGGCGTCGTATGTGACCGGCTCGCACAACGTGCGCGTCGGCATGACCTACGGCTTCGGCGGCAACCGCCACCAGCGCGTGATCAACGGCAACTGGGACCTGCTGCAGGAGTACAACACGATTGGCGGCGTGGCGCGGCAGCCGCAGTCGGTGATCGTCTTCTCGACCCCGCAGGAAGCGGCCGAGAAGATCAAGTACGACACCGGCATCTACCTGCAGGACACCTACACGCGGAATCGGTTGACGATCACGCCGGGCATCCGGTTCGAGCTGTTCAACACCTACATTCCGGCGCAGGCGTCGAACGCCGGCCGGTTCGTGCCGGGCCGTTCGTTCGATAAGATCGAGAACGTGCCGAACTGGCGCGACGTCGCACCGCGATTCGGTGCGGTGTACGACGTGTTCGGCAACGGCAAGACGGCCATCAAGGGCCATGTGGGCAAGTACATGGTGGCGTTCTCGACGGTGGGCTTCGCCGCTGTGTACAACCCGATGGTCATCCAGACCGACCGCCGCACCTGGTCGGACCTGAACGGCGACGACATCGCCCAGAACAACGAGATCGGCCCGGTGGTCGTGCCGTTCAACGTGAGCGGCGCAAGCAACCGCACGCCGGCCGACGGCATCCGTCGCCCGTATCAGTGGGAAACCGGCGTCAGCGTGCAGCACGAGCTGTTCACCGGTCTGTCGCTGACGGCTGGGTGGGTCCGCCGCGACTACAAGCGGCTGTTCTGGACTGACAACGTGGCGGTCGACCCGAGCGACTACACGCAGTTCTCGGTCGCGAATCCCGTGTTCGGCAACGCGCAGTTCAACGGCGCCGATGCGACGATTCCGATCTACACGCTGTCGGCCGCCGCGCGGGCGCGGACGCCGCAGTTCGTCGACAAGAACTCCAGTCAGAACCGCCGGCTCTACGACGGTGTCGACGTCGGGTTCACGGCGCGCATCAAGGGTGGGAACCTGTACGGCGGCACCAGCATCGGTCGTCAGCTGACCGTCAACTGCGAGGTCGAGGACCCGAACAGCCTCCGCTACTGCGACCAGCGGGATCTGAACATCCCGTATCTCTCGCAGTTCAAGCTCGCCGGTTCGTACCCGCTCCCGTTCAAGCTGCAGCTGAGCGGCAGCTTGCAGGCGTATTCGGGTGCGGCGTCCGGGTCGGCGTTCCAGGATGCGAACTACGACTCGTCGATCAACCGCATCACGGACACCTCGCAGAACCTGAACTACGTCGTGACCAACGCCATCTTCTCGGCGGCGAACCCCGGTCAGACGCTGCGGTCGTTCCAGGGTTCGAACATCACGGTGCCGCTGCTCCAGCCGGGGCAGAACTACCTGAAGCGGTGGAACCAGGTGGACGTCCGCCTCGCGCGGAAGTTCCAGGTGGGCCGTTACAGCCTGCAGGGCCAGTTCGACATGTTCAACGTGTTGAACTCCAGCAGCATCATCAACCAGAACCAGTCGTTTGGTTCGGCCCAGTGGCGTCCCACGCAGATCCTGCAGGGCCGTCTCATCGCCCTCGGCATGCAGCTGAACTTCTAGAGTTCGGACGCACGCTCGCGGTTCGTCGGAAACGGGTCCAGGCTCCGCCTGGACCCGTTTTTTTTGCTCTGAAACCCCTTCAGATCTATACCTTCCGTTTTACACACCCGCCTCAGGATCCAAAACCCAGGATCCAGCGAGCCTTCTCACTGAGTTCAGCCGCCGTCTCTCAAGGTTTTCATCTTGACGACATCATGGCTCTCCATGAGAATTCCAGCTCGTTTATTTAAGTTTTACGCCTGTAAGTCGCTGATATAACGATCGTTATAAGAATAGTTACGAAGTCCTTATCAGTTGGACCAGGCGAGGCGTCGCATTCATATCCGGCTTTGCCATGTGGCACCCGCATTCTTCGCCGGCCGTTCATCACGTGGGACTGAAAGAGATGACCGCGACATCGGTCATCAAGGAGGACACCGCAATGAGGTTTCGGGGGTTCATGGCTGCGCTCTTCACGGGCGTGGTCCTGCTGTTGTTGTCGTCGGGGGTGGCGCACGCGCAAAGCGGCATCACCGGCACGGTCAGGGACGACCAGGGCGGCGTCATGCCCGGCGTCACGGTCGAAGCCGCCAGCCCGGTGCTGATCGAAAAGGTCCGCTCGGCGATCACCGACGGATCGGGCCGCTACACGATCATCGACCTGCGGCCGGGCACCTACACGGTGACCTTCTCGCTGCCCGGATTTGCGACGGTGCTGCGCGAAGGCATCAACCTGCCGACGTCGTTCACGGCGACGGTCGACGCGGAGATGCGCGTCGGCGGGCTGGAGGAGACGATCACCGTCTCGGGCCAGACACCGCTCGTCGACCTGCAGAGCGCGACGCAGCAGGTCGTGCTCAGCAAGGAGCTCATGGAGGCGGTCCCGACGGGCCGCAATCTGTGGGGCGTCGGCGGGACGATGAACGGCGTGACGCTGAGCTCGCCGGACGTGGGTGGGACCGCGGGCATGCAGCAGTCCTACATGGCGGTGCACGGCTCGGACCGGCGTGACAACTCGATCCAGGTGGACGGGATGATCGTGAACGGCATCGAGGGTGACGGCGCCATCCAGAACTACTTCAACCAGGGCATGTTCGAGGAAATGTCCTATCAGACCAGCGCGCTCGGCTCAGAGGTCCAGGGCTCGGGTGTGCGTCTGAACATGATTCCGCGCGACGGCAGCAACCAGTTCAAGGGCTCGATGTTCATGTCCTACACGCCCGGTTCGTGGCAGTCGGACAACTTCACCAACGAGCTGCGTGCGACCGGCCTGCGAGAGCCGAACCGCGTGACGCGGATCTTCGACTACAACCCGGGCCTCGGCGGTCCGATCATGAAGGACAAGGTCTGGTTCTACGGCACGTACCGCCGCTGGGGCGTGGACCAGTCGATCACCGAGGCGTTCTACAACGCTGACCCGACGTTCCGCACCTTCGTGCCTGATGTGAGCCGGCCAGTCATCGACGACAACTGGATCTGGAGTGGCGCGGCGCGCGTGACGTTCGTGGTGGCGCAGAAGCACAAGTTCGGCGCGTATCTGGATCGCATCCAGAAGTTCCGCGGCCACGAGTGCCCGGCGCTGTCGGCGGAAGAGCGCTGCGGCATCCGCAGCCCGAAGCGGTACTTCACGGCGCAGGCGAAGTACACCGGCACGATCACGTCGCGGTTGTTGCTCGAAGCGGGCTGGTCGGAGAACGACGAGACCTACTCGACCAACGAGGCGCAGCCGAGCGTGCGTCCGGAGAACATCAGCAAGAGCGACCGCGCCACGGGTGAAACCTGGGGAGCGCCCAACGGCCCGTACTACTTCCGCGTGCCCGACCGGCACACGGTGATGACGCAGGCCTCGTATGTGACCGGCTCGCACAACTTCCGCGCCGGCATGACCTACGGGTTCGGCGGCAACCGCCACCAGCGCGTCGTCAACGGTGGCTGGGATCTCGTGCAGGAGTACAACACGATTGGCGGCGTGGCGCGGCAGCCGCAGTCGGTGATCGTCTACTCGACCCCGCAGGAAGCGGCCGAGAAGATCAAGTACGACATGGGCATCTACCTGCAGGACACCTACAGCTATAAGCGGTTGACGGTGACACCAGGCATCCGGTTCGAGCTGTTCAACACGTATGTGCCGGCGCAGGCGTCCAACGCGGGACGGTTCGTGCCGGGCCGCTCGTTCGACAAGATCGAGAACCTGCCGAACTGGCGGGACGTCGCACCGCGGTTTGCGGCGGTGTACGACCTGTTCGGCAACGGCCGGACGGCGATCAAGGGGAACATCGGCAAGTACATGCAGGCGTTCTCGACCGTTGGCTTCGCCGCGGTCTACAACCCGATGGTCATCCAGACCGACCGCCGGACGTGGTCGGACCTGAACGGCGACGACATCGCCCAGACCAACGAGATCGGCCCGGTCGTCGTGCCGTTCAACACCAGCGGGCAAAGCATCAATCAGCCCGCCGACGGTATTCGCCGACCGTACCAGATCCAGTCGTCGCTCAACGTGCAGCACGAGCTGTTCAACGGCCTGTCGATCACGGCCGGCTGGGTGCACCGCGAGTACAAGCGGCTGTTCTGGACCGACAACGTCGCGGTGTCGCCCAGCGACTACACCCAGTTCTCAATCGCGAACCCCGTATTCGGCGATCCGCGTTATGAGGGAGCGGCGGCGACGATCCCGATCTACACGCTGTCCGCCGACGCGCGCGCACGCCGCCCCCAGTTCGTGGACAAGAACTCGACACAGAACCGGAAGCAGTACGACGGGTACGACGTCGGGTTCACCGTGCGCATCAAGGGTGGGAACCTGTACGGCGGCACCAGCATCGGCCGCCTGCGCACCTCGTACTGCGAGGTCGAGGATCCGAACAGCCTTCGCTTCTGCGATCAGCGGCAGCTCGACATGCCGTATCTCGCGCAGTTCAAGCTGGCCGGCTCCTATCCGCTGCCGTACAAGCTGCAGTTGAGCGGCAGCTGGCAGGGCTACCCGGGCGCTGCGTCCGGCACGGCCTTCCAGGATCAGGTGTACGACGCCTCGATCAATCGCGCGCCGGATCAGTCGCAGAACCTGAACTACGTCGTGACCAACGCGATCTTCTCAGCGGCGAACCCGGGTCAGACGCTGCGGTCGTTCCAGGGGGCGAACATCACCGTGCCGCTCCTGACGCCCGGCCAGAACTTCCTGAAGCGCTGGAACCAAGTGGACATCCGCCTGGCCCGGACCTTCCAGATCGGCCGTTACAAGCTGCAGGGGCAGTTCGACATGTTCAACGCCCTCAACGGCAGCAACATCATCAACCAGAACCAGGCGTTCGGAACGGCCGCGTGGCGTCCGACGCAGATCCTGCAGGGCCGGCTGTTCGCCCTCGGCATGCAGCTGAACTTCTAGTTCGGCAGGCTCGACACACGGCAGGTCCCGGGAGCGCGCGCGCTCCCGGGGCCCGCTCTTCGATCCGAACGTCCGGATCCGCCAGCGGAACTCTCAGTCAGCCGGATCTGTTGTCTTGACACGCCCCGCCGCGTCCCTCACAATCGCGCCGCTTCGATATACAGCGTTCTATACCGCGTTCATACCGTCGTTATGGCCGTCTGGTAGTCGATAGTCTCTATATCTACGGATTTAGTCGTTCGCCGTCTCGTCTCCGACAGCACGATTCATTTCCGACACCGCGCTTCATCCCGGCGCCACCGTTCATCCCGGCACGCGCTCCCGTCACTCATCCGGCCGGTCCGCTCATCGTCACGTTTTCTTCCTGGCGTCACGCTCTCGTAGCGGGCAAGAGACCCCTGGGTTTCTCGTCGTGGCCATCGAAGGAGGACAGAGATGAGAGTGAGAGTGCATGTTGTGGCGCTCGTCGCCTGCGCGGTGCTCATGGTGGTGCCATCGCGCGTGCTCGCCCAAAGCGGTATCGCTGGGACGGTGAAGGACGCCTCCGGTGCCGTCATGCCCGGCGTCACCGTCGAGGCGGCCAGTCCCGTGCTGATTGAGAAGGTCCGTTCTGCGATCACCGATGGCGCGGGACAGTACCGCATCATCGATCTCAGGCCGGGCACATATTCGGTCACGTTCACGCTTCCCGGATTCGCGACCGTGATCCGCGAGGGTGTCGAACTGCCGGCGACATTCACGGCCACCATCGACGCCGAACTGCGGGTCGGCGGTCTCGAGGAGACGATCACGGTCTCCGGCCAGACGCCGTTGGTCGACCTCCAGAGTGCGACACAGCAGGTCGTCCTCAGCAAGGAACTGATGGAAGCCGTGCCGACGGGCCGCAACATCTGGGGCGTCGGCGGCACGATGACCGGCGTGACGTTGAGCACGCCGGATGTCGGCGGAACCGCCGGCATGCAGCAGGCCTATATGGCCGTGCACGGCTCAGACCGGCGCGACAACTCGATTCAGATCGACGGGATGATCGTCAACGGGATCGAGGGTGACGGCGCGATCCAGAACTACTTCAACCAGGGCATGTTCGAGGAGATGTCCTACCAGACCAGTGCGCTCGGCGCGGAGGTCCAGGCTTCAGGCGTGCGGCTGAACATGATTCCGCGCGACGGCAGCAACACCTTCAAGGGCTCGCTGTTCTGGTCCCACACGCCCGGCTCCTGGCAGAGCGACAATTTCACCGATGAATTGAAGGCCACCGGGCTGCGTGCGCCGAATCGCGTCGAGCGGATCTTCGATTTCAATCCCGGGCTTGGGGGGCCGGTCATGAAGGACAGGGTCTGGTTTTACGTGACGTTCCGCCGCTGGGGCGTCGATCAGTCGGTGACCGACTCGTTCTACAACGCCGATCCGACGTTCAAGACCTACGTGCCGGACTTCAACCGGCCGGTGGTGGACGACAACGTGATCAAGAGCGGTGCCGCGCGCGTCACCTTCGTGGTCGCGCAGAAGCACAAGTTCGGCGCGTATCTGGATCGCATCCAGAAGTTCCGAGGCCACGAGTGCGGGGCCTTCTCGGCCGAGGAGAGCTGCACGATTCGCAGCCCGAAGCGGTACTTCACCGCGCAGGCGAAGTACACGGGGACCATCACGTCGCGGTTGCTGCTCGAAGCGGGATGGTCGGAAAACGACGAGACCTATTCGACCAACGAAGCGCAGCCCACCGTGCCCACGACCAACATCGGAAAGAGCGATCGGGCGACGACCGAAACCTGGAGCGCGCCGACCGGACCGTATTACTTCCGCGTGCCGGACCGCCACACCATCATGACGCAGGCGTCCTACGTGACCGGTTCGCACAACGCGCGCGTCGGCGTGACGTGGGGCTTCGGCGGACTGCGCGGACAGCGCACCATGCTGGGCAACTCGGACTTGATCCAGGAGTACAACACGATCGGCGGCATCCCGCGGCAGCCCCAGTCGGTCCAGGTGTTCTCGACGCCGCAGGAAGTGCAAGAGAAGCTCAAGTACGACATGGGCATCTACCTGCAGGACACCTACACGCGCGGGCGCCTGACCGTGACGCCGGGCATCCGCTTCGAGCTGTTCAACTCGTACGTGCCGGCGCAGGCGTCCAACGCGGGCCGCTTCGTGCCGGGCCGCACGTTCGACAAGATCGAGAACCTGCCGAACTGGCGCGACGTCGCGCCACGGTTCGGGGCGGTGTTCGACGTGTTCGGCAACGGCCGGACGGCCGTCAAGGGGCACACCGGCAAGTACATGCAGGCGTTCTCGACCGTGGGCTTCGCCGCCATCTACAACCCGATGGTCATCCAGACCGACCGCCGGACGTGGTCCGATCTGAACGGCGACGACATCGCGCAGATCAACGAGATCGGGCCGGTGGTGGTGCCCTTCAACGTGGCCGGGATCAGCAACCGTACGCCGGCGCCTGGCATCCGCCGTCCGTACCAGTGGGAGAACGCGCTCAGCGTGCAGCACGAGCTGTTCAACGGTCTTTCGGTCACTGTCGGGTGGGTGCACCGCGATTACAAGCGGCTGTTCTGGACCGACAACGAGGCGGTGAGTCCGGGCGACTACATCCAGTTCAGCGTCCCGAATCCGGTCTTCGGCAATCCGCGGTTCAACGGCGCCGAAGCGACGATTCCCATCTATACCTTGCCGGCGAACAAGGTGGGGGCCGCGAATCCGGTCAGGAACGTGGACAAGAACTCGGACATCAACCGCAAGATCTACAACGGCTACGACGTCGGCTTCACCGTGCGCATCAAAGGCGGCAACCTGTATGGCGGGACCAGCATCGGCCGCATGCTGACGGTCAACTGCGAGGTCGAGGATGCCAACAGCCTCCGGTTCTGCGACCAGCGGAAGCTGGGTCTTCCGTATCTGGCGCAGCTCAAGCTGGCGGGCTCGTACCCGCTGCCGTACAAGGTTCAGTTGAGCGGCAGCTGGCAGGGTTACCCTGGTGCCGCATCCGGCACGGCCGTCCAGGATCAGGTGTACGCAGCCAACATGAACCGGGCGCCGGACGTCTCGCAGAACCTGAACTACGTCGTGTCCAACGCCATCTTCTCGGCAGCGAACCCGGGCCAGGTCCTGCGCTCGAACCAGGGCGCGACGATCACGGTGCCGCTGCTCCAGCCGGGGCAGAACTTCCTGAAGCGATGGAATCAGGTGGACATCCGCCTCGCGCGGAAGTTCCAGGTGGGCCGGTACAGCGTCCAGGGTCAGTTCGACATGTTCAACGCCTTGAACGCGAGCAGCATCATCAACCAGAATCAGTCGTTCGGCGCCAACCAGTGGCGGCCTACGCAGATCCTGCAGGGCCGGCTGTTCGCCGTCGGCATGCAGATGAACTTCTAGTTCAACAGCTCTGGACAAGCACGCGGACTCGGGGGAGACGCGCTCTCTCCCGAGTCCCGCGCACCTTCCTCCAACGCCGCTCCTCGCGTGACGGAGCGCTTCTCAAGATTCCCTAAGACTTTCGTAACTGAACAGCCGTGCAGACGAGTGCGGCTCCTGCGTGCTACAACAGGATCAAGTACCACGCCTTCGGCTCACCGCCTCCTGGTCTGCTCCATAGCACCGCTCCCTGAAGCACCCTCCATCGGCGGACCAGAGCCGCGGCAGTCCGCGTGGTGCGGCAAGGAGTGTGCGATGCGGTTGAACGGTGCGATGCAGCTGAACGAAGAGACGCGCGATCACCTCGACGGCATCGAGACGCTCGCGGCCGACGATCGTGATCGAGACGATGAGATGAGCCCGCCGAGCGCAGCCGACAACTTCTTCTACTGCGTGTTCGTGATCGCCATGGTGATCGTGATCGCCCGCGAAGGCTGGTACGCGCCGGGACTCTGAGGTCGGTCAGCGGAACAGGATCATGCAGAGCGCCGCGCCGACGACCGACATCGACAGTCCCCACGCCAGCAGCTTGTTGAAGAGCGCTCGGCTCTCCTCGGAGGAAGCTCCAGCCACGCACAGCGCGCCGATCGTCGACAGTGGCGACACGTCGACGAGGTGTCCGCCGACGTTCATCGCTGCGGCGATCGCGACCGGGTTGACGCCGCCCAGCTGATCGGCGAGCCCAGGCACCATCGGCAAGAAGGCGGGCAGCACGACGCCGGATGTGCTGCTGTACACCGACACCACTCCGGTCAGCAGCGCCACGACCCCCGTCACCGTTCCGCTGGTCGAGAAGCGCGCCACGAGCGAGACGAGCAGCTCGATCCCTTGCGCCTTCTCCAGTATCGCAATTAGCACCGTCACGCCGCAGACCATCACGATGACGCGCCAGGGCATCCGCCTGATGCCCTCCCCATCGTCCGCGCATCCCGTCAGCACGAGGAAGGCTGACGCCGTGAAGGCAGCCATGCCGATCGAGCCGATCGCGCGAAGGTCTCGGAACACGATCACGCTGGTCAACAGTACGGCAATCGTCGCCAGCGTGATCCAGTGCCGCCGGTGAAACGGCTCCGCTTCGGTCACGCCCGCCTTCGCGTGTGCATCACCCTGCGCGAACAGTTTGAGCCCGCCAAACAGGAAGTAGCCGCCGAACGCGACGAGCGCGTGCGCGCCGGCGTTGTAGAAGTACGTGGAGACCTCATGGCCTGGCAGCCCGATCCGGCTCATGATGCCGTTGACGATTAACCCAGTCGGCGCGAAGGGCGACAGCGATCCGGCATTCGCGCCGTTGCCGACCATCAGGGCCATCAGGAAAAGCGGGATGCCGACCCTCGACGCGGTTGCCATGGCCATCGGCGCAATCAGCGCGGCGGTCGCGATGTTGCCTGGCCCCATCGATGCCAGCATGAACGCCAGCGTGAAGAACATGATCGGAATGACGCCGCGATTGCCCCGACACCCGCGAACCGCATGTTGCGCCAGGCGATCGAGCGTGCCGTTCACTTGCGCGAGCGAGAACAACAGCGTCATGCCGGCCAGCGTGAGGAAGAGCGGCGTGGGGAAGCCGGCGATCACGGTGCTCACGGGCATCCCGGCGAAGTAGACGCCGAGCACCCAGGCCATGGCGATGGCCAGTACTCCGACGTTCAGAGTCGTCACGCAGCTGACGATGATCGCGACGACGAGCGCGAGGACGGACAGGACGGCGATGCTCATGCGGCTCCGTCGAGCAGCGATCGCAGGAGCTCAGCCGGATGCAGAGCCCGCGCCGCCGCAAAGTCTTCCACCTGGTGCCGGCACGACACGCCGCTCGCGACGAGCACGGCATCCGGACCGATCGAGCGCGCGGCCGGAAGAAGCCGGCGCTCGGCGATGGCCCTCGACACGTCGTAGTGCGCCCGTGCGTAGCCGAACGAACCGGCCATGCCGCAGCAGCCGGCATTGAGATCGACGACGGACGCCCCCGGAATGCGGGAGAGCAGGGCCTGTGCCGGCGCGACGAGACCCATCGAACGTTGATGGCAGTGCCCGTGGATCGTCACGGTCTTGGGGCCGCCCTTCAGGCGAAGCCGGGCGGCGCCGCTCTCGAGATCCTGTTCGAGCAGTTCCTCGAAGAGGATCGACGCGCGGGCCACCTCGCGGGCGCGCCGCTGGCTGTCGCCGCGCAACAGGTCCGGAATGTCCTCCCGCACCGACGAGAGGCAGCTCGGCTCGAGGAAGACGAACCGCCGTCCCGTGGCCGCGAGCGGATGCAGCCGTTCGACGAGGAGCTCTGCGCGCGAGCGGGCCAGGCCGAGGAGGCCCTGCGAGATCAGCGGACGCCCACAGCACACCTTCGGCGCCAGCCCGACCGCCACGCCTCCGGCCTCGAGCACGGCGGCGGCGTCGAGTCCGACGGACGGATTGAAGTACTCGGTGAACGTGTCTGGAAAGATCAGGGTTTTCGGCGCCGCCGCGTCTTTCGGCACGTATCCACCAATCCGCTTCGAGAAGGTCCGAGAGGACCAGCGAGGCGGCAGGCGCCTGGCATCGAGCCCGAACCATCGCTCGCCGATGCGCCGAGCCAGGCCGCTGCGCGCCACCGCGTTCGCGACAGGCGCGACGCGCGAAGCGATCGCCGACAGTTCACGGACGTGCCCGAGCACACGCGCGCGCGGCGACACGCCGTGGCGGCGCCAGTAGTCGGCCAGAAACTCGCTCTTGAAACGCGCCACGTCGACGCCGACCGGGCATTCAGCCTTGCACGCTCGGCACTCCAGGCAGAGATCGAGGACCTCGCGCACCCCTTCGTCGCCGAGACCGCTCTCACCGAGGCGGCCTGTCATGGCCAGCCGCAGCACGTTCGCACGGCCGCGCGTCGAATGTGCCTCCTCGCGCGTCGCCATATACGACGGACACATCGTCCCATCGATTGTCTTGCGGCAGGCGCCCAGACCGCTGCACATGTCGACGGCGCCACCCAGACCGCCGAACTCCGAGTAGTCGAAGTACGTCTGCGGGTTCGGGGTGATGTGCCCGCCGCCGTATCTCAGGTTCGCAGTCATCGGCGGCGCGTCGACGATCTTCCCGGGATTCAGGATTCCCAACGGGTCGAACGCACGCTTGACGTCTCTGAAGGCTTCGTAGAGCACCGGACCGAACATCTGTCGCATGAAGGGGCTGCGGACCAGACCGTCCCCGTGTTCGCCCGAGAGCGCGCCGCCGAACTCCAGCACGAGATCGGCGACGTCGCGCGCCAGCGCTTCGAACGTGCGTACCCCTTGGTGCGTCTTCAGATTCACGACCGGACGAACGTGCAGGCAGCCCACGGAAGCGTGCGCGTATACGCCGGCCGTGGTGTCGTGCCGAGCGACCAATGCCATGAAGCGCTCGATGTAGTCGGCCAGCCGGTCGGGTGCCACGGCCGTGTCCTCGACGAACGAAATCGACTTGGCCTCCTCCCGCATTGCCATGGAGAGGCCGAGCGCCGCCTCACGCAGGCCCCAGATGCGCGCCTGCATGGGGGCGTCGAGCGCGCGCGTGTACCGGTAGCCGAAGCCCCGCGCCACGAGGTCGGCCTCCAGGGCGTCCAGGCGCGGCGGGAGGTCGGCCTCCGAGTCTGCGTACAACTCCACGCACAACAGCGCGCCAGGCTCGCCGTCGATGAACGTTCGTCGGACGCGATCGAGCGCCGGGCTCTTCTTCGTGTTGTCGAGAATGAAACGGTCCATCACCTCCACCGCCGACGGCCCATGTTCGAGGATCACCGGCGTTGCACGAAGCGCCTCGAGGAGGTCGCTGAACTGAATCGCGAGGACCGCCTTCGCATTCGGCAGGGGTACGAGACGGACCTTCGCTTCGAGGACCACGCCGAGCGTGCCCTCGGACCCCACCATCAGCCTGCTGAGGTCGAATGGGGCCGAGGGGTCGATGAAGGCGTCGAGGTTGTAGCCGCCCACGCGCCGGAGGATCTTCGGGTAACGGCTTGCGATCTCGCCAGCGCAGCCCTGAGCGATCCGCCGGACCTCGCGGTAGCAGTGCGCCTCGAGCGACTCGCCCGTGAAGGCGGCCTCGACTTCGTCCGGCCGCAGCGGACGGAAGTGGGCGACGCTGCCGTCAGCCAGCACGACCTGCTGCTCGAGCACGTGATCGATGGTCTTGCCGTACAGGACCGATCGCGCACCGCTGGAGTTGTTCGCCATCATGCCCCCCAGCGTCGCCCGGCTCGCCGTCGAGATGTCGGGCGCAAAGCGTAACCCGCGCGGTTTGAGCGCAGTGTTCAGCTCGTCGAGGACGATGCCGGGCTCCACGCGTGCCCAGCGCTCCTCGGCGTTCACCTCGAGGAGGCGGTTGTAGTACTTCGAGGTGTCGATCTGGATGCCTTCTCCAATCGCCTGGCCGGCTTGCGACGTGCCGCCGCCGCGCATGGTGAGCGGACAGCGGCGCGCCGCGCAGATCTGGACGATGCGGACGATGTCCTCGCGCGTCCGCGGCACGACGACGCCGATCGGAGAGATTTGATAGACGCTCGCGTCAGTGGAGTACAACGCGCGCGACACGCGGTCGAAGCGGACCTCGCCTGAAATCGCGCGCTCGAGTTCCTGGCTGAGGGCCTCGGCGTCGACCGCGGCGGCCAGGGCTTGTACGACGGGCCGGCCGGATTCGAGAGGGATCACCTGCATCGGTTCGGGCGCCTGATTATAGGCGGGCACGGTCTGCAGGACGGACGAATCGGGTGATACCATGCGGCGCATGAACCGGAGCGGACGACATTTCCTCCAGATCCCGGGGCCGACCAACGTTCCCGATCGCGTGCTGCGTGCCATCGCGCAGCCGACGATAGACCACAGGAGCGCGGACTTCGCGGCGTTGGGGCGCGAGGTGCTCGCGGGGCTGCAGCGCGTCTTCAAGACATCCGGGCCGGTCGTGATCTACCCCGCGTCCGGCACCGGCGCGTGGGAGGCCGCGCTGGTGAACACGCTCTCGGCCGGCGATCGCGTGCTGACCTGCGAGACTGGAGAGTTCGCGCGGCTCTGGGCGGATCTGGCTCGGCGCATCGGTCTGGACGTGCAGACGATCGACACCGACTGGTCGGTCGGCGTGGACCCGGATCGGCTGGAATCCGCGCTTCGCGCCGACCGCGACCGCGCCATTCGTGCCGTGCTCGTCGTGCACAACGAAACGTCCACCGGCGTGACGTCGCGCCTTCCGGCGATCCGCCGTGCGATCGATGCAGCCGGCCATCCCGCGCTGCTGCTCGTCGACGCCGTATCGTCGCTCGGTTCGGTCGATCTCCAGCACGACGCCTGGGGGCTGGACGTGACGCTGTCCGGGTCCCAGAAGGGGCTGATGTTGCCGCCGGGCCTGAGCTTCAACGCCATCAGCGAAAAGGCGCTGCGCGCGTCGGCCACCGCCGGGCTTCAGCGGTCCTACTGGGCGTGGGGCCCGATGCTCGCCGCCAACGCCGACGGCTTCTTCCCGTACACACCATCGACCAACCTGCTGTACGGGTTGCGCGAAGCGGTCCAGATGCTGGAGGAGGAAGGGCTCGATCGCGTCTTCGCGCGCCACGCACGCCTGGCGCGCGCGACGCGCGCGGCTGTCCGAGCGTGGCAGCTGTCGACGGTCTGCCGGCGCGACGACGAGCACAGTCCGGTGTTGACCGCGGTCGAATTGCCAGACGGGCACGACGCGGACGCGTTCCGCGCCGTGGCGCTCGATCGATTGAACCTCTCCCTCGGCGCAGGCCTCGGTCGGCTGAAGCGCCGCGTCTTCCGCATCGGACACCTGGGCGATTTCAACGAGTTGATGCTCGGCGGCACGCTCTGCGGCGTGGAGATGGCACTGGAGTGGGCCGGCGTCCCGTTCGCCCGCGGCGGCGTCCTCGCTGCGCTGAGCGAGCTCACGGCCGGCGATCGCTCTCCGGCCGGGGCGGCTCAGACGCCTTAATCAGGCGGCTGAAGAACGCGGCCGTGAACGCGCCTCCTTCGTCTCACTTCAGCTTGCTGGCGTTGACAGCACCTTGCTATCGGCTATTGCCCCTGGAAGTGCGGGGGGCGTCCGGCGAGGAAGGCCTCGACGCCTTCCCTGAAGTCGGCGCTCGTGTAGCACAGCGCCACCAGGTCGTCCGCCGCGTGGGCCTCGAGCCGCCGATGCACCTGGATCCGGCGCACAGCCTCTTTCGTCGCGCGGATGGTCAGCGGAGCGTTCGCGGCGATCGACGACGTGAGCTCGGCGACCGTCCGTTCGAGCTCAGGACGTTCGACGATGCGGTTGACGATGCCGATCCGCTCCGCCTCGGCTGCGTCGAGGTAGCGCCCGGTGAAGAGCAGCTCCTTGGTTCGAGCAGGGCCGATCAGGTCCACGAGCCGCGCGTAGTTCGCGGCCGAAAGGCAGTTCCCGAGCGTGCGCGCAATCGGTACGCCGAACCGCGCCTCCGGCGTGCAGACGCGCAGATCGCACGCGAACGCGATCGCGCAGCCGCCGCCCGCCGCGACGCCGTGCACCTGGGCGATGGTCGGCACGCGCACCTGTTCCAGTCGATCGATCACCGAGTCGATCCGGCGTTCGTACGCGATCGCCGCCTCTTGCGAGCCGAAGCTGGTGAACTGACCGATGTCGGTGCCAGCCACGAATGCCTTGTCACCCGCGCCCCTCAGCACGAACGCCCGTACATCGCCTCGCGCATCGACACGGTCGCAGGCCTCGACGAGCGCGTCGTACATGGCCCAGGTCATCGCGTTGCGGGCCTGAGGCCTGTTGAAGGTCAGCGTGGCGACGACACCGTCGATGTCGAAGCGTGTGTGGTCGGTGGACACGTCAGGGACTCCTCGATGACTGCGCGAATCTGCGGGAACAGGCGCCCGGAGCCGGCCACGCGGTTCTGTCACGTCCGGACGCGGCGGAGTGCGAGATGAGCGTTCACATGCCTCACGGGGCGCTCGAAGGGATTCGCGTGCTCGACGTCACGCAGGTGATGGCCGGTCCCTTCTGCGCGATGCAACTATGCGACATGGGCGCTGACGTGATCAAGGTCGAGCCGCCCGGCGGAGACTCGTCGCGGCGCATGGCCGGCGCCCGCGGTCTCGAGAGCCCCAGTTTCAACGCCGTGAACCGGGGCAAGCGGGGCATCGTCCTGAACCTGAAGACGGCGTCCGCTCAGGAGGCGCTCCGCTGCCTCGCGGCGCGCGCCGACATCCTGATCGAGAACTATCGCCCCGGGGTGATGAAGTCCTTCGGGCTCGACTACGACTCGCTCCGTGCGGAGTGTCCGCGCCTCATATACGCGTCGATCTCGGGCTACGGCGCCACAGGCCCTGACGCGCACAAGGGCGGATTCGACCTCGTGGCGCAAGGGACGGCCGGCATCATGTCGGTCACCGGCGAGCCTGACGGACCTCCGGTGAAAGCCGGTCCGCCGATCACCGACCTCGGAGCCGGGCTATTCGCGCTGTCGGCAATCCTTGCGGCGCTTCACTATCGGACCCGGACCGGATTGGGTCAGCACATCGACACTTCGTTGCTGGAGGCGGGTGTCGCGCTTTCGGTCTGGGAGGCGACGGAATACTTCGCGACGGGGGAGGTGCCCGCCGCCATGGGCTCGGCGCACAGGATGAGCGCCCCGTATCAGGCGGTCCGGTGCGCTGACGGCTATATCACGCTCGCGGCGGCCAACGATCGGCTGTTCGCACGGCTCGCGACGCTGCTCGGCCACCCCGAGTGGACCTCGAATCCAGACTACCAGGACGATACCGGTCGCGTGCGCAACAGGCAGGCGCTGGCCGACCGGATCGAAGCGGTCACGACGTCACGGCCGCGCGAGTACTGGCTGAGCCTGTTGGAAGCGGCCGATATTCCGTGCGGCCCCATCAACGACTACCAACAGGTCTTCAGCGATCCGCAGGTGCTGGCGCGCGGGATGGTCGTGGCGGTCGAGCACCCGGCGCTGGGGCATCTGCGTGCGCTCGGATCGCCCGTGAAGATGTCGCGGACGCCGCCCGATGCGAGTCGGCGGGCTCCCATGCTTGGCGAGCACACGGAGGTGGTGCTGCGGGAGGCGGGGATCGAGGGGACGTTGATCGAGAACATCCTTCAGGGGCGCTGACGTCTCAGCTCCCCGTTCGAACTGCCGCGATCGCACGCTGGCCCGTGCCACCCCGTGCACGCAGGCGGCGCGCCCACCAGTCGCCGGCGGCGATGATCGCCGCGGAGACGACGATGATCTCCACCAGCTGGCTGACCTGGAACCCGAACCAATTGAGGCCGAACGGATAGGGATAGACCGTGAAGCGGGCGACCATCAGGAAGCAGAAGACGTACGCGACGAGGCGCGCTCCCGTTTCGACGGCTCGCCGGCGATCGTCGGCGCGGTCGTCGGGCCCCGGCAGGGTGAAGGATGGCAGATACTGAAGCAGCCAAGGCCGAAGGCGCGTGCTCACGGGACGTTCCACCACCTGGTGCATCGCGTACGCGCTGGCCAGAATCAGCGGCAGGGACAGCCCGAAGATGACGAGCGCGCTGGTCGTGCCCGTCGTCGCGGCGACGAGCAGCCCGGCCGGCCATCCAAACAGGTACACACCGTAGGAGATGTCACCGAGCGTTTCGGGAACTCGCGAGAGCGCGGTTCGCCGGGAGCCAAGTGACACGATGAGGACGGGACCGGCGAGCGCCAGCGTTTCGGACTCGAGGTGGAACACCGCCGAGGCCAGGAGCGCCGCGAGCGCCACCGGCGCGGCGAAGCGCGGCATGCCCCAACGCTTGTAGACGGCGTAGAACGCGGCGCCTCCACAGAAATAGGGGAGCGTGGACGGGAACATCGCCAGAGGCAGCGAGATCTCCTGAGCGCGTTCCGGGCCCGCCGCCAGGCCCAGCCGCGGCGCCGCGAGCGTGAACGCCGCAATGCCGAGCGCCGCCCACGCCACCCTCGAATCCTTCCGGAGCAGCATGTAGAGGCAGAGCAGCACCAGGTAGCAGACCAGCTCGTAGGGGATCGACCAGAGAGAGCCGTTCATGAACCAGACGAGTCCAGGCTGCGGGACACGCGACAGCTGGAACGACACCATGTCGGACAGGCAGCTGATGGACCAGTAGATGGACGACCAGGCCTTCGCCGAGAACACGAGGCGCCATCCCATGTCCGTCATGAACGGTCCAAACAGCAGAACCGACACGAAAATCGCGAACGCGAAGCCGGGAACCAGCCTCAACAGGCGGTTGGCGAGATAGCGCAGCGGATCGGGCGACGAGTCGAGGCTGCTGCTGAGCAGGAACCCGCTGAGGATGAAGAACACTCGGACCGCGTAGTCGCCGAGTCCGATACCGCCCAGGAAGGGCTCGAGCGGATCCGGCGTGTTCAGGCCTCGGCCGATGGGATAGCTGTGTGCGTAGACCACGGCCAGCGCCGCCACCAGGCGGATGGCGTCCATGCCGGGAAAAGAGAAGCGTATGCGCGGGCGGATGGCGGTGGGCGCCGTGGGAATCACGTCGGCTTTGCTACGATCCTAACAGGGTCGCGGCGGCACATGCGCTTCGGGCGGTTTCACGCGATCCGGGCTGGCGCGCGGCGTCCAAGCTCAACAGAAAGTAGGTTCGCGTGCGGCACCGTTGATGGTATCGTGCGCCCGATCGGACGAGCGTCGCCTGGGCGAACGCGCCCCCGACCTCGCAGCGTCTCTCGTAAACCTCATAACCGTTTGCGTAGCTGCTCATGCACCGAACCGACGTTGGGAATCCGGATTACTACCACAGAGTCGTCGACTGCCAGTGGGCCTGCCCGGCGCACACCAACGTGCCGGAGTACATCCGGCTGATCGCGCAAGGCCGATTCACTGACGCCTACCTCCTGAACCGGGAATCGAACGTGTTCCCCGGGATCCTCGGACGCACGTGCGACAGGCCCTGCGAACCGGCCTGCCGGCGCACGCGCGTGGACGGCAAACCGGTGGCGATCTGCCGCTTGAAGCGTGTGGCGGCGGATCATCGCGACGAAGTGAAGCACCTCCTGCCGACGGCGCCGGCCGTGAAGAACGGCAAGAGGGTCGCGCTCATCGGCGCGGGACCTGCGTCGCTGACGGTGGCCAACGACCTCGTGCCGCTCGGCTATCAGGTCACCGTGTTCGAGAAGCTCTCGAAGCCGGGCGGCCTCATGCGGGTCAACATTCCCGCGTTCCGCCTTCCCGAACAGGTTCTCGACGAAGAGATCGGCTACATCGTCGACATGGGCCTCGACGTGCGGTACGACACGCCGGTCGACAGTCTGAAGGCGCTGCTCGACAGCGGGGAATACGATGCGGTGTTCGTCGGCAGCGGTGCGCCGAAGGGGAAGGAGCTCGACATTCCCGGGCGGCACGACTCCGATCAGGTGTTCATCGGGATCGAGTGGCTGGAGTCGATCCATTTCGGCCACGTCAGTTCCGTTGGTGCGCGCGTCCTGATCATCGGCGTCGGCAACACGGCGATGGACTGCTGCCGGTCGGCGAAGCGCCTCGGCGCCACCGACGTGAAGGTGATCGCCCGCAAGACCAGGAAGTACTTCAAGGCATCACCCTGGGAGCTCGAGGATGCCGAGGAAGAGCAGGTCGAGATCGTCGAGAACCGCCAGCCCGTCCGGCTGATCGTCGAGAACGGCACGCTGACCGGCATGGAGTTCGAGGTGTTCTCGTCGAAGGAAGTGGACGGCAAGCTGCAGCAGGAGGTCGTCGGTCGTGAGATCCTGCCGTGCGACACCGTCGTGCTCGCGATCGGGCAGGACAACGCGTTTCCCTTCATCGAGCGGAACATCGGCCTCGAGTTCGGCAAGTGGGACATGCCGGTCGTGGACAAGACGACGTTCATGTCGACGCGGCCGGGCGTGTTCTTCGGGGGAGACGCGGCCTTCGGTCCGCAGAACATCATCTGGGCGGTGGAGCACGGTCATCAGGCGGCGATCTCGATCCACAACTACTGCCAGGGCATTCCGGCCACGCAGCGTCCGGGCGCGGGCATGACGCTGCTCAGCACGCGCATGGGCCTGCACCAGTGGTCCTACAGCAACAACTACGCGCCGGTGCAGCGGCAGAAGATGATTCACGTCGAGCTGCCGCAGCGGTTCGCGACGATGACGACGGAGGTGGAGCTCGGGTTCACGCCGGAGCAGACGCGCGCCGAGGTCGAGCGGTGCCTGAACTGCGACGTGGAGACGCATTTCACCGATTCGCTGTGCATCGAATGCGATGCCTGCATCGACATCTGCCCGGTCGACTGCCTGACCATCACGCCGAACGGGGACGAGGCCGACGTGCGGATGCGGCTGACCGCGCCGGCGACGAACCCCGATCAGCCGCTCTTCGCTTCGGGTCCGCTCAAGCAGACCGGGCGGCTGATGATCAAGGACGAGAACGTCTGCGTTCACTGCGGCCTCTGCGCCGAGCGCTGTCCGACCTACGCCTGGGACATGCGCAAGTTCACCGTGCTGATTCCTCTTGCCGGGGCGCCCGTCGCCGATCCGGCACTCGCTGCGCCAACCTCGGGGAGCTGACTTTGAACCGCGTCAACGACTTCGCCTTCAAGATCGCGACCGCCAACGGCACCGGGTCCGCTTCGGCCAACGGCCTGATCATGCAGGCCATCTTTCGCATGGGGGTGCCCGTCACCGGCAAGAACGTGTTTCCGTCGAACATCCAGGGGCTGCCGACCTGGTACGAGATCCGGGTCAGCAAGGACGGCTACACGGCGCGCACGCCGCATTTCGATTTGATGCTGGCCTTCAATGCCGCGACGCTCGCCAAGGACGTTGCGGAGGTCCGTTCCGGTGGGTGGCTGCTCTACGACTCGTCGTGGCCGCTCGACTCCAGCCTGAAGCGTCCAGACGTCACCTACCTCGGCGTGCCGCTGGCGGAGATGTGCAACGCCACGTTCGGAGGTGTGCGAGAGCGCATCCTCATGAAGAACATCGCCTACGCGGGCGCGCTCGCGGCGCTGGTGGGCATCGACACCGACGTGATCCGCGCGCTGCTCACGGAGAAGTTCGGCAAGAAGCCGGCGCTGATGGACTCGAACCGCAAGGCGGTCGATCTGGGCTACGACTTCGCGCGCGCGCACTTCGACTGCCCGCTGCCGATTCATCTCGAGCCGCTCGACAAGACCCGCGACGCGATCCTGATCGACGGCAACACGGCCGCGGCGCTCGGATGTGTGTTCGCGGGCGCGACAGTCGGGGCGTGGTATCCCATCACGCCGTCCACGTCGATGATGGAAGCGTTTCGCGGTTTCTGCCAGAAATACCGGCGCGACGACTCGGGCCACAACCGGTTCGCCATTCTGCAGGCCGAGGACGAGCTCGCGGCCGTCGGCATGGTGATCGGCGCGAGCTGGGCTGGCGCCCGCGCGTTCACGCCGACCTCTGGGCCCGGCATCTCCCTCATGAACGAGTTCGTCGGTCTCGCGTACTACGCCGAGATTCCCGCGGTGATCTTCGACGTGCAGCGCGCCGGCCCGTCGACGGGCATGCCGACGCGGACGCAGCAGTGCGACCTGATGATGTGCGCATATGCTTCGCACGGGGACACACGCCACATCTGCCTCTACCCGAGCGATCCGCGCGAGGCCTTCGAGCTCGCCGCCAAGGCGTTCGACCTCGCCGAGCGGTACCAGACGCCGGTCTTCGTGCTCACCGACCTCGACATCGGCATGAACGACTGGATGATCCCACGGCTCGAATGGGACGACAGCTATCGACCCGACCGCGGCAAGGTGTTGGGGGCCGCCGAGCTCGAGCAGGTCGGCTCGTTTGCGCGCTACCTCGACGTGGACGGCGACGGCATCCCGTATC
Source organism: Vicinamibacterales bacterium (assembly GCA_050183995.1). Lineage (GTDB taxonomy): Bacteria > Acidobacteriota > Vicinamibacteria > Vicinamibacterales > CAVVIG01 > CAVVIG01. The sequence goes on from JBFXAT010000050.1 coordinate 25,194, forward strand.
GATCGCTGCCCGGCACGCATCCGAAGGGCGCGTTCTTCACGCGCGGCTCCGGGCACAACAAGTTCGGCGGGTACACCGAAGACGATGCGGAGTACACGGAAGTCGTCGACCGGATCGCGCGCAAGGTGCAAGGCGCCGCGCGCGCGGTTCCCGCCCCGATCGTCAGACGCGTCGCCGGCGCAAAGCTCGGGCTGCTCACGGTCGGCGGCTGCCATGCCGCCTGCGTCGAGGCGATGGACCTGCTCGCGTCCGAAGGCATCGCCGTCGACTACATGCGCGTGCGGGGCTTTCCCTTCGGAACGGAGGTCGCGGAGTTCCTCGAGTCCCACGACGTGAACTTCGTCGTCGAGCAGAACCGCGACGCGCAGCTGCGCAGCCTCCTGACGCTCGAGACGGGGGTGCCGATCGAGAAGATGGAATCGGTGCGCTACTACGGCGGATTCCCGATGAGCGCGCACCACGTGATCGCCGGCGTCAAAGCCGGACTGCAGAAGGCGGCGTAGGGTCATGACATACATCGCGAAGCCGAAGGTTCACGCGCCGACGCTGCAGAAGAACGAGATCGGGCTGACGCGGCGCGACTACGAGGGCACGATCAGCACGCTGTGCGCAGGCTGCGGCCATGATTCGATTACGGCCGCGATCATCCAGGCGTTCTGGGAGCTGGCGATCCCGCCGCACCGTGTCGCCAAGCTGTCGGGAATCGGCTGCTCATCGAAGACGCCGGCCTACTTCCTGAAGGAGGCCCACGGGTTCAACAGCGTGCACGGGCGCATGCCCGCCCTTGCCACCGGAGCGAACGCCGCGAACGGGGACGTCACCTACATAGGCGTGTCCGGCGACGGCGATTCGCTGTCGATCGGGCTCGGACAGCTGGCGCATGCGATCCGGCGCAACGTCAACATCCTCTACGTGCTCGAGAACAACGGCGTCTACGGGCTGACAAAGGGGCAGTTCTCAGCCGCGGCGGATCCGGGCTCGCTCAGCAAGAAGGGCGAGGCCAATACGATGCAGTCCATCGACGGCTGCCTGCTCGCGCTCACGCTGGGCGCCACCTTCGTCGCGCGCTCGTTCTCGGGCGACAAGGCGCAGCTCGTGCCGATCCTCAAGGCCGGAATCGCGCACAAGGGGTTCGCGTTCGTCGACGTCATCTCGCCCTGCGTCACCTTCAACGATCACGAAGGCTCGACCAAGAGCTACGCGTACACGCGCGAGCGCAACGTCGCGATCGTCCACGCCGATTTCGTGCCCCCGGCCGAGACGATTACGACCGCGTACGAACCGGGCTCGGTCCGCCGCGTCACGCTGCACGACGGTTCGGAGGTGCGGCTGAGAAAGCTTGCGGAGGACTACGATCCGACCGATCGCGACAACGCGTATGCCTACGTGCGCGAACATCAGCAGGACGGGGAAGTGGTGACCGGACTGTTGTATGTCTCGGCTGATTCGCAGGACGTGCACGCGCAGATGAAGACCGTGTCTCGCCCGCTCGTCGAGCTCCCGCATGCGGAGCTCTGCCCGGGGAACGCAGAGCTCCAGAAGCTGCAGGCCCGGTTCCGATAGCGCGCCATCGGGTGGACCGTGAGGCGCCGCGTGTTCCCAGCGGAAGCAGCCGGAGCGTCCACGGTGCGCCGGAGGAAGGGTCTGCTGCTCCGGCTCGGTCGAGCGTGCGCGTTCGCCGTGTCGCTCGGGCACGCCCTCTCGTGCAGCAGCGCCGCGCCGGCGTCGCCGTCCGGCCCAGATGCCTCTTCCGGCGCGATCGACGGCTCGACCAGGCGATGCCGGACCTACGCGGCGTCCTTCACCCATCTGTCGATGACGCCATCGGGCGCGATCGACACGATGGTGCACTGCAGCTTCGACGTGGGCGCTCGAACCATGGCCTGCAGCCACGTTCAGACGTCGGCCCAGCAGGATTGCCGCCTCGAGTTCGAGACGGCCACCACATACGCATCGGTCGCGGACTTCCTCGGTGAGTCCATCGGGAACACGCGCGCGATGCAGATGGCCAGGCGCAGCGTGGTGGCTCCGCCTGCCGAGTGTCCGGTGTCCTCGATCACCGACGCCACGACCAGCTACGCCTACGACGTCGCGCGCCGGCTTCTGCTGGTGACGACGACGAGTGAGGGAGGCCCCGCGGTCGTCACCTCATATGTCCTGTGGGACGGGCTCGGACGGCCAACGCTGGGCTTCGTCACCACCGGCGGACGATCGTCCGCGGTCGTCAGCTACGTCTATGACGATCCGGGACGGAGCTATACGCAGATCCTCACACCGTCCGGTGGCCAGCAGCTGACAACGGTCGTGACCTACGATACCGACGGCCTGTTGCTGCGTTCGCAAGAGGAATCGGCCGAGGGGCCGGTCGACGTCCTGTTCACGACCGGAAGCCGGACGCAGGTGTGCCAGTAGTCGCCCCCTTGCCGCTCAGAACGTGAATCCGCCACCCGCGGCGATCCGGAAGTCGTGGCCGAAAAACGCGTCTCGAGACTCGAGGTCGCGATCGACCGTGGGGCCGGGGTACCGCACGAGACGGTCGCCCACGTCGACGCGCCAGAACGTGCGTGATGTGAGGCGTCCCTGGACACCGCCGCCCAGGTCCAGCACGAAGAGTGTCTTCCCGGACGCGAGCGAGCAGGTGAGCGGCGGAGGAACGATCGCAATGCACGCGAGGGGCTCCGGCGCCGAGGCGAGACGCAGGAATCCCGCGCGAGCCCGTCCAAACGGACGAACGCGGCCGATCTGCGGCCCGGCCGTGGCGCCGAACAGCCCCTCGAGCCGGTGGCTGCTGAACGGTGTGCTGCCTGCGTAGTCGCCGGGGAAGAGATTGATCTCACCTTCGAGGCCCAGCCGCGTCGATGGACGCCAGGCGCCACGCATGCCGAGCCCGGTGTCCGAGCTGTCGAACTCACCGGAGCGGGTGACGGCGACCTGAGCGCCGACCTCGAACCGCGGAGCCGGCGCCGGTCCCTGCGCCAGCGCGATGCCAGCCGAGGCAAGAAGGGCGGCGGTCACGGAGATGGGCAGGAATCGCGAAGTAGCGCTCACAGAGTGTCCTCCCAACGAGTTCTAGCACGAGTTGACATTCGCGGCCCGGCGTCCGTTCGACGAGCTGGTGCGGAGCGAAGAGCCGCATGGCGATGGGACTCCATGCGACTCTCGCGCCACGCGCGGTTTGGACTACGACGGTTTGACCAGGCTCACATTCAGGGTGGTCGTTTCGCCGGCGCGCACCTCGATCTCTTCCGAGAATCGCATGTAGCCGCGTTCCGACACCTCGACCCGGTGCGGTCCCGGCGGCATGGCGATCGCGAGATGACCAGGTTCAGAGCTGGTCCAGGGCTGACCATCGATCACGACCTCGGCGCCAGTCGGTGCGAAGGTCAACGCGAGCGTGCCGAAGGTGACCAGCGCCGGGGGCGGCTGCTGCGGAGGCAGCGGGTCGCGCCGCGTTGTGACCGGAGGCCGGTAGCTTCCCTCCGGGGGCGCCGGGACCGGCGGATGGACGAGCGGCGGTTCGCTCGCCGCTCCGGCCGGCAGCGGCATCAACGTTTCGCGCAGCGTCACGCTCGACGCCGGCGCAAGGTAGAGCGACCGCCGAACGGTGCGGTAGCCGTCGAGGTAGAGCTCGATCGTGTGTCCTCCTGGCGGGAGCGCCAGCCGCTGGAACACGCCGTTGAAATCGTCCACGATTCCCGCGTAGAAGCCGTCCACGTAGACTGCGGCGGTTTCAGGTTCCACACGGAGGCGGACCTCAGCATGGCGGTCGAACACGGGGAAGTAGGGGTACGCGTAACGTCCCGGGCCCCACCACGGGTACGGGCCGAAATACGGGTCATAGAAATAGCCGCCGACGAAGACGAACTGGCCGCGGACGGCCGGCCGGTGGACCGGCTGTGGCGCTGGCCGCGGCGCTGGCCTCGGCGCCTTGCGCTCGGACGGCTCGACGCGCGGACGCGGAGCGGGTGCGGGCCTGGGTTTGACTGTCGTCGGTGGGGACGGGGGCGGTTGACGCTGTCGAGTCTGGGCTGTCGTTGAGGCCCCAAGGGTCAGGCACACGAGGCCGGTGATGAGCGCGCGAACGGGAGTGGTGCGGCGCATGATCGTGTCCTCTATCAATAGAGACGTGCACGGGGGCGTGCATGGTCGAAGCATGTCGCCGCCAGGGCGCAGCCGCAATCGGGCCCGGGTCCGAGGACTATCGGGAATTCCCGGATGACCGGAGCTACAATCGCTGCGAACGAACGGCTGCCCGACTACCAGAGAGGTGTCGAATGAGAGTCAGCGCACACACGACCGGCCGGTTCCTGCTTCCCGTCCTGTTCATGCTGATCCTGCTGCTCCTGGCGAGGTCCGGGCCAGAGGCCAACGCCCAGGCGCCGGCAAGTCAGGCGGCGCAGGGCCAGCCCGGCGCGCCGGTGTGTCCCGGTCAGCCGATGCCCTCGGTTCAGGCCACCGGCGTCTATCAGCCGAAGCCGGTTCCGGAAATCACGATCAACGGACAGCCGGGGCCTGGCGCGATCTGGCAGCCGGGCATGCGCTCGTATTGGCACTGCCACGTAGGCGGCCAGATCATGATGGTCCACGAAGGCGTCGGGCGCGTGCAGAAGCGCGGGGAGCGATCGCACACGCTCCAGAAGGGTGAAACCGAATACGCCGGCCCGGGTGTGGAGCACTGGCACGGGGCTTCGCACGACTCGATGGCGCACTACTTCCAGACGTCGATTGCCCCCACGACCGTCCTGTGGATGGAAGAGGTGGGGCGCGACGACTATCTGGGCAACGACATCGGCATCAACTCGCGAAACGAGTTCCTGAGGACCGGCGAGCGCAAGAAGGCCGACTCCGCCCGCTGACCGCCGCCGTCATTGCTTGCGCACGACGTACCAGTTGTTCTGGACGTCGTGCGCCAGCCGGTTGACTGTGACCGACGGGAATCCTGCCCGGCGCAGAGCCCGGTCCCGCTGATGTCCTGCATCAGACAGACCCCTTCGGGACGCAACGCTCTGCGAATGCCCTTCAAGAGATCTGGCCCCCGTCGGACGTCCCGACGGCGGCGGGTCGTGGCATCATCTGGTCGGATCTCGAGCCACTGAGAAAGATGACGAGCAGATCGGAGCCCTCATGACCCACCGCCTCCTTCAATTCGCGGCCGCGGCCGCGTTGCTGTTCGCTGCCGCGCTTCCCGCTCATGCCCAACAGGTCGTCGGCCGGGCAGCCACCGGTCCCGTGCCGGACCCGGTGAAGCTCGACCCGGCGGGGATGTTCCAGGCCACGTTCGCAACCGTCGGCGACGACATGTTCATCGGAGGGCAGCCGACCGAGAAGGCTCTCCGTGAGCTGCGCGCCAAAGGGGTGACAACGGTCGTCAACCTGCGGATGCCGGAAGAGATGCAGCGCGTCGAGTTCGACGAGGCGGCCCTCGTCAAGGAGCTCGGCACGCGGTACGTCCACATCCCGATGCGCGGATCGCCCGAAAACCCATACGGTCCGAAAGAGCTGGACGCGTTCGCCGCGGCCATGGCCTCGGCAGACGGGAAGCTGCTCCTGCACTGCACGGTGGCCTGGCGCGCGAGCCACCTGTGGGGCGCCTATCTCATTCGCGAGCGGAAGATGCCGGTGGAGTCCGCGCTGTCGCACGCGCGCCAGATCAACCTGCAGGACGAGAGGCCGCTGACCGGAGATCAACCGCATCCGCTGGAGAGCTTTCTCGGCCGGCCCGTTCCCGAGATGAAGCACACCAGGCCGTGACTCCAGGGGCCGGTCGTTTCGCGGCCGGCCGCTACGCCCCGTCGTTTCGCGGCCGGTGACCACCGCCCGGTTCCCACCACCTGCGGACGGAGGTCTCGTCGGTAGAGAGAATAAATATTTGGAATGATTCCAGATCCAGATTAGGCTGGTGTCATCGTGCGAACAGAACCGGCCGACCTTCTCCGCGGACGGGGCATCCAGGTGACCGCGCAGCGACTGGCCGTGCTGCGCGCGGTGTCGCGCGCCCCGCACGCCACAGCCGATGCGGTGGCCGAGGCGGTCCGCGCAGAGATCGGCGCGATCTCGCTGCAGTCGGTCTACGATGCGCTTGCCCTGCTCGTGGCGGAGGGGCTCGTCAGGCGCATCCAGCCGTCCGGATCGCCCGCGCGCTTCGAAGATCGCGTGGGCGACAATCACCACCATCTGATCTGCCGCATCTGCGGCCGCCTCGTCGACGTCGATTGCGCAGCCGGGTCAGCACCATGCCTGACGGCCGCCGACGACAAGGGGTACGAGATCGACGAGGCAGAGGTCGCTTACTGGGGACGCTGCCCCGACTGCGTCGAGCGGGACCGCTCGGAGTCTCCCGCATCGCGCTCCGATGCCGGCGCGTCGTCCCGTCGCTCTGCGCGGCCGGCAGGACGAACGCAGGGCGGCGCGCGAAGATCCGCCGAGCGAATCACGCCGAGGCATTCACGGTCCAGCGATACGCGTCCCGATTGACGTCGGGCCGTATCGCCGCCTTTCAGTAGAGGTTTCACATGAGCAACGAATCGAAGTGTCCGTTTTCGAGTATGGAGCACCGCGGCAGGTCGAACCGCGACTGGTGGCCCAATCAGTTGGACCTGCAACCTCTCCAGCACAATCCGCCCGCGCGCGACCCGATGGGGGCCGAGTTCAATTACGCGGAGGAGTTCAAGACGGTCGATCTCGAGGCCTTGAAGAAGGACATCGAGCAGGTGATGACGACCTCTCAGGACTGGTGGCCTGCGGACTTCGGCCACTATGGTCCACTCTTCATCCGCATGGCGTGGCACAGCGCCGGTACCTACCGGATCTATGACGGCCGCGGCGGCGCAGGGTCCGGTGAGCAGCGGTTCGCGCCGCTCAACAGCTGGCCCGACAACGCGAACCTGGACAAGGCGCGTCGGTTGCTCTGGCCGGTCAAGAGGAAATACGGCAGGAAGATTTCCTGGGCCGACCTGATGGTGTTCGCCGGCAACTGCGCGCTGGAGTCGATGGGCTTCAAGACGTTCGGGTTCGGTGGCGGCCGCGAGGACGTGTGGGAGCCGGAGCAGATCAACTGGGGCACCGAGGATACCTGGCTCGCCGACGCGCGCTACAGCGGTGATCGGCAGCTCGCCAATCCGCTCGCCGCGGTGCAGATGGGGCTCATCTACGTCAATCCCGAAGGGCCCAACGGCAACCCCGACCCGCTGGCCGCCGCGCGCGACATCCGCGAGACGTTCGGACGCATGGCGATGAACGACGAGGAGACGGTGGCGCTGATCGCAGGTGGACACACCTTCGGCAAGACGCACGGCGCCGGGCCGGCGACGCACGTGGGCCCGGATCCCGAGGCGGCTCCGCTCGAGGCGCAGGGGCTCGGATGGCTGAGCAGCTACGGCAGCGGCAAGGGCGGGGACACGATCACCAGCGGTCTCGAGGTCACGTGGACCACCACGCCGACCAAGTGGAGCAACAACTTCTTCTGGAACCTTTTCTGCTATGAGTGGGAGCTGACGAAGAGCCCGGCAGG
>JBFXAT010000051.1:0-32605 GCA_050183995.1 Vicinamibacterales bacterium
CCTGGATGACGCGATTGATCTCTTCCCAGGTGCCCTGCACGGCGGGACCGCCGGCGCGGGTGACGTCCATCAAGTTCGCCACGTCGTCCTGCGCCTCGCGCGACGAGCGCCCCATGGCGTCGTATGCCGAGCCGACGCGCGCGAGCAGGCCTTCGAACCCGCCGTACTGGGCCTCGATCTCGGCGAACGCCGCGCGGCCTTCCTTCTCTTGCTTCGAGACGCCCGTGCTGCGGAGGTAGCCCACCAGCGCACCCACGCCGGCGCCGACGGCGGTCCCGACCCCAGGCACCACCGACCCGATCTTCGCGCCGGTGAGCGCCCCGCCTGCGATCCGTGCGCCGCGGCTGCCTTGCCCCGTGGCGCTCCAGACCGCCGTGGCACCCTGCACGAGCGCGAGAGCCTTCCCGCTGACGTCGGACGCCTTGTTGTAGCTGTCGGCCGCGTCCGAGGCCATCTGATAGCTCACGACGATCCGCGCGATGTCCTGCACGATGCCGCTGAACGTATCGCCGCTCACCTGCGACAACTGCGTCAGCGATCGTGCCCATCGGTCGACACCGTCGACCGCCTTGTCCAGACCAGGCAGCAGTCCGACGGGCATCTCGAAGGCGCTGCCCTTCGGGAGGCGGTCGAGGGTCGCCTGGTCGATCCCCGGCGTCAGGACCGGGCCGCGGACGTCCCCGAGGTACGGATTCGCGACGAGCGTCTCTTGCGAGCGCCGGAGCATGTACTCCGTCATCCAGGACCACCCCTGACGGAGGGCGGTCGGATCCTGTTGCCCCTGCTCCAGCCACAGCCGCGGCGGCGCGGACAACGTGTTCTGCTGCAGGCGGTCGTAGGTGCCGCCGAAGGCCGACGCCTGCGCGAACTTCTGGACGGTCTGGTAGGCCGCCTCGAAGGCCTTCGCCATCTCGCGCGTGTCCTGCGCGGCCTCTTTCGCGGTCGTCTTGACCTGGCGCTGGAAGATCTTCAGCGCGTCCTCGCTCACGCCCGTCGCGGTCGCGAGCTCCTTCATGTCGAAGACGCCCGACTGGAGCGCCTTCGACAGATCGTCGCGCTGCGCCGCGGAGAGACGCTGGATCTCGCCCTCCGCGGTCTTGAGCTTGGCCGTCAACGTGTCGAAGCCGGCGGTGGCAAAGGAGAGACCGGCCACCGTTTGCTGCTGCACCGTGGCGCCAGCGCGGAGCGCATCGGTGCGCTTGCGCACCCACTCGTCGTTGAATTTGATCGCTTCGGTGTACGAGACCGTCGCCGCCGCCCCGCGTTGAATCGCGAGGTTGATGGAGTCCTGCTTCGCGCCGGCGGTCTCGGCCTGCACGTCCCCGAGCCTGAGGATCTTGGCGGTGAGATTCCCGATCTTCGTGTCGAGGTCAAACGTCTCCGCGATGATGCGACCCAGCGTCCACCCAGCGAACGCACCAGCGGTCACGGTCGTGGCCGTCCCAAGGAGGCGCGTGCTCGTGCTGAGTGCGCCAACGTTGGTCGACATGACACCGTAGGTCGTCGACAGCGCGCGACCTGCCGTGGCCTTGTTCCGCCAGAGGTCAATCAGGAGCGACGCCGACGAAGCCATCTGGCCGGAGATGTAGATCAGCGGGCCTGCGGCCGCCGTGAGCGCGAACAGCCCGAGCACCACCATCTGCGCCGTGGGCGGAAGTGCAGCGAAGCCCTGCGCCAGCATCTCGACCACCGGGATCGCGCGCTCGCCCACACCGATCGCGGCCTCGATCGCCGGCGCCATGGCGGTCCCGATCGTGATCGCGACGTCGGTCGCCTTGTTCCAGAGCGTCGTCAACTTGGATTCGGTCGTCCCGAATCGCTTGCCGGCCTCGTCGACCAGCGCGGTGTTGCGCTCCCACTCCAGGGAGCCGCGGCCCAGCGCCTCCCGCAGGAGATCCCCGGCGTTGCCGAGCGACAGGAAGGCGCGGATGACGCGCTCGTTCCCGAGGCCCAAGTTGTCGAGGGTGGAAAACGCCTGATCACCCTGACGGCCCAGGCCTTCAACGAACAGGGCGAACGCGTTGCCCGCGTCCTGCTTGTAGGCGGTCGCGAAGTCTGCAGCTGAGAGCCCAGCCGTCCGCGCGAACTCCTCGAGCTTCGGACCGCCGGCCGCCACCGCGGCGGTCATGTCGTTCAGGACCTTCTGGACGGCCGTGCCGCCGGCCTCGGCCTCCATGCCCACCGACGACATCGCCGCGCCAATGGCCAGGATCTGCGGTTCCGTCAATCCAGCGATTTCGCCGGCGCCAGCGATACGCAGACCCATGTCGACGATCTCGGATTCCGTCGTCGCGAAGGTGTTCCCAAGTCCGACGACCGTCGACCCCAGACGATCGAACTGGTCCTGCGGCATTTGGGTGATGTTGGCCAGGCGCGCGAGCGAGGTGGCCGCCTGATCACTCGAGAGATTCGTGGTGACCCCGAGCTCGGCCATCACCTTCGAGAAGCCGAGAATGTTCTCGGTCTTGATACCCAACTGCCCGGCGGATTCCCCGATGCGATTCAGCTCGTTGACGTTGATCGGGATTTCCTTGGCGAGATCACGGAACCCCTTCGCCAGCCCCTGCAGCTCCGCATCCGACGCGTCGACGGTCTTCCGCACGCCGGCGAAGGACGATTCGAAGTCGATCGCCGCCTTCGACGCGAGGCCGAAACCGGCCACGATCGGCGCGGTGACCGCGACCGTCATCCCCGCCCCGATTGACTTCGCGCCGGTCGCGTAGCTGTTCAGCCGCTTCTGGGCGTCCTCGAGTGTCTTGGCGTGTTGCTGGGTGGCCGCGGCGAGGTCGCGGAAGATTTGCGGCGGGTCCTTGCCGAGCGTCCGGTAAATCCCGATCGCCTCGGTCATCACCTTGTTGACCCGAGCCTGGGCCTTTTCGGTGAGCAGGGAGGCGCCCTCGACGCCGCCGAGCGCATCCGCCATCAATTTGGCGTCTCGCGCGACCTTCTCGCCAGCGAGCGAGCGCGCCATCTTGTCGAGGGCCTTGGTGACCTTCTCCGTGGTCCCGAGCCCCTGCTGCAGGTGCTTGTCGAGCTCCTGCGTGTTGTCCGCCCACTTGATGACGTTGTAGATCGTGGCCACGGGCTACGCTCCCAACGTCTCGCGCGCGGCGCGCTCGGACGCCGCGGCCATGTCGCGTCGATACTGGGCGTCTTCCGCCTTCAGGGATGGGCGCATGAACTGCCGCGCCGGCATCGCGCGCGACTTCGGCTTGCGGCTCTTCCTGGTGCCCTCTTCGATCCAGAGCGGAATATTCGCGGGACGGTCACCCATGCGACCGGTGCGCGCACGGGTGTCACCGCGCGCCGCCACGAGATAGCGCTGGCCAGGTTCGTCTGGCATCACGACGATGGACCGCTCCGTCAGCCCCGTGTCCTTGCGCACGAGCCGTCGGGCCCGGGCCTGCACGCGGAGAGCGGTGGCACGGGCGACACCACGCAAAGCGGCCGTGACCGCCGCCGGCAAACGCCGGCTGGCGGCCTTCGCTTCGGCCAGCCCCGTCGTGGTCACACCCCCGCTTGCCATCACCCGTCGCTCGTGTCGTGTCCCTCGTCGCGTTCGTCGTTGGCCTCGTCGTCCCCTTCGTCTGTCTCAGGCGAAGGCCGGTTGACGATGCCCTTCTGCTGCTCTTCTTCTTCCTGGACCTGGAACAGCACCTGCCACCCGGTGAGCTCCTCCGAGTCCGCCCAGGCGAGCAGCTGCGCCCGGGTCATGGAGAGCCTCAGTGCGAGCTCGAAGACGAAGCGGTCCCATCCGCGAGCTCGAAACCTTCCCCCATCTCGCGCAGATCCTCGTCACTGATCCCGCAGACGCGCTGCGCGGCGTCGAACATCCGCTGCAGGATGTCCACGCGCATGCTGCCGACACCCTGGATGTCGTTGTCGGTGAACAGCCGCTCGCCAGCGGCGACGACCTTCTCGTCGCCCGCGTCCGTGTGCGCACAGAGCACGACGAGCCGGGCGCGCAGGTTCGGTCGCAACTCACCGCTCGGCTTTCGGATGCCACGCTCGAACTCGTCACGCTTGGTGCCGGTCAGCCCTTTCATGACCACGGTTCCGCCGAGTTCCGGAATGTCGACGCGTTCGAGCCGCGGGTCCCTGGCCTTGTCCGTGAAGAACGCCTTCCGATCGAGTCCTGCCATGCCTCACTGCCTCCTGAAAAAGCACAGGCGCTCCCCACGGGCTCGTGAAGGAGCGCCTGCTGTGCGTGTCGCCGCGACGCGGTGTCTCCGCCCGCGGTGTGCCGTGCTACGAGGTCGAGACCGAGAGGTCGCCCGCGACCGCGCAGGTCACCGGCGCCATGTGCCGGTCGCCACGCGCGCCGGTCAGAAGCGGCATCTCGGAGATGAAGACCGGAATCGTGAACTCCGGGTTCGTCGTGCCCTTGGCCGCCGAACTCGCCTTGCCCACCACGTTGAACACGGTCTGCGCCTGCCACAGCGTGTAGAGGGTCGCGTAGACCTTCGAAGCCGCGTAGTCCTGGTAGAACGTGATCTTCGGGTTGGACACGGTCTGCGTCCCCGGCATTGACCGGTCCTGGAGCTGCCCCATCGCCGCTGACGGCTGGGCATTGTTCCCGACCATGAACTCGACGCTCTCGACGTGATCGCTCAGGTCGACGCCGTTGACGACGAGCGAGACGTCCCAGAGGACGTGCTTTCCGGTGACAGTGCCTGGCATGCGCTACTCCTTCTTCGATCGGCGCGACTTGCGCGCACCAGAATCGGACGCGGGTTCGATCGGCGCGACCGTTGCGTCCTGAACGGCGTCCGGATTCACAGTCGGTATCGGGATCTCGGTGTCCGCCGGCAGGCCGACACCCGGCGCGGCGGCCGCTTCCACGAGGCCGGCGAGCGCGATCGCCCCACCCGCCAGCAGCGCGGCTTCGCGGGCGGGTCCATGCTCCCCGTCGGGTCCCTGCGCCGAGAAGTCGTGCAGGAACAGCGAACCGGGCTGGATCGGCTCCGGATGCCCCGCCAGGTGCAGCACGCTCGGTCCGCTGATGTAGGTCTTCACGTCGTCACTCCTTCGGGGAACCGAAACCCGCAGCCGCCCTTAGACACTGCGCATTCCCACTCCTCTGGGCCGCCCATGCTGCCGAACGTGATGCGGGCCTCGACCGGGTGCTCGCACAGCAGGGTCTGGTCCAGATCTCCCGGCACGAGCACCGCCTGCAACGCGCCGCGCAACGCCTGCAGCTCCATCACCAGAGGCCGCAGCCCCGGCACCAGCGCCTCCTGGAGCGCGGCCGCGATCGTCGCGCGCAAGATGGCTGCGTCCGCGTTCGTCATCACACCGCCTCGAGATCTGCGACCACCGCGACCTGCCCATGCATCAGGCTGCGCTGCGGCATGTCGGTGTCGAAGTCCGCGAACACGGATTCCTCCTCGAGGTGCAACGAGCCGCCGAACATCCGATACCCAGGCATCTCGAGCACCAGGTCGCGCGGCAGCGCGGCACGGATCGCGGACAGCACGTCGTGCACTTCGTGGGTGCCGTTCTTCTCGCTCCAGACGTCGAGCCACACTTCACCCTCGCCGCCATCACACCCCATGGCGACCGCCCCGGTGTTCAGGGTGCGCCGCTCGGCCGTGATGTACGGCGGTGCGGTCCGTGCGCCTTCCTTCGTGGCCGCCTTGATCCGCGTCCCGACCAGCGCGGTGACAGCTGGCGTGTCCAGCAGCCGCCGTAACACGGCATCCGCAAACGGGCCGAGCGGGGATCCGGTGACGACCACGCTCACAGGGCCGCCTTCACCGTCAGCACCAGCTCGCGCCGGCGCCCCTCCGGATTCACCGGCGGCCCGACGATCTCGAACACGCGGTCGCCGCGGTCCGGATCGTGATAGGTCAACTGCTGCCCGGAGGCGATGTCCGATCGAAATCGCACGTGCACCTCACACGTAATGCGCGGGTCGATCTGCTGCGCGCGCTCAAGTGCGCGTCCGCTGAGCTCCACCACGTCGGCCGGGATCCGCGAGGCAATCACCAGGGGCACGCTCGCGTACCCGTGGTGCTCGTCGTCGGTTTCCTGCAGCGTGGCAATGCTCACGCGATGACGCAGTCGGCCCGCCTGCATCGCCAGCCATCAATCCACACCGAGAATGACGACGTCGTACGTGACGCTCGTGCTGCCGCCGCTGTTGGCGATCTTCAGGAGGTCGCCATCGCCGGCGCTCACGGCGCCGCCAGACGCGTTCGGGGCGACCCACAGGAGCACGCCACCCGGCTTGATGCTGACGATGTCGCTGGCATCGGCGACCCAACCAACCCACCCGTTTTCGGCGGCGCCTCCGACTTGCACGTTGTTGGTGTTCGCAGCCGCGGCGCGGATCGCGAAGGCCTTGATCTTCGTGAAGGTCAGCGTCGTGCCGAACTTGTTCGTCAGGCTGCCGGCGAGGTCGAGGTCCTCGCTCGAGCTCGCGTTGATGGTCCGCCGGTCGTGAAACAGGTTCGAGGCCTGATTCGCCCCGGTGCCGCTTGAGAACAGCTGCGTCCAGTCGAGCGAAATGGGATCCGTCACGGTCCCGAGTCCGGACGCGGCCGTGCCGGTGGCGCTGAGCCGAAGCTGCAGCTGGCTCGTCACCGAGCCCGTGGCAAAGAGCGAGGGTCCCACCAGGACGGCCACCGCGACCAGCGCCGCAAGCCCCGCCACCATCCGCGTCTTCATCCCGATCCGTCGCATGTGCCTGACTCCTTCACCGCGGCGTGCAGACGCGCGGGTAACTGCGATACGAGTCATAGATGGCCGCACTGCCCCGCGGCAGCTCCGCCACGATGTTCTTCGTCCCAATGACGATGTTTTCCCGGTGCTCGAAGAGCGTGGCCACATCCATCAACATGGCCTGCCGGAGGAGCGTCGGCACGTCGGTCGCCTTCGTGCCGTAGCCGGCGCGAAACGTCACGCGCACCGCGTTCAGTTGGGCTCGCGTTGACGGCCAGGTCGTGCCGTACACCGGCGCGATCCGCCCGCGTGCGCAGCGCGGCCCGCGCGGCGCGTCGACGTCGTAGGCCGAGGCGTCCATGGTCTGCAGCACACCCGCGAGATCGACGTACTGCACGCTGACTACGGCGATCAGCGGCGGACGAGGCACTTCGAGCCACGCCCCGCCTGCCGGGAACCCGTCGAGGCGCTGGGTCCAGGTCGCCTCGATCCACTGACGCCGTGTCGAGAGCTCCCCGCGCTCCCGGGCCGCGGGGACCAGGTACTGCTCGAGGAACACGTCGTGGTCGGTGACGTCGCCGAGACTGCACTGCAGCTTGACGTCTATCACCGAGACGATCGGCTCGACCGCCGGCGGCGTCACGAGGTCCAAGGACATCGGTGCCCATCACCCGATCAACTAGGCCCGCGAGCCCCAGGCGGCGAACCGCTTGACGAGCATCGTCTTGACGGCCGCCGAGGTGGACCGCACGTAGAGCGACGGCGCGACCTCTTCGTCGACGTCGAGCGCGGCGCTGATCTGCGCGATCTGTGCCTTGTCCTTGAACACCGTCATCACGCCATCACGCGCGATCTCGACGCGCAGGCGTGTGTAGGTGCCAGCCGCAGGAAAATCGGCTCCGGTGTCGCGACCGCCCGCCGTGACGTCCTGCGTCGCCGCTTCGTCGCTCTTGTTGTGGACGGCGTAGAGCCGGTCCGCGTCGGTGAACCCGACATCGAACACGACGCCAGCCAGGTCGTCCTGGACGAGCGTGGCGGTGACGGTCGACCCGGTGACCGCGGGATCGAGCGCATCCGCGATGGTCCCGAGCCACCCCAGGAACAGGCTCCGCAGAGTGATCGCCGCCGACATCGCAATCTCCGCGTCAATGACGAGCGGGCCGTGCGTGTCCGGCTGGAACTGCGGCGAGGTCCCCGGCTGGGAGATCGCCGCGAGGTGCGCGGCCTCGTCGGTCGTGACGAGCGAGGCCACCGGCCCGCCCTCCGCGAACGCGACCGTCAGGCCCGAATCGTTTTCTGCGACGCCCTGGCCGTGCACCCGAAGACCGGTGCCGTCCGCGATGACCTCGGCGTCGTTGCTGTCAGACAGCGCCTTCCCAAGGCCGGCGCGGAAGTCCGACGCGTAGGCGATGAGCCCATGCGCGCGGAAGTCCACCGGCGTCCAGTAGGGCGAGGCTAGCGTGCCCTCGTTGAGGTAGAGGACGCCGTTGGCGGTGCACCGCAGGAGGCACCCTGGCGCGGCCCACAAGCCAGCGCCCGTTCCCGCCGTGCCAGACAGCGGCGCCGTGGACGACTTGACGACGATGGCGTTGTCGCCATCGAGCATCGACTGTGGAACTCTCAGATGCATGCGTGATGTCTCCTGCTGCACGGAGGCGGGGCGTCGACACGCCCCACCTCGATCGCGAATGCCTGATCGGAATGCCGATGGTTAGCTGACGTAGTCGGCCGTCAGCTCGTCGTACTTGAAGCGTCCGTCAGCGCACTCGAAGAACACGACGCACTCGTCCGTCCCGGTTCCGAGCGTGATCTTCACGCCGATGTACGCCGCCGTCGCGAGGGCCGCCTTGATCTGCTCGGCCGTCACTTCCAGCCACAGCGTGTCGCCGACGGCGTTGGGATCCGATCCGATCGCGTGGGAGGCGACCGTCGCAGGGTTCACGACACCGGCGGCATCCTCGGAGACGAAGATCTTGAAGCTCGAGATGCTGCCTGTACCAACCGAGTGCATCAGGGCCGCGAGGAATGCCCGCGGGTTCCCGAGGCTGGCCAGCGACAGGCACTTCTCGCTCGCCGCGGGGTTGAGCGTCACGATCGTCTCCGACGTGCCGTCCGGGTCGAAGTCGACCATGCGGCGCGCACTCTGCGCGCGGAGCTTGTTGGCGGTGTAGGCCATGGTGCGTCTCTCTCCTGAATCGACGGGTGAACTAGGAACGGCCCTGCAGCGTGACCACCGGCGACAACGTGTCACCGTTCTTCGGGGTCAGCGGCGAGCGCCACCACCACTGCCCGTCGTTCCGGCGATAGAAGCGGAACATCCGATCGGCCGCCGCGAACCGCACGTGCATCGATTCGGCATACTGCTCGCTCTGGTAGGTGCCCTCGAGGTATTCCGTAGGGATGATCAGGATGAGATCCCCCTCGGTGCCGAGCGTCTTGGCAAACTCCGTGAAGAGCAGCGGACGACCATCGAGCAGCGCATCGAATCCAGCCGGAGCACCCACGGTCGTGAAGTATGGAACCGCGCTACCGCCGACGCCGACCGCCTGGACGATGCTGGTCAGCTGCGGACGGGTATTGTGGTTCGCCAGGTAGATGGCACGGCTGTACCGCCAGCAGCGCGCCGCCATCTTGTCGATGTTCTCCTTGACGATGGTGCCGGCCGTCTGGCCAGTCTCCTTGCCGACGGTGATCTTGCAGCCGGACTTGAGGGCGCCCTGACGCTCACCGACGCCGGAACCATCGATCCGCTCCTTCATGCCGTTCGCGATGTACTCGTCGCGGAAGCCGGCCTGAATGATCGCGATGAACGAGGTCGGCGAGTCCGTCAGGATGCGCTCAGAGGCGACCGCGAGGCCGAACTCCTCGTTCGCCGTGAGCGTGACCTGCTCGAACTTCCCACGCGAGATGGTGCCGTCGACGGTCTCCGGACGTCGCGTGACCACGAATCCGCCGCTGACGCTGGTCGAGTGGTCCTTGTCCACGCGCGCGTTGAACGACACCGTCGGTGCGGTCATCTCGACCGGCGTGCACAGGCCCGCCACAGGGTCGCTCTCCGGGGCGACCGAGAGAATGCCGGGCGCGATGCCGTGCGGCACCAGGAACCCACCGTGCGGATCCGAGTACACGCCCTGCTCGTCACTCCCCTGGGCCGCCTGGAGCGGCTTCAGTCGGTGGTCGATCCGGTGCGGATTCCGCCCGGCTGCCATCACTGCCTTCAGGTACTCCTTGTGGTCACGGAACCCGCGCTTGGGATCGTCCTGCGACCGATCCTTGCCAAGGACGACACTGGAGGCACTCGCGCCGGTCGCCGCGTCGGGATCCGGCACCGCCGGCGCCGTGCGCTCGGCCTCCTCGGCTTCCGCGAGCATCGTCTGCGTGTCGGCCTTCGCGGCCTTGAGTGCGGCGAGCTGCGTCCGCTCCGCCTCCGTCAGCACACCGGTGTCGCCCCGCGCCTCGAGCGCGGTCCCGATCGCATCGATCTGCGACTGAATCGCGGTCGCACGCTTCCGGAAGGCGGCGATCCGCGAGGCGCCAGGCACCAGGAGATCCATCGCGGCTTCCCCGGCTTCCGAGGCCAGGAGCGGGACCGACACGAGGCCGGCGCACCAGGCCGTCGCCCGACTCATGAAGGCGCGCGTACGCGCGAGCGTCGGCGTGCGTGACGTCGACCGCCACGGCTCCACCTTCTCGGTGCCATGATTCCAGGCGCAGATCTGGTACACGTCGGTTGGCATGTGTCCGATGGCCACGACGAGGGCCAACAGGAACGGCAGCAGGGTGAATCGCATGGGCGTTCTCACTCCCCAGAAAGAGAAAAGGCGCACAGCTGTGACGTGCCTCCGGCTACATACCGAGCCGAGAGCCCGTGACAACCGCGCGCCTCGCCGAGGCCGCCTGTTGTGTTACTGGCGCGACGCCGCTTCGCCGAAGCGGCCGTGCACGTCAGCCGTGCGTTTCAACGAACGTCAAGGTAACAAGGATTCCTCGGGCTGACGATTTTTCATTTGAGAAATCCCGAGGCCGATCACTTCTCTCAGGATCTCCGAGAGGGTCATGTTGCGATCGGACGCCGCCTGACAGAGCGCGTCGAACTGCTCTGGCGGGAGACCGGTGGCCGCCGGCACGAGCGGCCCTGACGGTGTCGTCAAAGGACGGCCGCGTGTCCTCACGCGCGCGCCACCTCGATCGCGTCACGATCGGCCTGAGCCTGGCGCCGCCGCGCCTGGGCGTCGTCCTCGGGGTCTTCGGTCTCGCCAGGCAGATAACAGAGTCCGTCTTCGCCCTGCTCGTAGCCGTCCGGGCACGTGCCATCCGCACGCGGCTGAATCCCTTGCGCCACCGGCACCTGACCGTTCGGGTCGCCCATGTACGTCTCAGGATGGAGCGCGCCGGCAGCGCCGCTCTCAGCCGTCGGCGCAACCGCCGCCGCGATCGGGTCCGGCAGCGGCTCGACTCGGCGCGCCTGGGCGCCTGACCGGCCAGCCTTCGCCAGCGCGTTGGCGCGGGCGATCGCCACGTCGAGTTCTCCGATGCGGTCCACCATGCCCGCCGCCTTCGCTGCCGGTGCCGAGAGACAGCGACCGCGACCGTAGTTCTTACGGACATCCGCCACCGACGTGCCCCGTCCAGCAGCGACGGCCTGCAGGAACTTCGCGTAGGTATCGTCGACCTGCGCCTGGATGTAGGCCCGGCCCTCGTCGGACAACGGCTCCCAGGGCGCGCCTTCGAGCTTGTACTCGCCCGCGCTGATGGCGTTGATCTTGATGCCTTCTTTCTCGAGCCAGACCGACCAATCTTCCGAGAGGGCGTACACACCAACTGAACCCGCCTCCGCACTTTCCCGCATGACGATCTCGTCGCACTGCGCGGTCAGCCAGTACCCGGCGGATGCTGACAACGCGTCGATGAACGCCACGGTCGGCTTTGTGCAACTGCGGATCACTTTTGCCGTCTCCGGGATCCCGAGCACCACGCCACCAGGAGACGAGACGTCGAACAGGAGAGCCTTGACGCCTGGATCGGCATCGGCCTGGCGCACCGCCCGAGCGATGAACTCCGCGGAGGTAGAGCCGCTCGAGGCTTCGAACGACCGATTGCAGATGACCCCGTGGATCGGGATGACGGCGATTACGCCGTCCGTCCTGGGTTCAGCACGCGCGCTGGCCGCCTGCCGGCCGGTCTGGGCCTCGATGCGGCGCTGGATCTCCTCGTCGGAGAGACGCAGCCCGCTCGCCCGGGCCCGAAGGACGTCGAAGACGATGGCGCCGTACTCGGGCGTGATAGCCCAGGGCGTACGAATCGCTTTGGCGATGACATGGTCGAGCATGATGCACACTCTCCTGCGGCGCCTACGCCGCGACTCCGATCGGCTCCAACGCCAGGGCCGCGAGCTCCTCCGCTTCGCGCCGCTCCCAGTGATCCGACATCGCAACCACGCCGGACGCTTCAATCAACGACCCGTGCTGCGCGGCGTAGTGGCGGGCGACGTCGATGGACATGCGCATGGTGTCCGCGATGAAATGCGCCTGGTCTTCATAGAAGGCCCGGAGCTCGTCGCGCCACTTCGCGACGTCGCTCGGATGCTTCTTGGCGAGCTTCTCGACGGCCGCGCGTTCCCGACGCACGCAGCGCACCGCGGCGTCATGCAGTAGTAGGATGCCGCGCAGCTGCAGCCGGCCGCCGCGCGACGAGGCCTTCGCACCGGACGCCCCGCCGGACGACCGCCCCTCGCGTGTGCCGGCGCGGTAGTCCCCTTCCGACAACTCGTCAAGGCGCGCGTCCGGATTCATGTCCTCGCGCACGCGCGCGTCGCTCGGCCGCAAGATCCGCGAGCGAATCCCGATCGCGTACGCTTCCATCCGCGTCTTCAGGTCGGCGCGCAACAGGTAGTCCATGTTGAACTTCACGAAGACGTCCGTGTCGTCGAGGAGGGCGACCTGGATCGCCTGCTCGAACTCGACCACGATCGGCATCAGGCAGCCAGTGACATACTCCTGCGCCGACTGCACCTGTGACGCGTA
Organism: Vicinamibacterales bacterium; assembly: GCA_050183995.1. Lineage (GTDB taxonomy): Bacteria > Acidobacteriota > Vicinamibacteria > Vicinamibacterales > CAVVIG01 > CAVVIG01. Next base: position 12,687 of record JBFXAT010000051.1, read on the forward strand.
GGTCTGCGTCCCGGAGATGCCCAGCTTGTGCGGCGGCATCTTGAAGAGACGCGCGATGTCGCGGCCGCTGTATTCCTTCAGGCCGAGGAGCTGTGCCTTTTCCGGCTCGAGGCCGAGCGCCTTGATGTCGATGTCCTCTTTCACCAGCAGCAGGCCACCGGCATTCTCCGCGCCTGAGAGATACCGCGTGATGCTGCGATGCAACGCCGCCTCGTCCTCGTCGTCCTTGTCACCCTTGTAGGTGCCGATCAGGGACGCGGTGGCGCCATGCTGGAAGTAGTTCCGCGTGAACTCCTGCATCGAGAGCGCCGCGGACAGCGTCCGGCCTCCGAACCTTGTCCGCCCGATGGCGTTCAGGCCATCCGTCGACGTGTTCCGAATGACCAGCATGTCGTCCTGCAGCACCGGCCGCGTTGTCCCGTCTGGCTCGGTCAACTGGTAGCGCAGTCGACCGTTGGGCAGACGCTCTTCGTGAACGCGATCCGGATGGCGAGGAATCACCTGGTCGACGAACGATCGCCCTGGGCGGCGCACGATTTCGGCGGTCGCGCGCGGTCGGAGCGCGTACTGCCAGGCCAGCGTTGACCAGAACGCCTTCGCTGACTGGATCTGATTCGGCCGCCAGCGCAGACGGTAGGCCAGCGGTCCCCATGGCGCCTCGTTGTAGCGCACGCGCGACCGCTGATCCCCGTCGAGGCCTCGAAACATCTGGCACGACATCGTCCCGAGGTCATCGCTGAGCGTCGAGACGGCGCAATGGACGTAGGACAGCGTCAGGGCCAACTCGGGCGGCACGCTCGCACCCGCCGCCTCGAGCACGAAGCCCTCGGCGGTGGCGTACCAGTAGTTGCTCGTGGGCGGCGGCATGCCGGATGAACCGCCACCCGCCACGGCCAGCTTCCGAAGGAAACCCATCTACTCCATCTCCTGCCGGCGCCGTCGGTTGACGACCGGCGGGCGCCGAATGAAGGGCGGCCGAGGCGGTAGGTGCCAGAGCGCCACCACCAAGAGGACGACACCCGGGATCAGAAATCCGGCCGGACGGTAAACAAGCCAGCTGCCGTACGCCAACAGCGCGAGGGCGGAGAGCAACAGGATGTCCTCGCGATCGAACTCCGCCGCGATCACGGCGAGGACATCACGGCTGCGACGAAGGCGATTGACGATCCACGCCGCTGGGCGGAACAACCGTCCGAAAGCCCTCAGGTGTCCAGACACTGACTCCTCCACTCTTCTTCCGCTGCGTCTTCCGACCGAGCATCGCGAGCTTCCAGCCGATGAGCGTGGCCGTGACGGGATCGATGCGGCCGCGGCTCCGCTTCTTCACCGGATAGATGTTGTCTTTCCCGTCGCGCTGCACCACCGCGTTGCTATTCGTCCACATCATGAGTGGACAGCCGTTCGCGTCGACTTTGCCTTCGAGCACCGCCGCTTCGTAGTCAAGGGCCGCCATGCTGATACCCGCGTACGTCTGCGGTACGAGCACCACCTGCTCCTCCGTGAACGCGTCGCCACTCTTGCGGTCCGTCAGGCTGTCGACCACCTGATCCGCATGCCAGGGATCGAACCCGATTTGCTCAATCCGAAAGTGCTGACGCTGCTCGACAAGGACGTCTCGGATGACGCTGTGATTGATGCGGACCCCGTCGACAGCGATCAGGTAGCCCTTGTCCCGCCAGACTTCATACGGAGCACGATCGCGATGCGCTCGGTCCTTCAACGTGTCACCCGGCGTCCAGACCCAGCGCAGAAGGCACCACCTGGTGCGCGTCTCCGTCGGCGGGAATACGAACACCATCGCACACAGGTCGATCATCGACGCCAGGTCGACGCCCACCCAACAGGACTGTCCCCGCAACGCTTCCACGAAGCGCATGAACTCGAGCGCGCTCTGCCCAGCCCTCCAGCCATCCATCGACAGCCAGGTCGCTGAGGCGTTGACCCAGATGTTCAGCCGCTTCTGCTTGAACTCCGCGGCGGCGCTCGGCATGTTCTTCGCTTTGGCCGCCAGGGTGCGCATGTCGTCGGGGTTGACCGACACGTTCCAATGCGGGTTGGCCTTTTGCCAGACCGCTTCGTCCAGCCAGTCGTCGTCTGCGTCCGCGTGCGCAATGCACGCGAAGAACCGGAGAGTCGCGGGGTCATCCTCGAGGACGCCGTCGAGGATCTTGCAGGCGTAGTCGTGCTGGTCGCCGCAGACCGAGATCGGATCGTCGCCGGCGGTGGTGATGATGAAGAAGAGCGGGTTGAGACGTGAACCCGTCGCGCTCTCCATCACGTCGAGAAGGCCCCTAGTCTTGAACGCATGGAGCTCATCGACCCCGACGAAGTGCGGATTCAGGCCGTCCGTGGTGTCGGAGTCAGACCCGAGCGGTTCGAACCGAGATTCGGTCGCCTCTCGATGCAGGTTGACCGCGTTGCATTTGATCCGGCTCCCCAGGCCTGCGGTCTGGACCAGCTTCTTGGCGTTCGCGAACGGGATTTTGGCCTGCTTCTCCTTGGTCGCGATCAGGTAGCCCTCGGCGCCGGCTTCCCCTTCGAAGAAGGTCGCGTAGATGCCGACGATCGCCTCTTCGAACGTTTTCCCCTGCTTGCGCGGGAGCTCGTTGTACGCGGTTGTGAACCGGCGGAGGCCACGGTCATCACGCCAGCCGAAGATGGACCCAAGCCGAAAGATCTGGAACGGTGTCGGCTCAAAGAACTTCCCGACGAACTGCCGCCCCTTGAAGTGCCGCATTTTCCGCGCGAATCGGAGGAACCGATCGGCCTGCAACCAGTCGAAACGAAACGGAAAGCCCGGCGTGCCCTCGCGCTTTCGGTCCGCGATGTGGCGCGCGCAGGACAGCCGGTGGTACTTGCCGGCAGCCACGAGGCCGGTGACGACCGCCAGGGCGTACGAGTCGACCGGATTGGCAGCAATGAAGCCAACGCCCTCCGTACCAGATCCGACCTGCGGTTGCGGCGTCGCCATCAGTTGATGGTGTCCCCGTCGCCGGTCGTGCCGGGTTGATCAAACTCAGCGAAGGGATCGACCGGAACCGGCTTGCCTGTCTCGAGCTCCTTCCCCATCGGGGCGAGCTTGAAGCGGGCCATGCCGGCTTCAATCCGTTGCGACAGCGTCGTGATGCGGGTGAGTAGTGGGTGCGCCGCACGAGACCCACCGACGCCCCAGACCACATCACCGTCGTCGCCAATCCGGCGCAGGAGCCGATCCTTCAGGACGCGGAGCTGGCAAAGGTCCCGCAACGCGAAGGTGGTCGTCTCGTTCAGCGTGCCCTCCTTAGCCGCCCGGGGCGCCAAGTCATTCCACTCCGCGAGCTCATCGAGCGTCAGGCTCCCCGGCGGCTGCGGGATCTGGACCTGCACGGACGGCGAAGTGGACGGCTCGTCGCTCGGCGTGACCGGCGGACGCGGCTCATTTTGATTACCACCAGCAGCCGGAACGGTTTGATTGCGCTTCCGTGCGCGCGCTCGCGCGCGGCGAGAGCCGCTCAGGTCGCCAAGTTGTTGATTCTTCGGCTTCCTGCCAGCTCCGGCCCGGGCACCGCCGCTGCCCTTACCGCCCATCGACGATCGCCCCCAATGGAACCTTTTGAAAACGTGCAGACACGTAGAAAGGACACCGTCGGTCTACGGGCTCAGATGCTCCAAACATTTGGATGGGGTATACCCCCGCGTCGGCGGCCGGAGCTGACGTCAGCCGCGCGAATGCGGTTCGGCGGCGTTGTGACACGTCCGGCACAGCAACTCGATGCGCCGCGGATCGCACACCGCGCGTCGGTCGCCCCGCTCGTGAGGCTGCAGCGGTGGCCAGTGATTGAAATGCAGGTCGGTGCCGTCGGGGTTCTTGGAAACGAGCGCGCCGCGCGCCCGGCAGCGGCTGTGCGTGGTCTGGGGGCCGTCCGGCAGCGCCGCACCACAGACCGGTGCGATGCCCGCGCGAATCAGCAGCTGCACGAAGACCGGCCGCCAGCGTCGCCACGCACCGTCGTACCCTCGAGAGCTGGCCGAGCCGCGGTGCGCTTCCCGCGCCTGGCGACACTCCGCGCATGGACCACCAGTCGTGAGGTTCGGACAACCGTGGCGTCCGGAGCACGCGCGGAGCAGAGCACTGGCCATTCGTCATGTCGGGGAGACTGCTCAGCAGAATACGAGCCTTCACGCCCGAGCGTGCCCATACAGGTTGGGGTTAGCGCGCGACAGGTAGCTGCACGGAGTCTGGATCGATGCGTTCCACGGTCGAATATCTCGTGCCGCACGTCGGGCACTTGTGTCGGCGCCGGCGCGCTTCCGCGCTCCCCTGCGCGGCCGCCTGGTTGTCAGACGGTCGCGAGTCGATGACGCGACTCGGGATACTCGATCGACACACCGGGTTCGGACACCGGAACACCTGCACGCGCTGTCGGCGGGACATCACCCGGAAGGCCATCAGTCCTCGGTAATCAGCCTGTCTGCGTGGCTGGCGCCCTCAGCGAAGGCGGTCGCCGCGAACATCAGTCCTGCCGCGACGACGCCCAACTGCACGTCGTTCGGAAGCTGCCTGATCACCGCCACAGCAACGCGCTCGATCGCCCGATACGTATCCTCGTCGACGGATGTTCGCAGGCGGGCCTTGTAGTCCTTGGTCGCGCCGGCCATTGAGGCTCGAAAGGTCTCGATTCTTGGTTCAGTCATTGTGGTCAACGCGCTCGGCAGTCACCGGGACACTTCCTGATCCCCGCTCCCATCAGTCCTTGTAGGGGTCGAACTCGTCGCTGCCCGCCATCACGACGACACGCGGTGTAAGTATGTGCACAAGCCGGATCGTGTCCGCGTGAGCCTCGAGCACAGACCGCAACGGCCGATAGACCGGCGGCGCTTCGTCGGCGCCCGCACCTCGCAGAATGATCCCGCGCGCCGAGAGCTTCGCTTTTTCCGCCTCGAAGTCCACAAGCCCGTTGCTCTCGCGCGTCATCTGCTTGCCGTGGCGAATCAGCCGATTGCCGCACTTCGGGCATTTCGGATGGGCGTCGCCGCGCTGCCGCTCGAACTCCTGAATCGGCGCCGTGAAATCGCAGTTCCGGTAGTTGCCGCAGCCCCACTTCGCTTTCGACCACCGCTGCTTGCCGGCCGCCTGCGTCCGCGACATCACACGGCCGGCCCCATGCACCGTCGAGCGCAACGCCTCGCGAGCCGCGCCTGTATCGACACCCCGGAGAATGACCGAGATGTCGCCCATCGACCCGCCGACGAATCCGAGCTGCCCTGGAAAGGCTGGAGTCGCACCCTTCCGCACGACCCAGTACGTGTCGCCGTGGTGTTCCTCCCGCCAGGCGAAGTTGTGATGGTTGTGAACCGTGAACTCGGCCTCAGCGCCGATGATCTCCAGCACCTTCGCAATCACCGCCTCCCGGCCGGCATAAGCGTAGCGCCCCGCCAACTCCATCGCCGCGATGTAGTCCTGCCCACTCGGCTGGTGGATGTCGAGCAGGAGCGGCGGCGCGTCCATCTCGCCTTCGCCTTTGGCGTCCTCGAATCGACGCCCCTGCGCGACGGCCATGAATCCTGTGGCCGTCATGTGGCCGAACCCGCGCGAGCCAAAGTGGCAGGCAATCCAGACCACGCCAGCTTCGTCCACGAGCACGTCGACATAGTGATTGCCGCTGCCGACCGTCCCGAGCTGCGCCCGCGCCTTGTCGAGCATCGCGCGCTGCTGCGGTACGGGCGACTGGTCGATGGCATCGAAGATGGGCGAGTCGCTCGGCTCGTTGTTCTTCCGCCCGATCCCGAAGGAGATGCGGCGATGGATCTCGTCCGCCCAGTACGTCCACTCGTCGTCCGGGACATCCCGCGCGAGGATGTTGGTCTGCACGGCCATGTTGCCGCAGGCGATGTCGTATCCCACGCCAGAGGGTGAGACGAACTGCTTGTAGCCGACGACACCGCCGATCGGCATCGAGTAGCCGAGATGCCCGTCCGCACAGAGCACGCCGAGCGCGCCGGGCTCCGCCGACACGCATCGATCAAGTTGCTGTAAGGTGCGCTGGTCGTGCGTCCCGAACACCTTCAATTCAGCCATCCCTGTTCTCCCCGCTCCCCGCGGTGTGCTCATGGGCGATCTCCAGCGCACTCTTCTGTCAACGTGCCGCACTCGCGCGAGTACTCCAGAAATCGCTCGACCTTGGCCTTCTTCGCATCCACCCACGGACGGAGCGGGTGTAGCAGCCCGAGCCCCACGTCGAAGCCCAGCATCTCCAGCACGCCGACCAAATCGGCGTATTCCTTCAGGATGCGCTGGCGGTTGTCGAGCTGTTCGGGATTTCCGCCGTCAGGGTGCAAGCCGTCATGGCCATCCGGCTGCACCTGTCGATCACCGAAGCGCAACGCCTTGGTGCAACGCTGGGCGATCTCGCAGCCTTCCTCGCCAGCAATCGTGTAGAGATGTTCGTCTCGCGTCATCTGGCCTGTTCTCCCCGCTCCCCTACCGGAGCACCTGCTGCAGCTCAGTCTGTGCTCGGCGATGTCGCGACGCAGGGACCGATCGTCGGCCCCCATTCCTCACCTGCTACAGTCTTCAGATGCCCTCTGCGCTCGACGAGCTGCCCCACTACTGCGCCGGCTGGGGCGGCGTGCCGTGCGGCGACGTTGAAGGCGAACGCTTCGTGCAAGCACTCTGGTACGTCACCAAGCACACAGACGCGACCTTCCGCGTGCTCGCCTGCGGACTGTACCGCGTCGACGAGGAGACCTTCGCGCTGCGCATCTTCCGCAACGACAAGCCGTATCGCCGGATCACCGGGGGCCGCGCCTGGCTCGAGGCGCAGGCCGTCGAGAAGTGGCGCGCGTTGCTCGAGCAGGGATGGGCCTGAACCAGAGCCGCCGTAGGAGCCGCCGACGCCATCGGGTCACGATGCCGAGCCGCTCTGCATCTTCCAGGTGCGCCTGGCTTCGGCCTCCGCATCCCGGCGATGGTCGAAGCAGAAGCCTTTGCGCCCGGCCTTGTAGATGGCCTTCCCGCCGCAGATCGAGCACGACGGCGGGTCCACCGACGCGGCCATCCGCCGCGACCTGTCCCCGCGTACCGGCATTGCCATTTCCGCCATGATCTCCCTTTCGCACCCTCACTCGTGGGCGACTGCGCCACCGGTGGCGCGTTCGGCCTTGTCGCAACTCCCGCCGCATCCCGACATTCCCGTGTCTCGTGGAACACCACTGGCCGTGCGTCTCGATTCGAACGCGATCAGGTCCGCCACCTTGATGCGCCGCTGCTGGCCGAACCACGTGTAGCCGAGCTCCCCATCGTCGAGGGCCTTCCGGAGCGTCTTCTCGTCCATCTCGAGCCACTGCGCGGCCGTGCGCTGCGTGACGAAGCGCCGGGGATACGTCGCCGGATCCACGATGGGCGGCTCGCGGCGACGGCTCACGCCCGGATCTCCCCGGGGAGCACCAAGGCTCGCAGGCGCGCGAGCTCCTCACGCTGCTGCCGGCGGTAGTGCACCATCAACTCGGCGTGACACCGCTTGCACGTGCGCTGGTTCTGGCGCACGGGCCCGCGGTTGCAGTTGCAGCGCTTCGCGGCCTCGGGCGTGGCCATGGCCTCACTCGTCGGCATCACCGCGCTCGGCAGGCGACGAAGCGGACCGCTCATCCCGGTAAATGATGAAGTCCGGCTGGCGATCGTTGGCCTTGTAACCGTTCCTGAACACCACCAGCCGATGCTTCTGCCCATCGACGACGACTTCACCACTGAGGTATTCCTGGTGGTCGCGGGTCTCCTTGCGCCAGAGGGCGCCCATCTTCTGCTCGCTCGTCGGCATGCGACTCCTTACGGCTCCCGGCTCGCCTGATTCGGCGGCTCGTAGCTGAACTCGATACGCGTCAGGACGGTCTGCGGCGTGCAGCCGCGGTGTGTGCGACAGAACATCCGGACGAACTCCGCCGGCGTTAGCTCAGGGAACCCTTCCCGGATGACCTCGCGGCGTCCGTACGCGTCATCGAAGAGAAGGCGGTCGAGCGGCTCGCGCCACACGTTGACCGCGCGCAGCACCTTCAGCCGCTCAACCTTCTCGCCCTTCTTGAGGCCCATCCCCTTCCGAACCGCACAGAAGAGGGTGCCCGGCGCGAGGTCGGTCCACCCCAGGCGACGGGTGACCGTCTTCGACGCGTCGAGAATCTGCGGCGTGGTCAGCGAGAAGGACATGTTCCTCATCGCGGGAACTCTGGGCACTCGCGCACGCGCAGTTCCTCGGGCCACTCGGCCATGTCGGCGCCTTTACGGTCACTGATCTCAATCTGCTGCATGACGGTGAGCACACGAGCTCCCGTGACCGGATCACGCCGCTCAGGCGGGCGTGGGTCACCTTCGGGCCGGGCACCAAGCTGCTTCACGAACACCCGCACCGATGCGCTGTGGCACTGTTGAACGATGTCGCGTATCCATGCAACACGACAGGGTCGTGCTCCTGGGCCGCTCTCGCCTCCGACGATCACCCAGGTCAGCCCCGGCGCCGCGCCGATATGGCGCCGGCCGTGCTCGTCGAGCAACCACTGATTCATGTTGACGCCTTCAAGCAGCGGCTCCGCGCTGATGAACCGCACCGCGGCCGGCGTCTGCAACAGCAGCGGAATGCGCTCGTCCGCGAAGTGCTGGTTTTCGACGCTCACGCCGAGCCACACGTTCAGGAGGGGCCAACCTAGACATGCTTCCAGGTCCGCCGATGGCAGATCGCGGAGATCGCGCGCGGCTTCATGCCGAACTTTGCCGCAATCTCGATCACCATCACGCCGCAGGTTCTGAGCCGGCGGATCTCCGTAACCTGTTCGGCCGTCAGTTGCGCCTTCGGATTGCGCTCGCCCTTCGGTCGGTTGCGCTTGACATTTAGTGTCTCCACCGCATGTCGCCGCTGCTCCGACTGAGTCGCGGTCTCCAAGTTCAGCGGCCGGTTGTCCGACTTGTGACCGTTCTTGTGGTTGATCGTCAGGCCGGCCGCAATCGGGCCGTTGAAGTGGGTCCACACCACGCGATGAGCCAGCGCGGTGGTCTTCTTGCCATCGATCATTACCCTGAGCAGCAGGTATCCATCCCTTGTCGGATACTCCGCACGACGCCGCTGGCATGGTCGAACCGCGTAGTTGCGCTGCGGATTGCCACCGCGAACCTTCACACGCCAGATCCGGCCGAGATCGTCGATCTCTAATTCGCCCGATCTCACGAGCGATAGAAGCACGTCTTCCGGGCTCATCGAGATAGCTCCTCATTCTTTCCGCGCGCTTAGTTAGAAGCTGAAACGTGTGCTGCGGCGCCAGCGCCATCACCGCGAATACCTGGTCGATGAACGCGTCCGGCACGCCTTCATGGAACAGGTCGCTCATCGAGTTGACAAACACTCTGCGCGGCTTCCTCCACGACAACGGCTCGAGCAGCGACGCGTCGATGGTCCGAATCTGCCCGGTCCACTGCGGGCCGGCCTTCGTCAGCTTCGTCAGCCCCTCGTACGGCTTCCCTGGACCGCTGAAGCGATGCGCCTGCTTCATGGCGTAGCAGTTCACGCATCCGGGCGACACAACCGAGCACCCGCGCACAGGGTTCCACGTGACATCCGTCCACTCGATCGAGGTGTTCGCGCTCATGGTTCAATCTCCGCCGGCTGGTCGACCGCGTCATCGATCGGCTCGCCACGCTGCTCGAGATAGTGACGGGCGAGCCGCTTCGCGTGTGCGCCGTCGGTCTGCAGCTCTTCGAGGAAGTCCTCTGTGGGGTTGCGGATGCCCTCGACCTGCTCACGCTTGATGCCGAGCGTCTCCGCGATGACGGGATCAGAGCCTTCGTCCGCCACGAGGAAGTAGGCCACCACCGCCGAGGCCTGACCGTCACGCGCCAGGCGGCCGATACACTGCTCGTGTACGCCAGGCGACCAGTCGAGCTCACCGAAGACGATGACGCTGGACGCCTCCTGCAGCCCGTTCATGCCTGCGCCGGAGCGCAGGGACAAGATCAGCACCTGGCTGTCACCGACGCAGAAGCGCATCTTCGCGTTCTCCTTCTGCACGGCGGTCTCGCTACCCGTATAGAGCACGGGCCGTAGATCCTTCAGGCGATCGAGCCAGATGTCATAGACGGCGCGGTGCCACCCACACAACACGACCTTTTCGCCGGCTTCGACGAGCAACCGCACGAAGTCCGCGACAAACGGCGCCTTGGCGACGCCGGTCGCCTGCCGCAGCATTACGGAGATCTGCTCGGAGGCCTGCAGACGTTCGCCGCGGAAGCTCTCCGCGGTCCGGCTCAGGATGAGCCGCGCGAGCTCGGCGACCGACTCTTCCACGGCGCGAAGGGCGGAGGCGTCGGTGTCCACCTGCTGAGGGATCCGGATCACGTCCGGCAACTCGCGCCCGACCTCGCGCCGCGTATGCCGCACGATCAGGAAGTTCTCGCGGGCCCACGCGCCGAACGCCCGCGGGTCCTTGAGGCGGTCGCCGGCGCACCATTCGGCCTGGAACTCCTCCGGCGTCCCGAGCGCGCCCGGACGCAGCGTGTTCAGGACCTGATAGATCTCGCCGCCGTAGTTGTAGACCGGTGTGGCCGAGAGCCCGAGCTTGAACGGCAGCCGGTCAGCCAGGTAGCGGGCGGCCGCGGCCTTCTGCGAGCCCGGCCGCCGCAACTCCTGCACTTCATCGAACACCACGCTCCGGCAGTACTCAGCGAGGACGCGAGACCAGCCAGCCAGCTTGTGGTAGTTGCAGATGATCACGTCAGGCGCCTGGCCCATGAAGCGCGGCAACTCGTACGGCGTGCCGCGCTTCAGGATGTGCACATGGAGGCTCGGCGCGAACTTCCCGATCTCGCGCTCCCACTGCCGCGGCAGGTGCGCAAGGGTCACCACCAGCGCCGGGAGCGTGCGGCCGTCCGTGAACGAGCAGATCGCCGCGGCCGTCTTGCCGAGGCCGACGTCATCGCCGATCAGGAGGCCGCCGGCCGACAGGTAGATCTCCGCCTCCCGGGCCTGATAGTCACGAGCGGGCACCGCCAGCGCGAACGCCTGCGGCGTGTACGACGGGTCGATCAACTGGTCGAGGCGCGCGATCGTTTCGCGATGGGCCATGGCCGACGCCACGAGCACAGCGCGGTCTGACTCCACGAGCTCGAGCGGATACCGCTCCAGGAACCACGCCAGATCCCGGCAGGTTTCGGGCGAGTGCGAGAGCCGGAGGGTTCCGACCGATTGCGTCGACAACTTGCCGAAGATGCGCTTGGCGCGGATGTGCACGTGCGGATCCGCATCGATCACCCAGACCGGATCGCCAGGGCCCCGCTCGAACGACAGCCGTCCGTGCACCGCCGGCATCAGAACTGCCCTCGCCAGACGGCCGCAACGTGCAACGGCTTGCCGCCGAGCGTGGATGGCATCGCACCCAAGCGTGCGCGGCCGGTCACCAGCACCAACACCTCGATCTCGCTCGACGACGTGTAGCGCTGCAGCTGGCGCACGACGTCCGATGGTGAGCCTTTCACCTTCAACTCCAGACCCAGTCGGAGGACGGGCACGTAGAAGTCGATCCGGCCGCGGCCGCCGCGCAGGTCGTACTCCCGCTCGAAAGGGATCCGTGACCGCGTCAGGATCTCCGCGACGGCGTCCTGGAACGCGAGCTCGCGTCCGATGGGCAGACGGAAGGCTCCAAGACGATCGAGCACGTCCGCGATGGCTGGAGGCGCCGACGGCATCATCCGGGCGACCCCTCCGGCTTCAAGCCGGCCCACCAGAGCGCTTCCTCGATGCCGCGGCGCTGCGCGACCGGCGTCGCGCCAGGACGCCGCGCGACGTCGAGCACCTGGCGCAGCACCAACTCGCCCATCTCGGCGACATAGAACACGGTGATGCCAGGGCCCGCCGGCCGAGCGATGAGAAGGCCGGGCTGGGTGACGAGGAATCGCTCGATCACGCGCGCTTGGTCGGGCAGGTCAGCGAAGTAGAGCGCCTCGAGGACCTTGCTGATCAAGTGGAGGGTGGCGGACTCGAACTCCACCTGATGGGTGCGGATCACGCCGCCCTCCGCGCACCGGACAGGTGCTCGACTGGACGCGTCCACAGGGCCGCGGCTTGGTTCACCTCGACCGCGTTCCCGATCTGCTTCACCGCGTCTGTGCGTGTGCCGGCGAACTGGTAGTCCACCGGGAAGCCCATGGCGGCGGCGAGCTCGTGCGGTCGCAGCATCCGGAATGTGATGTCCAGGTGCGCGGGCTGGACGAGGCCGAAGCGGTCCTTGGTCGTCACGGTCGGCAGGGGACGTCCCACCGACTGCGGGATCAGTCCGCTGCCGCTGCCGTAAAAGTTCACGAGGAACGGCTCGATCAGCGAGATGGCGCCCTTCGTGGCGACGGTCGGCATCGGGTCGCTGACGGCTCGGCCCTCGGCACCAGACTGCTGGCCGAGCAGGAAGGGCTCAAGCAGCGCCAGCTCACCACGATTCGCCCCAGTGACCGTTGCCAGCGGATCGTCAACGCTGCGCTCCCGCCGGCTGCGGTCGGTGCCGTGTGTCACGGGCATGATGAACGGCTGCACCAGCCCGAACCGGTTTTCGGTGGTCAGGGTCGGAAGAGGCGCATTGAGCCCGTTGACGCGCGCGGCCTCACCCGGCCGCTCGGAGTGATACGCGACGAGGAACGGCTCGAGCTCGACACCCCAGAACTTCCGCGCGCCGGCCGCGATCCGTCGCAGCGTGTTGTCCGCGAGCGGCTTCTTCCGCCCGAAGATGCTCTGCCCTCGCTCGGTCCAGTCAATAATCTCGCGCGCCGCTCTCCATGACGGCAGCCCGTCGAACAAGGTGGATGACGACCCTGACGGTGTGTGCGTCGCCAAGGGCCAGGCGATGGGCCCACGTCCCCGCGCCCCGCCATCGAACCTGGCGACGACGAAGAGCCGCCGCCGGGTGGTGGCTGCACCGTAATCAGCAGCGTTCAGCACGCGGAATTCAACGTGATAGCCGGCGGCGACGAGCGCGTTGACCCACGCCCAGAACAACTCGCCCTTCCGGGACTTCAGCGGTCGACCGTTTGTGCCGAGCGGTGCCCACGTCTGGTACTCCGGGACGTTCTCGACGATGATCCACTTGGGCCGCAGCGCCTCGGCCCATCGGACGACGCACCACGCTGTCGAGCGACTCTGATCGCTGATCGGCCGACCACCACGCGCGGACGAGTGATGCGTGCATTCCGGCGACGCCCACAGCAGATCCAGCGACCCGCCGGTGACCTTGCGCGGGTCCACGCTGTCGAGCGATTCGCAGATGTGCCGCGCGTCGGGATGGTTCGCCGCGTGGGTCTCCACGGCGATGGGCCAGTGGTTCACCGCGGTCAGATCGACGCGCACACCGAGCGCATCCGCCACGCGTCGCAGCCCGGTGCTGCTGCCGCCGGCGCCGCAGAAGAGATCCGCCGCCTTGAGCGTCTTCACCGCTCGCTCCTGGTCGCCTGCGCGAGCAGGTCCACACCAATCGCGCACAGCTCGAACGGGCGCGCGCGACAGATGTCGCAGGTGTCAAGGTGGTCATGGAAGATGCTCGTCGCACCGGTGTTCGGCAGCGTCGCGTCCGGAATCGGCCGCGCGTCCTCCCGACGGAGCATGTGCTGCAATCCGAAGAACCGGCGCCGCAGTTGTCCATCCGGATCAGCGTCGACCGGGGCCTCATCCGGCTTGCGCACCTGTGAATTCCAGTAGTCGCAGTCGATGAAGAACTGCGCGATCTCGTTCAGGCTCCTACGCCCCGCCGCGATGATCTGCTCGCGGCGCTTGGCTGGTCGTCCGCTCACAGCGTCGGCCTCCGTGTCTGTAGGTAATCGTTCAGTGCGGCCGACGCCGCGGAACCGGTCAGTTCGATGCCGGTCTCGCCTAGCGGCGGCGGTTCGTAGCCACGGCTGAGCGCGTGCAACTCAGCGCGTTCCCGCTTGCCGACGATGTGCACGCCAGGGGCGCACACCTGAGGATCCTTCGCCCAGATGAACCACGCCGGCGGCGCCGAGTCGCTCCCGCCCTTCCCATCGACTGTCCGGAAGTTCCATCGAGGCAGCACGATGGTTGAGGTTGGCGGATGCTCTTCCAACCAGTCGCCGCGGTCCTCAGTCGGCTCCAGCCAGGTGATGCGGTTCAATAAGATCAAGGCCCGCTCGCAGCGTTCGAACCCAAGGCGCGCGATGTCGAAGGCGTGCTCGAACGTCGGATTCGTGCCCACGACGTCGATGGGTCCGCGCCATCCGAACTCGAGCCAGGACAGCCGTTGCCGCGCATCGAGTTGGAAATCGAGGATCTGTGGCTCCCGCGCCACGATGTCGTTCGTCAGGATCTCGAGAGAGGACGGCAGCAGTCGCACAATCGCCCCGTCGCCGGCACACGGCTCGAAGAACCGCCACCCAGGCTGCAAGCGCAGGCGACGCAGGAGCGCGAACGTCATCCAGTCCGGCGTGCGGTAGAAGTCATCGTCGCGGCGCGCTGATGCGTCGACCGTCACATCCAGGAGCTGGCCTTGTTCGCTCATGCGGCCACCCGTTCGAAGATGCTCGCGACGCGCACGCGGTGATTCGTGGACCGCTGCACGAGAATCCGCCCGACGGTGACCCACTGCCGCTTGCTGTGCATCGGCCAGACGCAGTCGAGCCAGACGAGATGCGCACCGGGCGCAGCGACTTGCGCGAGGGCCGCGATCGCCTTCCGGCGGTTCACCATCGGTGTGGCGTAGCGGGCAGCGTCTGCCGTTGAGTACGGCGGATCCGCCAGGATCAGACGGAAGGGCTGGCGCTCAGCGAACACGACACCCGCGGCGCAGACGTCCGCCTGGTGGAATCGCAGATCGGGCACACCGCACCGGTCCATCAGGTCGATCCGGCTGTACGGGCCAGCCGGCAGCGACCCACTGAATGCGTGGAGCACGTTTTCGGCGGCGTCGGGGAACAGCGCCATGACGCGCGGCAGATACCCGTGGGGATAGGCGCCGTAGAGCGCGGAGCGTGTCCGGTAATCGTTGCCGAGCACCCATGTCGCGTACAGCACCTGCCGACCCTGCTCTTCGACGAGGTGTGGCCACGCCGCAGGCCATCTCGGGAATGCGCTGGCGAACGACGCGGCGCGTTCCAGGAGCGTCATCGTGCGCCTCCCGTGAGTTCTTCGAACCGCTCGAGAAACTGCTGCTCGGCGCGTTCACAGGAGAGCGGCACCAGTCGATACAGGAACGCGACGCGATCGGCATACCAGCCGGCCGGCATCAACAACAGGTCGCGCTGCTCGGTGCGCAGGAGGACCTGATCGGCGTCCTTGACGGCGGCAGGCTCCTCGATCGGCAGTCCGAACCGCGTGGCGATCGCCGCTTGCACGCCGCGCTCGATCGCCCGGTAGCCCTCAAGGGCCGGGGCCCCCTTCACGGGGCTCGTGATGTCGCACAGGTAGGCCTCGCTCGCGTCGTGCAGGAGACCCCACAGCGCGTGTTCAGGCGGACAGAACCGGCTCACGAGCACGGAATGTTGGGCGACGGAGTAGAACGCCCGACACTGCCCCGCGAAGCGGCACAGCTGCGCCAGCGCATGCGCGATGTCGCCGATGCGCACGTCCTCGACGCGCGGCTCAAGCGGGAAGAACGGCTGCCCGCTGTACGTGCTGATCCAGTCTCGGCGGCCGTAGAGCGGCGAGGAGGGTGGCAACGGACTCATGGGTGCCTCGTGTCTCGATCGCCGATGAGGGACGGCGCATCCCGATGCGGGGACCATGCGACTTCCAGGACGGTGTCGCCATCACGGACGAGGCGCGGCGCCACACGCGAGGCCTCGGCCACCGGAGGCGGCGTGACCGCAGCCGGCGTTGTCGCGGCCGGGCGCGCAGGCCTGACATCGCGGGCCGCGAGGGGCTCGCGCGTGGATAGGGCGGTGCGTTCCGGGATCGGCTGCGGCGCCGGCGCCACCGCAACCGGGACGTCACCCGCCAGCAGCTCGAACGCCGCGCGGAGCTCACGGTCGATCTCGGCGATCGCGGACACCAGGAGCGCGCGATGGGCCAACACCTCGCGCACGCGCACCTGCAGGTCGGTATCGAGCGACGCGGGCTTCAGCAGCCCGAGCGCGCACGCGCCGGGGCTACTCGGCATGCGCGCCTCCGGCATGGGCGAGCGCGGGGCGGCGGCGCGACGCGCGACGACGGAGCGCCCGCTCGCAGGCATCGAAGTGCAGCGCCAGGCGTGGCCACACCTCGAACACAACGCCGCGGTCGGTGCGCTCCACGCGCAGCGGCAGCGGCGCCGGCGCATCGAACGGCAACGCTCGTGCGGGAAGCCCGGGCCCCGCGGCGCGGGTGACCCAGAGGATGCGAGCGCGGCAGCGCCGGCACCGCGCCTCGCGGGCGCTCCCGGCCACGACGGTCAGTGGGCGATCGTGCATCAGTCGCGCTCCATCGGTGATGCCGGCAGGCGGTAGTGCGGCACGCTGTCGGCCGTGATGACGCCACGATCGAGCAGGAATGCGAGATAGCCGTCGTAGGTGCCCGACTCACAGATCACCCCAGCGGCCCGCATCAACTCGCGATATTCAACCTGCGCGGGCGAGAGGCGTCCTCGGACGGATTTCGTTTCCCACTTCAGGAACTCAAACCGAGGCGCGTCTGGCGACGCGTGCCGCCGTGGGATCACGAGCTCTAGGTCGGCCGCGCCTTCGGTCTGCTGCGTCCCGCGATGACCCGGCACCCAAGTGCCGCACGCAGGGCATGCGGATCCGCGACGCGGCACGCCGAACATCACCACACCACCACCCAGCCGCTTCGTCGTGTCGATGATGTGCTGCTGCTCGGTCTTCTCGAGTGGAGGCGCCCCAGGCGCGCGCGGCCGCAGAGGACGACTGGACGGAAAACGCCACGGGCTCATGACGCGCGCTCCTGGGCCTGCTCGGCGCGAGCCTGCCGCAACGCGTCCTCGAGCTGTTCGCGGGAGCACGGCAATCGCAGATGCCCGACGCGCCGCGTGAGCGCCGCGAGCTGCGTGCCGAGGGTGATGTCGGGGCCATCGCCGCGGACGATTTCCGCAGCGCATTTTCTGAGGAGGGAAAGGACCGATCCTGGATCTACAGGATCAATACCAGGATCATCCTTATATGCGATGTCGGCTTTGTCACCTCCAGCGCGATCATTTGTCACCCATGATGTCACCCCTAGAGGTGACGAGGTGTCACCCCTGCGAGGTGACGAACTGTCACCCACGCGAGGTGTCGAATTGTCACCTCCGCGAGGTGTCGAACTGTCACCCCAACGGTCGCCGTGTTCGTGAGGTGAAGAATTGTCACCTCCACGCCGGACCGCTCCGGGCAGGCGCAGTTCGTACGTCGTCGACCGCCGATTCGTCGGCAGCTCCTGCACGACGATCAGCCCGCGGCCGCGCAACGTCTGCATCGCTCGCTTCACGGTGCGCGTGGACAGCATCGTGTGCTCGCCGATCGTCCGCTCGGAACGGAACGCATTCCGTCCGTCGTGGTCGGCGCAGTCGGCCAGGTCCATCAAGACCAGGCGCGTCCCGGGCGTCAGACCCGGCACCTGCCACGCGAGGACCAGCTGCTTTGCACTCACCCTAGGGACCCCATCCGTTTCGCGCGGAGACGAGCCCTGAGAGCCCTTCTCGCGCGGCTGTGCGTTGACTCAGTGATGCCGGGTTGCTCTCCACCCGGCGAAGTCACGCCTGGACGTTCCACGTCGGCGTTCACGTGAGGTTGGTCTCGGTGGCGTCGTAGGGCCAACCGTCGTCATCAGGCGCCGCGTCCCGAGCTCGCGCCGTTGTATCCGCAGTTCCGTCACCACCCGGCGATCCGCGGTCAGAGGCCCCCGTTCACCGCTCGGACTGCCAGGGGCTGGCATGGCTCACGCGCCGGTTAGACCGGCCTTTGCGCCTCTTCGGGGCATCTCACGGCCGGTCTCTCCCGGCCATCCCGTCGTTCACACGATGCGCACGATGTAGAAACCCGCGGCCGTGACGTACATCCCACGCGCACGGAGATGCTGCGCCGCAGCGGCGTAGCTATCGAACGTCAGCGCCATGCGCGCGGGCCACGGCCGACCGCCGAGCAACTCGCCTGCAGGGTCGTAGCAGGTCGGGTCATCCCTCCAGTCGGTGCCGATGTGCGATACGAAGCGCACGTCAGCGTCACAACCGTCGACGATGGCGAACTTTCGAACCGATCGTGTCATCTCAGATTTCTCGCTACTTCCGTCTTGTTCGAACCAATCGAAGCGCCCGTCTCTCCGAGCTGTCACGCCTTCAGTCGGACTGATCTCTGTCGCCGACGACGCTGACGTTTACGTGTCCGAGATTGGTTGCGCGGAGAGGACTCGAACCTCTGACCTCCGGCGTATGAGGCCGGCGAGCTGCCGCTGCTCCACCGCGCGTCACGGGGAACTACTCGCCCGCGGGTTCCTGGCCGCCGTCCGGCTGCGTCTCTCCGGTCGAGGGCTCGGCCTCGGTCGTCTCCGGCTTCGGCTCTTCGACCTGCTGGTCCTGATCCACCATCGTGTTCACCTCCTTTCGTTCCGTTTGGTCGTTGCCCGGCGCGCGCGACACTCAGACTTGCCGCGAGCGCGGCGCCGGGTCGATGCGCTCCGTCACGTACCGCTCAACATCGGCCACCGTTCGCAGGCGTGCGAGGTCGGCGTCGCTGATGTCGATCTCGTACTGCTGCTCGAGGCTCAGGGCGAGCTCGAGACGGTCGAGCGAATCGGCCCCCAGGTCGTCGTCGATCGACGCATCCGGCGTGACCTCCTCTGACTCGACGCCGAGCTCCTCGCAGCAGATCTCCACGAGACGGTCGTGGACGGTGGGGATCCCCGGATCCCCGTCGGCCTGCGCGCGTGCGATGTGCGTCACCACAGCTCGTGCGCCTACGCGCTCGGCGCGATGCCGGCGAGCACGCACGTCTCGCCGAGGCCTGTTCGGATCTGCGTGATGACGTCGCGGAACGCCGCTTCCAGGACTTCCTGCGGCCGCACCAGCTCGAACCAGAGCTTGAGTACGCCGCCCTGCTGAATGCGGTAGCGAAACCGCGCATCGACGCGACGAGGCCCAACGCCCTGGAACGGCTCCAGACCAAGCACGAAGGCGTTCGGGATCTTGATGAGCCCGTTCTGCGATCCCGCCTGGCCCTCGATCGATTCCTCGTAGCGGAACTGATGCTGGCCGTCTTCGAGGCGCGTGCTCGACCGGAACTGCACCGTCGGCATCGGCGTCACGTTCGGCCGATCGAGCTCGGCGAGACGCGGCTGCCGCGGGTCATTGCGCTGGAGCTGCCCATCCTCGGTGGCGAAGAGCAGCGTCGTGCCCTTCTCCGCCACCGGCAGCTTCACCTTGATGTCGTCCTCGAGCATCAACGCGCCGCCAGCGCCCTTCGACACGTTCTTCACCTTGATGGTCAGCGTCAGCGACCCGGGGCGACCGGTCTCGCGTACGCGCTGCACGATGTCGCGCAGTTGCTCGGTGAGCTCATGCACCACGTCGCCCTCGCGGATGTCCTGCAAGGTGTCCGTAAACCGCTTCTGTGCTCGTGCCACGCCTACCTCCCTGTTCGTCCTACTTCCCGGTCCCGTCGCTTCGGCGGCCGTCACGCAGCGCGGCGAACGCGCCGAGGACCTCGCCGCCCCGCGCGCCGCGCCGCTTGGAGCTGCGCGATCTCCTCAGGGGTCGCTACCCGCGCGAGCGTGGGCCGCGGCCCCGCCCCAGGCACGTCCCACCCGCGTGTGACGCGCTCGCAGTGCGGACACCACCCGCGGAGCCGGCCGTCTCGATGCGTCCACACCAACATCGACCGTCCGTCCACATCGAGATGCCGACAGCGCGACTGCGCGGACAGCCAGGCGGCACCACCGAGCACACCGACCAGCACGAGCGCCAGCGAGACGCTCACGACGCGACTCCAGACTTGAGCGCTGAAGGAA
>JBFXAT010000052.1:0-31974 GCA_050183995.1 Vicinamibacterales bacterium
CGGTCGCGGTTGACGTTGGGAGGGTCGCCGGGGTGTTTTGGGGAGTGTTCTGGGGCCACTAGGGCCCTGTCGATGGGGTGGCGGCGGACCCGCGGTACCTCGAATTCTGCGTGCCGCCTGGCACGCGCCGCCGGCTCGCGGTCGAAGTCGACCGGCACGCCTTTGCGTACGTCTTCGCGGGATCCGGCACGTTCCGCGACGCGTCAGAGCCTCGGGCGGTCCGGACCGAACAGATCGGACCCGATCCGACCGCCGAGACGATTGTCTACGACGCGACGAACCACTCGCTCGTGCTCTTCGACCGCGGCGATGAGATCGTGGTGCAGGCGGGAGACGAGGGCATCCGGTTCCTGCTGGTCTCGGGGCGTCCGATCGAAGAGCCGGTCGCGTGGTACGGCCCCATCGTGATGAACACCGAGGACGAGCTGCGACGCGCCTACTCGGAGCTGCGAAGCGGGACGTTCATCAAGCACCCGTAGCGACGTCCCGACGTCGCGCGAACCGCGCTGCTACACGCCGGAGATCTTCGCGGGCTGATCGAAGTCCAGGTTCGCCGTGATGCGCTCGCCGCGTTCCTCGAAAGCCACGCGCAGGAGCTCGATCCGGCGCCGCGCCTCCGCGAGGTCGTGAACCCCGAGAGTGACGTTCAGCAGGTCGATGTACCAGGGCAGCTTCACCGGATCGAGGACGTAGGTCTCGACGATCTCGCGCGCCACCGGCAGCGTCGTCGGCTTGGAGTCGTCGTGCACGTCGCGATTGTCGGCGCGCTGCAGCTTCTCGTATTCCTCGGCGAGCAAACGCGAGAAGAGCTCTTTGGTGAAAGTGTCGCCTGCCGCGACGCCGGCCGCTTCTTCCGCATCCGTCAGCGCAGCCGACTTGTGCAGCCACTCCCAGAGGATGCTCAGGCGGATCTCCCCGGTGGCCATGTCCTCCATCAGGTAGAGCACATCGTCGTTTCCGAAGAAATCGGCGGGCTTGAGCGCCGCGGCCTGCATCCCCTGCTCGAACGCATTACCGTACTGCAAGGCGACGCTGATCAGATCGCGCGCGCCACGAACCGTCCTCGGCGCCGGCTCGAGCTGCGTGAGTGCACGCGCGTCCTCGGCCGCATACCCGAGCGGCGGAAATGGGCGGCCGCACTGGTTCGGCTGGCCGGCCCGTTCCCAGACGGGGCGCACGATGTGCACCATCTTCCAGTGCGCGACCCATTTTCCGCTGGCGCCTTCACGCTGCTCGCGTTCGGCGCCGGCGAGCGCACGCTTCATGCTGCTGTCCACGCCGGCCGGCGATCCGACCGGGATGTTCGGCTCCATTCCGCCCTGCCAGAGCGCACATCGGCCGTTGACGTCCGGCGTGTTGACCGCGCGGCGGACCCGATCTTCGTAGGTCCGCATGTACCCGTAGGTCATCGTCACGGCGTCGATGTTGGGATTGACGAACGCCGGGTCCCACGCCAGCGCGTCGGCCACGCTGTTGATGTAGTCCCAGCGGCCGGTGTTGAAGCCCACGAAGCGCCGACCGAGCGCCGCACGGATCTCCATCAGCTGGAAGCAGGCCTCGAGCTGCTCCACGAGGACGTAAGTCTTGATGGCGCCGGCCGGCAGATGGAGATGCCGCTCCAGCCCGGAAAGGATGTCCGCCCAGAGCGCCGCCTCCTCCGCTGTCTGGATCTTCGGCAGATAGAGCACGATCGAGCGGCCCTGGGCGCGCAAGCGCGCCGCGTTGTTGACGACGAACAGGGTGGCGTCGACGATCGACGCCGAAAAGCCTCGGCCGTCGCTCCGGCGGATCTGGCGATCATCGAGATGCAGGCCGCGCGCCCGGAAGATGACGGTCGTGAAATCGAGCTGGGTGCGCCAGTCGGCGATGATGCGCCGGCCGAGGAACGACTCGCCCCAGCGGTTCATCTCGTCGGCGACCGCCTCGGCCACGCGCATGAACACCTCGTCGCGGTGAATCGCGAGCTTCAGGTTGCGCTGATTGTCGAGCGACATCGTCGAAATCTGGCCGAGCGCATCTTCGCCGTCGAACATCCAGCCGTCGGCGCCCGAGAGCAGGGCGTAGGCGGCGTTGCGGATGCTTCGATCCAGGCGCGGAT
This sequence comes from Vicinamibacterales bacterium, assembly GCA_050183995.1. Taxonomy (GTDB): domain Bacteria; phylum Acidobacteriota; class Vicinamibacteria; order Vicinamibacterales; family CAVVIG01; genus CAVVIG01. The sequence continues at coordinate 2,099 of JBFXAT010000052.1, forward strand.
CGGGCTTGGCGCCAGGTCCGGTGCCCTGGATCCATTGCCGCTGCAGGTCGGGCGGGATCTCGGAACCCTCGAAGCGGCCGTCGCGCGCGTCCTGCACGCGGATCGTCGTACGGCCGATCGTGGCGCCTGGGTCGAGGAAGTCGATCCGGCGGCGGTCTCGCGCGCGGGCGTTCCGCCGGGCGATGCGCGACGCCATCAAATCCCGGCGGTCGTCGTCGAAGTGTGCCAGCGCTTCGAGCGCGTCTCGCACCTCGGCGGTGACGATGTCGGGATAGCTGGCGAGAAGGAGGTCGCGAATCTCGAGCGAGGATGTGAGTGTGGTCGGCATGGTTTCAACAGAAGCAGGTCAAGGGTTCGGCCATGGGTACTGCGTGGCCCACTCGAGGAACTGGCGCACGCGGTCCTGGTTCGACGTGAGCCACTCCCTCACACCTTCCACGGGCGCGCGTTGGCTCGCCCAGTACACGAATACGTCGACGAAGTGCTGTTCCCGGAGCGCCATGAAGAACGGGACGTAGTGCGTCCCGGTGAACGATGCGGATGAGGCGTCGGGGTCGACGCGCAGCGTCGCGAACACCGCCTCGACCTGCTGGACGAGCGAGGCCACCTCCGAGGTTCCCTCGTCGATCCTCGCGCGCATCTGGCGATTCGACACGACGATGAAGCGATCGGTCGCCGGAAAGTCGCCCTCCGCCCCGTTGGACGGCTGGAGCGGCTCCCGCAGGAGCGCGCGCCAGAGCGAATATGCGTCGAGCGACTGCGCGCCGTACGGCTCGTACGTCAGGTAGGTGGACAACGCCAGCAGGGCTGGCGTGCTGTATCCGCCATCCTCAAAGGCCTTGGCGAGAAAGAGCTGGATGCCCGGGTGACGGGGAGCTAGGCTCGCGGCCTTCTTGAGCGCCTGCCGGGTGCCTTCCGTGTCGTGGAGCCGCTCGCGGTAGGTCACCGCCATGTTGTGGTAGAGGAGAGCGGCGTCCGGGGCGCGCGCGATGCCCTGCTGGTAGGTCTCGATGGCCTGCTGCGGCTGCCCCTTGCCTTCATACGCGGAGGCCATCATGTCGTAGAACATCGGCAGGAGTGTCGACTTGAACCCCACGCCCTGACGCGCCGTCTCGAGCACCTGATCGAATTCCTGCTGCGCCAGCTGCGCGTACGACAGCTCGAAGAGCGCCACGACGTTCGACGGGCTCTCCGCGAGCACCTCGCGGTACTTGGCGGCCGCCTGATCGAACTGGCCTTGATCGTGTAGCCCCATGCCCTCCTTGATGAGGGCCTCGTGGGCGGGCGTCATCTCTGCGGGCTGCCGGGTCGGTTCCGGCATCTGGCCCCGAGCGAGGCCGGGCAGAGCCAGCGCGACGAAAAAGACGAGGAAGAGTCTGCGCATGCGCGTGATCCGACGTCGCTCCGCGTGGTCCGGGAGCGCCCGAGAGCGTATCACGCGCGCGCCGGTCGCGCGACCGGCGCTACCGCAGGCGTACCCAGAGCCGGCCGTCGCGCTCGCTCACGCCATACGTGCGAATCGCCTGCTCAGCCGGGCCGTGCCTGACGGCTCCGGAGTGGACGTCGAACTGAGAGCCGTGCCACGGGCACTGCACGGTGCCGCAGACGAGCGCACCGTCCGAGAGGGGCCCGCCCTTGTGTGTGCAGCGGTCGTCGAACGCCGTCAGCCCTTCCTCCGTCCGCGCGAGCACGAGCCGGCGATCGCCAACCTCGAGCAGCGCCAACTGGCCGACGCGCAGGCTATCGGCGGCCCCCGCATCCACTTCCTGCGTGTCGCCCGCCTCCTGAGCGGCGCCAGCCACCGACCGCGACTGCCATTTGCCGGCATCCGCATACCGATGGTCGACCCCGATCTGGTTGCGGTAGACCAGGGTGCCGCCCATCCAACCGGCGAGCCCCATCAGTCCGGCCGCACCGGTCTGCGCAGCGAGCTCCCACACCGCGGGCAGCCTCTTGCCGCCTCGGCGCCCTTGGACCGCAGCGAAGAGCCCGACAGCGGTGAGATTGGCCAGCCCGTGCCATGTCGCCCGTCGAGCGGCCGAGCTTCGCGGCGGAACGGCGAACCAGTAATCGATGAGCCCGGGCACAGCAGCCGCGAGCCCGCTCCCGATTCCCATCACACGAAGGTGCCGCGCGGTCGAGTGCCAGGCCGAGCGGCGGGCCGCCCGGCCGGCGATGTCCAGACAGGCGGCTCCGAACAAGTACGCAAAGGGAAACGGGATGAGCATGGGATGGAGCGGATGTCCCTTGACGTGGGCGCTGCTTCGCATACGCGGCCCAGGTGCAACGCTGGCGCCAGACTCACGCGTCGAGCCGGTCGCCGGCATTCCCACCTCTCGCGCCGAGGTCATCGCACGCGGGCCGTCGCGCTCAGCAGTCGGCCCGTTGCTGAAAGGGCCAGCCCCCGGCTAGAGCATCATGCTCAAGAAGCTCGAGCCGACGTTCAGGCAGTCGAACGCGTGGAGCCCGAACCGCGACGCCAGCTCGATGCAGACCTCGATGCCACGCCGGCTGTTTCCACGGTCGTCGAGCCGCGGCGAGTAGGTCGCAATGCCGAGCTGCCGGTTGACGACCGCGACCACGCCACCGGCGACCCCGCTCTTCGCCGGGACGCCGACGCGAAACGCCCACTCTCCGGAGTAGTCGTACATGCCGCAGGTGAACATGATGGCCAGCATGCTCCGCACGGGCTCCAGCTCGAAGACCGGCACGTCGGTGATCGGGTTGGTCCCCATGTTGGCCAGCGTCGCGCCCATCACCGCGAGATCGCGGCACGTCACGAGGATCGAACACTGTTTGAAGTACACGTCGAGCGCCGCCTCGGCTTGGTCGTGCACCATCCCGAAATTGAGCAGCAAGTGGGCGATCGCTCGATTGCGATGCCCCGTCCTCCGCTCCGACTCGTAGACGGCCTGGTCGATCTCGAGCTGCCGGCCCGCCGCGGCGCTCAGGCGGTCGAGGATGCAGTCGATGGTCCGATCGCCGAACCGGGCATGCAGCAGCGCGGTCACGGTGATCGCGCCAGAGTTGATCATCGGGTTGAACGGCCGGTTGGTTCCGTTCTGCAGCTCGATGGCGTTGAACGCGTCGCCGCTCGGTTCCACACCCACGTGGCGGGAGACGTGCTCGAACCCGAAGGTCTCGACGGCCATGCCGAACGTGAACGGCTTCGAAATGGACTGGATGGTGAACGGAAGGTCGCAGTCGCCGGTGGCGAACGTCCTGCCGTCTGCAGTGACCAGCACGATGCCGAAGTCGTCGGGGTTCGCCTTCCCCAGCTCCGGGATGTAAGTAGCAACCTGCCCCTCGGCCAGTGGGGCGTAGCGGGCGTGCATCTGCTCGATCGCCGCCTGCAATTCGTGAGTGTTCATAGGTGTCGACTCGCGCGGTTTCAGGGTTCCTGGCGGAGCCCAGCAATGGCTGTACCGGGTCGGCCATCGCCGGCGGAGCCCCATATCTGCGAAATTGCCCGTGAACCCGCGTGTCCAGACGCTGGCGGGGATGCCGTCCAACAACAATCAGGTAGGCACGAATCCCAATCACTACAGGAATGTCGATTTCCAGAAACGGGACATCCGAGCCGCTCCGGCATCTTCGGGTATGATTGGGCACCAGTCGCGGTCGAACGCTGATGCGCCGTTCCCTGTTTGCCGTTGCCATCGCCGCCCTGCTCGTGGCCTGCGGGTCGCTGCGCGCCGAGGAGCTGGTGTACACGCGGTTCGCCGACTACATCGAGGCGCTCCGCGTCCAATCCGGCATTCCCGGCCTTGCGGCCGCCGTCATCGGCCGGAACGAAGTCCTCTGGCAACGAAGCTTTGGATACCAGAACGTCGAGCGCGGCATGCCGATGCGCAGCGACACGCCGGCGTCGCTCGACGGTCTGACGCAGGTCGTCACGTCGGCGATGGTGCTTCGCTGCGTCGAGGAGGGCCGGCTCTCACTCGACCAGACGATTGGCGAGTTCGACCCGCAGACGCCTGAACCCGCCGCGACGCTGCGCCAGCTCCTCGCGCACACGTCGGGACCGTCGAACGCGCCGGTCTTCCTCTACCACCCCGAACGCGTCGAAGCCATTGCCCCTGCGATCGAAGCCTGCACGGGCATGTCATTCCGGGAATCGGTCGCCGATCTGCTGGATCGGCTCGCGATGGCGGACTCGGTGCCCGGCCCCGACGCACTCGAGGTACCGTGGCCTCTGGACCCGGAACCCGAGCTCCGCCTGGCACGCTACTCCGCTCGCCTCGAGCGGCTCGCCACGCCGTACATCGTCGACACCCAGCGCCGCGCGGCGCCGACGCAATACACAGTGACCACGCTCGGTCCGTCGAAGGGCCTGCTGGCCTCGGCACTGGATCTGGCCCAGTTCGATCTGGCGCTCCGCCGCGGTCTGCTGGTGCAGACCGAGACGCTCATCGGCGCCTGGCGCGCCCCGGTGGATTCCACCGGCAAGGCGCTGCCGCATGGTCTGGGCTGGTTCGTGCAGCAGTACAACGGCGAGCCGGTCGTGTGGCAGTTCGGGATGAGCACGGGGCCCGGGTCGTCCTCGTTGATCGTGACGCTCCCGGCGCGCGGCATCACCCTCGTCCTCCTGGCGAATTCGAATGGCCTGACGAGGCCGTTCCCTCTTTCAGGAGGCGACGTGACGACGTCGCCGTTCGGGCGTGTGTTCCTTGCGCTCTTCACCCGCTAGCCGTGCGTCGCATCCCTGGAGCGGCGGGCCTGGCGCTGCTGATGCTGCTCGCGCGCCCGCAGCCGGCCTCGGCGGAGTGGCAGATCCGCCCGTTCGCGGGGGTGAAGTTCGGCGGCAGCACGACCTTCGTGGATCTCGACGAATCGGCGGGTCTGCCGAAGCTGACCTTCGGCGCGAATCTGCTGCTGCTCGGCGAGATCTTCGGCGTCGAAGCCGACTTCGGCCACACACCGAACTCGTTCAACGGCAATCGCGGCCTGATCCTGAGCAGCCACACCACGACGCTGATGGGCAGCGTGGTGGTCGCCTTGCCCAGGCGCATGGCGCGCTATACGCTCCGGCCGTACGCCGTCGGCGGAGCCGGCCTCGTGCGCGTCAGCTACGGCGACTACTTCGGCGCGCTTCCCGTCGACAACAGCCTGGCCGGCTTCAACGTGGGTGGCGGGGCCACGGGCTTCCTGACCGATCGGGTCGGACTGAATTGGGAGCTGCGGTACTTCCGCACGCTGCGAGCCAGCGAGACGACCGGTCTCAGCTTCGGAGCGGAGGAACTCTCATTCTGGCGGGCCACCATGGGTGTGACCATTCGCCGTTAGCGAGATCGATTACGATGTCGACGACATTGACCGGCAGACACAAGGGACGATCATCACGATGACGCGGCGACTCGCACTCCTGCTGGCGGCGGTGCTCCTCAGCGGCACCGTCGGCGGTGCGGCGGAAACGCTGCGCGTGGTGCCGCTGAACAGCGGCGGCTCGGTCGTCGTGTCTCTCGAACTCGCCGACGGCTACACCGAAGACGTCCGGCAGGCCATCTCGAGCGGGCTTCGCACCACCTTCACCTATTCGATCGATCTGCGCATGTCGGTCCCGGGCTGGGTGGACCGCACGATCGCCTCGTCGACGGTCAGCCTGAGCGATCGGTACGACAACCTCACGCGCCAGCACACCCTGACCCGCGTCGTGGACGGCCGGGTCGACGACGAAACGGTCACCGAAGATGACGCGGTGGTGCGCCAGTGGCTGACGACGCTGACGCGCCTGCCGATCATCCGGACGGCGAGGCTCGATGCAAGCCGGGACTACTACGTGCGCATCAGCGCGCAGGCGCGCCCACGCGGAGGGTCGCTGCTCGGTCTGAGCAATGCGGTGACCGGCCAGGCGAAGTTCACGCTGATCCGCTGAGACGCCACGCGCGGCCCCGGCGCTGCGGCGCTGAGCGCCGCGCGCGGACCCGCCACCCGCGCTCCCGACTCGCCTCCCCCGCCACATCGTCAGTCTCCCGCGCCGGCACACGGACGCGACGCCCGCCACCGCGCGTGGCGAACCCCGGGCCGGCCGGCGGGGAGACGAATCGAACGGATTACTTCGTGGACTTGAGCTCGCCGCGGCGAAGCTGCTGGTAGAGGTCGATGGCTTCGCGGATGTACTTCAGCGCGTCGGAGGGACCAAGGATGTCCTCGATCACGACCTGCTTGTGCTCGAGGACCTTGTAGTCTTCGAAGAAGCGGCTCATTTCGCGCAGGAGGTGCTGTGGCAGCTGGCGGTGGTCGGTGTAGTCGACGAAGGCGGGATCGCGCACGCTCACCGCGATGATCTTGTCGTCCAGCCCTTTTTCGTCGCGCATCCGCATGACGCCGATGGCGCGCGCTTCGACCAGCGCGAGCGGATGGAGCGGTTCCTGTCCCAGCACGAGCGCATCGAGCGGATCCCCGTCGTCACAGTAGGTCCGGGGAATGAAACCGTAGTTGGCAGGGTAGTACACCGCGCTGAAGAGCACGCGGTCCAGGCGCAGCAGGCCTGTCTCCTTGTCGAGCTCGTACTTGTTCTTCGAGCCTTTCGGGACTTCAACGATCACGGGGAACGATCGCTCGACAGAGCGCTCGTCCAGATAACAGTCGTGCCAGGGGTGCATCATTCTCCTGAGAGCGGGCTCTAGCGATCAGCGCGGAAGGGCGACAGCCCAATCGCCCCGGCGCATCAGAGGCTCACGGGTTCCGTCGGCCAACACTCCGTCGATATCGAGCTCGTCGGAGCCGATCATGAAATCGACGTGCGTGGCGCTGCGGTTTCCGCCGGCCTGGTCGAACTGCTCGTCGGTCATCGCCTCGGCACCCGTCAGGGTGAACTTGTAGGCGGAACCGAGCGCGACGTGGCTCGCCGCGTTCTCGTCGAAGAGCGTGTTGTAGAACAGCAGCCCGGATTGCGCGACGGGCGAGTCGTGGGGGACGAGCGCGATTTCGCCGAGCCGCGCGGAGCCCGGATCGGTCTCGAGCAGCTGGCGCAGGACCGCCTCTCCCCGCTCGGCGGTGGCGTGCACCACGCGGCCGGCCTCGAAGGTCATCGAAAAGTTCTCGATGAGCGTTCCACCGTAGCTCAGCGGCTTGGTGGATCGTACCGTGCCGTTCACGCGGTCCTTGTGCGGCAGCGTGAAGACTTCCTCGGTCGGCAGGTTCGGCGCGAAGATGACGCCGCCCGCGCTCGTCGACCGGCCGCTGACCCACGCGTGATCGTCCGGCAGCCCGATGGTGATCGCCGTGCCGGGCGCACGATACTCGAGCGCGGCGTACCGCCGGGCATTGAGGAAGTCGCGCCGCGCGGCCAGCGCCGCGAGGTGCACCTCCCACGCGGCAATCGGATCCTCTGCGTCGAGCCGCACCAGCTTGGCGATCGCCTCCCACAACGCCGGGACGCGCTCGTCGGCCGGGCGATCCGGGAACACGCGCGAGGCCCAGCCGCTGGATGCCGCGGCGACGACCGACCAGTTGGTGCCGTTGCGCGAGATGTGCTCGCGGAACGGTCGCACCGCGTAGGACACGGCCTTCTGCACGCGCCCGACGAGGTCGGACGGCTGATCTTTCAGGAGGTCGGGATCGTTCGCATAGACCGAGAGAATCGCTTGTCCCGTGCGCGCATATTCCGTCAGGACGCCGGGCAGCCACGACGACACCTGATCGAACGACTCTCTGGGCGCCTGCCGAAATCGCGCCAGCTGCAGCGCCTCGTCGCCCCACACCGCTTCCACCAGTGACGCGCCCGCCGCGTACGCGCGCTCGGCCACGGCCCGGACGAGCGGCGCCGCCTCGAGCGAGGCACCGCCGTTGGCGACGGGGCCAATAATGAGCAGGCGCTGTCCGGGCTGCAGGTTCAACGCGATGCGGACGGCGAGCTCGCCGTACGAGGCCAAGAGACGGTCCAGATTCAATCGCATGAGAACGACCTCTCAGGATACCTGAACCACGGGCCTGCGCGCGACGAGAAGCCGATAGCGCACCCGGCCGCTCCGCAGCAGGCGCTCGAGCTCGAGGCCGCCGTAGTGGGAATCCATGACCGCGCGAAACGCGGACCACGGCATGAGGCCCCGTACGAGCCTGTTCGCCGCCCGCAACGCGGCGAGGCCGGCCCTCGTTCGAGGACGACACGCGGCCGTCAGATCGAGATCGGCGAACACCTCGAGGGTCTCTCGCTCGAAGGCCGCGAGATAATCCTCTCGCCGCCAGAACACCGGAACGGCCCAGCCACTCTTGAAGGCCGACAGCTCGGCATGGTCACATCCCGGCTCCGGCATGTCGTCGACGATGGCGAGACAGCCGCCTGGCGCGAGCACGCGAGCGAGTGCCGCCACGGATCGCGCTGGACACGGACTGTGCGCCAGCGACTCGATCGCCACAATCATGTCGAAGGGGCCGGCGGGCGGGTCGTCGTAGGTGCGCACGTCGGCGCGGACGCGCGCAGCGACACCGGCCCGCGCAGCTGCTGCGTTGGCGTCCTGCGCCTGCGAGACGCTCAGCGTCAGGCCGACGCAGTGCGCGTCGAGACGCGTCGCGAGCTCGACCATGGTCCCACCGCGGCCGCAGCCGGCATCCAGCACGCGCGGACGATGCATCGAAGGCAGCGCCTCGACGATGACGTCGTGGAGGCGCGTGTACGTCGGTTGTCCCCCGGCGCGCGGGTCGGCGAGCGCGCGATGCACGGTGAGCGTCGCATGACCGCCCCCGTACCCGATCGCACGCGCCGCGCGGTTCCAGCGTCCGAGCCGCTCGTAGTACGCGCCGACGCCACCGGTGTTCATCGGCCCCCAAGTCTATAATCGAACTCCAGGCATGCCCCTCCCCTCTTCCACGGAAGCCAGAGCCGCGATGGACGCCGCATGGTCGATCGTGCTCGCGGCGTCACGCACGGCTTCGTCGCTCGAGGCCGGTCCGCATGCGCCTGCATATGCGATCGGACACGACGGCGATCTCGTCGGAGTGGACGCGCGGAGCGCATCGGCGGTCCTGATCTGGCGAGAGGACCTGGGATGGGAGTCACTCCTTGCGCCCGACGATCCACGTCAACCGCTGCTGGAGCTGTACCTCCCGATTGCCGGTGCCACCCCCGGCCGGCCGATCACCGTGGGGCACTTGGGACAGAGCCTCGACGGCTTCATCGCCACGCACTCCGGCGAATCGCAGTACGTGACCGGCGAAGAGAACATCCTGCATCTCCACCGGATGCGCGCCCTGTGCGACGCGGTCGTCGTCGGCGCGGGTACGGTCGCGGCCGACGATCCTCAGCTCACGACGCGGCGCGTGGCCGGTACGAGCCCTTTGCGCGTGGTGCTGGATCCGACGCGGCGGCTGGACGACGGCTTCAAGGTCTTCACCGACGACAGCGCCGAAACGCTGTACGTCTGCACGACGCCAGGCATCCGATCCGGCGAGACGCACGTGCAGCGCGCCGCGATCGTCTCGGTCGGCGACGTGCCCGACGGCATGAACCTGCGGAGCGTCTTGCACCTGCTGCACGAACGCGGCTGTCATCGCGTGTTCGTCGAAGGCGGCGGCGTGACGGTGTCGATGTTCCTGCGGGCGGGCCTCCTCGATCGGCTGCAGATGGCGATCGCGCCGCTGATCATCGGCAGCGGACGGCCGGCGATCCGCCTTCCGGCCCGCTCGGCGCTCAGCGAATGCCGTCGGCCGCGCTATCGCGTGTTCCGGATGGGAGACGACGTGTTCTTCGATTGCGATCTGAGGGACATGGGTGAGGGTCCCGAGGACGGCGCGGACGCGCTACCGCTGATCAGCCGCATCATCTAGCTCAGCCGAGTCATCCAGCACCGACTCGAACCGGCGGCTCGCCTCGGCCCAGGTGGGCAGCCGGTCACGCGCTCGCAGCGCTGCGGCGCGTAGTGACGCGAGCGCCGAGCGATCGGTCATGAGGTCGCGAAGCGTCTCGGCCAAGGCGGCCGCATGGTCGGGCGGCACCAGCCGGCCGGCCGGGTCATCGCCGCCGAGAAGATCGGCAATGGCGCCGGTCGGCGTGCTGACGACCGGAATGCCTCGCGCAAGCGCCTCCGCCACGACCATTCCGTAGCCTTCGTAGCGCGTCGGGAAGACGAACAGATCCGCCGCGGCGTACGCCGACTCCAGCGCGGAACCCTCGAGCTCACCCACGAATGCGATTCGTTCGGTCAATCCGTCGATGGCCACCTGCCGGCGCAGGGCTTCGGCGAGCCCGGGATCGCGCTGCGTGCTACCGACACACTCGAGCCGCCAGGGAAGATCGGTGAGCGTCGACAGTGCGTCGAAGAGCACCGCGTGCCCCTTCCTCGGCACCACCGACGCCACGCAGAGCAGCCGCGTCGGCGCTCCGGGGCTCGACGCGCCGGCAAGCGGCGCGCGCCGGGTCCCCGGTTCGACCACGCCGATCCGGCGCCGTTCGACGCCGAGCGCGCAAACGGCGTCCACGGTCAGGCGTGACGTGACCACGACCATGCGAACGGACGCGAGCGCCCGACGCTCGCACGTGTCGAGCTGCGCCGCCTGCTCCGGGGACAATCCCGTCTCCAGGCCCAGCGGATGGTGCACCAGCGCGATCAGCGTCAGGCGATCGCGGTGCCGCGCCAGCTCCCCAGGCAACGCACCAAACGCAAGCCCGTCTCCCACCACCAGCGACGCGTCTGGTATCGAAGCCAACGCGTGGTCCGCCTCGGCTCGATCCGTCTCGGACGGCCACGGATACGCGCCCGGGAGCGACACGATCGACACGTCCCACCCGCGCGCGCGAAGACCCGCGATGATCTGGCGGTCGTACTCGTAGCCGCCGGTACGCGTCCCGATCTCGCCTGGAACGACGAGGATGAGGCGGCGCGGCGCCATCAACGACGCGGCGGAATCGGACCGTCGAACGCCGCCCACGCGACGTGGGACTCGTGCAGCGTCACGCGAAGGCTGCTGATGCCGGACGCATGAGGCCCGAGCCGGTCCGCGTGAATGGCCTCGACGACACGATCGAAGATCGCGCGCGCGAGGAACTCGGTCGTCGTATTGCGCCCCGCGAACGCCGGCTCGTCGTCCAGGTTGCGGAAGTTCAAGCCCGCGAGCACCTGCGAGAGCGTCCCGAGCGCGAGACCGATGTCCACGACGATGCCGTCCGCGTCGAGCTCTGCGCGCCGGAACTCGAGGTCGACCACGTAGGTGGCCCCGTGAAGGCGCTGCGCCGGACCGAAGACGTCACCGCGAAAGCTGTGGGCGATCATGAAGTGATCGCGGACCGAAACGCTGTACATGACCGTCGATTATGTCAGTACCGGATTCGGTGGCAGATGGCGTCCGTCGATCCGCGAGCCAGTTCACCCATGACCCGTGGCAGATCCTCGAAGGCGCTCTCGCCGGTGATCAAGGCATCGAGCTCCGGCGCGCGCAGCAGCGAGAGCGCCAGCCGCAGGCGCCTGGCATGGTCCCACCGCGGACGTTGCACCGTCGCCACCTGTCCGACCTGCGACGACTGGATCCTCAGCCGGCGTGCATGGAAGGCTCCGCCCAGCGTCAGGGACACCGTGCGCGCGCCGAACCAGCTCAGCTCGACAATCGTCGCCTCGAAGCCCGCGCACTGAAGAGCGCGCTCGAGACCCTCCGAGGTTCCGCTGGCGTGCACCACCAGATCCGCCTCCGCGGGGGCCTCCGCCGGTGCCGCGAAGGTGACCCCGAGCCGCGCTGCGATTCCGGCGCGCGCCGGATTCACGTCGACGAGACAGACCTCCGTGCCCGGTATCCGCCCGGCAAGCCACGCGGCGAGGCAGCCCACGGCACCGCCGCCGATCACGACGATGCGGTCTCCCGGCTTCGCATCCGAGTCCCACACGCCGTTCAGCGCGGTCTCCATGTTCGAGGCAAGCACCGCCCGCTCCGGCGGCACCTCGTCCGGTACGGCGTGGAGCGCGGTCTCGGGTGCAACGAAGGCGGTCTGGTGAGGAAACAGGGAGAACACCACGCGCCCGACCAGATTGTCCGATCCTGCCTCGACAACGCCGACGTTGGAGTAGCCGTACTTCACCGGCGCCGGAAAATCGCCCTCTTGAAATGGCGCACGCATGCGCGCGCGCTCGCCGACCGGCACCTGCCCGTTGAAGACGAGCGACTCGGTGCCGCGGCTGATCCCGGAATAGAGCGTGCGCACACGCGCTTGCGCGCGTTCCGGCTCCCGAATCGGCTCGGCGCGGATCTCGCCGCTGCCGGGCGCGGTGATCCAGAAGGCGCGGGTCATGAGCTGTGCCACGGCCCATTCTGGTCCCTTCCGAGCGCGCGATACAATCATCGAGGAAGGATCGACACACCCTCACGATGTCCTGGCCGTGGCGTCTCCCGGAACAACCGCTCCGCGCGCAGGCGATCTCGGTCGTGGTGCTCGGGGCAATCGGCGCGGCCTTCGCGGCAGCCGCCGCCAACCATTACCTGCTGCGCCTCGGCGTGCTCTATCCGGTGAAGGCCGCGGCGATCTTCTCGGCCGTGGCACTGGCTGCTGCCGGCGGCCTGGTGGACTCGCATCCGCATCCGAGCTTCGGAGCCGCGAACGTCGTGACGACGACCCGTGTGTGGCTGCTCGCGTTGATCGGGGCGACGCTTGGCGAGCCGTCTGGCGCCACGACCACGGCCTACGCGGCGGCGCTGACCGTGATCGCGGTCGTGCTCGACGGCGCGGATGGATGGCTCGCACGCCGGTCCGGCGCGAGCAGCGCGTTCGGCGCCCGGTACGACATGGAAGTGGACGCGCTCCTGGTGCTCGTACTGTCGCTCCTCGTGTGGCAGGCCGGCAAGGCCGGTGTCTGGATCGTGCTGGCCGGCTGCATGCGCTATCTGTTCCTCGGGGCCGCGTCCGTGTGGCGATGGCTCGCGGCACCACTGCCCCCGAGCCGGCGCCGGCAGGCGATGTGCGTCGTGCAGGTGGTCGGACTCGGGGCGGTGCTGTCGCCGCTGCTGGCGGACGGCACGGCCGTGGGGCTCGCGGCCCTGACGCTCGCGGCGCTCCTCTATTCGTTCCTGGTCGACGTCGTGTGGCTGAGGCGCCAGCATGCCTGACTGGCGCACGCTCGCATCACGCGTCGTCGCAGTGCTCTTCCTGAATGCCGCGCTGACGTTTCAGACCTTGTGGCCAACGCCAGCCGTGTCGTGGCGCGGCGAGCCATCCGCGGAGCTGGCGTTCCTGATCGCCGGCCTCGCGATAATCCTTCCTCTGCACGTCGCGCACACACGGGCGCGCCGGCTCGCGCGCGTGCTGACGGGCGTGTGGCTCGTGCTGGCGCTCGGCCGCTACATCGACGTCACCGCCCCGGCCCTGTGGGGACGCGAGCTGAATCTGTATTGGGACACGCAGTTCCTGCCGGACGTCGCGCGCATGCTCGCCGGAGCCTCGAAGCGCGCGGTCCTGCTGGGCATCACGGCGGGAATCGCGGCGTTGCTGCTGCTCGCGCTGCTCGCGGCCGCGATGCGGTGGGCGTTCGGGCAGCTACTCGCCGCGCTGGCGGAGCGCCGCGGCCGTGCGGTGCTCGGCGGCATGGCGGGCCTCGCGCTGGTGGGCTATGCGCTGCAGGTGTCTGGGGCCTTCGGGGTGGATCTCCTCGGAGACGAGCGCCGCGTGTTTCCGAAGCCGGTCACGCAGGTCTACGCGCGACAGGCCAAGCTCGTCGTGACCGCGCTCGCGGGAACGACCGCACTGCCGGCCAGCCCTGTGCTGGACGCCCCGCTCGAGCGCCTGGACGGCGCGGACGTGCTGCTGTTCTTCCTGGAGTCGTATGGCGCGGTGACGTTCGAGAACCCTGCGTTCGCCAGCCAACTTGAGGAACCGCGGGCAGAGCTGGCGGCGGCGCTCGCCGACACAGGCCGTTCTGTCGTATCCGCCTTCGTGGAATCACCCACCTTCGGCGGCTCCTCGTGGTTTGCGCACATCAGCTTCCTCTCCGGACTGCGGATCGCCGACCCCGATGCCAACGCGCTGCTCATGACGGAGAAGCGCCCGACGCTGGTCAGCGCGTTCGCGGCGCACGGCTATCGCACGATTGCCGTGATGCCAGGACTCCGTTCCTCCTGGCCGGAGGGCGCGTTCTACGGCTTCAACGACATCTACAACGGCGAGCGTCTTCACTACGAGGGTCCGCCCTTCGGGTGGTGGGATCTCCCCGACCAGTTCACGCTCGCACAACTCCGGCAGGAGGAGCTCACGCGCCAAGATCGTGCTCCGCGCTTCGTGTTCTTCCCCACGATCACGACGCACATGCCCTTCAGCCCGCGGCCTCCCTACCAGCGGGACTGGGCGCGCGTGGTGACGCCGGATCCGTTCGACGAGGCCGACCTCACCCGCGCGTACCTCGACGAACCGGATTGGCTGAACCTCTCGCCTGCCTACCTCGGCTCGGTGGGATACGCCTACCGCATGCTCGCCGGCTTCCTGCGCCAGCCGAGCAGCCGTGACAGCCTGCTGATCCTGATAGGCGATCATCAGCCTCCGGCATTGGTGGCGGGAGAAGGCGCTTCCTGGAACGTCCCCGTGCACATCATCACCACGCGCGAGGACATCGTGGAGTCGCTGCTGCGCCGAGGCTTCGGACGCGGACTGACGCCCCCGCCCGGCACGCTCGCGCAGATGCACGAGCTGACGCCACTGCTGATGAACACGTTCGGTGGAGCGCGCGAGTTCGGCGGGACGCGCTAGCCCGTCGCGTCGCGGGTCTGCCCGAGCGGCAAGCCAGCTGGCACGGGTTCACGCGCGCGCGTGAAAGTACCCGTTCGCGCGCTCGACGTGCACCGGGGCCCCAAACAACGTCGACAGACGCTCGTCCGTGAGCAGTTCCTCTGACGCACCCGCCGCCACCACGCGGCCAGCGTCCAGGAACACGACCTGCCGCACTTCCGGAATGACCTCTTCGACGTGATGAGTGATCAACACGATGGTGGTCCCGGCGCGCGCAAGCCCACGCACCATCTCCAGGAAGCGATGGCGCGCGACGACGTCGAGGCCGGTGGTGGGCTCGTCGAGCACCAGCGCGCGGGGGCCGGTCACCAGCGCGCGCGCGATGAGCACGCGCCTGGCTTCGCCGGTGGACATCGAGTCGACGGTCTTCGCGGCCAGATGCGATGCTCCGACGCGCGCGAGCACCTCGCGCGCACGCTCGCGCATGGCACCGGTGACGTCCATGTTGACGAGGAATCCCTGCGTGGCGAAGAACCCGGAGACAACGGCGTCCTCACCCTGGATTGGGCCTGCGCTGTGACCCGACGCGAACCGCTGATGCAGGCTCGCCGACACGATGCCGAGCTGCTTGCGCAATTCGAATACGTGCCAGCGCTCGCGACCGAAGACCGTCACGGCCGGCTCGCCGCTCGGGCTCGCGAGCGGACGGTCCTCCAGCGTGAGCAGGTTGATCAACGTCGTCTTCCCGGCGCCGTTGGGACCAAGGATAGCGGTGTGCTCACCCTTTCGGATCGTGAGCGAGAGCCGATCGAGCACGCGGACGCCACCCTTCACGACGGTGGCGTCGTTCAACTGCAGCAGCGGCTCGCTCACGCGGCTAGCCGACCGGCGGGCAGGCGTCGCCGAGGAATCCGCCGCCGCCGCAATATTTGACGTCCTGGAGCTGCATCAGCAGGCCATCGGGATCGGTGAAGTACAGCTCCGGTGTGCCGCCGGGAGCGCCACCGCGATTCTCCATGCGCATGCTGATGTAGTGGCGCATCGGCGCCACCGGCGTCGTCTGGGATTCCCTCGGCGTCAAGCCGAAGCTCTCGAGCGCCTTGATCACCTGGTCGGGATTGAAACGTTCCATGTTCAGGCAGGCGTGATTGATTCCGGTCGGCCTTGGCGGGGCAGGCGGCCCTCCCGCGCGCCCGGCGGCGCCGCCGCCGCTGAACATGATGAACTGCACCGCGGGTCCGACGGCCATCGTCGGAGCGGTCGGTCCCTGGAAGGAGCGGATGGACGCGCCGAACACCTCCTTGTAGAAAGCGTTCGATCGCGCCGAGTCGCTGGACGAGATCGTGAAGTGGCTGTAGTCCTTGACCGCCAGCAGCCCCTTGCGCGGCGTGCCCTCGGGCGCGCAGACATCGCCCAGCGCACCGCCGCCGCCACAATACCGCGGGTCCTGCAGCTGAACGATGACGCCGTCGGGATCGCCGAGGTAGATCTCCGGCGTGCCGCCTGGTGCGCCACCCGCCTCTGGACCGCGCATCCGAACGCGGACCTTCATGGGTCCATTTGCGTTCGACTGCTGGACGCCGTGGCTGGCGAGCACCTTGACGATTCGGTCCACGTCGAAGTCCTCGACGGTCACGCAGTAGTGCGTGATGCTCGGACGGACACCGGCCGCGACGGCGCCGATCGCGATGAACTGCGGACCGTCACCGACGCGCAGCACGGTGGTGGCGCCCTGCCGCGCGTGCACCTGCAGACCGAAGAGCCCCTGATAGAACTCGAGTGTTCGCTTCGGGTCGGCCACCGCGAGCGTCATGTGATTGATGGCTCGCAGCTTCAGGCTCGGCGCGCTGCTCTGCCCGTGCAGCGCCGATCGGGCTGCGGCGAACATCGGGAGCGACAGGAGCACGCTGCGCCGTGTCATCCGGAAAGGCGTCTGCAGCTCGCGGCCGCGCATCTCTTCATGGCTCATCATCGGCTCCTTTGTCCCGAACGTCAGCCGCCGGTTGCGCCTTCGCACTCGACCGACAGCGCCCGCTGCGTGCGGCAGGACATGTTGCTTTAGCTGGGCAGCATGAATCAACACCGGTCGCGAGGCTGGAGCCCGGCTTGCAAACGCTGCGGCGTGGCCCCCAGAAAAGCTCGCACCACTCCTGTCGTCGATTGGACCGAGCCTCCTTCCCAACGCCGTGTGCTCGATTGGCGCACGCGTGCACGGAGCTACGGCCTTTCTTCGTCCTCATCGGAGGAAGACACACCCAGCGCTGCAGACGAGCTCGACACGCCACCGGAGCGCCTGCTCGCAGACGAAGAGCCCGAAGCGCTCTCGTCCCAGCCCGTTGAGGATGGGACGGCCGAGGGGTCAGACGACTCTGGTTCGTCCGAGGACGCTGATTCCTCCGAGAGCGCGACTGACGGGAGGGAGCGCAGCGGCGAAGAAGCGACTGTGGATGGCGACCTGGTCCGCAAATACCTGCGCGAGGTCGGCCAGCGCCCTCTGCTGAAGCCCGAGGAAGAGGCGGAGATCGGCCGGCGTCTGGACGCGGCCCGGCGCGAGGTCATCGCGTCGTTGGCGGGGTTGCCTTGCGCGATCCATACGTTGAGCGAGTTGGCCAATCTCGTGCGTTCGGGCCAGGCGACGGCAGCCGAGCTCGTGCTGCTGCCGGACGGAGGCGAGATGGAGCCGGCGAGGGTCGACCCCGTCCTGCGCGCGATTGCGCGTGCGGATCGTCTCCGGGCGTGGTCCTGTCTCGAATGGACCGAGACCGGCAGCGAGGACGATCGCGAGACGGCACGAGCAGCCCGCGCGCAGCGGCTCATCGCCCGCGCGCTGTCGCGTCAACCGATCCGGCCGTCGGTCATCGAGGAAATCGTCACGCATCTGGCAGCGGTCGCCATACCCGCAAGCAACCGCCGATCGGAGCACCCGGCGTTCGCGGAGCGGACCGGCCTGCCGCCGGAGCGCTTCATGGAGCGGGTGAACGGCGTGCTCGCCGCCGACTCGGCCTTGCGGGCGATCAAACAGCAGCTCATCGAGTCGAACCTCCGGCTGGTCGTGTCGATCGCGAAGCGGTATGCGAATCGGGGATTGTCGCTCCTGGACCTCATCCAGGAGGGCAACATCGGGCTCATGAAGGCGGTTGACCGCTTTCAGCCGTCGCGCGGGCTCCGGTTCTCGACCTATGCCACGTGGTGGATCCGCCAAGCCGTCTCTCGGGGAGTCGCCGACTACGGCCGGACCATTCGTCTCCCCGTTCACGCCGTGGAAGCAATCGGCAAGATCGAACGGACGCGACGAGCCCTGCGCGAGTCGACCGGCCGCGACCCCTCCGAGGCCGATCTCGGCGCCAGACTGGGCATGTCCGCCGACAAGGTTCGCCTGCTACTGGAGGCGGCGCGGCAGCCCTACTCGCTCGACGCTCCCTCTGGCGAAAGCGAAGAACAGGCGATCGGCGCCTTCATCCGGGACCGGACGATCCCCTCACCCGAAGACGAAGCGATCGGCCGCGAGCTCGCGGAACGCATCGAGGAAGCGATGCAGCCGCTGAGCGATCGAGAGCAGGAGGTGCTGCGGTTGCGCTTCGGCCTCGCTGCGGACCGCGAGTACACGCTGGCGGAGGTGGGCCGCCGGCTCGGCCTCTCCCGCGAGCGCGTGCGACAGATCGAGACCCGCGCTGTCGAGAAGCTGCGCCGGAGCCACGCAGCGTGACGGCACAGAGGGCAGGAGGAGAGCGAGAGGCAGCGCAGGGGCATGTAACCGGAATTGCGGACGGTTTTTCGGTCGCCTCGCGAACAGCGGCGTGTAGCATGGTCCCCCGGAGGATTGCCTATGTTCACGGCCAGGCGAGTTCTGGCAGGCGTTGCCGCCGTCAGCCTCGCACTCGCGACCTCGTCTCACATCACCGCCCAAACGGGCGCCTATGACCTGCTGATCCGCAACGGCCACATCGTGGACGGCACCGGAAACCCCTGGTTCGCGGGCGATGTCGCCATCGCGAACGGCCGGATTGCCGCAGTCGGCCGGCTCACCGGCGCGGCGGCGACGCGGACGATCGACGCCACCGGCCTCGTCGTCTCGCCCGGTTTCATCGATCTCCATACGCACTCCGAAATCCCCCTCGTGCAGGACGGCACCGCCCAGAGCAAGATTCGACAGGGCGTCACGCTGGACATCATGGGCGAGAGCTCATCGGCGGCGCCGCGCGACGGCCTGCCGCGGGACACCGTCGACGGGGTGACCCAGGACTGGACCACGTTCACCGAGTACTTCGCCCGCCTCGAGCGGCAGGGGATCTCCATGAACGTCATCTCGCACGTCTCGGCCGAACAGGTGCGCCGGGTGGTGATGGGCTACGATCCGCGACCCGCCACGCCGGCCGAACTGGACAAGATGAAGGCGTTGGTGGCCCGATCGATGGACGAGGGCGCATGGGGGCTCGTCACACGCTTCGAGAGCGGAGGACCCGAACACCCGGACGAGATTGTCGAAATGGCGAAGGTCGCCGCGTCGAAGGGCGGCAACTACACGTCGCACATCGGCAGCGAAGGCTTCGAGCAGGAGAAGGAGCTCCGCTTCGCGATCCGCGTAGCGGAGGAAGCGAAGATTCCCGTGCACATCTTCCATCTGAAGATCCGCGCACGGGACAACTGGGGCACCGTGGGGAAGTACACCGACATGATCGAGGCGGCGCGTGCGCGCGGGCTCGACGTGACGGCGAACCAGTACCCGTACACGGCGATGAACCACGGCTGGAGCGCCTTCTTCCCCGTGTGGGCGCGTGAGGGCGGACCGGCGAAGTTCGCCGAGCGCCTCAAGGATCCGGCCGTTCGGGCGCGCATCAAGACCGACAAGGACTTCATCACCTGGGCGAAGGAGCACGGATGGTGGGAAGGCATCGTGATGGGCCGCGCCGGATCGCCAGGCAACGCGAAGTACGAGGGGATGCGCATCGCAGACATCGCGAAGCAGCGGGGCGACGCGGATCCGGCCGACACCTGCATCACGCTCATGGCTGAAGACGGCGGGCGGATCTCGGGGATGTTCCACACGATGTCGGAGGAAGACGTCCGCCACGTCATGACGCAGCCCTGGGTCTCGATCGCGAGCGACGGTTCGGCGATCAATCTCGATGCCCCCGGCGTGCCGCATCCGCGCAACTACAGCACGGCGGTCCGCGTGCTCGGGCATTACGTGCGCGACGAGAAGGTCCTCACCCTCGAAGACGCGGTCCGCAAGATGACGAGCCTGCCCGCACAGATCCTCGCGCTGAAGGATCGCGGCCTCGTTCGCGAAGGGTATGCGGCAGACGTGGTCGTGTTCGATCCCAAGACCGTCGGCGAGACCAACTCGTTCGAGAAGACCAAGTCCTACGCCAAGGGCGTGCCGTTTGTGATCGTCAACGGGACGGTCGTGATCGACAAGGGCGAGCATACGGGTGCCAAGCCCGGGAAGGCGTTGCGAAGCCCGGTCTCGGCGGCGCGGTCGACGACGCGCACGTCAGGGGCGCAGTAGGAGACGGCGGCGCGCGGAACCATCCCCAACACGGCGGCCGCCCCCCGACCACGGGGAACGCCACAGACGCAGCAAAGGCTCGAAGATCCCGAGGATCTTCGAGCCTTTGTCGCCTGCGACGGGTTGTCTACTGCTGATCGGAGGTCGAGCTCTTGCGCACCGTCGGGTACTGGATGCCAAGCTGCTCGAGATAGGTCTTGTACTTGGTCGGATCGAAGTAGTACTTCCGCATTTCCGGCCGGTACTTCTCCATCGTTTCCTTGTTCAACCAAATCGCCGGCTGGTCTTCGGCACGCAGCAGCGGCGTGTACTTCCGATCCTTGGTCTGCACGTTGTTGAAGTAGTCCCACGCGGCCTTGACGAGCTCGGGGCGCGTCAGGATGTCGAGCAGCGTCATCGCCTGGACCTTCGCGCCGGCCGTCGTTCCCTTGTGCGCGATCGGGGTCGCCATGGCGACCGCGTTCGCCCAGTTGTGGCCGGGCCCAGCCTGGATGTTCGCCGGATAACGCAGCGTCACGGTCGGCACGTTCCAGGAGATATCGCCGACGTCGTCCGATCCGCCGCCGCGCTTGTCGTCGTCGGGAATCTCTTCGCGGCCGCGCAGCGGGCTCACCGTGGTGACGAGCCCGGTCTCGGGAACCTTCAGCTCGTGCTGCAGCGCCTTGGCGAGCGTCTGGTCGGCGTCGGTCCACGTGGGCAGCCCGACGCTCTCGATGTTGGAGTGCATCGCCTCGGCGATCGCCTTGTTCATGTGCTGCGGCCAGGCCGAGCCGAGCACGCGCGAGGTGACCTCGGTGCCGGTCATCAGCGCTGCGCCCTTCGCCATGTTGTCCGCGGTTTCCCACATGTCCTTGATGTTCTCGTAGGTCGTTTCGCGGAAGTAGTACCAGATCGACGCCGTCGGCGGAACGACGTTCGGCTGGTCGCCGCCGTTGCTGAACACGGCGTGCGACCGCTGCTGCAGCCGCATGTGCTCGCGATGGTAGTTCCAGCCGATGTCCATCAACTGGGCCGCGTCGAGCGCCGAGCGGCCGCGCCAGGGGGCTCCCGCCGCGTGTGCGCTCTCGCCTTTGAACATGTATTCGACCGAGATCAGGCCGTTGCCGGCGCCGTCGCCCCAGCTGGCGTTGAAGTCGGCGCCGACATGCGCGAACAGCGCGATGTCCACGTCCTTGAACGCCCCTTCGCGGACGTAGTAGGCCTTGGTCCCGAGCAGTTCCTCGGCGACGCCCGGCCAGATCCGCAGCGTGCCGGGCAGCTTGTCGCGCTCCATGATCTTCTTCACGGCCAGCGCGGCGGTGATGTTCAGCGGCACGCCCGAGTTGTGCCCTTCACCGTGCCCGGGCGCGCCTTCGATCAGCGGCTCGTGCCAGGCCACGCCGGGCTTCTGCGATGCCTGCGGAATGCAGTCGATGTCCGAGCCGAGCGCGATCACCGGCTTGCCCGATCCCCACGTCGCCATCCACGCCGTCGGGATGCCCGCCAGGTTCTCCTGGACCGTGAACCCGTTCTTGCGCAGGATGTCCGTGACGTACTTCGTCGTCTCGACCTCCTGGAACCCGAGCTCGCCGTAGCTGAAGATCTGGTCGACCATCTGCTGCGTGAACGTGGCCATGTTGTCCACTTCCGCAGCCGCTTCCTTCTTGTACGCGTCCAACTTCGGCGGGACGTTCCCCGCGGATGCCGGGCGCGTCTGGCCCTGCGCATACATTGCGGGTGACGCGACGCTGATCGCCGCGCTGAGCGCCACTGCCTGGGACAGAGTTCGTGAGATCCGCATACGCCTCCTTGCTGCTTCCCTTTTCCGACTGGCGAACCGCGGCCGGCGGCGACGTGGGTGACTCGATCACGTCGCAGTGACACGGAGGGCCGCTGATGCTCGGGTCCTCAGCTTACCGCCCTGTCCAGGCGACGCCAACCACTTTCACGCAGCCGGGAGAGACTTTTCGGCAGCCCGAGGCGGCGGAAGGCGGACGCGTCAGGAACGCGTAAATGGCCGGGCGCGACGGGCACGTGTGAGCCGCGCGATCGGACCCGGGACGCGACGGCGGGTCGGAGCGCGCACATGCGAAACGCGCGCACTTCAAGGAGGCCGGGTACGCGACGCGAACAGCCGAGCCGCGCGGGCGAGCGGGTAGTATATCGATCAATGGCGAACATCCTTCAGTCAGTTCCCGCCGGCCAGAAGGTCGGCATCGCGTTCTCCGGAGGGCTCGATACCAGCGCGGCGCTGCATTGGATGCGGGCGAAGGGAGCGATTCCCTACGCCTACACGGCCAATCTCGGCCAGCCCGACGAGCCGGACTACGACGACATTCCGCGGCGCGCGCTGCAGTACGGCGCCGAGAAGGCGCGGCTGGTCGACTGCCGACGACAGCTGGTCAGCGAAGGGATCGCAGCGCTCCAGTGCGGCGCGTTCCACATCTCGACCGCCGGCGTCACCTACTTCAACACGACGCCGATCGGGCGCGCCGTCACCGGCACGATGCTCGTGATCGCCATGAAGGAAGACGACGTGCACGTCTGGGGAGACGGGAGCACGTTCAAGGGGAACGACATCGAGCGGTTCTATCGCTACGGACTGCTCGCGAATCCGAACCTGCGAATCTACAAGCCCTGGCTGGATCAGCGCTTCATCGACGAGCTCGGCGGACGCCGCGAGATGTCCGAGTACATGCAGAAGGCCGGCCTCCTGTATCGCATGAGCACCGAGAAGGCCTACTCCACCGACTCCAACATTCTCGGCGCCACGCACGAAGCCAAAGACCTCGAACAGCTCGACAAGGGTATGACGATCGTCGAACCGATCATGGGCGTCGCCTTCTGGCGCGACGATGTGGCCGTCGCGCGAGAGACGGTGACGATTCGGTTCGAGGAAGGCCAACCCGTGGCGTTGAACGGAATCTCATACGACGACCCGGTGCAGCTGATGCTCGACGCCAACGCGATCGGCGGCCGCCACGGCTTGGGCATGAGCGATCAGATCGAGAACCGCATCATCGAGGCGAAGAGCCGTGGCATCTACGAGGCGCCCGGACTCGCGTTGCTCCACATCGCTTACGAGCGGCTGGTCACCGGCATCCACAACGAGGACACGATCGAGCAGTATCGCGACATGGGCCGGCGGCTCGGACGGCTGCTCTACCAGGGTCGGTGGTTCGACCCGCAAGCGATGATGCTCCGCGAGACGGCCCAGCGCTGGGTGGCACGCGCCGTCACCGGCGAGATCACGCTGGAGTTGCGGAGGGGTAACGACTACTCGATCCTGAACACCGCCAGTCCGAATCTCACGTACAAGCCCGAGCGCCTGACGATGGAGAAGGGCGAAGGCGAGTTCACGCCGCAGGATCGCATTGGCCAGCTCACGATGCGCAATCTCGACATTGCCGACACGCGGGAAAAGCTGATCACGTACATGAAGGCCGGGCTGCTCAGGGGCGCCGACACCGCGCTGCCGCTCTTGCCGGGCACGACACACACGGACGAGAACTGAGCGTGAGCGCGCTGAACATCGCCATCCGCAGGCTCTCGCCCGACGCGATCCTTCCGACGTACGCAACGGCCGGCGCCGCCGGCATGGACCTCGCCGCCGCGATCCCCGCGGCGCTGACCCTCCCGCCGGGCGAACACGCGATGGTGCCGTGCGGGTTCGCCATGGCCGTCCCGCCAGGGTTCGAGGCGCAGGTGCGGCCGCGATCGGGCCTGGCCGCGAAACACGGCGTCACCGTGCTCAACGCGCCGGGCACGATCGACAGCGACTATCGCGGCGAAGTGCGGGTCGTGCTCGTCAACCACGGCCGCGAGGCGTTCACCGTCACGCCCGGCATGCGCATCGCGCAACTCATCGTCGCGCCGGTCGAACGGGTGGTGTGGAACGAAACCGACACGTTGCCGGACACGGCCCGGGCAGAGGGCGGCTTCGGCCACACCGGCACGTAGCGTCTAACGCGAACACACGGCCGCAAGCGTCTTCACCGACTCCACGCGCAGCAGCGGCGCGCGTGCGGGTACAGCCGTGGTCGGATCGATGGTCGGAGGTGTGATCCGCTTCCCGACGACTTCCACCTCCTGTCCCACGTGCGGATTGAACATCTCGTCTTTTCCCCTGAGCAGAAAGACGTTGCCGAGCTCGGCGGTGCTGTGGGGATTCCCGGCGGCCACCGGGCCGGAGCCCGAAGTGCCGACGGATCCAGGAGCAGTGCCGCCCGCAGCCGTCGCCTTGATGAGCGCGAAGTCCTGGCTGCCGACGGTCGTGCCCAGCGAGTTCGACGCTGACTGGATCAGCTGATCGGCGCGCTCGAGACAGCCGGACACGGTGATCGTGCCCGCCTCCTGCGTCTCGACGCCAGATTGCGACGCGCTGCCCGACTGCGCAGCCGAGGTCGCGATCGAGAACGCGAGTACCGCCGCTCCCGCGATGAATGTCTGTCGCATGTGTCCTCCCGCGACCAGACTCTGCAAGCGAGATACCTTGACCGTGGCCGGGCAGGCTCGGCCTGGCGCCCGTGGACTATGCGTCCTGCGCGGGATAGCGCCTCCGCAGCTGCACCGGCTCGGCCGCCTTGCGCACGCGCAGGTTGACCATCTCGACGAACACGGAGAAGCCCATCGCGAAGTAGATGTAGCCCTTGGGAATGTGCATGCCCAGCCCGTCGCCGACGAGCGACATGCCGATCAACAGCAGGAACGACAGCGCCAGCACCTTCACGGTCGGGTGGCGACCCACGAACGCGCTGATGGGGTCGGCCGCCCACATCATCACCGCCACTGAGATGACGACCGCGGCCACCATGATGCTCAGGTGCTCGGCCATGCCGACGGCGGTGATCACCGAGTCCAGCGAGAACACGATGTCCAGCGCCATGATCTGCGCGATCACGGCGCCGAACGACGGCGGCACCGACGTCGTTCCGTGCCCCTCCTCGCCTTCGAGCCGATCGTGAATCTCGATGGTCGCCGTGGCGAGGAGGAACAGACCGCCGGCGAGAAGGTTGAGGTCCCGACCCGAGATGCCGTGGCCGTACGCGGTGAACAGGGGCGCCGTGAGTGTCGCAATCCAGGCAATCGACAGCAGGAGCACGATGCGCATGAACATGGCGGCCAGGAGACCGATACGCCGCGCCCTCGGCTGCTGCGCCTCCGGCAGCTTGCCAGACAGGATCGAAATGAAGATCACGTTGTCCACGCCAAGCACGATCTCGAGGAAGGTCAACGTGGTGAGGGCCAGCAGCCCTCCCGATGTCAGGAACGCATCCATCAGCTCACGTTAACACTCTCGATGACAGCCGGGTCTTCCCGGTCCCACCTTCCGGCCTGGCATTCCGCAGAGTTGCGTCTCGCGACAGAGGGATGCAAGAAGGTCACTGCCGGTTCTCAGCCCAACTGCACGAATGCCTTGACAGCGGTCCGCCATGGTGTGGCGCCTTCGTTGCAGCCATCGCCTTCGTTGGATTTGGGAGGAGTTTCCATGAAGAGACTATGGACCGGAGCAACGTTCGCGATCGCGCTCGGCTGTGCGGTGACGATGTCGGCACAGGCGACCTCGCAGAGTCAGAACACGACATCGGGTCAGAGCGGCAACCGCACGGTGACATTGACCGGTTGCCTGCAGAGCGGGAGCGGCTCGAGCGCCGCGGGAGCGACAGGCGCGGGAGCGACAGGAACGAGCGGCACGGCGGGCGCGGCGTCAACGGCCGGTTCGTCGAGCCGGCAGTTCATGCTGACGAACGCGCGAATGGCGGGCGGGTCGCCGGGCAGCGCCGGTACGTCTTCCGCTGGAGGCGCGACATCGACTTCCACTGGAGGCGCGGCATCGACGGGCGGCGCCTCTTCCACGAGCGGCACGACCGGTTCAACGGCGGGCGGTTCAACGGCGGGCGGCGCAACGAGCGGAGGCGCCGCCATGAGCCGTGGATCGACCTACATCCTGCAGGGACGTGAGTCGGAGCTGTCCCAGCACAGCGGCCATCAGGTGGAAGTGACGGGCACGATCGGCTCGGCTTCCATGTCCGGGACCGGTTCCATGTCCGGGACCGGCGCCAGTGGTGCCGGCGCGACGACTCCTACGACCCCTGGCGCCTCCACGCCAGGCGCGCCGGCGGCGGGAGGCTCCACGACCGGAACAGCGGGTGCCGGCTCCGCGACGGGCGGATCCGCCTCTGGGAGCTCCGGCAGCGGCGCCATGGCGTCGTCCGCCGCCCAGCAACACGTGCAGGTGACCTCGGTCAGGATGCTCGCGTCCACCTGCCCGAGCATGTAAGCGCACGGCGAGCCAACGTGTGGGTGAGCGCGATGATGGTCGCGCTCGCCCGCGCCGCGGACGGCCGATCAGCCACGCGCGACCGGGATCGGTGAAAATCGAATGAGATCGCGGGAGCCGGCGGTCGCCGGGAGGGAGCGCCGCGAACGATCGGTGCGAAAAAGATCACAGTTGACCTTGAAGCGGTGCGACACAACCAGCTACGCTAGCGCCGCTCGTCTTCGACGAGCACGGCGCACCACGCAACGCTCGGCGCATCAGGGTGCCATGATGAGCATCATTGCCGCGATCTCGATGGCTTGCCTGACGGTTGTTGCGGGGGCGTTTGCGCTCCGTATGCGGCGGCCGCGCAACTTCGGCATCAGCTATCTCGAAAAGGTCAGCGTCAGCCGCCAGTGGCTGGTGCAACACCAGGCCGACGACACTCAATGACGGACAGCTTCGGCAACAAGCTGCGACAGGCACGTGAACGGCGCGGCATCTCGCTCGCGGAGATCGCCGCCCGCACGAAGATCAAGGCGTCGCTGTTCGAGGAAGTCGAACGCGACGACGCGTCGCATTGGCCCGCGGGGATATTCCGGCGGTCGTTCATGCGCGATTACGCGAAGGCGGTCGGGCTCAACCCCGAAGAGACCGTCCGGGAGTTCCTGCGCCGGTTTCCCGATCCTGCCGACACGACCGGCGGAACCGCCGTGCGACCGGCGGCGGCGACCGCGACGCCGGCGGTGGCGCGACCGGTCCCGATGCCGCCTCAGCCCGCTCCGGCCAGCAAACCAGCGTCGGCCGCCGCGCCCCAGGCGCCAGCCAGGCCCAAAGCCATCGGCCAGCCTGCGCCATACGTTCGCCAGGAGCTGGCATTGGCGCCCCCGTCGCCTGTCGAACCTCAGGCCGCGCCGCGTCCAGCTCCCGTTGCGGCTCCCGCGGCGGCCCTCCGGCTGACGCTCGTCGAAACGGGGATGCCGTTCATGGGCGGGCGTGTCCTCGCCGACGCCAGGCAACGCTGGTCTGCCGCGGCATGGGACGGGGGTTCGCTTCTCGCCATCGCCCTCATCGCGTTCGTCATCGTCGGAAGTTTCTGGGTGTCGCTCGCGATGGCTGCCGTGTGCTACTACCTGGGCGGGATCCTCCTTCTCGGAAACAGCCCTGGCGTCTGTCTCTTCGCGCCAAGACCGAAGACGTCCGGCACGAGCGGAGTCCCGCCGGTCCGCGTGCCCCGCCCCCGCCACGTCGAGCCGGTCACGGCGCGCCACAGCGAGCCGGCCTTCAGGGCCAGGCGCTGGGCGGCGAAGCGCTCGGAGCTCAACACCTGACCTGACCTGCGGCGTGCCGCGGACCGCGCTGAGGGCTCAGCGCGCCTACGCCGACGTGCGCTCCAGCTGGAACTTCTCGATGCGGTAGCGGATCTGATCGCGGTTCAGCCCAAGCAGCGTCGCGGCTTTCGTCTGGTTCCACTGGGTCCGCTCGAGCGCCTGCACCACCAGCGATCGTTCGAGCTGCTCCAGGTCGATCCCCGAGGCCGGGAGCTCCACGCGATCGTTCAGCTTGGCGGCGACATGCCCGCCGGTCGTGAGATCATCCGCTCCGAGCACGTCCGTATCGGCCAGCAGCATGGCACGCTCCACGGTGTTGCGCAGCTCGCGGATGTTGCCGGGCCAGCCGTAGGTCTGCAGCTGCTTCAGGCCCTCGGGCGAAACGCCCTTCACGCGCTTCTTGAACTCCGTGTTGAACGTGTCGACGTAGAACCCGACCAGCGCCGGAATGTCGTCCGCCCGGTCTCGAAGCGGCGGCAGCGTGATCGGCAGGACGTTCAGCCGATAGAACAGATCCTCCCTGAACCTCCCGGCGCGCACCTCTTCGTCGAGCTTCCGGTTGGTCGCGGCGATCACGCGAACATCCACCTTGAGGTCGGCCATCCCACCGAGCCGTTTGAAGGCCTTTTCCTCCAGGAATCGCAGCAGCTTGGCCTGCAGGACGGGCACCATCTCGCCGATCTCGTCGAGGAACACCGTACCGCCGTCCGCCAGTTCCAGGAGCCCCCGCTTCTGTCGATCGGCACTGGTGAAGGCGCCCCGTTCGTGGCCGAACAGCTCGCTCTCGAGGAGCGTGTCCGGCAGCGCCGAGCAGGTGATGTTCATGAACGGCTTCTGGGCGCGGTCGCTGTTGTAGTGGATGACCTTCGCGGCCAGGTCCTTGCCCGTGCCGCTCTCGCCGTTGAGCATGACGGTCGACGCCGGGCTCGAGGCGACGCGCCGCATCAGCGTCTTGACCGCCACGGTCGACGCGCTCGCGCCCACCATGCGGTCGAAGCTGTAGGGCCGCGCCTGGCTCGCCCGCAGCGTCCGGACTTCACGGCGAAGCCTCGTGGTCTCGAGCGCATTGGCCACGAGCACCACAATCTCGTCCAGATCGAAGGGCTTGTTGGCGTAGTGGTAGGCGCCGAGCTTCATCGCCTCGACGGCCGTCTCGATGCTCGAGTAGGCGGTCAGCAGGATGACCAGCGTGTCCGACTCCCTGGCCTTGACCGTCCTGAGCACCGACAGCCCGTCCCCATCCGGCAGCCGGTAATCGAGCAGCACCAGGTCCACGCCCTCCTCGATCCGGGCGAGCGCCGAGGCAGCCGTGTCGGCCTCGACGATGCGGTAGCCTTCGCCGGACAGTCGGTCCTTGAGCGACCAGCGAATCAGCTGCTCGTCATCGACGATGAGAACGGTGGGAGACGGCACGACGTCAGTATAGCGACCGGTTCCCTTGGGAAAAAATCCGCGCGCCAGGGCCGCCGGGGCGACTGGGATATCCTTGAGGGAACTGGTCTGAGGACCCTGCTGGGGAGGATGACATGAAGAGAGTGCGAGCCGGATACGCAACGGCCCTGGGCCTGAGTGCCTGGGTACTGGTTTCGAGCCTCGGGGCTCAGGGCGCGACGAAAGTCGAGCTCAAGGATGCCAAAGGGCAGTCGGTCGGCACCGCCACGCTGACGCCAGGCGCCAACGGGGTCAACATCGCCCTCGATCTGAAGGGGCTCCCGCCCGGCGAGCACGCGCTCCACGTGCACGCGACACCGAAGTGCGAGGCGCCCGGATTCACGTCGGCGGGCGGACACTTCAACCCGGCCAATCGCAAGCACGGACTCAAGAACCCCGACGGCCCACACGCCGGCGACATGAGCAACATCTCGGTGGTGGACGGGACCGCGAAGGGCACGGTCACCGCGAGCGGGCTCTCGATGGGCTCGGACGCGAATTCGGTCTTCGCCAACGGCGGGACGGCGCTGGTCATCCACGCCGGCGCGGACGACATGATGACGGATCCCTCCGGCAACGCCGGGGATCGTATCGCCTGCGGCGTCATCACGAAGTAGGCCAGGCGGTCCGCGCGCGAAACTCCGCGCGGCGGGGAAAATCCGGCCGATCCGCCGGTCCCGCCGCGCCGAACACCGCGAAAACGCAGGGTGCGCGGTGGCATACGCCGTG
>JBFXAT010000053.1:0-31708 GCA_050183995.1 Vicinamibacterales bacterium
TAGTTCGGCACCTGCGGATCTTCGTGCATCTGCCGTCCGATGCCGTGACCGACGAACTCGCGCACCACCTAAAATCCGTGCGCTTCCACGTGCTGCTGCACCGCGTGGCCGATGTCCGACACCCGCCCGCCCGGACGCACCCGCGCGATCGCCTTGTAGAGCGACTCCTCGGTGACGCGCAGCAGCAACGCCGCGTCCTCGGACACGGTGCCGACCGGCAGCGTGACCGCACTGTCGCCGAAGAACCCTTCGAGCGACGCGCCGACGTCGATCGCGATGATGTCGCCGGGCTCGAGCACCCGTCTGTCCGACGGAATCCCGTGAATCACCTCGTCGTTCACCGACGCGCAAATCGTCGCCGGGTAGCCGTGATAGCCCTTGAACGCCGGCACCGCGCCCGCGTCGACGATCAGCTTCTCGGCAATCCGGTCGAGCTCCGCCGTGCTCACGCCAGGCGCGACCGCCGCCGTGAGCGCCGTGAGCACCTGTCCCACCAGCCGCCCGGCCGCGTGCATCTTCTCGAGCTCGGCCGACGAGCGACACACGATCACAGCGCCGACCCGCGCACGGCCATGCTCTTGGCCGAGTCCACGGCCTCGACGAGCATCTCGGCAACCACGTCCGGCGGCTGCGCGCCGTCGACGACGCGGAACGTCGGGCGCTCCTGGTAGTACTCCACGAGCGGAGCCGTGTTCCGGTGATACACCTTCAGGCGCTCCAGCACGACGGTATCGTTGTCGTCGGCGCGCTGCGTCAGCGGTCCGCCGCACCGGCTGCACTTCGCCGACTCGGTCGTTGCCGGATGGCCGCAGTTCGCGCAGGTCAGTCGCGAGCCCAGACGCCGCACCAGCTCCGCCTCCGGCACCACGATGTCGACGATGATGAGCGGCGCGCGGCCCACCAGCACCGCATCCAACGCGATCGCCTGTGCGACAGTGCGCGGAAAGCCATCCAAAATAAACCCGCTGCGCGCATCGTCGCGGTTCAGCCGATCCTCCACGATCCGGATGATCAGGTCGTCGCTCACCAGCTCGCCGGCTTCCATCACCGCCTTGACCTGCCTGCCCACCTCGGTTCCGGTCTTCACCGCCTCACGCAGGATGTCACCCGTCGAGATCTTCGGAATCCGACGAAGCTTGGCGAACCGTTCGGCCTGCGTGCCCTTTCCCGCGCCGGGAGGCCCCAGCATGATCAGATTCAGCGCCATCGACGACGATCAGCCTCGACGCCCGCGAACACGCGTCTTCTTCATGAAGCCGTCGTAGTGCCGCATGATCAGCTGGCTCTCGACCTGCTGCACGGTGTCCATCGCCACACCCACGACGATCAGGAGCGACGTGCCGCCGAAGTAGAACTGTACGCCCATGCCTTCGGTCACGAAGCGCGGCAGCGCCGCATCGAGCCAGCCGCCGATCAGCGGAATCGGCTCGACCTTGAACCCGCTCAGCAGGAACTGCGGCAGGATGGCGATGACGGCCAGGTACAGCGACCCGACGAGCGTGATACGCGTCAGAATCGTGTCGATGTACTCGGCGGTCCGCTTGCCGGGCCGGATGCCCGGGATGAACCCGCCGTACTTCCGCATGTTCTCCGCGACATCGTCCGGATTGAAGATGATCGCCGTGTAGAAGTACGCGAAGAAGATGATGCCCGCCATGAACAGCAGGTTGTAGAGCGGCATCCCGATGCCGAGCTGCGTGGTGACGGCGTCGGCCCACGTCCGGCCCTGGAACATCTGCGCGAAGGTCGCCGGGAACGCCAGGATCGACGACGCGAAGATGACCGGGATGACGCCGCCGGTGTTCACCTTGAGCGGAATGTGCGTGCTCGATCCGCCGTACATCCTGCGGCCGACGACGCGCTTCGCGTATTGGACGGTGACGCGCCGATGTCCCCGCTCCACGAAGATGATCGCGGCGACGACGAAGGCCATGACCACCAGCAGGATGAGCATCGAGAGCAGCCCCAGCTGCCCCGTCCTGATCTGGTCGACGGTCTGAATGACCGCACGCGGGAAGCCGACGACGATGCCCGCGTAGATGATCAGCGACATCCCGTTGCCGATACCGCGCTCGGTGATCTGTTCGCCCAGCCACATGATGAAGCAGGTGCCGGTCGTCAGCGTCAGCACCGTCATCAACCGGAAGCCGAGCCCCGGGTTGTAGACCAGGGGCAGTCCACCGGTCACATTGGTCTGCCGCTCGAGGAAGATCGCGATGCCCGCTGCCTGCACGACGCTCAGGAAGATCGTGCCGTAGCGCGTGTACTGCGTGATCTTGCGTCGTCCGAGCTCCCCTTCCTTCGAGAGCTTCTCCAGGTACGGCCAGACGACGGTGAGCAGCTGGAGGATGATCGACGCGCTGATGTAGGGCATGATCCCCAGCGCGAAGATCGTCACCCGCGACAGGTTCCCTCCCGAGAACATGTCGTACAGACCGAACATCTGGTTCTGCATCTGCTGCGCGAGCTCGGCGAGGGCGGCCGTGTTCACCCCTGGAGTCGGGATATGGTTCCCGATTCGGTACACGCCGAGCAGCCCGAGCGTGAACAGCACGCGGTTGCGCAGGTCCGAGACGGCGAAGATGTTCTTCAGGCTGTTTTCCATGGCTGCGTTCTGCCCGTGCTACGGAACTCGCCTCAGGCGAGCGCCTCCGCCTGGCCGCCCGCTGCGGCGATCTTCTCCGCTGCCGTCCCGCTGAACTTGTGCACGCGCACCGTCAGCGCCTTGGTCACGTCGCCCCGGCCCAGCACCTTGACGAGCCGGGCGCCGCCACCGATGAGTCCACGCTCCCGAAGGAGCTCCGGCGTCACGACCGTGCCGGCGTCGAACGTCTCGGCCAGCGTATCCAGGTTGACCACGTCGTACTCGACGCGGAACGGATTGTGGAACCCGCGCTTCGGCACGCGCCGGTGGAGCGGCATCTGGCCGCCTTCGAACCCACGCTTGAACTTGAAGCCCGAGCGCGACTTGGCGCCCTTGTGCCCGCGGCCGGCGGTCTTGCCGTTGCCGGAGCCTTGACCGCGCCCGACGCGCTTCTTCGCATGCGTTGCGCCTGACGGCGGCTTGAGATTGGAGAGATCCATGTTCACTCGACCTCCACGAGGTGCCTGACCTTGTGGATCATGCCGCGCGTCTCGCGCGTGTCCTTCACTTCGACGCTGTGCCGGATGCGGCGCAGCCCAAGGCTGCGCACGACGTCACCCTGACGCTTGTTGAACCCGATCGGGCTCTTCACGAGCGTCAGCTTGATGGTGCCGGTGCCTGTGGAATCGGTCCGCTGGTTCGCCATGATGTGCTCTCTCAGGCCGACGCGCCCGCGAGTTGCTCGATCTCCTTGCCACGCATGCGCGCAATCACCACCGGATCCTTGAGCGAATCGAGGCCGGTGATCGTCGCCCGCACGACGTTGTGCGGATTGGCCGATCCCAGCGACTTCGTGAGGATGTTGGTGATCCCCGCCGATTCGACCACCGCGCGCACCGCCGCGCCGGCGATGATGCCGGTGCCGTCCGGCGCGGGCTTCAACAGCACGCTGCCGGCGCCGAACTGACCGACGATCGGGTGCGGAATGGTGGAGCCCTGCAGCGGCACGCGGATCAGGTTCTTCTTCGCCGCCTCGATGCCCTTCTTGATGGCCGAAGGGACCTCCTTGGCCTTTCCGATACCAAAGCCGACCACGCCGTGGCCGTCGCCGACGACGACGAGGGCGCTGAAGCTCAGGTTCTTGCCGCCCTTGACCACCTTGGTCACGCGGTTGATGGCCACCACGGTGTCCTTGATGTCGAGCTGCGACGGATCGATTCGCTCGCGAGTACGCATACCGCTCCTAGAATTCCAGACCTGCTTTGCGCGCGGCGTCCGCCACGGCGCGAATGCGACCGTGATAGAGGAAGCCGCTGCGGTCGAACACGACGCGCCGGATACCCTTCTCGATGGCCCGATCGGCGATTGCCCGGCCGACCGCTTCGGCGCCCTTCAGGTTTCCACCGGTCCCGCCCGTCTCGAACGTGCCCTTCAACGTAGGCTCGACACTCGACGCGGCCACCAGCGTCTTGCCGTCGAGATCGTCGATCACCTGGGCATAGATGTGCGAAACGCTGCGGAACACCGTCAGGCGCGGCCGCTCGCTGGTGCCGGCGATTCGCTTGCGCTGCCGCAGTTGGATCCGGCGGCGGCGATCCTCTCTGGTTTTGATCTTCATGTCGCTACTTCGCTCCGGTCTTGCCGGCCTTCTTCTTCAGCACTTCGCCGGTGTACCGCACGCCCTTCTGCTTGTAAGGGTCCGGCTTTCGGAGCCGGCGGATGTTCGCGGCGACCTGCCCCACGAGCTGCCGGTCGACACCGGTCACCGTGATGTGGGTCTGCTTGTCGATGGCGACGTCGATCCCGGCCGGGATGTCGAACACCACTGCGTGCGAATAGCCGAGCGCGAAGATCACCTGCTTGCCCTTCAGCTCCGCGCGATAGCCGACGCCCACGATGTCGAGCTCGCGCTTGAAGCCGTCGGTCACGCCGGTGACGGCGTTGGCCACCAGGCTGCGGGCGAGCCCGTGATACTTGGCGAGCGCCGGGTCTCCGGTCGCGCGCTTCGCGAGGAGCTGGCCGTCGGCCAGCTCGAAGTCGATGCCGAGCGGGAACGCCTGGCGCAGCTTCCCTTTCGGGCCCTGCACCTCGACGGCGCCGTCGAGCACCTTGATGGTCACGCCCTTGGGGACGGCGATCGGTTTCTTTCCAATTCGAGACATTCTCAGCGCCTCACCAGATGTTGCAGAGCACCTCGCCGCCGACGCCCGCCTTCACGGCCGCCCGGCCGGTCATGACGCCGCGCGAGGTGGTCAGGATGCTCGTGCCGAGCCCAGCCAGCACCTCCGGCACATCGTCGCGGCCGAAGTAGACGCGGCGGCCGGGGCGGCTGATGCGTTCGATGCCCGAAATGAGACGCTCGCCGTGCGGGCCGTATTTCAGGACCAGGCGCAACGTCTTCTGAGGGCCCTCGTTCTCGAGGACTTTGAAGCCCTGGATGTAGCCCTCATCGGCCAGAATGCGCGCGATGTCGGCCTTGATCCGCGAGGCAGGCATGTCCACCCGCGAGTGCTTGGCCGTCACGGCATTGCGGATCCGCGTCAGCATGTCGGCAATGGGATCTGTCATTTCTGCAATCCTGAAGTCGACGATTCCAAAATCGTCACATCGTCAAATCGTTAAATCGCCGAAGCCCGGCGCTACCAGCTGCTCTTGGTCACGCCAGTGACATCGCCGTCGAGCGCCAGCTTGCGGAAGCACAGACGGCAGAGCGCGAACTTGCGCATGTAGGCGCGCGGGCGCCCGCAGAGATGGCAGCGGTTGCGCAGGCGGACCTTGAACTTCGGGCTCTTCTGTTCCTTGGCGATCTTCGCTGTCGTGGCCATGGTGCTTCCTCGGTCTCCTGCTTACTGGCGGAACGGCATGCCGATGAACTGCAGCAGCTTCCGCGCTTCTTCGTCGGTCTTGGCGGTGGTGACGACCGACACGTTCATCCCTCGCGCCTTGTCGACCTTCATGTAGTCGATCTCGGGGAACAGCAGCTGATCCCGCAGACCGAGCGTGTAGTTGCCGCGTCCGTCGAATCCTCGCGGCGACACGCCCTTGAAGTCGCGCACGCGGGGGAGAGCGATCGCCACCAGCCGGTCCAGGAACTCCCACATCCGTTCACCGCGCAGCGTCACCATCGTGCCGATGGGCTGGCCCTTGCGGACCTTGAACTGCGCGATCGACTTCTTGGCCCGCCGCGTCACCGGCTTCTGGCCCGTGATGCGGGCCAGCTCGTCGGCGCCGGTGTCGATGATCTTGGCGTTGGCGGTCGCCTCGCCCAGGCCCATGTTGACGACGACCTTCTCGATCCGGGGGACGGCCATCACGTTCGTGTAGCCGAACTCCTTCCTGAGCGCCGCCACGGCCTCCTGCTGATACTTCTCCCTCAGGCGGTTCATTTGTCGACCACTCCCTCGCACTTGCGGCAGATGCGCACCTTGCGCCCATCACCCAGGATCCGCCGGCCGACGCGCGTCTGCTTGCCGCACTCGGGGCAGACCAGCTGCACGTTGCTCGCGTGGACCGACGCTTCGCGCTCCACAAGCCCGCCCTTGATGTTGCGCTGCGGGTTCGGCTTGGTGTGCCGCTTGATGATGTTCACGCCCTCGACGATGAGGCGGTTGCGTTCGGGGTCGACTCTGAGGACGCGACCGCGCTTGCCGCGGTCCTTCCCCGTGATGACCACGATGTTGTCGTTCTTCCGAATAGGTGTGGCTAGACGGCTCATTACAGGACCTCGGGCGCCAGCGAGATGATCTTCATGAACCTGCGCTCGCGCAGCTCGCGGGCCACCGGACCGAACACGCGCGTGCCAATCGGCTCCTTCGAGTCGTTGATCAGCACCGCCGCGTTCCGGTCGAAACGGATGTAGCTCCCGTCACGCCGGCGCTGTTCCTTCGCGGTGCGCACGATGACGGCCTTGACGACTTGCCCCTTCTTCACGGTGCCTTCCGGGGTCGCTTCCTTCACCGAGGCGGTGACGATGTCACCGAGCCGCGCGTACCTGCCGGTCGAGCCGCCAATCGGATTGATGACGGCGATCTTGCGCGCGCCGGAGTTGTCGGCGACGTCCAGGATCGATCGCATTTGGATCATGGCTTTTCCCCTAGACCTGCGCCGCCTGCCGGACGACGCGCTTGAGCGTCCAGCGCTTGCGCCGGCTCAGCGGCCGCGTCTCGACGATCTCGACGAGATCGCCGATCCGCGCCTCGTCCTTCTCGTCGTGCACCATGAACTTCGAGGTGCGTCGTTCGGTCTTGCCGTACACCCAGTGGCGGACCTGCCATTCGACGGCAACCACGATGCTCTTCTGCATCTTGTTGCTGACGACGACGCCGGATTTCTCGGACTTCTGAGCCATAGCTACTTTGCCTGCTTCTGCCGCAGCACGGTCTTGACGCGCGCGAGGTCGCGCCGCACCGTGCGCATTTTCTCCGGCGCTTCGAGCTGCCCCATCGACTTCTGGATGCGCATCCGGAACAGCTGGTCCATCAGGTCATGCGCCCGCACGCCGAGCTCGTCGACGCCCAGATCGCGAAGTTCCGCTGCCTTCATCACACCTTCTCCTGCGAGAAGCGGGTCGCGAACTTCGTGAGGATCGGCAGCTTCGCCGCGGCGAGCTTCATCGCCTGACGCGCATCCGCCTCACTCACGCCCTCCATCTCGAACAGCACGCGGCCGGGCCGTACGACGCACACCCATTCCTCGGGCGCGCCCTTGCCCTTGCCCATGCGGGTCTCCTGCGGCTTCTTGGTAATCGGCTTGTCCGGGAACACCCGCACCCAGATCTTGCCGCCGCGCTTCACGAAGCGCGTCATCGCCACACGCGCCGCTTCGATCTGCCGCGCCGTGAGCCAGCACGGCTCGAGCGCCTTCAGGCCGAAGTCTCCGAACGAGACGTCCGAGCCGCGCCAGGCCTTGCCGGCCATCCGACCGCGCTGCTGCTTGCGGTACTTGACTTTCTTCGGCATCAACATCGGTCAATCCCTCGCTACGCCCTCGGCTGCGGCCGACGCGGTCCGCGCTCGCGGTATTCGTCCTCGCGCCCACGCTGCGGCACCAGGCGCTCGCCCTTGTAGAGCCACACCTTGATGCCGATCTGGCCGTAGGTCGTGTTCGCCTCGGCGAACCCATAGTCGATGTCCGCCCGCAGCGTCTGCAGCGGCAGCTGGCCGTGCAAGTACCACTCGGACCGCGCGATCTCGGCGCCGTTGAGGCGCCCGGACACGCGGACCTTGATGCCCCGCGCGCCGAACCGCAGCGCGGACTCGACCGCCTTGCGCATCGCGCGCCGGAACGCCACGCGCTTCTCGAGCTGCATGGCCACAGACTCGGAGATGAGCTGCGCGTCCAGCTCGGGCTTCTGGATCTCCTGGATGTTGATGAAGACCTCGCGGCTCGTGCGCTTCTGGATCTCCTGCTTCAGCTTGTCGACCTCCGTCCCCTTGCGGCCGATGATGATGCCCGGACGCGAGGTATAGATGTCGATCTTCAGCTTGTTCGCCGCGCGCTCGGTCTCGATCTTCGAGACGCCGGCATGCGCGAAGCGCTTCTTCAGCGTCTGGCGCAGCTTGAGGTCCTCGTGCAGCAGCTTCGCGTAGTCGCGATCCGAATACCAGCGGGACCGCCACGTCTTGTTGAACCCCAGACGAAACCCAAACGGGTGAACTTTCTGGCCCACCGGTTACTCCTTGTCCTTCTTCGTACGCCGCGCGCGCTTCGACGCCTGCTCGGCTCCGACCGGCACGACCTTCTCCGGCCGTTCCGCGACCTCCACCGTCAGATGGGCGGTCCGCTTCAACACCCGAAACGCGCGCCCCATCGGCGCGGGACGCACCCGCTTCTGCGACGGACCCTGGTTCGCATAACACGCCGAGACGTAGAGCCGCTCGACGTCGCCGCTGAACCCGTCCTTCTGCTGTGCGTTCGCAATCGCCGACCGCAGCACCTTCGCCACGTCGCCCGCGATGCCCTTCCGCGTGAACTTCAACGTCGCCAGCGCCCGGTTCACGTCCTTGCCGCGAATCAGATCGAGCACCAGGCCGGCCTTCTGGGCCGAGGTGCGGACGTATTTCGCCGTTGCCTTCGCTTCGACCATCCCCGCCCCCTACTTCGCAGCCGGACCGGCCGACGCCGACTTCTCGGACACCTTCGTCGTGTGTCCTTTGAAGGTGCGCGTCGGCGCGAATTCGCCCAGCTTGTGTCCGACCATGTTCTCGGTCACGTACACCGGGATGAACTTCCTCCCGTTGTGCACGGCGAGGGTGTGCCCGACGAACTCGGGAATCACGGTCGAACGCCGCGACCAGGTCTTGATGACCTTCTTCTCGGACCCGCGGTTCATCACCTCGATCTTCTCGAGAAGCGAGGTGTCGACGAACGGTCCCTTCTTCAGTGATCGGCTCATATAACTTCCGGTCTGAAATGCCGAATGCAGATTTCAGATGTGCAGGTTGTTACTTCCGGCGCCGCTGGACGATGAACTTGTCCGTCGTCTTGCGGTTCCGCGTCTTGTAGCCCTTCGTCGGCAGCCCCCACGGCGACACCGGGTGCCGGCCGCCCGAGGTCTTGCCCTCGCCGCCGCCCAGCGGATGGTCCACCGGGTTCATCGCGACACCGCGCACGTGCGGACGCTTGCCGAGCCACCGGCTCCGGCCGGCCTTGCCGATCGACACGTTCTCGTGATCGAGATTGCCGACCTGCCCCACCGTTGCGAAGCACTCGATGAAGATGCGGCGGATTTCCCCCGACGGCATCTTCACGGAGGCGTATTCGCCTTCCTTGGCCACCAGCTGCACCGACGACCCGGCGCTTCGCGCAATCTGGCCGCCCTTGCCGGGCCGCAGCTCCACGTTGTGCAGCAGCGTGCCGAGCGGAATGTTCTTCAGCGGCAGCGAGTTGCCCGGCAGGATGTCGACGTTGACGCCCGCCACGATCGTGTCGCCCACTTTGAGCCCGACCGGCTGCAGGATGTAGCGCTTCTCGCCGTCCGCGTAGGTCAGCAGCGCGATGCGCGCCGAGCGGTTCGGGTCGTATTCGATCGTCGACACCTTCGCCGGAATGTCGCGCTTGTCCCGCTTGAAGTCGATGACCCGGTACATCCGCTTGTGGCCGCCGCCGCGCCACCAGCTGGTCAGCTCGCCGCGGTTGTTGCGCCCGCCGGAACGCCGCAACGGTTCCACGAGCGGCTTGTACGGCTCCGAGGTCGTGATCTCGTCGAAGGTCTGAACGGTCTGGAACCGCTGACCGGGCGACGTCGGATTGAACTTGCGAATGGGCATGATTACGCGCCCTCCAGGAATTCAGGCATCTTCTGGCCCTCGCGCAGCGTCACGTAGGCCTTCTTCCAGTCCGGACGCTGTCCGGCGAAACGCCCCTGCCGCTTGATCTTGCCGTGCGCAATGCTCGTCCGGACCGAGGCGACCTTCGCGCCGAGCAACTGCTCGACCGCGTGGCGCACCTGCACCTTGTTCGCGTCGCGCGCGACCTCGAAGACGATCGTGCGCCCATCCTCGCGGATGATCGACGTCTTCTCCGTAATGAGCGGGCGGCGGATGATATCAGTGAGCTTCATACGTGAACCTTGTCAATGCCGGCGACGCGCGACGCGGGCTGCGCTCGTGCATTCCCGCGTCGAGGCGTTCTCCAGCCTTCAGCCCAGTGCAACCTGCAGCTTCTCGAGCGCCGGAGCGGTGACCACCACGCGCCTGGCCGCGGCAACGTCGCGCGCCGTCACCCGGGCGGTCGGCAGAAACGCCACGCCGGGCAGGTTCCGCACCGACTTCGCCAGCTTCTCGTCCGGCGCAACGTCGATGAGCACCGCCTTGCCGCCCGCAACCCCCAGGCGCGCCAAGGTCGCCTGCGCCGTCTTCGTCTTCACGGCTTCCTGCGCCAGATGGTCGACCACCACCACGCTGCCGTCCCGCAGCTTGGCCGCCAGCGCCGCACGCAGCGCGCCGAGCTCCACCTTCTTCGGCAGCGCATAGTCGTAGCTGCGCGGCTGGGGCCCGAACACCGTGCCGCCTTTGCGCCACAGCGGATTGCGGATCTCGCCGACGCGCGCGCGGCCGGTTCCCTTCTGCCGCCACGGCTTCTTGCCGCTGCCGCTGACGAGCGCACGGTTCTTCGTGGCGTGCGTCCCCTGCCGCTCGGCGGCATTGGCGCGAACCACCGACTCCCAGACGAGACCGGCGTTGATCCGACCGCCGAACACCTCGTCGCGCACGTCGATGGATCCGACCTTCTCGTTGTTGCTGTTGACCACGTCGATCTGCATGGCGCCTCTACTTCTTGCCCTTCTTCGGCTTCTCGACCTGGGCCACCTTGATCCGCTTGGCCGTGATCGCCTTCCGCACCACCACATACCCCGTGGGCGCGCCCGGAATGCCGCCCTCGACCACCAGCAGGTGGTTGTCGGGATCCACGCGCAGCACCTTCAGGTTGTGGATCGTCGTCCGCGCGTTGCCCATCCGTCCCGCCGCGCGCATGCCCTTGACCACACGCGAAGGGAACGACGACGCGCCGATCGATCCGGGCGCGCGATGGAACATCGAGCCGTGCGTCGCCGCGCCGCCGGCAAAGTGGTGGCGCCTGACCACGCCCTGGAAGCCCTTGCCGCGGCCCGTACCGATCACATCCACGCGATCGCCGTTGGCGAAGATCGACGCGAGCACCTGCTCGCCAACCTTCGGCGCTTCAGCGCCGCCCGCCAGCGTCACCTCTCGGCGCACGCGCGTCGGCGGCACGCCGGCCTTCTTGTAGTGGCCCGCCAGCGGCTTGCCGACCTTCGCGGGGCGCTCCTCCACGAGACCCAGCTGCACGGCTTCGTAGCCGTCGGTCTGCGCCGTCTTCGCCTGCACCACGACGCAGGGCCCCGCCTTGATCACCGTCGCCGGATGCACCGTGCCATCCGCGTCGAAGATCTGGGTCATGCCCACTTTCCTGCCGATGATTCCATTCACCATGTCGAAACCCTGTCGGGCACCTGGCTGTGGGCCTCGGGACACCCGGCTTTCGCCGCCGCCCCGACCGCCCCTGGCCGGCCGCCTCTGGCCAGCGCCTACTTGTGTTCCTTGCCGAACGCCTTGATCTCCACGTCCACGCCGGCGGGAAGATCGAGCTTCATCAGGGCGTCGACGGTCTGCGGCGTCGGCTCGAAGATGTCGATCAACCGCTTGTGCGTCCGGATCTCGAACTGCTCGCGCGACTTCTTGTCCACGTGGGGCGACCGCAGCACGGTCCACTTGTTCTTCGCGGTCGGCAGCGGGATCGGCCCGGCCAGCCGCGCGCCGGTCCGCTTCGCGGTGTCCACGATCTCAGTCGTCGACTGATCGAGCACGCGGTAGTCGTACGCCTTGAGCCGAATCCGAATCTTTTCGCTGAACGATGCTGTTGCCATCTCTGAATCCCATCGGCCCTCGACGCTGGCGCTGGCTTACGGCCAGTCCCCCGTCCAGGGCGTATCGCCCAAAGCCTACTTGCCTTGCATCCTCGCGACGACTTCCTCGCTCACGTTCGACGGCGCCTGCTCGTAGCGGTCGAAGTGCATCGAGTAGCTCGCGCGCCCCTGCGTGCGCGACCGGAGGTCGGTCGAGTAGCCGAACATCTCGGAGAGCGGCACGCGCGCCTGGATGATCTGCGTACCGCCGCGGTCTTCCTGTGACTGAATCTGCCCGCGCCGGCTGGAGAGGTTCCCCATGACGTCGCCCATGTGTTCCTTGGGAACCGTCACCTCGACGCGCATGATCGGCTCGAGCAGCACCGGCCTGGCCTTCTTCGCAGCGTCCTGGAACGCCATCGATCCGGCGATCTTGAACGCCATCTCGGAGCTGTCGACATCGTGGTAGGAGCCGTCGTACAGCTCGACCCGCACGTCGTCGATGGGATAGCCGGCGAGGACGCCGCGCGTGAGCGCTTCCTTGATGCCTTCGTCGATCGGCTTGATGAATTCCTTCGGGATCGAGCCGCCGACGATCTCGTTCTCGAAGATGTAGCCGGTGCCCGGCTCGCCCGGGTAGACGTGAATCTTCGCGTGGCCGTACTGGCCGCGGCCGCCGGTCTGCTTGGCGTACTTCATCTCACCGTCCGCCGGACGCGTGAGCGTTTCCTTGTAGGCGACCTGCGGCTTGCCGACCGACGCTTCCACGCCGAACTCGCGGCGCAGCCGATCGACGATGATCTCCAGGTGCAGTTCGCCCATCCCGTGGATGATGACCTGCCCGGTTTGCTGGTCGGTGTTG
Organism: Vicinamibacterales bacterium; assembly: GCA_050183995.1. Classification (GTDB taxonomy): domain Bacteria; phylum Acidobacteriota; class Vicinamibacteria; order Vicinamibacterales; family CAVVIG01; genus CAVVIG01. The sequence continues at coordinate 12,811 of JBFXAT010000053.1, forward strand.
ACCCGGAACGTCGGGTCTTCGGCCATCAGCTTCTGGAGGCCTACGCCGAGCTTCTCCTGATCGGTCTTGGTCTTGGGCTCGATCGCGAGCGAGATCACCGGCTCCGGGAAGTCCATCGACTCGAGCACGATCGGGTGCTTCTCGTCGCACATCGTGTCGCCGGTGCCGACGCTCTTCAGCCCCACGGCTGCCGCGATGTCGCCGGCATACACCTCCTTGATTTCCTCACGCTTGTTGGCGTGCATCTTCAGGAGGCGGCCGATGCGCTCGGTGCGCTGCTTGGTGGCGTTGTAGATGCTCGACCCGGAGGTCAGCACGCCCGAGTAGACGCGGAAGAACGTCAACTGACCGACAAAGGGGTCGGTCATGATCTTGAACGCCAGCGCCGAGAACGGGGCGTCGTCGGCAGCCAGTCGGGTGATCGGCTCGCCGTCGGGCTTGTTCGGATCGACGCCCTCGATCGACGGCACATCCAGCGGCGACGGCAGGTAGTCCACCACCGCGTCGAGCAGCGGCTGCACACCCTTGTTCTTGAAGGCCGATCCACAGATGACCGGCACGAACGCCGCTTCCGCCTTGCCGCGGACGGAGCTGTTGACCCGCCGGCGCAGCGCTGCCTTGATCTCGTCTTCGGTCGGCTCTTCGCCGTGCAGGTACTTCTCGAGAATCTTGTCGTCGGCCTCGGACACCTTCTCGATCAACTGCTCGCGGTAATGCTTCGCCTCGTCCAACATGTCGGCCGGGATTTCGCCGACGATGTAGTCGGCGCCCATCGTCTCGTCCTTGTAGGTGATCGACTTCATCCGGATGAGGTCGACAACGCCGACGAAACGATCCTCCGAACCGATGGGCAGCTGGATCGCGACGGGATTGGCCTGCAGCTTGGTGATGATCTGGTCGAAGGTGCGCTTGAAGTCCGCACCGATGCGGTCCATCTTGTTGACGAAGCAGATCCGCGGCACGCGGTACTTGTCCGCCTGGCGCCACACGGTTTCGGACTGGGGCTCGACACCTGCGACCGAATCGAATACGGCCACCGCACCATCGAGGACGCGGAGCGATCGCTCGACCTCCGCCGTGAAGTCGACGTGACCGGGCGTGTCGATGATGTTGATGCGCTGATCGCGCCAGAAGCACGTCGTCGCGGCCGACGTAATCGTGATGCCGCGCTCCTGCTCCTGCTCCATCCAGTCCATGACGGCGGTGCCCTCGTGGACTTCGCCGATCTTGTACGTAATTCCCGTGTAGAACAGGATCCGTTCCGTCGTGGTGGTCTTGCCGGCATCGATGTGCGCCATGATGCCGATGTTCCGCGTTTTTCCGAGTGGTGACTGCCTCGCCATGACTCCTACCAGCGATAGTGCGCGAAGGCCTTGTTGGCTTCCGCCATCCGGTGCGTGTCCTCGCGCTTCTTCACCGCGCCGCCGCGCAGATTCGCCGCGTCCATCAGCTCGTTCGCCAGCTTCTCCTGCATCGTCTTGCCGTCGCCGCGCGCGGTGGCGTAGCCGACGATCCAGCGCAGGCTGAGCGACAGACGGCGATTCGGATTGACCTCGATCGGCACCTGGTAATTGGAACCGCCGACGCGACGCGACTTCACCTCGAGGCTCGGCTTGACGTTGTCGATCGCCTTCTTGAAGACCTTGAGCGGATCGTCTCCGGTCTTCTCCTTGATGATGTCGAAGCTCTTGTAGAGGATGCGCTCGGCCGTGCTGCGCTTGCCGTCGCTCATCACGCAGTTGATGAACTTGCTCACCAGCTGGCTGTCGTACAAGGGGTCGGGCGCAATATCGCGCTTCGGGATCTCTCGTCTACGAGGCATGTCGCTTCCTTACGCTTTCTTCGGGCGCTTGGCGCCGTACTTCGAACGTCCCTGCATGCGTCCCTGCACGCCGACGGCGTCGAGGGTGCCGCGCACGACGTGGTACCGCACCCCCGGCAGGTCCTTCACGCGGCCGCCGCGGATCAGGACCAGCGAGTGCTCCTGGAGGTTGTGCCCCACGCCCGGAATGTAGGTGGTCACTTCGATGCCGTTGGTCAGCCGCACGCGCGCCACCTTCCGGAGCGCCGAGTTCGGCTTCTTCGGCGTCTGCGTGAACACACGCACACACACCCCGCGCTTCTGCGGGCTGTCCTGCAGCGCCGGGCTCTTGGTCTTGGTGACGATCTTCTTGCGCCCGGCACGAACCAGCTGGCTGATAGTCGGCATAACGCCCTGCGCGTCCAAATCCAACAAACGACGACGATGCCCGCGGACGCCAGTGCGGCAGCATCGTTCGACCGGGGTTGTCCCCCCGGCAGCGTCCCAGGCCTAGAAGCCTCGCGGCTTGGCGCCTGAAACAATTACCCTATGACTCGAAATGGTCGCGCGATGGAGCGTCGGCCCGGCGTCCCATGCCCCGCGGGAACATCCCCGAAGGTGGACCGGTAAGACTGACTTCCTGCGAGCTGCCTGCCCTCACCGAGTGTCAGGACAGCCCTGAACGCGTCGAAGGGTTGGAGCTAGATAGGGTGTCCCAGCTCCAACAGAACCTGACGAATATAGCACGGGCTCTGGCCGCCCGCAACCAGCGCGCCAACACGCGACCGGTTCGCGCATCCCGCACGTCGGTCGCTCGCGCTTTCGCCGGCGCTCCAATCACTCCCTCTTCAAATCACTGCCTCTTCCTTACGCGGCTTCGGTATAGTCACCGGCCGAGGTGGCCCCATGAAGAACCCGATGAAGACGATGACACGTACGCTCGCCGGATCGCTGGTGGCAACGGCCCTCGCCCTGACCAGCGCGGCGCACATCGGCGCGCAGCAGCCCGCCGGACAGCCCCAGGGCGGACAGCCCCCCGCTCCGCCCCAGAACCTGCAGGTCCTGCCGAAGGACATGCCCCGGCCCGAACTGACCGCGACGATGCGCTCATTCAGCCAGGCGCTCGGCGTCGAATGCTCCCATTGCCATGTCACCGAGCCGCGTGACTTCGCGTCGGACGCGAAACAGACGAAAAAGACAGCGCGCGTCATGATGCAGATGACGATGCACGTGAACGAGATGCTGGCGTCCGGCGTCGGGAAACCGGCGGCCGAGGTCACCAAGGTGCAGTGCGTCACCTGCCATCGGGGCAAGGCCATTCCCGAGACGCCGCCGCCCGCACCTCCCGCGACCGCCGCCCAGGCCGCGCCGCAGTCGCCGCGTCAGTAGGCACGGCGTCCACCCGACCGGCGAACTACTCGCCGCACGCGACGCGAACGGAGCTGCACGAGCCGATAGGCCACCGCGTGCGCAGCCAGCTTGTCGGTCCGGTGTGGATTCACGCGCGCGAAGCACGGCAGCTGCGTCCTTCAGCAGTCTGTTCGAGCTGCCGAATCAGTAGAGCTGCTGGATCAGAGGACCCGGATCAGATCCGAGCGCGTGATGATGAACGTCTTGTCGGTCTTGAAGTCGCGGACCAGCACCGCGGGGCTCGCGGGCGTGATCATCGTGGCGAGCAGATCGACCGGAGTCGAGATGTCCACGAACGAGAACGCAGGCAGCATGATCGACGACACCGGGTCGCGCTTCACCGAAGGGTTCGCCAGCAGCGCGGAATAGAGGTGCGTCTCGTTCAGCGAGCCGACGAGCCGGCCGTCCGACGTGATCGAGATCTGCGAGAAGTCGTGCTCGCTCATGAGCGTGACGGCGTGTTCCACCGGCTCGTTCCCATCGATCGCGCACAGCTCGCCGGAGAGGCCGAGGGCCACCAGATCGCGCGCGGTGGTTCCGCTCTTCTCGAGAAAGCCCTTCTCGCGCATCCAGTCGTCGTTGAACATCTTGGCGAGATACCGCGATCCGTGATCGTGAAAGATCACCACGACGACATCGTCCTGCGTGAAATGGTCGCGCAGCTGCACGACGCCCGCCATCGCCGACCCGGCGGAGTTGCCCGCGAAGATCCCTTCCTCGCGGGTGATGCGGCGCATCATCAGCGCGGCGTCCTTGTCGGTGACCTTCTCGAAATGGTCGATCACCGAGAAGTCGACGTTCTTCGGCAGGAAGTCCTCGCCGATGCCTTCCGTGACATAGGGATAGATCTCGTTCTTGTCGAAGATCCCGGTCTCCTTGTACTTCTTGAACACCGATCCGTAGGTGTCGATGCCCCACACCTTGATGCGCGGGTTCTTCTCCTTCAGGTAGCGTCCCGCACCCGAGGCGGTGCCGCCCGTGCCGACACCGACCACGAGGTGGGTGACACGGCCGCCGGTCTGTTCCCAGATCTCCGGGCCGGTCTGCTCGTAGTGCGCGGCGCCGTTGGACAGGTTGTCGTACTGGTTGGCCTTCCAGGAATTGGGAACTTCGGTCTCCAGCCGGCTCGAGACCGAATAGTACGAACGCGGATCCTCGGGGTCTACGTTCGTCGGGCACACGATCACCTCGGCGCCGAACGCTCGCAGAGCGTCGACCTTCTCCTTCGACTGCTTGTCCGTGGTGGTGAAGATGCACCGGTAGCCCTTGACCACCGCCGCGATGGCGAGCCCCATGCCGGTATTGCCCGACGTCCCCTCGATGATCGTGCCGCCGGGCCTGAGGACACCCGCACGCTCGGCGTCCTCGATCATCTTGACCGCCATGCGGTCCTTGATCGAGTTGCCAGGGTTGAACGTCTCGACCTTGGCCAGCACCGTGGCGTCGGTCAGCCCGCGCGTGATGTTGTTGATGCGCACGAGCGGCGTGCGGCCGATCGTGTCGAGGATGGTGGCGCAGATCTTCTCCACGCCTGTAGTGTAATCTCGCGCCATGCCTCGACTGATTCCAGAACCCACGGTCATCCGGGCGGCGGGCAACAAGCCGAAGCGCATTGAAGAGTTTGCCGGCCGGGTGAACTCGGGCGACCAGCACGTGAGCGTCGCACGCATGACCTCGCCGGAAGGCTGGGAGGAGCCGGGCCAACGGCCCGAGTTCCAGGAGGTGACGCTCGTGCTCCGGGGTTTGCTGCGCGTGGAGCACGACAACGGCACCACGGACGTGCGGGCCGGACAGGCGATCGTGACCCTGCCTGGGGAATGGGTGCGGTACAGCACGCCGGAGCCAGGTGGCGCCGAATACGTCGCGGTCTGCACGCCGGCATTCGCACCGGACACGGTGCACCGCGACAGCTGACCGGCGACCGCTGACCCCAGTGCCAGTCGCGCGCGCTATCGATCGCCCCTCGGAGCGACCGGATCGATCGCTCCTCCATAGCGCGACGCGACAACGGCTTCCGCGCGCTCCCGCTCGATCGGCCCCGCGGCACCAATCAGCCCCGCCGCGGCCATGGCGAGGCCGAACACCTCCTCCGGCGAGCGGCCTGCCAGGCGCATCTCCCGCACACTCGTGTCCCGGTCGGCCTTGCTCAGCTTCCGCGACGCCGATTTCATGATGAGCGCGTGGTGCAGGAATCTCGGAGGCGTGAGGCGCCCGATCAGCCGCGCCAGCTGGATCTGACGTCCCGTTGACGCGAGCAGATCGTCGCCGCGAATCACGAGCGAGACGCCCTGTTCGAAGTCGTCCACGGTGACCGCGAACTGATAGGTCCAGTTCCCCTCTCGATCACGGACGAGGAGATCGCCGCACTGCGCCGAGGGCGTCTGCTGCTGAAGGCCGTGGCGCAGATCGACGAAGCACTCGGCCGACGGCTCAATCCGCACGCGGAGCCCCAGCCCCGCTGCGAACGGCAGGTTCTTGTGAGCGCACCGTCCGCTGTAGCGGCGTTCGCCCTCGGGTGAGGCGGGCGCCGCAGACCCGCCGGCGGCCTGTGAGCTGCGAGCCCGGATCTCGGCGCGTGAGCACTCGCACGCATAGACGAGCCCAGCGGCTGTCATCCGCTCGAGTGCTGCCTCGTAGATGCGGGAACGGTCGCTCTGCCGGCCGCGGCACACGCCGGCTCGGAACTCGTCTGTCGTCGGCTCGTCCGGGACGAAGCCGAGCCAGTCGAGGTCGTCCAGAATCGCCTGCTCGAAGACCCTCCGGCTCCTCTGGCGATCGTGATCTTCGATGCGAAGCAGCACACGCCCGCCCGCGGCACGCGTGAGGCCCCAGACGTGGAGCGCGTTCAGGACATGGCCGAGATGCAGAAAGCCGGTTGGCGCAGGCGCGTAGCGGCTGACGACCATCCCGTGCTCAGACGGCGCCGCCGGTCACGACGTGCCACGGCTGGACTCGCCACGCGAGGATCAGCCCGTTGCGCACGTAAGGGTCGGCCGCGGCGAAGCGTTCGGCGACGACCGGCGACTCGCTTCGAAAGACGAGCAGCGCGCCATCAGGCGGATCGCCGACGGCACCGGCCATCACGATCTCGCCCCGCGCCTGGGCCTCGTTCACCAGGCGAAGATGTTCCCCGCGAAAGGGGGTCCGGCGGTTCACGTAGTCATCGACGACGGCGTCGTAGCGTAGGACATAGAGGGCCACGGTGTGCCTCCGTTTCCAGGTGGGGTTCCCGCCTAACGCCCTTGCGCCGTGTGCATCTTGTACAGCAGCGACCGCATCAAGGGCTCCGACCCGGTGAAGATGCCGACCGGGTCCCTCGCGTACGGCAACATCTCGGCGTAGATGACGTCGGCTCGGTACAGGTTCAGGCCGCGCCCGGCGAGATACTGGAGGCGCAGGTTGCGGTCGCGGTTGATCTCGGCGTCCTGCAGCCACGGACGCAGGTCCTCGGCCGTGCCGGCGAAGGTGGAGAACAGATCGATCGACGTGGACATGCCGATATCGGCCAGCGACTGCCGCAGCGGCTCGTACTCGGGCCGCTGCAGACGCGCTTCGATCGCGTCGAGGTCGATGGTCGTACCGTCGACCTGCCCCAGCAGCACGAGGTCGTACCCCGCGCCGTTATAGGTGTTCGCGAAGACCATCCCCTTCGGAAACGCCTCGAAGAACGTCGCCATCTCGCTCTGAACGGCTTCCGTGTTGCTCTCATAGAGCTGAACGAAGAGGGTCACGATGCCGCCCGGGTTCAGCCGCCGCTTCGCCAGTTCGAAGAACTCCCGCGTGTAGAGCATCGCGGCACCTTTGACCCAGGGATCGAGCGGGTCCGAGGTGATCGCGTCGAACGTCCGGTCGGTCGTCTGCAGAAAGTGCCGGGCGTCGTCGATGTGCACGGCGACCTTCGGGTTCCGGACCACGTCGAAGTTGTGCATCGCGAAGAAGCGCGAGACCACCTTGGGCACCAGCGGCTCGATTTCGGCGATGATCTCTTCCTGGACGGCGGGATCGATCGACACGGCGCCCGCGGTTACGCCGGCGCCGCAGCCGATCACCACGACCGACTTCGCCGACTTCGGCACCAGCGTCGTCAGGTGCCCGAGCATGCGCTGGAGCCGCATGTCCTGCGGCTCGCTGGAGGCCTGCACCTTGCCTGCGTTGTGGTAGTTGCGGACGCCGCCGGCACGCTCCGACACGGCGACCGACGCGTTCCATCCCTCGCCGGCATAGACGACCTGCGCCTGGCTCTGTTGCATCGGCGTGTAGCGCCCGTACGCGATGAAGATGCCCGGCACGGGCTGCACGCTCATCGTCAGCAGACCCGCCACCGCCGCGGCGGCGATCAGGGGCAGCGCCGCCACGCGGCTCTCGACGAGCAGCAGCATCGCCGACAGCGTCGCAAGGACGAGCAGGACCTGCTGCGTGTGCTGCGTGCCGAGCCACACGACGAGCAGCAGGCTTGCCGATACGGCACCGACGATCGCGCCAAGCGTGTTCGCGGCGTACACGCCGCCGACGAGCTTCGCGGGATCGTCCTCATGGCCGGCGACGCCAGCCAGGGCGAGGGGAAAGCTCAGACCCCACAGCACCGCGGGCGGCAGGACGGCGTACAGGCAACGCACGAGATCCAGTTGAAACTGCAGCCAGGGACTGGAAGAGATCGACGGATTGATCGGCCAGTACGGAAGTGACTGCGTGAGCACCCACGCCGACCAGGCCATCGCGGCGCAAAGGGCGAGCTGGCACCATCCGAGCGCGACGCGGGGACGCGCCACGCGCCGGGCGAGCGCCGAGCCGGCGCTGCTGCCGATCCCGATACCGGTGAGGAAGACCGCGAGAATCAGCGAGAAGGTGTACGCCGTCGCACCGAAGAGCAGCGTCAGCAGCCGCGTCCAGAGGACCTCCGACGCGAGCGCGGTCAGGCCGGAGATGCCGATGGCCACGTAGACGATCGTTCGTCCGCGCCCTGGAGACACGCCAGCGGGAGCGGCGGGCTGCGGCGCCTCGAACGGCGTGACGCGCGCCAGCGCAAACGCCACCAGCGCCACGACCGCATTGATGCCCACGGCCACGTAGGTGGCGACCGAGATGTCGAAGACCGAGAGGAGATAGAAGCCGGCGAGCAGGCTGCCCACCACGGCGCCCGCCGTGTTGCCGCCGTAGAAGAAACCCATCCACGCGACACCGTCCTTGGTGGCGGTGACCCAGCGTGCGATGGCGGGCAGCGTGGCGCCCATCATGAAGGTCGGGGGCAGCAGGCACACGGCCGCGGCGAGCCCACGCATCAGGAGGCCTGCGACACCGGAGCCAGCCCACGCGGTGTACAGGCCGCCGACGAGCGGCATGCCTGCGAGCAGCAGGAGCCCCATCACGGCGATGCCGCACTCGAGCAACGCGTACGTGCGCAGCGGATGCATCGAGGCGTGCATCAGTCGCGGCAGCAGCAGGCTGCCCAGGCACATGCCTCCCATGAAGGTTCCAAGCAGCACACCCATCGAGACGGCCGACGAGCCGATGACGAGCTCGAGCAGTTGGAACCAGACGACTTCGTAGATCAGCGCGGCGCATCCGCTGCCCACGAACAACAGGAGGAGCGCCGGCAGATGACGACGAGCGGTCATGGGTGCGTTCCAGGGAAGCGGTGAATGGTATGGGCGAAGGCGCCAGGCGGCGGACAAAACAAAGGGCGACGGTCGTCAGACCGTCGCCCGTTCGAGAGCCGTCGCGGGGGAAGCAGAAGCCTACTTCAGGTGCTTGCTCACCAGCTTCGTCATCGCGAACATGTTGACCGACGACTTGCCGCCGAAGACCGCCTTCAGGTTGGCGTCCGCGTTGATCATGCGCTTGTTGGTCTTGTCCTGCAGGCCGTTCTTCTTGATGTACGCCCACAGCTTCTTGGTGACCTCGGTGCGCGGCATCGGCTTGGGACCAACGATCGCAGCCAGCGTGTCGCTCGGGGTCACCGGCCTCATGAAGGCCGCATTGGGCTTGCGAGCGCTCGTCTTCTTCTTCGGCGCGGCAGCCTTCCGTGCGGGCTTCGCTGCGACCTTCTTCTTCGCAGCAGGCTTCTTCTTCGCAGTCTTTGCCATGCGGTCTCCTCTAAAGACGCTCAGCGCGTCGAGGGAGAGTACCACGAAATCGCCCTGCCCGCTCAGCTCCCGGAGCGGAAATCAGCGCGACGCGCGCGGCTCTCGATGGCGGTCCGCCCACCACGCCCAGGACGTGAGCAGGACGAATCCGGCCATGCCGGCGACGACCACCGCCGTCACCGACGGTGGTGGACCGCCCAGCACGTTGGCCGTGTATATGAGCAGCAGCGTCGCGGCGAGCGACAGCGGCGCCCATCGACCCGTCCCGTCGCGAGGCTGCGTCGCGCGCATATAGACGGCGACGCCGATGATGTATAGAGACGTCTCGACGGCGATGGTCGCCGGCACGTGGTTCCACAGGGCGAGCCCGACTCTGGCCCCTCCAGGGTAGAGCGGCATGTCGGGCCGGTGACTCACCCAGTCGAGGACCCAGTGGCTCACCACCAGCGCGCTCAGCACCAGGAACGAACGGCGCCCGCCCACGATGCCGCGATAGACGCCGCCCAGCAGGATGCCCCATCCAGCCAGCATCAGCAGGGAATGCGACCACGGGTAGCTGACGAAGTCGAGCGGAGTGAATGCCGTATTGCCGGGGTCGATCCGCACCTGCTCGATCCCGAACAGCACGAAGGCGGGCCAGAGCACGTCGGCGAGCTGCGCCGCCAGGAAGAGCATCCCCAGGGACACGCGAGGAACGACCCGCTTCGCCGCGAAGCCAAGCGCGAAGTGACCGATGAACATCGGGAGGATCTTATAACCGTGTGCGCATGGGGTCAGGCGGCGATCAAGGAAACGGCCACCAGACAGACCACGGCGCCGCTCCACTGCATCCGCGTGACCGGCTCACGCGACAGGACGAAGGCCAGCACCACCGTGGAAACCGGGTACAACGACGAGAGGACCGCCGCGACATCGATCCGCACGTGCTGACGCGCGAGCAGATAGAGCACGTTCCCGCCCGCATCGAGCACACCGGCAGTCAGCGCCAAGGGATCGCCGACCGACGGCATCGGCGTCCCGCGCGCCGCCAGCACGGCCAGCCCGGCGGCCAGCATCGTGGCCCGCGCAATCGCCAACGGGACGAACACCGCGCCCTCGTCGACGAGGGCGAGCAATACGAGGAAACCTCCAAATCCCAGACCGGCGAGCAATCCGAGCCGGATGCTCGCGCGAGAGGCAGGCACCCCGGGCGAGGACCGCGCCACGAGCCAGATGCCGGCGAGAGCGAGCGCGAAGCCCAGCCCCTGGATCCGGGCGGGCGCGCCCTGCGTCACCGCGGCAAAAACCGCGGGAATCGCGGCGGCCACCACGGCTGCCGTCGGCGCAGCCGTCGCGGCGTGACCCAATGCGAGTCCGCGATAGAGGCACACGAGGCCGAACGATCCCGCGAGGCCGGCCAGCATCGACCACAGAGCGGCCGCGCCACCGACCAGCGGTTCACCGAGCGCCACCGCAGTCGCCGTCAGCGCGGCGACACCCGACACGGCAGCGACCGCCATCACCTGAATGGCGTTGCGGCGCAGCGACGCGCGCCCACCGCAGAAATCCGCACTCCCCCACACGAGGGCCGATCCGAGTGCCAGCAGCACGCCACTGGTCATCCGCGCTCCCGGTGCGAGAGCGGCTTGAACCACTTGATGCGCGTATAGGCGATGCGGAATCCGCGGCGTTCGGCGTTCCGCTGCGACGCGCTGCCAGGACCGGCACACATCATGGCCAGCGTGCAGCCCTGTTCAGCCGCGTAGTTCAGACGCGCGGTCAGTAGCGCCGACTGCGCCCCCCGCCCGCGCGCTTCGGGAACGGTGCTGGCGCCAGCCAGCAGCGCCACGTCCTCGTGCAGGACGGCGAGACCGGTCGCCATGGGTTGCCCGTCGACCTCTGCGATGAAGAGTGAGGCGTCCACGGCGCCGGTGGTGATCTCACCGAACGCCTTCATGAACCCCTGCACCTCCGGCGATTGGCTCCAGCCGCGCGCCGCGACCGCCGCCCACGCGTCCAGTTCGTGAGCCCTGGCCAAGCGGGCCTGCACCGTGTGGCCAGCTGGCGCGCTCGCATCGTGGTCGAACGGGACGACGGTGTCGACCAGCGGCACCGCGTTGTCGACGGGCGCGACGGCCGGACCGGTCTCGTCCCCAGCGGCGACCGACCCGAGGGGCAGGTACAGCACACTGGTCAGCTCGCACGGCCGGTAACCGCGCTCGCTCAGGCGGCCGAGCGTGGACGGATCAGCGAGCGGGCTCACTTCGTGAAACGCGTCGCAGCCGCGCGACGCATAGAACGCTTCAATCGACTCCAGCCCTTCCATCGTCGGCGGGCCGAAGATGCCGAGGCAGAAGGTCTGCGTGAGGGGCGAGCCGACGCCGTCGAACATCGCATAGGCTCCGTCGACGACCGTCCAGGTCGCGCGCACCGCCGGCGCGAGGCGCGACCGCGATTCGACGAACCGCGTGTTGGCGTGCGCCTCGGCGCGCTCGAGCCGGCGCGAGAGGCCGACGTCGACCAACGGGTATCGAAGGTCGCCTGAAGCGCCCATCGCCGCTAATTCCCCTCGACGGCATCGACCAGCGCCGCGGCGGCACGTTCGCACGCATCGCGCGACACGTCGAGATGCGTCACCGCGCGGACGGTGCGCGGACCGAACGCAAAGACGAGCACTCCGCGCTCGCGTGCCCGCGCAACGACCGCCTCGGCGTCGGGGGCGCCGTCCACGAGGTGAAAAATCACGATGTTGGTCTGCACCGTCGCGAGGTCGATCGACACGCGTGGACTCTCCGCGACGCGGGCGGCGAGGCGACGGGCGTTTTCGTGATCGTGCGCGAGCCGGCCGAGGTGATGCTCGATGGCGTGGATCCCGGCAGCCGCGAAGATGCCCGCCTGACGCATGGCCCCGCCGAGCATCCGCCGCACGCGCACGGCCGGCTCCATCACCGCACGCGCCCCGGCGACGAGCGATCCTCCCGGCGCACCGAGCCCCTTCGACAACGACACCGCCACGAGGTCGAACGGCGCGGCAAGCGCGGCCAGGCTCACCCCGGTCGCGACCGATGCGTTCCACAGTCGTGCACCGTCGAGGAAAGACGCGATCCCATGCGCCCGTGCCGCGGCACACACGCGACCGACCTCCGCCTGGTCGAAGACGACCCCGCCCCCGCGATTGTGCGTGTTCTCGATCTCGACGAGCGTCGTCGGGGGATACACGATGTGCCCGCGCGGCTTGCGCGCGGACAAGAACTCGTCGACGGTGAACGTCGGGCCGGCGAGCTCGGTGAACTGGACGCCGGCGTTCGCCGCCGACGCCCCGGCTTCGTGCCACACCGCGTGCGATCCATGGCTCACGACGACGTCGTCGCCCGGACGGGTGAGAAGGCGGAGGGCGATCTGGTTGGCCATGGTCCCGCTCGGGATCCAGAGCGCGGCCTCCTTGCCGAGCCGATCGGCCACCTCTTCCTGCAGGCGGTTGACCGTCGGGTCTTCGCCATACTGATCGTCGCCGACAGGTGCGGACGCCATAGCGGCGCGCATGGCGTCAGTCGGACGGGTCACGGTATCCGAACGAAGGTCGATGAACACGCTGCGATTGTACGGTTCGAGCGGGCCGGGAGGAATGGCCGCCGCGATCCGGCTGATCTGGCGGGCTGCTAAAGCGCGCGGCCTGACGTGGGAAGAAGAGGGAGCGGTGAAGAGGGAAAAGTGAAAAGGGAGAAGAGAGAAGGAGAAGGAGCCGGCCTCGGGCGGTTTGACAGGCCGCCGGGCAGCTTCCTATGATGCCCGCGGCAAAAGGGGGCTGGTTTCTTTATGAAGCTGATGAGATTGCGTGGCGTATATGCGGCGGGTGCGGCCTTGGCGCTGTCCCTCCTGTTTCAGGCGAGCGGCAGCGCTCAGGCGCCCAGCGGGACATTCCGCCTGGCGACGATCGACGTGAATGGTGACCCGCGGCTGGCGGCCACGGCCGGTGACGGGCAGAACGACATCCTGGACGTGCACAACGGCATCCGTTATCTGATGCAGTCCGGCGCGCCCGAAGCCGCGAACCTGCCTTACATCCCGACCGACATGCGGACGCTGGCCGGTTCGGGACCGCGCGCGACCACCGCGATCAAGCAGGTCTACCAGACGTTGGCTGCTCAGAAGGCCGCCGGCAAGCTGAAGGATCCCGGAGGCCAATATCGCGTCTTCTACCCGATGACCGGCGTGAAGTTCATGGCTCCGGTGACCAACCCGTCGAAAATCTACGGGTTCGCGGGCAACTATCCGCGAGAGGGCGACCTGGCGAACCCGCAGTTCCCGAGCTCCTTCTTCAAGGCGGTGTCCTCGCTCGGCGGCCACAACGACATCATCGATCTCAACGGGTTGATCGACCACGGCGTACACGAGTCGGAGCTCTCGTTGGTCATCGGGAAGCGCGGCAAGAACATTCCCGAGTCGCAGGCCCTGAGCTACGTGTTCGGCTACATGGTCTGCAACGACGTCTCGTCGCGCGAGCTCGCGCAGGGCAAACATCCGACACAGGGTGCGACCTTCGACAAGGGCCTCGACACCTTCTCGCCGTGCGGCCCGTTCCTGACGCTCGCCGAAGACGTGAAGGACCCGCAGAACCTGGGGCTCTCGGTGAAGATCCACGGCAAGGACGTGCCGATGCCGAACCCCAACACGAAGTTCATGACCTTCAAGATCCCGCAGATCATCGCGTACGTCTCCGGCCGCATGACGCTCGAAGTCGGCGACATCTTCCAGACGGGCGTGCCTGCACCGGTCGTCCCGATGAAGGCCGGCGATGACATCGAGATCACGATCGAAGGCCTCGGACCGCCGCTGCACAACACGGTGGTCGCCGACGCGAAGAAGGGCGAGAACGGGAAATAGATAGAAAGGGAAAAAGGGAGAAGTGGGAAGGGAGAAGGGAAAAGTTTGGGCCGGGAGTCGGCGGCCCTCCGCCTTCTCACTTCCCGCCTTCTCACTTCCTCAGCGTTCTGATTCTGTGCGCCTCGGAGTCCGTGACGTACAGGATTCCGCGATCCGCGAGCAGGCCGTGGGGTCGAGACAGCTTGCACTCGCGCGGTGACGACTCGGGGCCGTCGCCCCGTTCTCCCGTTCCAAGAACAGTTGTGATGAGCCCGGTCATCAGGTCGATGCGCCTGATGACGTGGTTTTCGGTATCGGCCACGAACAGTTCGCCGTCGGTCCACGCGAGCCCCTTGGGGCCGCCGAGCTTCGCCTCGAGCGCGGGCCCGCCGTCTCCCGCGTAGCCCTGCTCACCGGTCCCGGCCACCCGGTGCAACGTCTGGGTACGGGCATCGATCCGCAGAATCGCATTGCCTTCCCGCAGCGCCAGGTAGATGTCTCCGTTCGATGCCATCGCCATCGTCCTCGGACCGCGCAACGGCGATCCGGCGACAGGTGCACCATCAGGCGTCGGCGCCGCCTCGCCTGTACCGGCGTACGTCTCGATCGTTCCGGAATCGAGATGCAGACGCCGGATCCGGTGGTTGCCGATGTCACAAATGAGAAGGCTCCCGTCCCGGTCGATCAAGATCGCGTGCGGCTGACGGAGCTGTGCCAGCGGTCCCGGACCACCGTCCCCGCTGAAGCCGGCCACGCCGGTGCCCGCAACAGTCGAGATGATGCCGGTCCGGCCGTCCACCTTGCGAACGATGTGATTGTCGCGTTCGGCGATGTACAGGTTGCCCGCGCGGTCGAATTGAATCTCGTGCGGCATGTTGAGCGCCGCATCGGTCGCCGGCCCCCCATCGCCCCGGTAGCCGCGCTCGCCGTTACCTGCGACGGTGGTCACACGCCCGGTCGCCGGCTCGAAGCGACGAACGCGCTGGTTGTCGAGATCGCAGAAATACAGCGCGCCGTCAGGACCGGCGATGATGCCGTAGGGATTGTTCACCTGGGTGTCGGACAGTCCTGGCGCGCCGGTGCCCACGAGCGTCGCCACGGTCTGTGCGTCGGCAGCTCCGGAGCACACGAACACGGGCACGAGCGCGAGCACGGCAGCAAACGCCCGCCGCACGCTTGGATGTCGCAGGAGGTGGAATCGCATCGTTCCCCAACCTCAGGAGGCGTCGCGCAGGAGCGCGGCGACCTTCAAGACGGTGTTCCAGTTGCGGGCGGTGCCCCGCGTCGCGAGGGCCCTTTCCATCACGGCTCCGGTGAGCTTCGACCGGCCGATGCCTTCCGGAAAGTAGACGTAGAGCTGCCGATGCTTCGCGTGGACCGTCTCCGGGCCGACGATCGTAGCGCGCAGCGCCTCGACCGCCCGCCGCGACGGCGCCTGCCGGAAACAGTACAGCACCAGATGTGCCGGGTCGGCCGAGGCTTCAGCCGGAAACGGATTGCCGTCGACGATGCGGTCCCACTCGATCGCGGATCGGACGAAGAAGTCCGTCTCGAACGAGAGCCGGGACCGGATCTCACGATCGAGGAGCGCCTCGAGGGCAGCCGGTGTCGACCCGCTCGCTTCGAAGACGACATTGCCGCTCTGCAGCAATGTCCGAGGCCGGTCGAGGCCGAGATCCGAAAACAGCTGCTGGAGACGCTTCATCGGGAGGGAGGTCCTCCCCCCGACGTTGACACCGCGGAGCAACGCGACGAACCTCATGGCCTCGACGCCCCGGCGTCGCGATGCTACTTCGCCTTGTCGATGTGCACCAGGTAGGCCTCGACCATCAGGAGGTTCTTCTCGCCCGACTGCTTGATCACGCCGAGCAGCCGCTGCATCTTCACGACTTCCTCGAGCTGCTCGTCGATGAACCACTGCAGGAAGCTCTGCGCGAGGTAGTCGTTCTGCTTCACGGCGAGATCCATCAGCGCGCCGATCTGGGCGGTTACTTCTTCTTCCCACCTGAGCGCCGCGGCGACCGCCTCCTCGGCAGACCCGAACGCAGGGGCCGGCGCGGGAACGTCGGGAATCCGCAACTCGCCCTGCGTATCGAGGAGATACTGCACGAACTTCATCGCGTGCTGCCGCTCTTCCTCGGCCTGGTCCATGAAGAGCTTCGCCAGCAGGGTGAGGTGGCGCTGATGGAAATGAGCGCCAATGGTGACGTACTGCATGCTGGCGCCAAATTCATGGCCGATCTGCTGGTTGAAGGCGGTCGCGAGTTCGCGGCTGATGAGCACGGGCGTCTCCTTGTTGTTATAGAAAATTATAGGGCGGGTCGAGACGTCAGCGGGACCGCTGAAATCTGGACTCCGGCTCAGCCGAAGCGATCAGGGCGCTCGTCAGCACCTCTCTGACGACGGCCTGGGGACGCTGGTTGACGGTGAGGAACGTCCGGCCGATGTACTCGCCGATCAGTCCGAGCATCACCAGCTGAGTTCCTGAAAACACCAGGAGCGCAGCCATCAGCCAGCCGAACCCGCGGTCCGGGCCGATGTTCTCGAACCACATCCAGGCGACGACGGCCAGCGCCACCATTCCTGCCAGCGCCACGCACAGACCAACGACCATGACCACCCGCAGCGGAAGCACGGAGAAGTTGACCCATGCGGCCATCCAGAGCCGGATGAGTCTGCGGAGCGTGTAGGTGCTCTGTCCCGCCCGCCGCGGCTCGTGCCGCACGTTGATCGATCCGATCCGCTGCGTCACCTGGAGCACCAGCCCGTCGATGTACGGATAGGGCCCGGCGTAGCCGACCACTTCTCGCGCGACGAACGCGCTGACACACCGAAAGCTCGACAGATAGAAGCCGTGTGGCTTGTCGAGCGCCCAATCGGTCATCTTGTTCGTGAACCAGCTCCCGAGGTTTCTCCAGACGGAGTGCTGCTTCATCCGGTAGTGGCCGAAGATCACGTCGAGACCGGTCGCCCGCGCGTGCTCCCAGAGGCGCTTCGCCTCCGCCGGCGGATTCTGCCCATCGTCGTCCAGATTGACGATGTGGGCGCCGCGAGCGTGGCGCCAGCCCGTGAGCACGGCGTTGTGTTCGCCGAAGTTGCGGGCGTGCTCGATGAGCGTGATGGGGACGGCGGCGGTGCGCATCAGCGCGCGGCAGACGTCTCCCGTGGAATCGCCGCTGCCGTCGTTGACCAGCACGATCTCGTGCCCGCCGTCGATCTCGAGCGCCTCGATGTCTCGGACGACGTCGCCGATCGTGTCGGCGCTCTTGTAGAGCGGGATGACGAAGGTGAGCGCAAGGCTGGCCATAAACGGGCGCCGGTCGACGACCGGACCGCGCGTCAGTATATCGCCACCGTCAGGCGTCCGCGCCGAACCGCTGCCGGTTCCGTTCGCGGGCGCGGGCGGCCTCGACCTCCCGGTTGCGCGGAGGAGCCGAGGTCGTGAGGTCGTCGATCAGCCGGCGGGCGGACGCGAAGACCTCCTCGACGGCGCGATTGAACGCCGCCTCGTTGGCGCGCGAAGGCTTCGTGGTCCCACTGAGCTTTCGTACGAACTGCAGCGCGGAAGCGCGAATCTCGGCGTCGGTCGCGGGCGGCGCGAAATTCGCGAGGATCTTGATGTTGCGACACATAGTCGGGTCCGTCGAGCGAGGCTATCTCCGCTTGAGATCGTTGACGTAGTGCGCGCGCGCCTCGACCTCGCTCAGGCGCGCAGAGGCGTGCAGCGACGCGGCCTTCAGGATAGCGTGTGCGGCGTCTTCGGGCAGCGCGCGGAGGCTCTCGTACGTATGCCCGCGCTGCTCGAGATATTCCGCGATCAGCGCCTTCTCGAGCTCCGCCGTCTCGTCTCGCGTCGTCACTTCATCGGGATCTGGCCGCATATCAGCACCTCGTTTGGAAGACCGGCGTCCCGGGCCGCGCCGCGGCGGTCAATCCGGGAAGTAGTCCTCGTATTGCTGGAGATCGCCCGGAGACAGATCGGGCACCCTCTCGAACGACACCTTCGAGCCTCGGTCGGCGAAGCGGAGGTACAGGTCGGCACGCGCGCGATCCGACTCGACCTGCGCGAGGTTCGGGGGAGCGGCATTCACCACACGAGCCCGCAGGCTGCCGCGCCGCATGCCTTGCGCGAAGCGCTCGAGAAACGCCTCTCGCGTGCGATCGGCCTTCCAGACCTCGTTCGCCACACGACCTGCGTCACGCAGCGCGCTCCCCTTCAGACCGCTGTCGCCCGGATCGACGCTGCGGATCCGGAAGGTCTGCCGCGTGTTCGAGGTACTGGTGAGCAACATGACCGTCCATTCGCCCTCTTCGGCCAACGATACGCCGAACGGCGCGACGCGAAAACAGTAGGCACCGCCGCGCTCGTAGAACGCCATGGCGGCGTCGACGAGCGGCTGGGCCGAACCCGATCCGACCGAGGCGCCGAGAACGACGATGGCGAGCACCGCGGTGGCGACGACTCGCATCGGATGGCAGGCGCTCATCTGGTCAGCTCCCGGATGATGCCGTCACGCTTGTTCAAGACGAACACGCGCCCGCCGGATCCGGTGCCGAATCGAAGATCCGCCCGTGGCGCTTCCCCACGCCCATCAGCCCTGTTCTGCTCGCGAATCAGCTGGAGGAGCGTCTTCGGGCTGCCGTTCTCGTTCAGGAGCACGCGCCTGATCGGATGCTGCCCGCCGTTGGGGAGCGGATCGGCCGGCACGACGAAGATCTCGCCGCTCGGGTTGTCGCCGAACAGCAGCGTGTCGCGCAGCGA
>JBFXAT010000054.1:0-31563 GCA_050183995.1 Vicinamibacterales bacterium
AGGTCGCCGGACGATCTTCGACGGCCGAGAACGCTGACGCCAACAGTCCGGCCCCGAGCAAGAGCAGCAATCGCAACGACACCCCACACCTCTTGTCCCGACCCACCCCGGTTCCTGTCCCGAGCCCCCGGTCGATCCCGATTCACCCGATCCGCACATCCCGACTCACCACACCCGCGGCACCGGGTTCGGAAATTGCACGCCAGGATCGTATGCAAGTCAAGGCGCTCGTCATCCTGTTGTTGGTCGGCGGTTCGCTCTTCGTGGCAAGCAGTCGTGCAGCGCAGCGCGTCAGCGTCCACGCCTCTCCGTCGGTGTCGTTCGCGCCGGCCGACCTCTCGATCCGGGCGACAGTGGAAGCCAACGAGGACAACCGGTCCGTCGAAATCACCGCGGAGTCGATGTCGTTCTACAGAAGCAGCGAGGTGACGCTGTTCGGGGAGCGCGGCCCGCGCACGACGCTGCTCCGGCTCGGCAGCGTTCCCGGCGGGTACTACGAAGTCCGAGCGATCGTGAAAGGGACGAACGGGGAGGAGCTGGCAAGCGCCCGGACGGTGGTGCGGGTGCTCGACCACGCCGACGTGCGCTGACCGCGATACCGCCACGGCGCGCCGGCCCGGCCGGTGACCCGCCTCGGCCGAAGCAGGTCACCGCATCGCCGGCCCAGGCCGCCGTGCGGGTCAGAGGGCGCCGGACGATCGACCCGTCCCTCGGGGAACCACCGGCTCCGGCTCCGGTGTGAAGTCTTCTCCCGGATTGATGAAGCGGTCGCGTTCGAAGCGGTACTGCTTGTCGTACAGCTGGCGATAGCGGCCGTTGGCCGCGAGCAAGGCGGCGTGCGTGCCGCGCTCGACGATCTCGCCGTGCTCCAGCACGAGGATTTGATCGGCGCTCTGGATCGTCGACAGCCGGTGGGCGATCACGAATGTCGTGCGGCCCGCGCGCAGCGATCGCAGACCATCCTGGATCAGCGCCTCGCTCTCGCTGTCGAGACTGGACGTGGCCTCGTCGAGAATCAACAGTCGCGGGTCGGCGAGGATGGCCCGCGCGATCGCGACGCGCTGGCGCTGTCCACCCGACAGCCGCACGCCGCGCTCGCCGACGATGGTGTCGTATCCCTGCTCGAATCCCTGGATGAACTCGTGGCAATGCGCCACCCGGCTCACCGCCACGACGTCTTCGCGCGTGGCGTGCGGGCGTGCGAACGCGATGTTCTCCGCGATGGTGCCGTCGAAGAGGAAGTTGTCCTGCAGCACGACGCCGAGATGGTGACGATAATCGCGAAGCTTGATCGTGGAGAGATCGCGCCCGTCCACGAGGACGCGCCCCGAGAGCGGCCGGTTGAACGCCATCACCAGGCTGATGAGCGTGCTCTTGCCGGATCCGCTGGAGCCGACGAGCGCCGTGGTCGATCCGGCCGGCGCGTCGAAGCTGACATGCTTCAGCACCGGCGTCCCCGCGGTGTACTCGAAGGTCACGTCGTCGAATGCGATCTCGCCGCGCAGCGACGGCAGGGACGCGCGGCTGGCGTCTTCCTCGTCTTCGGTCGCCATCTGCCGGATCTCGCGGATGCGATCGAGTCCCGCGAACGCCTCGGTGAGCTGGGTGCCGATGTTCGCGAGCTGGACCACGGGAATCGTGATCAGCGCCGTGAACGTCAGGTACATCACGAAGTCGCCGATCGTCATGTCGCCGGCGCGGATCGACGATCCGCCGACGAGCATCATGGCGATGCCGATTGCGCCGAGGACCAGGGTCGAGAACGCCGACACGCCTGATACCCCGGTGAGCGATTTCGCGACGTTGCGGAAGAGACGGTGCGCGCCCTTCGCGAAGACGAGCTCTTCGCGCTTCTCCGCGGTGTACGCCTTGACGATGCGTACGCCGCCGAGAGATTCCGCGAGACGGCCCGTGACCTCCGCGTTGATCTGCCCGCGCTCGCGAAAGAGCGGCCGAAGCCTGCGGAACGCCATGGCCATGCCGCCGCCGAACGCGCCGAGCACGACGATGGTGACCGCGGTCAGCTTCCAGTTCAGATAGAGCAGCACGACCAGGGCGAGCAGGGCGGTGAGGGTCGACCCCGTGAGCTGCACGAGCCCAGTGCCGACGAGGTTTCGAATGCCTTCGGCGTCGGTCATGATGCGCGAAATCAGCACGCCGGTCTTCGTCGAATCGAAGTAGCGGACCGGAAGGCGCATGACGTGCGCTTCGATGTCCTTGCGCATCTCGGTGATCGCGCGCTGCGCGGCCACGCCGAGCACTTGCGACAGCGAAAACGAGGTCACCGACTCGACCAGCGTTGCCGCCCCGGCGGCGAGGGCGAGTTTGGGCAGCAGGTCCCACTGGTTCTGCAGGATGACGTTGTCGAGCAGATATTTCGACGTCGTCGGCAGCACCAGGCCGGCGAGTCTGTTGACGATCATCAGCGTCAGGCCGAAGCCGAGCCGCCTCCGGTGCACCCAGATGAGCCCGCGCGCTTCGTCGAGCGCTCCGCGCGTGATCTTCTTCGAGCGCGCCGGTTCGCCGGGTGCCGGAGCCCCTGGTCCCGGACGCGCACCGCGGCTGCGCTCCGCGCCGCCGAGTCCCTTGATCTTCAATCGGTCACCTCCGAGGCTCGCACGTCGGCCTCAGCCGCATAAACGGCACGCGCCTTCTCCAGTTGTTCCGCGATCTCGCGCGCCAACCGCTCTGGCGCCGCGACGCGCGCGAACGGTCCGAAGCTCAGGATCCAGCTGCGGAGGGCCGGATCGATGCAGACGTCGAGGGTCAGGATCAGGCCGCCGTCGGCTCTGGGCGTCCACGCCTGAGACTGGTGCCACTCACGCGCCCGGACGTAGTCGACGACTGCCGGGTCGAACTCGACGACGATCCGCTCCGGCGGCCCTGAGTGGACGCCGAGGGAGTGCGGGAACGCTTCGTCCGGGAGCTCCTCGATCGGGGTGAACCGATCCTCGCCGAGCGAGAGGTCTTCGACCCGCTCCATCGCGAACGTGCGCACTTCGCCGTACTCGGGGACGTGTGCCAGCAGGTACAAACCGCCTTGCGCGTACGCGAGCCGGTAGGGGTGGACCACATAGGTCTTGGTCCGGTCGCTCGAGCGGGAATGGTAGGTGAGCGTTGCCAGCCGCTGCTGCAGCGTGGCTTCGAGGGCCCGGGCGACGATTTGCGGCTGCCCTCCGTCGGCGCTCGCGCGGCGGCGAAGCGGGTCGGGCTTCGAGGCGATGACCCTGGGCAGCTGATCGAGGAACTGGCGCATGTGCGGCGTCAGCGACGATCCGAGCTTGTCGAACGCGCTTTCGAGCTCGTCGCGAAACGGCGTCCCAGCCAGCGATTCGAGCAGCGTGCGGCTGAAATACAGGGCGCACAGTTCCGACAGCGTGAGGCCGGCCGACATGCCCTTGAACGCCTGGCCGTTGAGCGCCCAGCGCGTTCGGCCGTCGTCGTGGCTCCGATCGTCGTAGACCGGGAACCCGGCCTCTTCGAGCGCCTGGAGATCGCGCCGGATCGTGCGGGTCGTCACGTCGCAGAGCGAGGCGAGGTGATCGATCGTCACGCCGCTGCCGCGTGCCCGCTCGATCTCGCGCAGGATCGTCCACTGCCGGATCACCTCAGCGTTGCGCGGCATCTCTGAATTGTACTCGCAGGGCTAAGAGGCTTCAGCCGGACCTCGCGTGCCCGCTACACTTACATGCCGCCTCGATGCTGCCGAACTCCGTGCCACTGACACCGCTGGTCATCTTCGCCGCCGCCTTCGTCGGCGGGGCGTTGAATGCCGTGGCGGGCGGCGGATCCTTCATCACCCTGCCCGCGCTGCTCTATGCGGGCGTGCCGCCGGTGTCGGCCAACGCCACGTCCGCATTTGCGCTCTGGCCCGCGTCGATCGCGAGCGTCGTCGCCTATCGCCGCGAGCTCTCGGGGATGCGTGCGTGGATGGCGCGGCTTGGCGCGATCAGCGTGATCGGCGGACTGATTGGCGGCATCCTCCTGGTGCGTACGTCGGATGAGAGCTTCATGCGCCTGCTGCCGTGGCTGATGCTGCTCGCGGCGCTGACCTTCACCTTCGGCGGACGGATCACGCAGCGGCTGCGCCGGAGCCCACGACGGCGGGGCGTCGCGGCGGCGCCGCCGTCGGAGTCCGCCTCCTCGCGATCCGGCGCGGCCGCGGAGCCACATCCAACCGCGGCGCCGCGATCCTCCGCCTCGATCGCCCAGCCCTCGGCCGGGACTGCCCTGGGCGGCGTGGGAGTGCCGCTGTGGGTGCTGGTACCGCAGTTGGTGATCGCCACCTACGGCGGCTACTTCGGCGGCGGCATGGGCATCATGATGCTTGCCGCGATGGCCATCGCCGGCATGAGCGACATGCACGCGATGAACGGGTTGAAGTCGGGGCTGGCGGTCGCCATCAACGGTGTCGCCGTGGCGACCTTCATCGTCGACGGAACGATCACGTGGACACCTGGGTTCATCATGATGGCGGGTGGGATCGTGGGCGGATACGCCGGCGCGGCCCTGGCCAGGCGCACGGCGGGCACGCGCGTACGATCGCTCGTGCTCGCGATCGCGTGGACGATGACGACGTATTTCTTTCTGCGGTAGCCACCCGCCACCCGCCACCCGCCACCCGCCACCCGCCACCCGATGGGCGATGGCCGACAGGCATGAGGATGTGCGCGCGTGCCTTGCGCCAGGTTCACACGCGGACCTCCGCGGGCGCGCCGCGCCCGCGGAGCAGATCGGCGCCACGTTCAGCGATCATCAGCGTCGGCGCTGCGGTATGGCCGTTGGGCAGCTCGGGCATGACCGACGCGTCGATGACCCGCAGCCGCTCGACGCCCCGCACCTGCAGCTGTGCGTTCACCACGGCCCCGGCGTCGTTGCCCATGCGGCACGATCCGGCAGGATGGAAGGAGGTCGTCGCGGCTGACCGAATGTAGTGCTCGAGCTCTCGCGCGGTTGCCGCACGTGGTCCGGGCGCGAGCTCGTCGGTGAGGGGGAAGCGGCGCAGTGCCGAGGCCGCGGCGAGCCTGCGCGCCAGGCGAACGCCGTCGATCGCGAGCCGCATGTCGGCATCCGCTGCCAGGTACTGCGGATCGATCGAGGGAGGCGCAGCCGGATCGCGCGAGGCGATCGTCACGGTCCCTCGGCTGGCGGTCTGAAACAGGCAGACCTCCAGGTCAACCGCGTCCCGCCCGGCGGCGGACTGGAAGTGCGTGACGATCTGAAGGTCCACGCAGTTGGCGTCGGCCCGGCTCCGGATGCGCGCGCCAGCTTCACAACAATTGGAAGCGAGGACCCCTCGCCGGCGAGCGCCGTACTCGAGGACGGCCCGAAGCCAGTGGCGCGGGGAGGCCGGGGAGCGTTGGCCGGAGCGGTAGAGCACCGGGATGCGCACGTGATCCTGCAGATTGGCGCCCACTCCAGGGAGATCGACGACGACCGGGATGCCCAGTGTCCGCAGGCGCCCGGCCGATCCGACACCCGAGAGCATGAGGAGCTTCGGCGAGTTGAATGCGCCCGCGCTGACGATCACTTCGCGGCTCGTCCGCGCCACGTGCCGGCGGCCGTCTCGGCTGGTGTACTCGACCGCCACGGCCCTCGCGTTCTCGAAGACGATCCGTTCGACCGAGGCGCCGGTCGCGACCGCCACGCGGCCGCGGCGGCCGGCCACGAGAGATGCGGTGGTCGCCCGGTGGCCGCTCGACTGCATCAGCTGGAACAGCCCCGCGCCGTCGGGACGAGGTCCGTTGAAGTCGTCGGTGGTGGGCAGCCCAATCTCCCGGCAGGCGTCGACGAACGCCCGCGAGAACGGTGCGACGTGCACGGGATCAGAGACCGGGATCGGTCCGCCGGTTCCGTGATGCGCTGACGGTCCGCGCTCCTGGTGCTCCGCCCTTCGGAAATATGGCAGCAGGTCGGCAAACGCCCACCCCGGGTTGCCGAGCGCCGCCCACCGGTCGTAGCACTGCGCGTCGCCCCGAACGTACATCATCGCGTTCACCGAGGATGATCCGCCCAGCACGCGTCCGAAAGGGAACGGAACCGAGCGCATCAGCAGCCCTGGCTGCGGCTGGCTCATGTAGTTCCAGGCGTAGTGCTCTTTGAAGCGCAGGCCGACCAGCGGCACCCCGAGCGGCACCACTGGGTACCGCGGGCCCGCCTCCAGGAGGAGCACCCGGGTATCGGCATCCTCCGCGAGCCGTGCGGCGATCAGGCAGCCCGCCGTTCCGCCGCCAACGATGATGTAGTCCCAGACCGGTGTGTGGCGCTCGCGGCCAAGAGTCATCGATCGCGACGGCGAGCCGAAGGCGTTCGCCCGGCAACCGCAACCGGCATCCCCGACAGGCTCGATTGAACGGCCGCTGTGACGGCCTCCACTCCGCACAGCCCGTCCGCGAAGGTCGCCGCGGGCCGACGCGCCGTTCGGACGGCGTCCGCGAAGTCCTTCCACGCTCGCCGGTACGAATCGCGGTAGTCGCCGCCTTTGCGCATCGCGGACAGCCCTTGGGGCAGATCGCGAAGGCCGGCAAGCGCCTGCCTCCACCGTACGTCCGGCGCACCGGGGACCTGTCGAGCCGTCCGGAACTCGAGTCCGTCGAAACGCAGGCAGTCCACACGCAGCCATCCGTCGCTGCCGCTGATCACGATCTCGATCTCGTGCGGCGCGCGTTCCGAGAACTCGCCCGACGCCAACACACCGTTTCGAAGGCGCGCGGAGATGACCGCGCACTCGTCGTGGCGCCGCCGATCGACGGACAACGCGAAGATCTCGTCGATCTCCGTGTCGAGCAGGAAGCGGAGGAGATCCAGATGGTGGACCGCAATCTCCGTGAGGGCGCCGCCGCCCAGGTCGCGGCGCGTCTTCCACTCCGGGATGTGCTCGTCGCCCCGCGGACTGTGCCAGGCGATCCTGATCGATTCGATGGTGCCCAGCGCGCCGGCCCGCACGATCTCGCGTGCACGGCACACCAGCCGATGGCTTCGCATGTGAAAGCCGGTCGCGGCCACGAGGTGGCCTTCGCCGGCCGCCGTCACGAGATCGATGGCGTCTTCGATCGTCAGTGTGAGCGGCTTGTCGACCCAGACGTGTTTGCCGGCGCCGAGCGCCGCGAGTGCGAGGTCGCGGTGTGCCCCCGGAGGCGTGCAGATCCCGATCGCGTCCACCGCCGGTGCCTCGGAGCCCGACAACAGCCCGCCGATGTCGCTGCCGGTCCACGATACGCTGTAGCGGCTGGCGAGCGAGCGGGCACGCGCGATCTCGGAATCGGCGAGCGCGACAACGGCAATGTCGGAGATCTCGGCGAGGGACGGAAGATGCTTGGCCTTGGTCACCTCGCCGCAGCCGACGAGCGCAAGCCTGAGTGGTGCAACAGACACGAGGCTCGCGATCATAGCCAATTTGCTCCGTCGCGACTCGCGGGAACGCGGCCGCTATAATGAACGTCTCGTGACACCGCGTGCGCTCAGGCCGGATTCGCCCGCGGCGGAGCCCGATCTCGTTGAGATCGCGGCGGTAGGCGCGTGCATGGGCGCGGTCGCTCTGCTCTACGTGGCGCCGCTGCTGTCAGGGCTCGGCGCCTTGCTCCCCGCCAATCTTGCTGACCCTCGATTCAACGCCTGGGTGCTGGCGTGGGGGGCGCAGCGGCTGCCGCACGGCCTGCAGGGATTCTGGACCCCGCCGTTTTACTACCCGTATCAGGACACCCTGGCCTACTCGGAGAACCTGCTCGGCATCACGCTCTTCGTCGCGCCCGTCCAATGGATTGGCGGCAATCCGACGCTCACGTACAACGTCGCGTTCCTGCTGTCGTTCATCGTCGCCGGCGTCGGCGCCTACCTGCTGGCGCGCGAGCTGACGGGGAGCCGGGCCGCGGCGGCCGTGGCCGCCTGCGGATTCGCGTTCGGGCCGTATCGCTGGGCGCAGATGACACACCTGCAGGTGATGACCGTCGGCTGGATGCCCCTGGGACTCTGGGCGCTGCATCGCGCGTTGCGCGCCCCGTCGGCACGGACGCTTGGCATCTTCGCCGCCAGCGTCCTGCTGCAGGCACTCTCGAACGGATACGCGGTGTTCCAGATGGTGCTGGCCGTCGGACTCGTCGGCGCATGGGCCGCCGTCACGCGCAGCGCCGACCGGAGGGTACTGCTTCGCGCAGCCGCCGCAGCGGTCGTGGCGGCGATCGTGCTGATGCCGATCGTCATGACCCACCAGCGCGTCTGGTCCACGCGTGCGCCCGCGTCGACCGAAATGCTCCAGCAGAGCGCCGACCTGGGAACGTACCTGGCGGTCGTACCGGACCTTCCCTTGGCGCGCGTGCTCCCCGGCGTGCAGCAGGACGAAGGCAACCTCTTTCCAGGATTCGCGGTGCTCGTGCTGGCGATTGCCGCGGTGACCCCGATCGGCCGCCGCTCGAAGGCCGGACACTGGCGCTATCTCTATCTCGGCCTCGCGACGATTGCCCTGGTGGTTTCGCTCGGACCGGCACCGACGGCATGGCATCACGCGCTGCCCGTTCCCGGCGTCTACGCGTGGCTCGTGTCCACGGTGCCGCTGTTCCACGTCCTGCGCGTCCCCGCACGGTTCGGGCTGCTCGTTCAGCTCGCGGTCGTCGTGCTCGCCGCCATCGGCATGGCCGGGTTGACCGCGCGCCTGAGCCGTCGCCAGGCATGGGCCGCCGCGCTGCCGATACTGGCCGTGGTCCTGTTCGAAGGATACGGTGGCCCGCTGCAGGTACGAACCGCGGCCTATGAAGAAACGGAGCAGGACAGGGCCGTGTACGCCTGGCTGGCCGCTCAGCCTCCGGGGCCGCTGCTGGAACTGCCGCTGTCGAGCCTTGGGCGCGACGGCTACGGCCTCCGGCATCAGTACGCGGCGTTGAGCCACGGGCACACCGGCATCAGCGGTGCGAGCCGCTTGAATTCACCCCTCGCGACGATGATCGCGAGTTCGGCGTCGCCGCTCTTCGATCCGGCCCTGGCGGACGAGGCCGTTCCGTTCCTGCAAGGCCTGGGCGTACGCTACGTGATCGTGAGGCCGGCGCGGTTCGCCGACGAGAATCTCGCCGCGCACGCCACCGGCGTCCTGGTGCAGTCACCAGACGTCCGCGTCGCCTTCGAAGCGCCAGGGGTGACGGCATACGAGCTGCGGCCGCGCGGCGCGCCGCCCGTTGCCGGCGATCTCGTGCGAGTCGACCCGGGAACCTTCCGCCTCTCGGCTTCACAGTCGGGCGACCGGCTGGCCTTCATCGTCGACGGCGACCCGAACACCCGCTGGCTGACAGGGCGTCCGCAGGCCGGGGACGAATGGGTCAGGCTCGAGTTCGACCAGCCGCGCGATATCGCCCGCGTGGACCTGACGGTGAACCCGCGGAGCGTGGGCGACTATCCGAGGGAGCTCGAGATCGTGGGCCAGTCGGGCGAGGGGGAAGACGTGCTCTTTCACGGCGCCGTCCTCGAGCAGCTGGGACGCGGATGGGTCGCCTCCCCGGAGCTGCCCGTGGTGTCGATCGCCCTGCCGGCCAACCGCAGCGCGACGCTCCTCGTCCGCCAGCGCGGACGATCGCGGCGCTGGTTCTGGTCCGTCGATGAGCTGACCGTCTGGGCGCGCCGCTGAGTCGCGGTGCTCGCCAGGCCAATCACCCGGACGATCGGGTACGGCGCGCGGGCACGCCTCTCGGCCTGTTCTCGCCGAGGGAGGCCGCCGCCGCACCGACGCCGGCTGGCGCGCGCGCCCCGGTCGTCAAGCCCCGCAGAAACGCCGTGAGCCGTGTCCGCCGCATCGGCGCGGGCCCGAGACTCCTTGCGATCGTCGACTGCGAGGCCAGGAAGCGGACCGCCAATCGTGCGAGCAACGGCACGCTCGCGTTCGGCTGCGACCGGAGGTGCTTGCCCATCGCCGCTCCCGCTCCATACCAGTAGTCCGCCGCGCAGCGAGCCGCGTCGCTCCAGGGGCGGAACCCGTGGTGAACGACGCGCACCTCGGGTGTCTCCTGAACCCACCAGCCCGACGCAAGGACACGCAGCGTCAGATCGACCTCCTCGCCGGCGCGACACGGGCTCCCGGCGCCCAGCCGTGGATCGAATCCGCCGAGATCGAGCACGACGTCGCGGCGCATCGCCATGCACGCGCCCATGCCGGCGACGTACGCCTTCTGGGACACACGCGTGGCGACGAAGGCGTCCGATCGCTCGTACGCAGGGATGAAGCCCAGACCGTCGGTGACCGGCGCGGGTTCGACGTTGCCGAAGAGCAGGGCGACCTTGGGCTGACGTTCGAACGCATCCACGATCGCGCGGGTCCAGGACGGCGCGACGGTGCAGTCGTCGTCGGTCATGGCGACGATCGGAGCACGGGCGACCTGCAGGCCAACGTTCCGGGCGCGCGACAATCCGCGCGTGGGCGTGCGCTCGTAGCGCAGGTCGACACGTGTGCCGTCGCCGAGCGCACGCACGACGCCCTCGGTCGATCCTCCGTCACTCTGATCGACGACGATGACCTCGAACCCGCCGCCCGCGTTCGACAGGATGCTGCGCAGCGTCGGGGAGAGCCGTGCGCCGCGATCGCGCGTGCAGATCACGATCGAGAGCGCCGGGCTGGCGGGGGCGATGGACTGGAGCGGCAGAAACTGAAGTATATGTGACCGCCAGCAATCGGCGGGAGCCGCTTATGGAAACTTGATCTTCGAGGCACTGAAGTGACAGTCTCATGGGGCCGCAGCATGGTCAGTCCACAACGTCTTCGCGTCTCCGTGGTCATTCCCGCGCGCAATGCCAGCGAGTCTCTCGGTGACTGTCTGGCGGCGCTCCATCGCAGCGCGCGTGGGCGTGCCGAGGTGATCGTCGTCGACGATGGTTCGACCGATGGGACGGCTGACGTGGCGCGTATGCACGACGCGCACGTGATCCGGCGCGAGGTGTCCGGCGGGCCGGCGGCGGCGAGGAACGACGGCGCGCGAGAGGCGTCGGCGGACATCATCATGTTTCTCGATGCCGACGTCGTCATCGCCGAGAACGCCATCTCGCGGGTGCTGCAGGCCTTTGACGACGACCCGGAACTGGCGGCCGTGTTCGGCTCCTACGACCATGTGCCGGTCGGAGGCACGCCGGTGTCCGACTACCGGAATCTGCTGCACCACTTCGTGCACCAGTCGGCTCGCGAGGAGAGCACGTCGTTCTGGGCGGGCTGTGGAGCCGTGCGACGCACGGTCTTTCTGGTGCTCGGTGGCTTCGACGAAGGCTATACCAGGCCGTCGATCGAGGACATCCAGTTCGGCGCGGCACTCGCCACGATCGGGCATCGTGTCCGGCTGGACAAGAAGCTGTTCGGCAGTCATCGGAAGCGGTGGACGCTCGGCAACCTGCTCCTGGTGGACGTGCGCGATCGGGCTTACCCGTGGGCGCGGCTGATTCTGCGCCAGGGTCGGATGCCAGACGACCTCAACCTGCGGCACGAACATCGGGTCAGCGCGGTGCTGGTGTGGGTGGCCGTTGCGTCCGCGGTGGGGCTGCTCGCGGGTTGGCCCGGCGGATGGGCGCAGCACCTCTGGCCGGCGCTGGCGATCGGCGTCATCGGAGTGCTGGCGCTCAACCGGCGCTTCTACAAGTTCGTCTGGAAGCAGCGCGGCATCCGCTTCGCCACGATGACGTATCTGCTCCACGCCCTGTACTACGGGTATGCCAGCGCGACGTTCGCGTGGGCGTGGTTCTGTCACGCGGTGATTCGAACGCGACCACCTTCGGAAAAGGTGCCCGCGCCACAGCGGCTTCCGCGCGAGTCGCCGCTCGGCCAGTCGGTCGCCGCGGAGTCCTCTGACGTGCCGGCCCTCGACCGGACACTCGCCGCCGCGCCATCGCTGGCGGCTCAGCCGAACCCCGAGCCCGCCTCGAACTGCAAGGGGTAGATCGACGCGGCCGACCGAGCCGGGCGGATCAGAAGCCGAATGTCACGCCGGCAGAAATCGCGTGGGAGCGCGGCCGGTCTTCGATGTGCTCAACCGGCCGGCCCGCGGGATCGACGCTGTCGAACTCGAATCGCGCGAGCTGCCGGACCCGGTATTCGACGCGGAGTTGCGCGCGAGTCGAGACGGCCACCTTGAGACCGCCGCCGGCGACCAGCATCGGACGTGTCCGCGCGACGTCGTAGAGAGAGGTGCTCGGGGACGTCTTCACCTCGTGGACCCGGCCCGCGCCGGCTCCGACACTGCCGAAGACGGCGACGCGACCGCTGACACGCCGCTCGGGCACAATGGCGACGCGGACGTCGTACGGCATCGTGTACTCGAGCGCGGCGGGCTCGTCGGGGATCTCGAGCTCCCACTTCGTACGGTTGAAGCCGACACCACCTTCGATCGATAGCGCCCACCCCCGGCTCAAGACCGATCGGCGTCCGACCAGGACGTCCCACTGCACGCCGGCCTGCCGGTTGTCGAATCGCGTCGGATCGTCGCCGCCCAGCAGGAACGTGTAGCGAGGCTGGAACCGGATCTGTTGCCATCCTGCCTGCGCCCCCGCATACC
Source organism: Vicinamibacterales bacterium (assembly GCA_050183995.1). Classification (GTDB taxonomy): domain Bacteria; phylum Acidobacteriota; class Vicinamibacteria; order Vicinamibacterales; family CAVVIG01; genus CAVVIG01. The sequence goes on from JBFXAT010000054.1 coordinate 12,513, forward strand.
AGCCGGATGCCTCCTGCGCGTGTGCGGCTGGCGGCGTGCCGGCCGAGAACAGCGCCACCGTCGCCAGCGATGTCGCTAGGCGCGCGAGCGAGCGGACGCGCGGCGATGGAGGCGTCCGTGATCGTGCGGCGGATGCCGAAGCGACGTCCGCCGTTGCAGTGAAGCGTGAGGACCGGTCGATACGTGAGAGCGGCATGAGGAAAGCGATGTGCCCGTGCGCCGGAAACGGCGCGTCACAGAGAGCGCTCGACCATCGAGCCGAGCCATTATGCCTCGTTGCGGGGCTTGCGGGGCTTGCGGGGCTTGCGGGGGTTGCCGGGTTTGGGGGGCTTGCGGGGGTTGCCGGGTTTGGGGGAGTGGCGGGACGACGGGCATTGCCGGGCAGGGGGCGCGGGGCAAGGCATCTCCCGAGGGCTACGCCCGCCCCGCGTGTCGTCTATCTGTTGTTCTTGGTGCCGCCGGCGTTGAGCGTCGTGACATCGTCGCGCTTCTGCGGATCGCCGGTCTTGCCGAGGGCGCCTTCATCGCGGCCTCGTGACTCGCGGCCGCGGTCCTGCTGGGCGTCGCGATCCCACGGCGCCGGGGGGACGCGGAGCTCGTTGCGGACGTCGCGCACGCCGGGCAGGTTCTCGATGACCTCCTCGGCCAGACGACGGGTCTTGCGAGCGTCGACGGTGCCGGTCAACGTCACCTCCCCTGACTGCACGCGCACCTCCATGTCGGACGCGTCGATTCTGGGATCGGCGGTCAGGCACTCGTTGATGTCTTCGCGAATGCGTTCGTCGGATCGCTGGTAGTTCCGCGGGCCGCGTCCGGCAAACGTCCCGCCGGCGTAGCGCGGACGGTCCTGACGCGGATAGCCGCCCGAGTAGCCTCCGCGCTCCACTCGCGAGAAGTCTCTCGACTCGCGCCTCGGCGCGCCGCTCCAGTTCGGCGCACCGAAGCTGTAGTCGCTGTCGAACGCGGATTCAGCCGCGCCAGACCAGACGTGCTCGCCGGCATGACGCTCAGGCCCCGGGCGATCGCTCGTCCGGCCCCACGAGCGCTCCTCGTACCTGTCGCGCCCCTCGTCCATCTCGCGCCGCCGTTGCGCGTCCTCGTCGCCGAACCAGGACCGCACCTCGTCGGAACCGCGCGCCATCATGCCTCGATCGCGTCCGCCGCGCTCCCGGTCGCGTCCGCTCCCGTATTCCGAATCGCGATCCATATAGTCGCGATTGCGATATCGATCCACGTCGTAGCGATCCCGCTCTGCCATCTCACCCTCCTGAGCTCAGTCGAATGTCCGGCTTCACCGACGCAAGGCCCGCGCCATTCACGGCCCGATAGAATGGCGTCATGCGTGCGATGCAGTTGAGGCATCGGGCCGCGGGAGTCCTGGAACGGGCGGATTGCGCGGATCCGGCGCCTGGCCCGGGGGAGATCCGCATCCGTGTCCGGGCGTGCGGTGTCTGCCGCACCGACCTCCACATTGTCGACGGCGAGCTCCCGGAGTCGACGCTGCCGATCGTGCCGGGGCACGAAGTGGTCGGCATCGTTGATCAGGTCGGCGAGGGTGTGTCGGGACTTTCCGTGGGTCGGCGCGTCGGCGTCCCGTGGCTGGGCTTCACGTGCGGCGAATGCGACTACTGCCGCGCCGGGCGCGAGAACCTATGCGCGCGCGCGGAGTTCACCGGCCTGCAGCGCGACGGCGGATACGCGGAGGTGATGACCGCGGACGCGCGGTTCGCCTTCCCGATTCCGGACGAGTTCGACGATGTCCACGCCGCGCCGCTGCTGTGCGCGGGACTGATCGGGTACCGGTCCTATCGGATGGTCGGTACGGACGCACGGCGCGTCGGACTCTACGGATTCGGCGCAGCCGCGCACATCGTCGCCCAGGTGGCGGTGTACGAGGGACGCGAGGTGTTCGCGTTCACCTCGCAGGGCGACGATTCGGCACAGCGGCTGGCCCTGGAGCTCGGGGCAACCTGGGCTGGCGCATCGACGGAGCCGCCTCCAGTGGCGCTCGACGCCGCGATCGTCTTCGCGCCGGTGGGCCCGCTCGTGCCCGAGGCGCTCTCGCGCGTCGCTCGAGGCGGCACGGTCGTGTGCGCCGGCATTCACATGAGCGATATTCCCAGTTTCCCGTATCAGCTGTTGTGGGGAGAGCGCGTCGTTCGATCGGTCGCGAACTTGACGCGCGCGGACGGCGAGGCGTTCCTCCCGCTTGCGGCGCGCGCGCGCATCCGGACGCACGTGAGCACGTATGCGCTCGACGAGGCCAACCGGGCGCTCGCGGATCTCCGGAGCGGACGCGTCACCGGCGCGGCCGTCCTGGTGCCTTGAATTGTCCAACCCGTCCGACCACATGAATGAGGCACGCCCGTGTCGCTGACTCCCGAAGAACAGCCGGTGCTCCGGCGGCTCGCCGATCTCGAGATCCAGTTCGATCGCCATGAGCACCCGCCGATCGCCACGGGCGCCGACGGGCTGGAGCACTGGGAAGGCATCGATGCCGTCCACTGCAAGAACCTGTTTCTGCGCAATCAGAAGGGCAGTCGCCACTATCTGGTGATTCTCGAGGTGACCAAGCGGGCCGATCTGCGCGCGGTCGCCGCTCAGATCGGAGACGGGAAGCTCAGCTTCGCGTCCCCAGAGCGCCTGATGACGCATCTGGGTGTGACACCCGGGTCGGTCTCTCCGTTTGGCCTGATTCATGACGTCGAGCACCGGGTGCGGGTGTTCTTGGACCGGGACTTGAAACGCGCGGAGCGGATCTCCTTTCATCCGAACATCAACACGCGCACCGTGGTGCTGGCGTTCGCGGAGTTCGAGCGGTTTCTCGCGTCCACGGGGCACGCCGTGCGCTTCATCTCCACCACGGCCGAGACCGCGGCCGACCCGGCGGGGAGCGCCCCCGATCCGGCCTGACGGGACCGACGGCGTCATCACGCGTGCGGCGGCGGGGCGATGCGCGAGGGTGTCGACATGCGGGACCGTCTGGACCGAATGCCGTAGTGACCTGCCCTGTCACACCTCACTCCTACAGTGGCGTTATGAACAGGCTGCACATCGACCCCGCGAATGATGTCCGCACCCGCGAGTGGGTGCCGTTCCCAGGTGGGGAGCTGGAGGGCACGCCGCCCAGGGCGCTTTGCGCCGAGTGCCGCGAACGTCTTCAGCGCCAGGCACGCGGCGAGCGGCTGGCGCCGCGCCCCGCCCTCTGTTTTCAGTGCTATCGGGCCGATCTCGAGCGGAATCGGGCGATCCGGCGAGCGGCCGAGCTCGACACGGCCTCCGAGGCGCGTTTCCAGGGTGCGCTGCCATTCGAACCGGTCAATCGCGCTCGTCTCGCACGGCTGCGGCAGGAGCGCACCGCCGTCCAGGCGGCTGCCCGCTCCGGGACCGGACGTTTCGTGGAACGGCGCGTGCGCGCGCAAATCGAGGCGCGGCACGCACTGGCGCGCGTGCTGGCCGGCGTACGCGAGCGGCGCTCCTTGCACGCGGGGTCGGTCGCCGCAGCGGGGTCTGGCGTTCGCGCCCAGGCGGCAGCCGCGCCGTCGATGAGCGCTCACGCGTATCCGGCATCATGGCTGCCGTTCGTCGTCGCGCAGTAGTGTGCATGCGATACTGTCGGCGTCCGTGGCGGGAATGACATTGCTGATATTGGGCGTGGGCCTGGCGGTCGGCGCGCTGCTTGGGTGGTTGGCCGGACGGCCCGCCGTCGTGCGGCTGCAGGCGCACCTGGATGCCGAGCGGGGCGCCCAGGCGGAACGGATGGCGGCCTATCAGCGTGCCGAGGAGTCGTTCCGAGACGCCTTCGCGTCGTTGAGCGCCCAGGCGCTCAACCGTAACAACGAGACGTTCCTGCAGTTGGCGGAAACGAAGCTCCAACAGGCCCGCACCGAGGCGAACGCCGACGTCGAGGCTCGGAAGAAGGCCATCGAGGATCTGCTTGCGCCGATCGCGGACACCCTCGAGCGGGTCGACGCGGAAGTGCGCGACGCCGAGCGGCGCCGCCACCAGGAGAGCGCGACGCTGCTGCAGCGCGTCGCGACGCTCGACGTGAACAGCCGGGAGCTGCAGGCCGAGACGCGGCGTCTGGTGGATGCGCTCAAACGCCCTGGCGTTCGCGGCCGCTGGGGCGAGCTGCAGCTGAAGCGCGTCGTGGAGCTCTCGGGCATGATGGAGCACTGCGACTTCCTCGAGCAGCAGACGCTCTCTGGGAACGAGCGCCGCATCCGGCCGGACGTCATCATCCGCCTTCCTGGCGGCAAGAGCGTCATCGTCGACGCCAAGGTGCCGCTCGACGCGTATCTGCGCGCGCTCGATGCTCCGGACGATGGCGCGCGCCAGGCGCTGCTCGCGGACCATGCGCGGCAGGTGCGCGCACATCTGGCGCAACTCGGGGCGAAGAGCTACTTTGCCGACGTGTCCGGCAGCCCCGAATTCGTCGTGATGTTCCTCCCAGGTGAGATGTTCTTCAGCGCCGCACTCGAGCAGGACCCGGCGCTGATCGAATACGGCGTCGACAGGAAGGTGATCCCGGCGAGCCCGACCACGTTGATCGCCCTTCTGCGTGCCGTGGCGTACGGCTGGCAGCAGGAAGCGATGGAGGAGAACGCACGCCAGATCAGCGATCTGGGCAGGAATCTCTACGATTCAGTGAAATCGCTTGCCGGCCACTTTCAGGAGCTCGGCGGGAAGCTGAACGCGGGCCTCGAGGCGTACAACAAGGCCGTGGGCTCGCTCGAACGCAATGTGCTGGTGAAAGCGCGCCGGTTCAAGGAGCTGCGTGCCGTTGCGCACACAGAGGAGATCGAGCGGCTCGAGCCGCTCGATCGGGTGCCGCGCATGCTTCAGGCTCCGGAACTGACCGATGGCCTGCCATTCGCCGGTCCCGACGAGGAGATCGAGGCGGGCGTGACCGCGCCGCCGTCGACCGATGTGACGTCCCGCGGCGAGGAGGTGGAGCGCGTGTGATCCAGGCGGCTGCCGAAGTGGTGCACACGCTGTGGTCGGAACGAACCGCGCCGGCCACTGGTGGCGGCAGGGGGACGGCGTGCGGAATCGCGACAGCCCTGGCCTCGTTCGTCGACGAGGGGCGTTGGCTGCAATCCGGACGTGCCCGCGGGTTCTGAACGTGCAGGTGCGACTGCCATTCGAGGCACACACAGCTGCCGGCTCAGACGTTCCTGCCGGGATGCATTCGCCTGGGGCCGGGCATCCGTTCGCCCTCGCGCAGGCGCCTGTCGCTGTTGCCCCACCTGACGCGCTGGATCTGGCAGGCGACGGCCCGCGAGACTACGAGTACGTTCGCCACCCGCGCGCTCGCCGCTACAACATCCGGGTCCTGCTGGACGGCCGTGTCCGGGTAACGATACCGAGACGCGGCACCAAACGTGATGCGCTGAGGTTCGTCGACGAGCAGCGGCAATGGATCGCCGACCAGCAACAGCGGGTTGCTCACCGGCGCGCGTCGCTGCCTCCCGATCTTCCTGTCGACACCACCCGAATCCTTCGCAGCGTTGCGCTCCGCGAGCTCCCGGCGCGTCTGTTGGCGTTGGCCGAGGCGTTGGGGCTTCGCGTCCGCCGGGTCAGCGTGCGCAATCAGCGTCGGCGATGGGGGTCGTGTTCGCCGGACGGCCACATCTGTCTGAACTGGCGTCTCGTCACGATGCCCGACTGGGTCCGTGACTACGTGCTGTACCACGAGCTGATGCACCTGAAGTGCCTGGATCACTCGCCGCGATTCTGGTGCCTAGTCGCTGACGTGTGTCCGCGCTATCGTGAGGCGCGCGCGTGGTTGCGGATCCACGGCGAGGCGCCGCACGCCGCGCCGCCATCGGCCTGAGCCGCCACATGCCGTGGCGTGTGTCTCGTCTTCGCCATGCGCAGGGCTGGCTGGCGTGCCTACGGATCGGTTGCGCACACGGATCGGAGTTGGGCACGCGGATCCGTGTTGGGCCCAGGGGTCGGTGTCGCAGAGACGGGTCGGTGTCGCGCAGACGGGTCGGGGTCGTGCCCGCGGATTCGTGTCAGAAGCGGCCGCCGGCGCGCACCAACTGAGGCTCGAGTGCGTCGTAGCTCTCGACGACCAGCACACGGCCGTTGAGCGTGCCCGCCGCGTCCGGCGCGCCAGGACCGCCCAGCCAGATCTCCACGTCACTCTTCAACGCCGCCGCCAGCTGCTCGAGCTCTCGGTCGATCTGCGCGACATCCGCGGCGCCCGAGAGTCCGAGCACGACGATGTCGACGTCGATCATGTTCGCGACCGCCGCGATCTCGCTCGCCGGAAGGTCGGCCCCGAAGTAGATCGACGGCAGCCCTCCAACGGCCGCGAAGAGCGCCGCTCCCATGGTGCCGAACTCGTGGCGCTCGCCAGACGGCGTGGCGAACAGCAGGCGTCCGGTACCGGTGTTCCTCGCGTAGAGGCGCATGAGGGAGCCGAGGACGTTGCGCACGATCGCCGACAACATGTGCTCTTGCGCGATGCCGCCCTGCTGATCGTGCCAGCGGTCGCCGACGCCGGTGAGGACCGGCACGATGACGCTGCGCAGCAGCTCCGGCGCCGGCAGCAGCGCGGCCGCGCGTGACAGCTCGCGTTCGACCTCCGACGCATCGTACCGCTCGAGCGCGGCGAGCACGGCCTCGACGTCGATGGCCTCGGGCCGCCGAGCGTCGGTCTGCCGGAGCGGGCGCCGCGCCGCCGCGGCGGCGGCTTCGAGGTTGCCGCGGTTCATGCGGACCGCCTGACCGATCGAGTGGCCCGCGGCGACGGCGTCACGAAGCAGGCGAATGCGAGCCACGTCCGCCTCGTCGTAGACGCGCCCGCGCTCGCCGCGTGCCGGCACGACGGCTTGATAGCGGCGCTCCCAGGCTCGAAGCGTGTCGATGGCGACGCCTGTCATGCGCGAGACCGCGCGAATCGGATAGGTGAGCTTCGGTTTCGTCATCGGCGATCAGGCCCGGTCCGCCGGGGTGAACGGGCTCAGCGCGACGTCAGTGCGAACACGCCCGCGGCGACAGCCGCCGACGCGCAGACGCCCCACAGGATATCGGCCAGCGTCACGGCCGCTGGCCAGTGCGCGAGCGTCGAGTAGTTCGTCAAATCGTACACCCCGTACACGACCAGACCAAAAACGCCGCCGAGCCACGCCGCCGAAGCGGGAGAGTCGGCGCGCGGCACGACGAAGATCCCGATTCCCACGCCCAGCAGCACATAGACGGGCAGTGCCGCCCACCAGAGCGGGGCCATGCCGTCCCCGGCCATGCGCGCGATGGGCGCCAGCTGACGGCGGTAGAAGCCGCGCATCACGAGACCCAACCAGATCCCGTCCACGAGGATGAATCCGCCGATGGCCGTCAGGATCGCCGGGAGCTGGAATGGCGGGATGGTCATGACCGCCTCTTGAAGCGATATTGGGACACGAACCACTCCTTTCCGCCGTCATGGGCGAACAACTCGGCGCACGCCATGAAGAACACGCGCCAGCGCGCGCGCAGGCGGCGCGCTTCGCGCGGGTCGCGGCGCTCGTTGCGGGAGCGACGGCGCTCGTCGCCGGGCATGGCGGCGCTGGCGTGGCCACGCGCGTCGACAGGGATCGTGGCTCTCGTGCGTCCGCGGGTGTCCGAGAGTGCCGTGGCACCATCCGACGTGCCGGTCAGCACGCGATCGAGATCTGGGCCGTGGAGATCGAGATTGCGGAGCCACGCGTCGCAGGTGCGTGCGTAGTGCAGGCCATTCACCCGCCAGTGGTGCTCGACGGTCAGGTGGTCCTGGAAGCGAAGCAGCAGGTCGTCGCTCGGCATCAGGCCGCCGGTGAAGAAGTGTCGCGCCATCCACCCGGAGTCATCGTCGGTTTCGAACGGGTACGCATGGCAGCGATGCGCGAACACGTGCACGAACAGCCGGCCTGCGGGTGTGAGCCAGCTGGCGATGCGCTCCAGCAGCGCCGCGTAGTTGTGCATGTGCTCGAACATCTCCACCGACACGATGCGATCGAAGGGGCCGTATGCGGCCGCATCGAAGTCGTTCATGTCGGCGACCACCACGGTGACGTTGCCGAGGCCGTGCGCCGCGGCGCGCCGTTCGACGAAGGCCTTCTGTGAAGCGGAGTTGCTGACGGCCACGATGCGGCTCGACGGACACAGCCGCGCCAGGAACAGCGTGAGCGAGCCCCACCCGCACCCGAGTTCGAGGACGTGGTGGCCGTTGCGGATGCCGGCGCGGGTCGTCGTCAGTTCGAGCATCGCCAGTTCGGCATCGCCCAGCGTCGTGCAGCCCGGCGTCCACAGCGCGCTGCTGTACTTGAGGTGCGGTCCGAGCACCAGTTCAAAGAAGGCGGCAGGCACTTCGTAGTGCTGATGGTTGGCCCGATCCGTGTTCACCGCGATTGGACCGTGGCGTAGCTCGCCGATGAACCGCTCCTTTCGCCGGAGGCGCTCCTCATCGCGGAGACGCTCGATGAGGAGGCGGCGAATGCCTGCGCGCATCACGACGTCGGGGACCCACCCGCTTTCGACCGCCCAGTCGTACGCCGTGGCGGCGTTCACGCGGTCTCCCGGCGATCGGCTGAACGCGGAAACCATGGCACGAAGGCGCTGGTGGTCTCCTGGTAGCGCCGGTAGTCGTCGCCGCGGCTCTGGACGGCCTGCGCTTCCGCCGCCGGGATGCCAGTGACGCGGAAGAGCAGGTAGAGCATGAGCAGGGGACATGCGAAGGCGAGCCACCCCAGCGGAGAGGCGGACGCGAACAGCGCGGTCGCGACCCAGATCAGCCACTCGAAGAAATAGTTCGGGTGCCGCGAGTACCGCCACAAGCCGACGCGGCAGGTGCGTCCCGCGTTGGCCCTGTTCGACTTGAAGCTCTCCAGCTGGCGATCGGCCGTCAGCTCGCCGGCGAATGCGACGAACCAGATCGCGAGCGCCGCCAGCTCCAGCGGCGCGTGCGTCTGACGCGGATTCGCCGAGGCGAGGAGCGCCGGAACGGCGAACAGCGCGACAGCAAGGGCCTGCGCCTGGAAGAACCAGAAGAACCGGGTGTCGGCCGCGCGGCCCCATGCGTGGCGCAGCCTGGCGTACCGGGGATCTTCTCCGCGCCGGCGGACACGGTCGCGCAAGAGGTACAGCCCCAGGCGCAACCCCCACAGGCCGCTCATCACTGCGACAGCGACGCGCCGGCCCACCCAACCGTCGCCGGCGATGGCCGCTGCGAGAGCGCACAGGGCCACGCCAAAGGTCCATCCGACGTCGACCACCGCCGCATTGCCGGTGCGGCGTTGGCCAGCCCAGAGCGCCGCCATCGCCACGGAGGCGCTGAGGAGGAAGAGCAGGAGCAGGTGGAGCAGACGCAACGTGTCCATAGTATGTCATGGACAAATCATTGACAAGACCTGAACGATTCGGTCAAGCTCGGATCTCGTGAGACGGATCGCAGTGGTCGGGGGAGGTATCTCGGGACTGGCGAGTGCCCATCTCCTCAGTGCGCGCCACGAGGTGCACCTCTTCGAGCGGGAGCCCCGGCTCGGCGGTCACACGCACACGGTGATGGCGGAGAGCTCAACCGGGCCGGTCGCACTCGACACGGGGTTCCTCGTTCACAACGACCGCACCTACCGGCTGCTGATCCGTCTGTTCGCGGAGCTCGACGTCCCGTGTGCGACGTCGGACATGTCCTTCTCCGTCAGCTGCCCCCGGACGGGATTCGAATACAGCAGCCGGGGGCTGCGTGGATTCTTCGCGCAGCGGCGGAATCTGTGGAGCCGCGAGCACCTCGTCCTGCTCTCGGAGATACGCCGCTTCAACCGGGAAGGCGCCCGTGCCCTTCGATCGTCAGCCGTCGACCGGATGACGCTCGGGGAGTTTCTCGCCGCGGGACGGTTCACGGACCTGTTCGTCGATCGCTATCTCGCGCCGATGGCGTCGGCGATCTGGTCCGCCTCGCCGGAGGCGATCGGCTCGTTTCCGGCCGCGACGCTGATGCGCTTCCTCGCCAACCACGGGCTGCTGTCGATCTCCGACCAGCCGGTGTGGCGGGTGGTGCGCGGAGGCAGCAGCAGCTATATCCCGAAGCTCACCGCCCGCTTCGCCAGGCGTATCCGGGTAGGCACGTCGATCGAGTCCATCACGCGACACGACCGAGGCGTCACGGTCAGGCTCGCGGGCGGAGTGACGGCCGATTTCGACGAGGTGGTCTTCGCCTGTCACGGTGATCAGGTGCTGCCGCTGCTCGCCGACCCGAGCGACGCGGAGCGCGAAGTATTCTCGGGCTTCAAGACGACCGCAAATACCGTGGTCCTGCACACCGACACATCCGTTCTGCCGGCGAGGGCGGACGCGCGTGCTTCCTGGAACTACCGTCTGCGTCCGGATCGCGACGGCGCCCCGACGGTCACCTATCACTTGAATCGCCTGCAGTCGCTCGACACACCCGAGCAGTTCTGCGTGACGCTGAATCCGGACGGCATCGTGCGCGACGATCAGGTGCTCCGGACGATGGTCTACCGGCATCCGCTGTACGACCATGCCGCGATCAGGTCGCAGGATCGCTGGGGCGAGGTGAGCGGCGTCCGACGAACACACTATTGCGGCGCCTACTGGTACTACGGATTTCACGAGGACGGGCTGCGATCGGCGGTGCGGGTGGCTGCTGCGCTCGGCGTGCGATGGTGAAAGCGGCCAACGCCCAGGCGGTGCGGCCCGGCATCTACTCGGGCACGCTCCGCCACCGCCGCAGCACTCCGCGCGTGCACGACTTCACCCAGCGGCTCTTCATGGTCCTGCTCGATGTCGACCGGATTCCCGCGCTGATGAAGACCTCGTGGTTGACCGGGTACAACCGCTGGAGCTGGGCGTCGTACCACGAGTCCGATCATGTCGGCGATCCAGGGCGTCCGCTGCGCGAGCGCCTGGCGCTCGACGCGGCGCGCGCGGGGCTGGCGCTACCGGATGGGCCGGTGTTCCTGCTCACGCACCTGCGGTATCTGGGCTATTGCTTCAATCCGGTTTCGTTCTTCTACTGCCACGACAGCGGTGGAGTCCTCCGGCTGTTGATGGCCGAGGTGAGCAACACCGTGGGCGGCAGGCAGACCTACTGGGTTCCGGCGCGCCCGACGGGGCCGCACACATTCGGTGGACGCGCGGAGAAGACGCTCGCCGTCTCGCCCTTCATGCCGGCGGACGTCGTCTACTCCTTCTCGTTCAGTGCGCCAGGCGAGCGCCTCGGGATGCACATCCGCGCCAGCGGAGGCACGCGTCGCGAATCGCATGACCTCGACGCGACGCTGCTGTTGCGGCACCGTCCCTGGACCGCCGCGGCGATTCGAGGAGCGCTGCTGCGTCATCCGGCCATGACGGCCTCGGTGATCGGGCGCATTCATTTCGAAGCGCTGCGCCTCTGGTGGAAGGGCGTTCCGATCGCGCCACGCTCGTCGGGTTCGGTGACACATCGGGACGCGACGGCGGACGCGAGCGCTGCAGAGCCATGAACATCATCGACCAGTGGGCGCGCCGGACGTTGGAATCGCGGCTGAGCGGCCTCCAGGGAGGCACCCTCTCCATCGTCGACGGCGAAGGCGTCACCAGTCATGGGGCCAGCACCGGATCGCCGGCCGGCGCCGCTTCTCTCGACGCGGCGCTGTGCGTGCACGTCGATCGGTTCTATCGCCGCGTGCTCACGCGCTCGGACGTGGGACTCGGCGAGGCGTATGTCGACGGGGACTGGTCGAGCCCGGACCTCGTTACGTTCGTGCGCCTCATGCTCCGCAATGTCGATCTGGTCGAGCGACGAAGCGTCGCGCGCGCACTCGTGCGCGCGTTGGGCCGCTGGCGCCGCCGCCGCCGCGACAACAGCATCGAAGGGAGCCGGCGCCACATCCACGAGCACTACGATCTCGGGAACGACTTCTTCCGCCTGTTCCTCGACGACCACCTGATGTACTCGTGCGCGGTCTACGACGCGTGCGACGCGACGCTGGAGCAGGCGCAGCGCGCGAAGCTCGATCGCATCTGCCGGCGGCTGTCGCTCGGCCCTGGCGATCACCTGCTCGAGATCGGCGGAGGGTGGGGAGGACTGGCCGTGTGGGCGGCCACGCGCTACGGATGCCGCGTCACCACGACGACCATCAGCGAGGAGCAATACCGCCATGCCGTCGCATGGGCGTCGCGGCTCGGGGAGGCCGGTGCGCGCATCGACGTCCGGAAGGTCGACTACCGGGAGTTGTCGGGCCGCTTCGACAAGATCGTCAGCATCGAGATGTTCGAGGCCGTCGGCCTGCGGCACTACGACGACTACTTCGGCAGCGTCGAACGTCTGCTCGCGCCTGACGGCGTGATGCTGCTGCAGACGATCACGGTCGACGAACAGCGGTTTCCCGACTACCAGGGAAGCCCGGACTGGATCGAACAGTACATCTTCCCGGGCGGAGAGCTCGCTTCCGTCGGCGAGATACTCCGCTCGCTGACGCGCGTCACGAGCCTCTCGCTGTACCACGCCGAGAACATCGGCCGGCACTACGCTCGCACGCTCCATCAGTGGCGGGCCCGATTCCGGGAGCGGCTCGACGATGTGCGCGCCCTCGGTTTCGACGAGCGGTTCCTTCGCACCTGGGATCTCTATCTCGCGTTTTGTGAGGCTGCCTTCCTCGAACGCCACATCGGCCTGTTCCAGTTCCTGCTGTCGCGCAACTACAGCCGGGCCACCTTGTTCAACGAGCCCTGGAGAACGGCTTCCGCCGAGTCCGCCCTGGCGTGACGCGGGCGGCGCACCGCCGGGCCGTGGGATCGCGAGTCGGCGAGCCCCGACCCGAACGCGCCGCCTGGAGTGTCTGGCCGCTACCGGCGGAAGACGCGCTTTAGGTCCAGTCCGAACTGCGGATCCTCCCGCGTGCCGGTGACCTTCAGCGGCACGCGCGTCCGCCCGTTCCTGCGGAAGAAGGGGTCGGCGGCCTTCAGAAGGAACGACTTGAAACCGCTGACGGTCTGCGACAGCTTCGCGTCCATGAACAGGTTGCCGGCAAACGCCAGCGATCCGCGGCGCAGCGCGTACGTGCCGTTGAGCTCGACGACGGCCCCGGGGACGCCGAAAGTCAGTGCCCTGAGGGAGAGCCGGCCGTTGGACAGCCGAAAGCGCCCCTTGAAATCGGAGGCGACGCGCGAGGCCCGCGCATCGCTGGCCCTGACCCCGCGTGCGCGCCGGCTCAGATCGTTGATCTTCGTCTGCACGCCCCGATCGCTGAAGCGGCCGCGGCTGATCGCGAAGTGCCCGTCCAGCTCCAGCTTGTCGACCACGTCCCGATCGCCGGGCGGGATGGTGAGGGAGGTCGCCAACGTCAATCCGCCCGTCATCGGCGGCTGCTGCGCCGCCACTGCCATCCGCATGACGTCTTCGAGCCGCCCGCCGTCAATCGTCACGTCGAGCTTCACGACCCGGCCCTCGACGTCTTCGACCTCGTAAACGCCGCCTCGCGCGGTGATCGGGGTGTCGAGGACGAGGGCCTCGACCGGGTCGAGCGTCGTATTGCCGTTGGTCGCATCGACGACGGCGTGATACCTCGTCCGCAGCGGCACTTCCTGTCCACTGAGGCGAACCATGAAGTTCGGCGTGTCGGTTTCGCCGTCGACCTCGAGCCGCTCGAGGACGCCGCCGAACCGCCCCTTGGCCGACAACGTCCCGGCAATGCCCTTGAAATGCCCCAGATCGGCCTCGGCGAAGGTGAATCGGCCGTCCACCGGCGTCCGTCCCGGCGTCTCGCGAGCCCAGGGGCCGAACGTGCCGGTCGCCTCGATTCGGCCTGGCGGGACCGCATTGGTGAGCTCCGTGTCGAACGGCATCTTCGTCGACAGACCCACCTCGCGCATGCGGAGCCGGTGCATTCGCCAGGTGCGCGGCGGCTTGTCCGCTTCGCTTCGCAGAATCACGAGCGTCGCATCGTCGGCGCGAAGCTCCTCGACGACCAGGTCACGAGCGTAGTCGGAAGGCGGTCCGGAATCACGCGGCTCGCGTTCCGGTGGAATGTTGATGGCGAGCTTGTCGAGCCTCACGCGCGCGATGCGGCGCCGCCAGAGGCCGACGAGGTCTGCGTCGACGATGAATCGTCCGACGGAGATGAGTGGCGGCCCGGCCGCCGCGCTTCGATGACGCACGACGAGGCCGGTGCCGGTGGCCTGCATGCGCGGGAACAACTGAAGAGTGAGACCGTCGAGCTCGACAGTGGCGTCGAGCTTGTCGGACAGCGTGCTGACCACTCGACGCCTGAGCGCGTCGGAGGAGAAGGGCAGGCGCATACCCACCGCTACCACGATGGCGACCGCCAGCGCTCCACACGCAAGCACGGCAATGAGCAAGCGGCGGCGGTTTCGCATGGGCCACTCAGCAGCAGGAGTCGTGCCGGCCGGCACGACCGTGGTCAGCCCGGGGCAGAGCTGCCAGTTTGCCGAATCTTTTCGATCTTTCTTTCGCACTCGTCGGTCAGGCGCTGGCGCTCGCGCAGCCACTCGGCATGCAGCGCTTCGCGCTCGGCGGCGTCAGTAACGCCTTTCATGTGCGACTGGTGGAGCACTTCCTGCTCAGCGACCTTCGCCTGATAGAAGCGCCGGAGGTCGGCGATCGCGGTCTTGGATGCCTCCGAAAGCGGCCGCGCCACGATACCGGCGTCGACGTCCTTCTGACGGAGGCGCTCCATCGCGAGCTCGAATGACGACTTCAACCCTGTGTCTTCGCTCATCTGGAACGCGATTATGGCCCATCCGGAGGTCGAGAACGTCGGAGGACGTCGGCGGACACCAAGCTCGGCCACGCCGGCGCGGTCGAGGTCGTGCGGTTTGCACGGCGTGTCCAGGCAGGAGGGATGCCACATGACGTTGAAGCACTTCGGATATGCGATGCTGGCCGCGACGCTGCTCGCGGCTCCGGCCTGCGGTGGAAACGACACCTACGAGGACCGTACCGACCAGATCGATCTCGACAATAACAGGGACATGGACAACGCCACGGGCACGGCGGGCGAGATGCTGGACCGGGCCGGGACGGCGGTCGCCGATGGAGCGATCACCATGAAGATTCAGGCGCAGTATGCCGCCGACGACGTGGTGAAAGGCCATGAGATCGACGTCGATACCCAGAACGGCACGGTGACGCTCAAGGGGAACGTCGAGTCCGACGCGCAGCGTGAGGCGGCGGAACGGATCGCGCGCGAAACCGACGGCGTGAACAGCGTGGACAATCAGCTGCGCGTGCAGCCGGGTTCAGCGAGTCAGTAGCAGCGACATGCACGAGGGGACGGGTGGTGTCCCGTCCCTTCGTTGCCCCCGGTGGGGCGCCGATCGGCCTTCCAGGCTCTTCCATTTACAATGTGCCCATGCGAGTGGTCAACCGCACCGCGATCTCGATCGTCGGGGCCGAGCCGTACGTCGAGTGGACGCGCAGCCGCGATGCGGACTTCAACCGGAATCAGCTGACCGTGGCGCGGGCACGCCCCTACGGCACCACCGTTCTCCTGCCCGAGGTGGAGTTCGAAGAGGACCTCCAGGAATGGGTGGAGGAGAACTACGCCTGGCTCTTCGAGTTCCAGCTGTCGGCCTGGACGGCTGACGAATCCGCGTGGCCAGCCGCGCGCGATCTCAACACGTTCAAGGCCTGGTTCCGGATCGATCTGCACAGCGTCGTTGTCGACGTGGGCGACGATGATATCGAGGGTGAGGAGCTCTGATGCTGACGCACATGGTCTGTTTCAAGTACCGGGCGGACGTGCCCGAATCGGTCCGTGAGGACCACCGGCAACGGCTCGCCGGGCTTCGGGCTGTGGCGGGAGTCGTGGACCTGAAGGTCGGCGCCGACGTGGTGCGCTCGGCGCGTTCCTTCGATACTGGCCTCATCGTGATCTTTGAGGACCGCTCCGGGCTGGACGGTTATGCCATCGATCCGCAGCACGTGCCGGTGGCGCAGTTCGGGTCCGGTCTCTGCGAGCAGATTGTCGCCGTCGATTTCGAGTAAGCTCGTGCGCCGCAGGTGGGCGCAACTCCAGCGGCGGGGCAATCCGGCGATTCCGTGTCACGCGATCGGCCAAGGCGCATCGCGTCGAGGCTGACGTCCTTCGCGCTGATCCTCGGCGCGTCGCTCGTGGCGGTCAACGGCTGGTTGGCTGGCGGTGCCCTCCAGTCGATCGCGCGTGACGGTGCGCAGCCCGAATACGTGCTGGTCTCGCCGCCGTGGTCGCGCCTGCTCGCGTGGCTCGCGGCGGCGGTTCTCCTCACCATCGGGCTCGGGCAGCCGCAGCTCCGGGCGCTTCGATGGCTGGCCCTGTCGATCCTCCCGTTGTTCGTCCTCTTCGCGCCCGCGAGCGGCGCTTTCGCGCCGTTCCTGTACGTCCTTCACGATCTACGGTGGTACTGGTGGGCGGTCGTAGCTTTCGACGTGGGGGCGAGTCTCGTGCGCGAAGCCGGGGCGCCCTCGAAGCCCCATCGCTGGGCGTGGGCGGGCATCGCGCTCTCCGTCCCATTGGTCTTCAGCGTCGCCTTCACACCGCACCTTCGGTTCAGCGGCGTGTTGCACGGGGACGAGCCGAAGTACCTGCGGTTCTGCGAAACGCTGTTTCAGGGGCACGGGTTCGACATCAGCCGCAAACGCCCGCTGACGGTCGAGGATGCCCCGCCGATGCGGTTGGGTGCAAACGTTGGACACGTGCTCGCGGCGGTCCCCGAAGAGCTCGCGCTGATGGCCACCGACGTGCGACGGATGTTGACCGGCGCCGGCCCAGCGCGCTTGCGCGCCGGCGAGCCGAGCCCGAGCATGTTCTTCCGCGGCAAGCATCCAGGAACCATCTACCAGCTGCACAACCCTGGATTGTCGTTCGTCCTCCTGCCGGCCTATCTGCTGGACCGAACCGTCACGGGATCCGGCATCGGCTATCAGGACGAGTTCCCCGAGTCCATGCCCGCGCTTCATGTGGCGCTCCTGGCGATGTTCGCCGCGTACGCGTTCGTGCTTTTTCGGCTGCTCGCCATCACCAGCCGCCCGCGCGATGCGGCCCTGGTCACGGTGCTCGCTGCGTCGACCCTGCCGACGGCTGCCTTCGCATTTCAGATCTACCCGGAGGTTGCGGCCGGAATCGTGCTCGGGCTCCTGACGACGATGCTCCTGCACGCGACGTCGGCGAGCCGGCGCGCGCTCTTCGGCATCGGCGTGCTCGCCGGATCGCTGCCGTGGCTGCATGTCCGATTTCTGCTGACGACGGTCTGGGTGCTCCTGGCACACCTGGCCAGCCGCCGTGCGGCCTGGCGAAGGGAGGCATGGCTTCTGGCGGGTGCCGCGGTGCCGCTCGCGCTGTTGATGTTCTATGCGTACCGTCTCACCGGCAGCCTCCTGCCGACAACGACGTACGGCAGCGAAGCGCCCTTGTCGCTAACGAGGATGCTGCTCGGCGTGCCGGCGTTCGCGCTCGACCGCGAGTGGGGACTGCTGCCGCACTCGCCCATCTACCTGATCGCCCTGCCCGGCCTCGGACTGTTGCTGCGCCGGCAGCCGTGGACGGCGGCGTTCCTTGTCGTGACCACCCTCACCGTTGTCGTGCCTGCCGCCGGACACGGGTACTGGGCGGGCGGATCGACGCCAGGGCGATATCTCGTCTCGATCGTCCCGCTACTGGGCGTGTTCATGGCCGCGGCCATCCGGGAATGGGGGCGTGCGCGGCTGTTCCAGGCCGCTTTCGTCGCTCTGGCGCTCGTCTCGGTGGAAACCGCGGTGCGCTATGACCTTCATCACGTGAAGGAGTTCGGACCGCTCGTGGCGCGCGGGCTCTCCGGCTGGCGGATGAACCTGCTGTTTCCGTCGATCGGCACCAACGACACGATCCCGCCTGCAGTCGAGCTCGGGCTCGGCGCGCTTTGGGTCGGCATCGCGATGTCGCTCGTCCTGGCTGGATGGCGCACGGGGCGATCGCCACGGCGAGGAGCCGCGGGGTCTTGGCGCGATGCCCTGTGGTGGCGAGGACCTGCGGCGCCGGCAGGCGGACTGAGACTCGGCGCCGCCGCCGCGCTGATCCTGCTCGCCCTGCTCGGTTATGCCGCGGCGCCGCTGAACGGGCTGTTCGATCGGCAGCACATGGTGCCGGCCAAAGAGGCTCGCGAGCGCGCGCTCGAAGCGTATGCGGCCATGCGGCGCTGTGCGATCTGCTATTCATCCCGATCAGGGGCGGTGCCGCCGACCGAGGCGCTCGGGAACGACCTCGGCGCCGTGAACCTGAGCTCCGAATGGCTGCCGGCGACGACGGCAGGCCCCGTGCGCATTCGCGTACGCCCGCGGTCCACCTCGGGCGAGTACGTGATCAGCACCGTACGCGTCGATTTCGGCGACGGGACGGCGGTCTCCCACAGCCGCCTCTACGGTGACGTGGACGAGCGCCACGTCTATCGCCAGCCGGGAGAGTACGTGGTGCATGCGTGGGTCAGAACCGGGACGGACGCACCGGTCGAGTCGCAGCTTGCGCTGGCGGTCGCCGCGCCGCGCTCGCCCTGATCCGCGCGTGCGCCCGCCACCGGCCGATGCCTCTTCGCGGGCAGGCCGTGGCCATTCGGCTGGACCGCGGGTTTGCGGCTAGAATGAGCAGTTCATCATGACAGAAACGACGTGGACCCCCTCCAAGCTGTGGCGCCGCATGACGGCCGAGCAGCGCCTGCGCGCCGCGGCGGCCTTCTGGGCCGACGAGCAGGCCAGCGACGACCAGATTCAGGCCGTGCTGCTCATCGCGCAGCAACGCAAGTTCCGGCCGAAGTCCGTGCTCGCACTGAGTGCGGACCGCCGCTCGCGCCATCTCGCGGCCATCGTGAACCTGCCCGACGCGCTCGCCGCGCGCGCGCTCGTCGTCTATCACCTCGCTGGCCAACGCGAGATGATGTGCACCTTTCTCGACGCGCTGGACCTGAAGCACGAGAACGGTCTCATCGAAGACGACGATGCGACGCCTGACGCCGGAAAGATAGGGCCCGCGGTCGAGGCCCTCTCGGCGGCGTACCCGGCTGAGGACGTCTCGCTCTATCTCACGACGCTCGTGTGTCAGGACCCCGAGACGTG
>JBFXAT010000055.1:0-29921 GCA_050183995.1 Vicinamibacterales bacterium
TCGTCACCTCGGATCGCAACTTCGCGTTGCGCGCGGAGGGAGCAGGGACAGACGAAGTGGGCATGCTGGTCCAGGATTTCAACCGGATGCTCGCCGAAATCGAACGGCAGGACAGGCAGCTCCGGGAACAACAGGAATCGTTGACCGAAGAGGTCGCCAACAGGACGGCCGCTCTCGTCGCCGCCAACGAGCAGCTGATGGTCTCGGTGCACCGCATCGAGACCCACGCGGAGCAGATCAAGCAGCTGACCGAGCTCGGGCAGCTGCTGCAGTCCTGTCTGAGCGTGGACGAGGTGTTCAGGGTCATCTGCAATCAGATGCCGCGGCTGTTCCCGAACGATTCCGGCACGTTGACGCTGCTCCGATCGTCCCGCAACCTGATGGAGACCATGGCGGTGTGGGGGGAGCGGCCTCCTCAGCAGCGCGTGTTCGCGCCCGACGAGTGCTGGGCGTTCCGCCGCGGGCGTCCTCACTACGTCGCCGACGTCACCTCGCCGCTTCGGTGTCAACACTTCACGAGCGCCGATGGTCCGGTGACCTTCTGCGTGCCGATGTTGGCTCAAGGCGACAACGTCGGCAGCATCCAGTTCACGTTCGCGAAGGCCGAGCCGTCCGAGCAGGGCGACGACTACGGCACGACCGTCCGATCCACGCGAGCGCAGCTCGCGATCGCGCTGGCCGAGCAGGCCGCGCTGGCGCTGGCGAACCTTCGCCTGCGCGAAGCGCTGCGCAGCCAGTCGATCATCGACCCGCTCACGGGGCTCTACAACCGCCGGTATCTGGAGACGATGCTCGAGCGTGAATGCCGGCGCGCGGAACGCGCGCGGCGTACGCTCAGCCTCATGGTCATCGACATCGACCACTTCAAGCAGGTCAACGACACCTGGGGACACGACGGCGGCGATGCCGTGCTGCGTGAGATCGGCGCGTTGCTCGGGTCCACCTTCAGGGGCGACGACATTGCCTGCCGTTTCGGCGGCGAAGAGTTCGTGATCGTGCTGCCCGAAGCGCCGCTGGAGGCGGCATTCGCGCGTGCCGAGGACCTCCGCCGTCTGGTCCACCGGCTCGGCGTGCAGCACCGGAGCCACTCGCTGGGCCCGGTGACGGTGTCGATCGGGCTCGCCGGAATGCCCGAGCACGGGAAGGCGCCGGAAGAGCTCATCGGCGCCGCAGACCGCGCGCTCTACGAAGCCAAACGCGCTGGGCGCGACCGCGTGGTGCGCGCCAGCGCCGGGATGGCGGCGCCTGCCGCCCTCCATCCCCCGATTGCGTTCACGCCAGGTGCGCCGGCTCCGGCCGAGAACTGACCGCGCCGCCGGATCCTTTCGGCGCGATCTTCTGGCGGCAATGGTCTAATGAGTCATGCTCGTCCGGCTGCTCGCGGCGCTGCGCGGCTTGGTTGCGGGGCTCTCGCGCCCGACGGCCAGCTGCTGCAGCGGTGATCCGATCGCGTGGGAGCAGGACTGGAGGCGCCGCCGCGCGGCAGCGGCCGATCCGGCCGTTTCCGGCGACGGACGTCCGGGCGGAGATCCGAACCGGGACGCCTCGTTCCGTCCCGCGCCGCGAACCCCGTGAGGCCCCCACGCCGTATGGTCCGTACGCCTGCGCGTCGCGCCACGATCGTGGCTCTGCTGCTGGCGCTGTCCATGACCGCCGCGCTGGCGCAGCGGCGGTTCTTCGGGCGTCAGATCGGCCGGGAGGTGCACGTCGAGAACTCCCCGTACGACGGCCGATTCACGTTCGCGCGTATCCGGTACACCACGGCCGAGGGCGGTTTCTGGTACATGGGCCTGCCGTCGTGGGCGCACGGGTACCCCATGTCGGAAGACAACCTGATGCGGATCATGGACGAGATCACGTACCTGCATCCGCGCACCGACGCGTACAACGTGTTCGCGCTCGACGATCCCGGGCTGTTCGAGTATCCGATCGCCTACCTGACCGAAGCCGGTTGGTGGACGCTGACCGACAGCGAAGCGCAGGGCCTGCGTCGGTACCTGCTGAAGGGCGGCTTCGCGATCGTCGACGACTTCAAGCTGCCCGGTCAGTTCGGCTACGGCGGAGGAGGCTGGGATGCGTTCGCCGAGAACATGCGCCGGGTCCTGCCCGGCGTCGTGTTCTTCGACCTCGAGCCGTCGCACCCGATCTTCCACTCGTTCTTCGAGATCCGATCGCTCGACAGCTTCCCGCAGGCGTACAACTCCGGCCCGGCGATCTTTCGCGGCGCGTACGAGGACAACGATCCACGGAAGCGTCTGCTGATGATCGTGAACTACAACACCGACGTGTCTCAATATTGGGAGTGGTCCGGCCGTGGACTGCGCCCGTTCGACGAGACGAACGAAGCGTACAAGCTCGGGGTCAACTACGTGATCTACGGCTTGACGCACTAGCGGGCGGCTCCCGGGCCACGGCCGTGCGGCGCCGCGCGTTCGGCGGCGGCTGGCTGCCCTTAGAATTGACGCATCGCTACCACGGACCCAGCGCCCGTCAATCTGTCGGTCATCGTTCCCGCCTACGACGAAGTCGGCCGGATCGGTGCGAGCGTCTCCAGAATCCTGGCGTTTCTCGCAGCGAAGCCGTACCGCTCCGAAGTGATCGTCGTGCTGGACGGCGGTCGCCCTGGCGCATCGGACGAGCTGGCGCGTGCCGCGTCCGTTGGAGCTGCGGGAACCGAGGTCGTCGTGCTCGACAACGTGCGGAATCGGGGCAAGGGATATTCCGTCCGACGAGGCGTCGGCGTCTCGCGCGGGCGCTACATCGTCTTCGCCGACGCGGATCTCTCGCTGCCGATCGAAGACGCGGACCGTTTCCTCGCGCGCCTGGAGTCGGGCGCAGATCTCGCCATCGGCTCCAGGGCCGTTGTCGGCGCAGAGGAGCGGGGCACGCGGCAGCCGCTGCGTCGAGTGATGAGCCGCGTGTTCAACGTGCTCGTGCGCGCCGCCGCGGTGCCGGGCATTCGCGACACGCAGTGCGGGTTCAAGGCGTTTCGCGGCGACGTCGCGCGCGCGTTGTTTGCGGTGCAGCGGATCGATGGATTCGGCTTCGACGTGGAGGTGCTGCGCATCGCGCAGCAGCGGGGATGCCGCATCGTCGAAGTGCCCGTCACGTGCGAGTACCACCCGACCAGTTCGGTCCGGCACGTCAAGCATGCGGCGACCATGGTCGGCGATCTGGCGCGGATCGTCTGGCATGATCGGCGAGGCGACTACCGTGCTCCCTAGAAGGCAGACGCTTGCCGCCGCGGTCGCGGCCACGATCCTGCTCGCCGCGATGGTGTGGCTCTCGCCCGACTTCGGCTTCACCTGGGACGAACGCTTCCAGCAGTACTACGGCGAGCAGATCTGGGACTACTACCACGGCGACCTGCCGCGCACCGCGTTCGACACGAGCTTCGGCAATCAGTACTTGTACGGCGGCCTGGTCGAGATCGTCGCCGTCTGGGCGCAGCATGTCGTTCCTCTCGACGCGTACGTCGTCCGCCACGGCGTCAACGCGGTGTTCGGCTGGGCGGGCATCGTGCTGTGCGGGGTGCTCGCCGGCCGGATGTTCAGCGCGAGAGCCGGGTGGCTCGCGGCAACGCTGCTGACGATCCTGCCGCGCTACTTCGGCGACGCCATGAACAATCCGAAGGACGTGCCGTTCGCGGTGGCGACGCTCGCCGTCCTCTGCGTGACGTTGACGATCGACTGGCGCCGTCCTCGCCTCTCGCCCGCTCGAGGCGCGCTGCTCGCGGTCGCCGTCGCCTCCGCGCTCAACATCAGGCCGCTTGGCCTCGCACTCCTCCTCTATGCCGCGGGTGTCATCGGCCTGGCCGCCGCCGTGTCGGCGTGGACGTCCCGGGAGCCGGATCGTGTGACGCAGCTCCTTCGGACGTGCGCAACGCTGGCGATCGTCGCGATCGTCGCGATTCCCGCCGGTACGATCGTCTGGCCGTACGCGCAGTCACAGCCGTACCTCAGGCCCGTCGCGGCGTTCGTCACGACGTCGAGGCTCGACTGGGCGAAGAGCTTCGACGTGCTGTTCGCGGGTGAGAACCTGGGCGCCGGCAGTCTGCCGTGGTTCTACGTGCCGCTGTGGCTCGGCATGATCCTGCCTCCCGTGGTGCTCGCCGGCCTGGCGGCGTCATGGCTGGTGGTGAAGCAGGGGTGGCAGCGCGCCGTGCCGTGGGCGGCGCTCGTCGCGTTCGTCGCGACGCCGGTCGTGGCCGCGATATGGCGCCACGCGACCATCTACGACGGCATCCGCCACCTGCTCTTCATCGTCCCGCCGATCGTCGCGCTGGCCGGTATCGGGTGGGATGCCGCGCTGCGGAGCCGTGCGGCGGGTGTGGCGTCGGTGCTCCTCGCGATCGGCCTGCTGGAGCCCGTCGTCTTTCAAGTGCGGAACCATCCGAACCAGAACGTCTACTTCACCCCGTTGATGGGAGGTCCGCGGACCGCGTTCGCCCGCTACGACATGGACTACTGGGGGAACAGCATGCTGCAGGCCGTCCAGTGGGCCGACCGCGTGGCCCGGGCGTCTGGCGTGCCGCTGGCGATTTCGGGCAACCCGGTACAGAACGTGGATGCGGACGCGCGGAGATTCCGTTCGCTCATCCCGGTCGCGCGCGCCAACCCTGGCTATCACCTCGATGTGAGGCTGCTGCGCGGTCCGAGGGATTCGCTGCGGGATTTCGCGTCGCGCGCCGACATCCTCTACACCGTCAGGACGGCCGACGGGACGCCGCTGTCAATCGTGCTGCCCGGCCCGGCGTTCGATCAGGTGGCGGATCGATTGAATCTCGATCCGCCCTGACGTCCCGCTCAATCGATCCGATTCTTCGGCGACGGTCCGAAGGAGCCCCAGGTGACGACAGGCACCTGGTTGACCCCCGGCTTCGACCAGTCGCAGGTCCCGCCGGCGAAGATCGCGCGCAGCCTCGCTGCCTGATCCACCGAGAACGGCACGGTGTAGTCGGTCGGGTCGATCGGCTTCAGCTGACACTTCAGGATGTCGGCGGCGAGCGGACCGCCCGCCTGGTAGCGCGCGTTGGCGTGGACCGGATAGAGCGTGCTGCAGCGCGTCATGGGCTGCGCGGTGAACGCCAGCGGTTCTGCGATGAAGTTCGGCGGCGTCGAGGTGTCGTAGCAGCCCTCGACGGCGTCGACCGGCTTGGCGTGCAGCACCTTGTCGATCTGCGGTGCGTTCGACGCATCGCTCGTGTACGTCGCCATCCAGCGATCGAAGACCTCGCGCGCAGCGGGCGCGGTCGTGCTGCGCCACATCATCATGTTCGCGGCCGCGCCGCCGGTGGCCTTGCGCAGCCGGTCGCGCAGCGCGAAGTGGAACCACCCGTAGTGGTAGTTGCTCGCTTCGTTCGACGTCGCGTTGTCGACGATGGGGATGGAGCGGAGGCCTCCGTTCGCGCCGAGGGTCAATCCGGCCTGGTACGCGCGGCGGATCGCGATCGGGTCGCCGATCGAGCGCTGTGCCACGTAGTTCGCGTCCTGGTCGAAGCCGCCGATCCGCTCGTTGAGATCGAGGAACTGGTCGACCGTGATCTGTCCCGCGTTCAGCGCAGCCAGCCCGTATTGCACGCCCGTGTTGTCGAAGGGACGCCGCGCGGCGCCGGTGTCGGGGTGCACGCCGTAAATGTTCCGCGCCACGTCGAACACCGTCGGGCGCAGCCCCTTGGGATTGCCTTCGGGGTCATAGCGGAGCGCCGCCGGGACCGCGTCGTTCCAGCGCGCCGAGAGATAGCCCTCGATGTCGGGGCGGCCGGGAACGGGATCGGTTCGCTGCGCCTGATTCGCTGCGTCGACAAACGCCTTCATGCTCGAGTATCCGCTCACGGCCACCTGCTGCGCTTCGGTCAGCGCCGTCGGATTGACCGCGGTGAAGTAGTGCGTGAGCAGGTGCGCGTCGAGGCCCGCCGACGCGATCGAGAGCGCGTCCGGGAAGGTCGCGGCGATTTCGACGCCGTCGATGAGGCCGGGGAATGCGTCGGCGATCTGCAGGCTCGTGTACGCGCCGCCGGAGCGGCCGTAGCTGATCGTGTAGGTCGGCGCGCCGAAGGTCTCGACGAAGTGCTCCTTGCCCATCATCGTGGTCTCGCCGGCGAGAAACGCATTGCAGCTGTTCGTCGGGTGATTGAGGGTGTTGATGAAGAGCGCGTAGCCCTGCGCGAGCCGCTCCTCGTCGAGGACGTTGACGCCCATCGCGGCACCCTGGATGTACCAGCCCGAGGGGCAGCCCGTGCCGTGGATGGCGATCAGCCGGCGGTTCCACCCCTTCGGCGGGGTGAAGGGCGTCGGCGGCTGGTCGGTCGTCGGGTCGTGCAGGACGGCGTTCTGATAGATGCCCCGGTTCATCGTGCCGGTCTCGACGCGAACGATGAAATTGACCGTGCGGCCGTCGACGGTCGTCGTCTTGGCCACGTCGCCAGGCAGGTGCGCCGGATCCTTCAGCGGGACGAACGGCTTGGCGGGATCGGACGCGTGCGTCGAGCGGTAGACGTATTGGACGACCGTGCGTGCCGAGCAGTTGGCGTCGATTGGCGCACCGAGCGGCGTGCCGTCGGGGAGCAGGAACCTGTCGGTCTGGCACACGAGCGGCTGCAGCCACGGGCCCGAGATGACCGGTCCGGTTGACGGGTAGTTGGTCACGGCGAGCGAGGCACGGCTGCCGCCGGCGTCCGCGTCGATGGTCGAGGCGCCTTCGGGAAGGCCGGTCACCAGTCCCAGCATGCTCCGCTCGGCGGAAGGCCGAAAGGCCTTGGTCACATCGCGCCCGCCGGCCGTCACGCGGAGGGCGCTGGCCTGCGCACCGGGCGGTAGCGCGATCTCGACGAGCACATCGCCGCCGGTGACGAGATCCGGATGGGTCGAGACCGCGCGTATCGAGAGCTCGGGGGCGGCCTCCAGGAACGACACCAGCGAGAAGGCGGAGCGCTGTCCCGAGCTGGCGAGCGGAGTGCTCAGGAGCAGCGCCAGCAGTGCGGCGAGCTTGGTATGCATGCGCGGGATTGTGCCACCGCGCGCGCGATCGATCAGAAGAAAATCAACGTGACGAGCAGGAAGACAGGGAGGAGGATCGCCGTGCTGTAGACCAGATAGCCTCCGAAGCTCGGCATTCGGACGCCGCGCGCCTCGGCAATGGACCGCACCATGAAGTTGGGGCCGTTACCGATGTACGAGTTGGCGCCCATGAACACCGCTCCCGCGCTGATCGCCGTGAGGATCGCGTGTGGGACGCCGACCACCTCGGGCGTGAGCCGCAGGGACTGTCCGAGCGCGAGGAAGGTCAGGTAGGTCGGTGCGTTGTCGAGGAACGACGACAGCACGCCGGTGCTCCAGAAGAACTGCCACGGCTCGCGCACGCCCAGCGCGCCGCCGCTCGCGCGCAGGATGTCGAGCGCCGGAATCATCGTCAGGAAGATGCCGACGAACACCGCGGCGACCTCGAGGATCGGGTGGAAGGAGAAGTGATTGGCGTGACGCAGGTCGTGCGACGTGCGGACCCACGAGAGCGCCGCCAGCCCGATCATCGCCGCTTCGCGCCACGGGGCGGCGAGCAGCGCCGCCGCGAGCACGATCCCGCCGAGCAGCGCGAGGTTTTCCACGCCGGTGACCTTCAGTGGCCTGCGCAGGGCGCGGTCTGCGACCAGGCTGCTCGGGGGCTCGAGCCGGTGCGCGCGCGTGTCCCACGCGTAGTACAGCGCGAGCAGCACGGCGCAGGCGAAGAGCCATTGCGGCAGCAGCCGGAGCGTCCACGTGAACGGCACGCCCTGCAGGTAGCCGAGGAACAGCGGCGGATCGCCCAGCGGCGTGAGCGAGCCTCCGATGTTCGAGACCAGGAAGATGAAGAAGACCACCGTGTGCACGGTGTACTTGCGTTCGCTGTTGGTGCGCAGCAGCGGCCGGATCAGGAGCATCGAGGCGCCGGTGGTACCGACGATCGACGCCGCGAGCGCGCCGCCGGCGAGGAACAGCGTGTTGACGAGCGGCGTCGCTTCCAGGTCGCCGTCGAGCATCACCCCGCCGGAGATGACGAACAGGCTGCCGAGCAGGGTCATGAACGAGACGTAGTCGCCGGCCGTCTCCCCCAACGCGTGGGGCGCGTGGGTGGCGTAGAGCCACGCGACGGGCAGTCCGAGCACCAGGGAGACCGCCAGCTTGCGCGTGTTCGATTCCCAGAAGTGCGGGGCGGCGAGCGGAACGACCGCAATGCTCAGGAGCAGAATGGCGAAGGGGGCGACCCAGATGAGCGCCGGACTGAAGCTCGACGATTCCACCCATGCGAGCGTAGTGTGTGCCTCCGGCCGGCGTCAACGGGTGATGCGCGTGGCGTCAACGGGTGATGCGAGTGGAGACGGGCGCGCGGAGGGGCGGGGGTTTTTCTTTTTCGTGGCGACAGGATAGGCTGTGCCGTGCCTCGATGGGCTGCGGCCGCCGCCGGAGGGCTGCTGGAGGTGAAAGGCGACCCAATTGGGCGGTTTTCCGTTAGAACTTGACGGCTACGTGAAAACTTTCACAAAATAGTTGTCGCGCTTCGGCGCCAAACACTGTAAGCTCCCTGATATTCGTTCGGCTTCGCGATTCCGGCCGCCCGCGCTCGTGCGCGTGCGATTGATTGCGCGCGGCCTACGGCGGAGTGATGTCGCAGATTTTCAAACGCAGCGCCAATACGGTCTCTCGCGTCAGTCTCCTCGGCGCGGGGCTGCTGGTCGCCCTGCTGCTCGGACTCGTGATGGAACTGGGCAACTCGCCCTGGGTCACGCAGCAGAACGTCGCACGTGACCAGCCGATTCAATTCAGTCACGAGCGGCACGTGGCGGGCAACGGCATCGACTGCCGCTATTGCCACACGTCGGTCGAGGATTCCCGCTTCGCGGGCATCCCCCCGACCAAGACCTGCATGAACTGCCACTCGCAGATCTTCGCCAACAGCCCGTTCCTCGAGCCGGTCCGCGCCAGCTTCGCATCCAACGTCCCGATGCGGTGGACGCGCGTGCACGACCTGCCGGACTTCGTCTATTTCGACCACAGCATCCACGTCAACAAGGGCGTGGGCTGCACGACCTGCCACGGACAGGTCGATCGCATGCCGCTCATGTGGCAGGCGAGCTCGCTGCAGATGCAGTGGTGCCTCGACTGCCACCGCAATCCCGAGCAGTATGTGCGCCCGCGCGAAGCGGTGTTCCGCGTCGATTACAGGCCACCGTCCGACCAGCTCGAGCTCGGGAAGCGGTTGGTCGCCGAATACCAGATTCAGAAGCTCACGAGCTGCTCGACGTGTCACCGATGAAGACCGGCAAAGCTTTCTGGCGCACGCTGGACGAGCTCGCGGACGATCCGTCGTTCGTCGAGCGCCTCCACAACGAGTTCCCCTCGCAGATCGAGGCGATCACCGATCCGACGTCGCGTCGGACGTTCATGAAGCTGATGGGTGCGTCGCTCGCCCTCGCGGGCGTGACCGCCTGCACCCGCCAGCCCGACGAGCACATCGTCCCGTACGTGCGGATGCCCGAGGCTCTCGTGCCCGGCAAGCCGATGTTCTACGCGACGGCGATGACGCTCGGAGGCATTGCCACGGGGCTCCTGGTCGAGAGCCACGAAGGCCGGCCGACCAAGGTCGAGGGCAACCCGCAACACCCCGACAGTCTCGGGGCCGCTGACGTCTTCGCGCAGGGCTCGATCCTCGATCTCTACGATCCGGATCGGACGCAGGCGCTCACAAGTCTCGGCGACGTCGCCTCGTGGGGTTCGTTCGTCGCGGCCATGCGCGCCATGCTTGCGGCGCAGCAGCCGCTCCAGGGCGCCGGTATCCGCGTCCTCACCGAAACCGTCAACTCGCCGACGCTCGGCGCGCAGTTCCAGGAATTCCTCGGCCGCTTCCCTTCGGCGAAGTGGCACCAGTGGGAGCCTGTCAGCCGGAACAACGCGCGGGTCGGCGCGCGCGCTGCGTTCGGGGAGTTCGTCGAGCCGCAATACCGCATCGACCGCGCCGACGTGATCGTGGCGCTCGACGCGGATTTC
The DNA here is from genome assembly GCA_050183995.1 of Vicinamibacterales bacterium. Lineage (GTDB taxonomy): Bacteria > Acidobacteriota > Vicinamibacteria > Vicinamibacterales > CAVVIG01 > CAVVIG01. The sequence goes on from JBFXAT010000055.1 coordinate 10,020, forward strand.
CTCTCGTGTGGTCCGGGCAGCCTCCGCTACGCGCGCCAGTTTGCGTCGCGGCGCCGGCCCGACGATGCCGCACGGATGAACCGCCTGTATGCCCTCGAAACGATGCCGTCGTCGACCGGTTCGCGCGCGGATCATCGCCTCGCGCTGAAGCCGAGCGAGGTCGTCGAGGCGGCGCGCCAGATTGCCGCCGGCGTCGGCGTCGGATCGGCGTCGGGCGGATCCGCCGAGGTTCAACGCTGGGCCGCAGCGATCGCGAAGGACCTGCAGGCCCATCGCGGCACGAGCCTGGTGATCGCGGGCGAGAGCCAGCCCGCCGCGGTGCACGCGCTCGTTCACGCGGTGAACGACGCGCTCGGCAACGTCGGTCAGACGGTGGTCTACACGCAGTCGCCCGAGGCGGCGCCGGTCGATCAGGTCGCGTCGCTTCGCGAGCTGGTGGCCGACATGGAAGCCGGACAGGTCGATCTGCTCCTGATCCTGGGCGGCAATCCGGCGTATACGGCGCCCGCCGACCTCAAGTTCAGCGATGCCGTCCTGAAGGTGCCGACGCGCGTGCGGCTGGGGCTCTTCCCGGACGAGACGTCCGCGCTCTGCCAGTGGCAGATTCCCGAAGCGCACTTCCTGGAATCCTGGAGCGATGCGCGCGCGCAGGACGGGACGGTCACGATCGTGCAGCCGCTCATCGCGCCGCTCTACAACGGACGATCTGCGCACGAGGTGCTCGCGGCGCTGAGCGATCGTCCCGATCGCTCCGGCTACGACGTGGTGCGCGAGTTCTGGGCGGCGTCCCCACACGCGGAGGGCGACTTCGACGTGGCTTGGCGCCATTGGCTGCACGACGGCGTCGTGCCCGGCACGGCGTTCGAGCCCAAGGCGGTGACGCTGCAGGCCGGCGCCGCGACGGGCGGCGCGGCCGGTGAAGCGGGCGGGTCGGGGCTCGAAATCTCGTTCAAGCCCGATCCGGCGATCTGGGACGGTCGTTTCGCCAACAACGGCTGGCTCCAGGAGCTGCCGAAGCCCATTACCCGCATTGTCTGGGACAACGTCGTCGTGGCCAGCCCGGCGACGGCCGAGCGGCTGAAGGCCGAGAACTCGCCCAGTTCCCGCGGTGGCGAGCACGGCACCATCGACAGCGACGTCGTGGCGATCACGTTCGGCGGCCGGCGCGTGTCGGGGCCGATCTTCGCGGTGCCCGGACATCCCGACGATTGCGTCACCGTGCACCTGGGATACGGACGCACGCGCGCCGGGCGGATCGGCAACGGCCCGGGGTTCGATGCCTACGTGCTGCGCACGACCGAGGCGTTGTGGTCCGGCCGCGGCGCCGAAGTCGCGACGACCGGCGACTCCTACCCGGTGGCGTGCACGCAGTACCACCACTTGATGGAGGGGCGCGGTCTGGTGCGCGCGGTCACGCTCGAGGAGTTCCAGCACGATCCGAAGGTCGTGCACGAGGGCTTCGAGGCGCCGCCGCGGACCATCACGCTCTACCCCGACTTCAAGTACGAAGGCTACAAGTGGGGCATGGCGATCGACGTGAACGCGTGCATCGGCTGCAACGCGTGCGTCGTGGCCTGCCACGCCGAGAACAACATCGCGGTGGTCGGCAAGGACCAGGTGCTGCGCGGCCGTGAGATGCACTGGCTGCGGATCGACACCTACTTCGCCGGCGAGTTCGAGCAGGCCGGCGGGCTGGAGACCTACTTCCAGCCGGTGCCCTGCATGCAGTGCGAGAACGCGCCCTGCGAGGTGGTCTGTCCGGTCGGTGCGACCGTGCACAGCCATGAAGGGCTCAACGACATGGTCTACAACCGCTGTGTCGGCACCCGCTACTGCTCGAACAACTGCCCGTACAAGGTTCGCCGGTTCAACTACCACCTGTATTCGGATTGGGACACGGCGACCTACAAGCTCGGACGCAATCCCGACGTCACGGTCCGCAGCCGCGGCGTCATGGAGAAGTGCACCTACTGCGTCCAGCGCATCAACGCGGCGAAGATCGAGTCGGAGAGGGCGAACCGGCGCATCGCGGACGGCGAGATCAAGACCGCATGCCAGCAGACCTGCCCGAGCGACGCCATCGTCTTCGGCGACCTCAACGATCCGAACAGCCGCGTCGCGCGGATGCAGGCCGAGGAGCGGAACTACTCCCTGCTGGCCGAACTGAACACCCGGCCGCGGACGACGTACATGGCGGCCGTTCGGAATGTGAATCCGGAACTGAGCGCGTAGATGGCACAGACCACCCAGTTACACGTCGACGAGGCACACGCCGAACTGGAGCGAGCCGCGGGCGCGCCCGTGGTCCTTCCCCCGGGTCATACGTTCGCCACCGTCACCGACAAGATCGCTTCGATCGTTCTCACGCAGCACACGCCGCTCGGCTATTGGGCGGCTCTGCTGACGGCGGCGGGCGGCGCGGGACTGCTGCTGTTGTCGCTCTCGTACCTGGTGACGAGCGGCATCGGCATCTGGGGCAACAACATCCCGGTCGGCTGGGCGTTCGACATCACCAACTTCGTGTGGTGGATCGGCATCGGCCACGCCGGCACGCTGATCTCGGCCATCCTGCTGCTGCTCAAGCAGACCTGGCGCACCTCGATCAACCGGTTCGCGGAAGCGATGACGCTGTTCGCGGTGGCCTGCGCCGGCATCTTCCCGCTCTTCCACACCGGCCGTCCGTGGCTCGCGTATTGGCTCTTCCCGATCCCGAACTCGATGTTGGTGTGGCCGCAGTTCCGCAGTCCGCTGATCTGGGACGTGTTCGCGGTGTCGACCTACGCGACTGTCTCGGCGTTGTTCTGGTACGTGGGGCTCGTGCCCGACCTGGCGACGCTGCGCGACCGCACGCCGTCGAAGATCGGCCAGCGCATCTACGGCATGATGTCGCTCGGCTGGCGCGGATCCGCGCGGCATTGGCATCGGTACGAGACGGCGTACCTGCTGCTCGCCGGCATCTCGACGCCGCTGGTCGTGTCGGTCCACTCGGTGGTCAGCTTCGACTTCTCGGTGTCGATCCTGCCCGGCTGGCACACGACGATCTTTCCGCCGTACTTCGTCGCGGGCGCAATCTACTCCGGCTTCGCGATGGTGCTCACGCTCGCCATCCCGATGCGCGCCCTCTACGGCCTTCAGGATTTCATCACCATGCGCCATCTGCAGAACATGGCGAAGGTGATGGTGGTGACCGGACTGATCGTGGCCTACGGCTACGGGGTGGAGGCGTTCGTCGCCTGGTACAGCCAGAGCCAGTACGAAGGCTTCATGATGCTGAACCGCATCGGCGGGCCCTACTGGATGCAGTACTGGGCGCTGATCTTCTGCAACGTGATCTTCCCGCAGCTGCTCTGGTTCAAGAAGGTCCGGACGAACATCACGATGCTGTTCATCATCTCGATCATCGTGAACATCGGCATGTGGCTCGAGCGCTTCGTCATCATCGTGCTGAGCCTGCACCGCGACTTCATGCCCTCCGCGTGGGGCATGTTCCGGCCGACCTTCTGGGACTGGTCCACCTACATCGGCACGCTGGGCCTCTTCTTCACATTGTTCTTCCTGTTCGTCCGGCTGCTCCCGGCGATCTCCATCTTCGAGATGCGCACGATCGTTCCCGAGGCGAAGGTCAACGCGGAAGGACACGGGCACTGAGATGAGCGCGAGCACCCCTTCGTCGGATATCCACGGCCTGATGGCCGAGTTCGAGTCGCCGACCGCGTTGGTGACGGCGGCCGACCGCACCCGTGAAGCCGGCTACGTCGACGTCGACGCCTACTCCCCGATCCCGATCGAGGAGCTGCACCACGCGATCGGCTTCAAGTCGACCAAGCTGCCGCTCATGGTGCTGATCGGGGGGCTGGTCGGCGGATCGCTCGGATTCACCCTCGAGTACTGGGTGTCCGCCATCGCCTATCCGCTGAACGTCGGCGGAAAGCCGCTCTTCAGCTGGCCGATGTTCATCCCGGTCACGTTCGAGTGCAGCATCCTCGGCGCGGCGCTCACGGCGGTGTTCGGCATGCTCGCGCTGAACAAGCTGCCGCAGCCCTATCACCCCGTGTTCAACGTGCCGCGGTTCGCCGAGGCGAGCCGGAACCGGTTCTTCCTGTGCATCGAGTCCACGGACCGGCAGTTCGATCTCGCGCGCACCCGGGCCTTCCTCGAATCGCTCGGGCCGACTGAGGTGACGACCGTTGAGGAATAGGTTCTCCATGTTCGAGCAGCTCAGGAGCGGGCGCGTGTCCCGGCTCGCGGGCGCCGCCGCGCTGTTGGTATCGGTGGCCGCCTGCCGACAGGACATGCACGACCAGCCGAAGTACACGGCGCTTCAGGCCAGCGACTTCTTCGCCGACGGCGCCGCGTCGCGTCCGCTCGTGGCCAACACGGTGGCGCGCGGACACCTGAACGAGGATCGGCTGCTGTACACCGGCAAGCAGGGGGACGCCGAATCGACGGTGTTCCCGTTCGCCGTCACCGACGAGGTGATGGCGCGCGGCCGGGAGCGTTTCGACGTCTACTGCTCGCCCTGCCACGGGCGCACGGGGCTCGGCGACGGCATGGTCGTCCGCCGCGGTTTCCAGCGTCCTCCGATGCTGAGCGAGCAGCGCCTGATCGACGCCCCGGTCGGCCACATCGTCGACGTCATCACCAATGGGTTCGGCGTGATGTCCGACTACGCCGCGCAGGTGCGGCCTGAAGACCGCTGGGCGATTGCGGCATACGTGCGTGCGCTCCAGTTGAGCGCCGCCGCGCCGATCGACGCGGTACCGGTCGCCGAGCGCGGCCGGCTCGATGCGGCGCCGGGCGGCGGTGCGCCCGCCACGCCGGAGACGGAGAGAAGGTAGCGACATGGTTCTCAGGGAGACGGCCGAACAGATCTTCCCCGAGCTCGCGCAGCGCCAGCGGACGTTCCTGCTCGCCGGCGCCGCGGGTGCGGTGTTGTCCGTGCTCGGCTACGTGACCGACCCCGATCAGTTCTTCACCTCGTACCTGATGGGGTACATGCTGGTGCTCGGGCTGACGCTCGGCGCGCTCGCCTTCACGATGATTCACCAGCTCTCGGGCGGTGCGTGGGGAGTCGTGGCGCGACAGACGCTGGGCGCGGCGACGCGCGTGCTGCCGTTCCTGACGATCCTGTTCCTGCCGATCGTCGCCGGCATGCACCACCTCTACGAGTGGACCCACGAAGAGGTGGTCGCGGCGGACCCGGTGCTGCTCGGCAAGCAGGCCTATCTGAACGTCCAGTTCTTCCTGATTCGGGCGGTCATCTACTTCGCCGTCTGGAACGCCCTGGCGTTCCTGCTGAACCGGTGGTCGAAGGAGCAGGATGCGGGCGGCGACCCGGCGCTGCCGCTGCGCATGCAGCGCCTCAGCGCGGGCGGGCTCGTGCTGTTCGCGATCACGATGACCTTCGCGTCGTTCGACTGGATGATGTCGCGCGACCCGCACTGGTTCTCGACGATCTATGGCGCGCTCGTGATGGGCGGACAGGCGCTCTCGACGCTGGCGTTCCAGATCGTGATCCTCGTCTACCTCTCGAAGCGCAAGCCGATGAGCGAGGCGCTCACGCGCACGTATCTGAACGACATCGCGAGCCTGATGTTCGCGTTCGTGGTCCTGTGGGCGTACTTCTCCTTCTCGCAGTACCTGATCATCTGGTCGGGCAACCTGCCGGAAGAGATCGAGTGGTACCTGCACCGCATGCACGGCGGCTGGCAGGCCATGGGCGTGATCCTCGTGATCCTCCACTTCGTGCTGCCCTTCTTCCTGCTGCTGATCCGGCGGATCAAGCAGAGCCGGCCGCTGGTCGCGAAGATTGCGATGGCGATCATTTTCGCGCGGCTGCTCGACCTGTTCTGGCTCATCGCGCCCGAGACGCACCACGACGGTATCTCGGTCAGCTGGATGGACATCGTCCTTCCCGCGACGCTGATCGCGATCTGGGTGGGGCTCTATCTGCAGCAGTTGCGGCAGCGCCCGCTGCTTCCCGTCCACGATCCGCAGTTCCATGAGGCGCTCGGGACTGTTTTTGCCGGCGAACAGCCGAGCACGGCGCACTAGGCCATGGCGCACAACCATTCGCACGAGCCTCACGCCCATCCGCAGGGCACCGTCGAGCCTGACGCCGTCAACGTCCGCGGCATCCTCGGGATGACCGCGGGGCTCATCGTGGTGACGATCCTCGCCCATGTGGCGATGTACTTCACCTTCAACCTGATGGCGCACCAGATCGACGCCTCGAATCCGCCTCGCATGTTCCCCGTCGCGCCGCTGGCCGACGAGCGGGAGCCGCCGCAGCCGCGGCTGCAGACCGACCCGAAGGCGGACCTCGCGGACCTGCGCGCCGGCGAGGAGGCGATCCTCAACGGATACCAGTGGGTGGATCGCAACCGCAACGTGGTGCGGATTCCCATCGCCGATGCCATGCGCCTGACGCTGCAGCGCGGATTTCCCGTGCGCGGCGAGGCGGCACCGGAAACCGAGTCGCAGACCGAAAGCAGCGACGGGGCGCAGCGCCCCACGGCAACACAGGGACAACAGGAACAAGGCAAGTGAAAGGCATAGCTTCGGCGGCGGTGCTCGCAGTGGCCGCCAGCCTCTTCGCGGCGCCGCACGCGTTCGCGCAGATGACCGGCAGCCCCACGGCAGGGTATCTCACGGCTCCAGGCGCTCCGTCGACCTCGATGCCGAAGGCGCTCACGGAGATCGGCTTCGACCAGAACATCGACGAGCAGCTTCCTCTCGACGCCACGTTCCGCGACGAGGAGGGGCACACGGTGACGCTCGGCAGCTTCTACGGACAGCGGCCGGTCATTCTCGGGTTCGTCTACTACGAGTGCCCGATGCTCTGCACCCAGGTGCTCAACGCGATCACCTCGACGGTGAGCACGCTGACGCTCGACGCCGGAAAGGACTTCGAGCTCGTCTTGATCAGCTTCGATCCTCGCGAGACGCCCGCCCAGGCGACGGCGAAGAAAGCGGAGTACGTCAAACGCTACGGGCGTCCCGGCACCGAAAACGGCTGGCACTTCCTGACCGGCGACGAACCGGAGATCAAGCGGGTCACCGAAGCGGCCGGCTACCGGTATTCGTGGGACGAGCAGACGCAGCAGTTCGCGCATCCCACGGGCATCATCGTGACGACGCCAGACGGCCGGAACGCGCGCTATCTGTTCGGCATCGAGTACGGCCCGCGTGACGTGAAGCTGGCCATCGTCGAAGCCTCGGAAGGCCGGGTGGGATCGGTCGTGGATTCGCTGCTGCTCTATTGCTACCACTACGACCCGATGACGGGCCGCTACGGCATCTACATCATGCGCGCGCTGCGCATCGCCGGCGTGGCGACAGTGCTGTTCATGGGAACCTTCATCGTGGTAATGGTCCGGCGGGACCGAAGCAGCAGCCCCCGGCACACTGAACCTTCAGCTTAGGCCCTACTTATGCGGTTCGGATCGCTCATGACTCCCGAAGTCGCCTCCACGATGGCCCCACGCGTGGACGCGCTGTATTACTTCCTGGTGGCACTGACGGCGTTCTTCACCATCCTGATCTTCGCGCTCTTCGTCGTGTTCATGGTGAAGTACAAGCGCCGCGATCCGAACAGCGTCGGCGCGAGGATCCACGGCGGGATGGTGCTCGAGATCACCTGGTCGGTGGTCCCGTTGTTCATCGTTCTCGGCATCTTCGTCTGGTCGGCCCAGATCTTCTTCGCCTTCGCCCGTCCGCCGGCCGAGACGATGAACATCTACGCGGTCGGCAAGCAGTGGATGTGGAAGTTCCAGCACCTCGACGGCCAGCGCGAGATCAACCAGCTCCACGTGCCGGTCGGCCGCGCGGTGAAGCTGATCATGACCTCCGAGGACGTCATCCACGACCTCTTCGTCCCCGCGTTCCGCGTGAAGGCCGACGTGGTGCCGGGGCGCTACACGCACCTGTGGTTCGAGGCGACCAAGCCTGGCACCTACCACCTGTTCTGCGCCGAATATTGCGGCACGAAGCACTCGGGCATGATCGGTGAGGTCGTCGTGATGGAGCAGGACGAGTTCCAGGCGTGGCTGAGCAGCGACGTGCACGACGGTTCGCTCGCCCTGTCCGGCGAGAGCCTGTTCCAGGACCTGGCGTGCAACACCTGCCACAAGCCCGATTCGACGGCCCGCGGTCCGGTCCTCAGCAACCTGTACGGCAAGACGGTGTCCTTGCAGTCCGGTGAGCGGGTGGTCGTCGACGAAGCGTACATCCGCGAGTCGATCCTGACGCCGGCAGCCCGAATCAGCAGCGGCTACCAGCCGACGATGCCGGCGTTCCAGGGGCTCGTCAGCGAAGAGGGGCTCCTGCAGCTCATCGAATACGTGAAATCGTTGGGCAACGGCAGCCAGGCTCAGCCGGTCCATTCGGCAGCGGACGGCCCCGCAGCGAACGATCACGAGCCGGGACAGACGTCCCCCACACGAAACTAGCGCAGGAAGAGCCTGATCATGTCCAGCAGTACGGCTGTCATGCCGACCACCAGCTACCTGAACACTGCCACCACTCTGAAGTCGTGGCTGCTGACCCGCGATCACAAGCGGATTGCCTTGATGTACCTGGCGGCGGTCACTGTCTTCTTCGCGATCGGCGGCACCTTCGCGGCACTCATTCGTCTCGAACTCGCGACCCCGGCCGGCGACCTGCTGACGGACGAGAACTACAACAAAGTCTTCACCATGCACGGGGTGATGATGGTGTTCTTCGTCCTCATCCCGATCACCCCGGCGGTGCTCGGCAACTTCTTGTTGCCCCTGATGCTCGGGGCGAAGGACGTTGCGTTTCCCAAGCTGAACCTCCTCAGCTTCTACGTCTATATCCTCGGCTCGATGTTCACGCTCTACGCGATCATCGCGGGAGGCCTCGACACCGGCTGGACCTTCTACACACCCTTCAGCACCACGTCGTCGACGACGGCCGTGGTGCCGGCGGCGCTGGGCATCTTCATCAACGGCTTCTCCAGCATCCTGACCGGGCTGAACTTCATGGTGACGATCCACAAGATGCGCGCGCCGGGGCTCACCTGGTTCCGGCTGCCGCTCTTCGTGTGGGCGCTCTACGCCACGAGCCTCATCCAGGTGCTCGGCACGCCGGTCGTCGCGATCACGATCGTGCTGGTCGCTGCCGAGCGCGTCTTCGGTTTTGGACTCTTCAACCCGGCCGTTGGCGGCGACCCGGTGCTCTTCCAGCACCTCTTCTGGTTCTACTCGCACCCGGCGGTCTACATCATGATCCTCCCCGGAATGGGAGTCATCAGCGAGGTCATCGCCGGCCTTTCGCGCAAGCAGGTGTTCGGCTACACGTTCGTCGCGTTCTCCAGCATCGCCATCGCGGTCGTCGGCTTCCTGGTGTGGGGACACCACATGTTCGTGACGGGCCAGTCGGTGTACGCGGCCCTGGTCTTCTCGGTCCTCACGTTCATCGTCGCCATCCCGTCGGCCGTCAAGGTCTTCAACTGGACCGCGACGATGTACAAGGGGTCGGTCGAGTGGGCGACGCCCATGATCTACGCGGCCGCCTTCATGGGCCTGTTCGCGATCGGCGGGTTGACCGGCCTCTTCCTCGGGGCCATGGGTCTGGACATCCACCTCACCGACACCTACTTCATCGTCGCCCACTTCCACTACGTCATGGTGGGCGGTGCCATCACCGCCTTCCTGGCGGGCCTGCACTACTGGTGGCCGAAGATGACCGGGCGGATGTACAGCGAATATCTCGGGAAGATCAGCGCGATTCTGATCTTCGTCGGCTTCAACCTGACCTTCTTTCCGCAGTTCGTCCTCGGATACCTGGGCATGCCCCGGCGCTATCACGCCTACGCCGAGGAGTTCCAGGTGCTGAACGTCCTCTCGTCCGCGGGAGCGTCGATCCTGGCCATCGGCTTCATCATGCCGATGTTCTACTTCGCCTGGTCGCTGAAGTCGGGCGCGCCTGCCGGCAACAACCCCTGGGGCGTTGTCGGACTGGAGTGGAACACGACCTCTCCGCCGCCGACCGAGAACTTCGTGGAGGCGCCGGTGGTCACCTGGGACGCATACGAATATCCGACTCGCGTGGAGGGTCACGTTGTCTAACGGAGCGGCAGCCGCCCACGATATCCATCACCATCACCCGGCGCTCGCGCACCACTTCGAATCGCTGGATGCGCAGAAGGAAGCCTCCGTCCTCGGGATGTGGCTCTTCCTGGTCACCGAGGTGCTGTTCTTCGGAGGCGCCCTCGGCGCCTACCTGGTGTACCGGAGCGCCTACCCAGACGCGTTCGCCTACGCGAGCAGCCACATCGCGATCCTGCCCGGGGCGATCAACACGGGCGTACTCATCGTCAGCAGCCTGACGATGGCGCTGGCGGTGCACGCCGCCCAGACGGGAGAGCGGCAGAAGGTCCAGATCTTCATCGTCATCACGATGATGCTCGGCCTCGCCTTCCTGGGCATCAAGGGGTACGAGTACCACGAGAAGTACGTCGAGGGCTTCATCCCCGGCTTCGGACTCGATTTCCGCTTCCCGGAAGCGGCGCTGGCGCAGAACGCGAAGATCTTCTTCTCGATCTACTTCGTGTTGACCGGTCTGCACGCCGTGCACATGGTCATCGGCCTCGGCCTCATGACGTGGATGCTCATCTGGACGCGTCAGGGCGTCATCACCGAGGACTACTACGCGCCCATCGAGATCGCGGGCCTCTACTGGCACTTCGTCGATATCGTCTGGATATTCCTGTTCCCCCTGCTGTACCTGATCGGCCGGCACGTGGGACATGCAGCCGCACATGTCTGAGCACACGCACCATCACATCGTTCCGAAGAGCACCTATTACCTGATCTTCCTCGCGCTCATGGTGGGCACCGCGCTCACCTGGTGGGTGGCGACGATCGACCTGGGGATGATGAACAACGTCATCATGCTGGGGATCGCCGTGACGAAGGCGACGCTGGTGGTGCTGTTCTTCATGCACGTGAAGTACGGCAGCAAGCTGACCTGGCTGGTCGTGCTGAGCAGCGTGCTCTTCCTGATGATCCTGTTCTTCCTCACGATGAACGACTACATGACGCGGAGCTGGCAGCACTACGGCTAGCTGGCGCCGCGGCCAGCGGATCGCGCGGTTCGAGGAATGACACGGCCAGCCACCTGGGCGATACGCCCGGGCGGCTGGCCGTTTTCGCGTGTGGCGCACCAGGATGTCCGGGGCGCCCATGTTCCCCAGCGGCCTTACAATGAGCTGGGCACGTCCCAAGACGGAGCCAGGAACGACATGAGCGAGCGCAAGTACCGCCAGCGCGGCTATCAGGACGATGACCGGGCGCGTCCGCAGCAGAGGGCGCGCACCGATGCCGCCCCCGCGCCTCAGCGGGCGCCGGGACGCCAGTTTCAGGACGCGTCCGGACCTCGCACGCCGAATCTGATGGCCTCGCACGAGGTCTTCCGCTGTGCCCGGTGTGGCGGGTTGCTCGCGACGCCCGTCGCCGCGGACGCGCGGTGCAGCCGGTGCGGCGTCGAGGTGCACAGCTGCATCAACTGCGTCTCGTTCGACACCAGCGCCCGATGGGAGTGCAGCCAGCAGACGCTGGCGGCCCGCGTGTCGCCGAAAGATGCCCGGAACAGCTGCGCCTCGTTCGAGCCGAGAACCACAGTCGAGCGAGAGACCAGCACGAAGGTCGCTCCGAACAGCGCCCGCCAGGCGTTCGAGGACCTCTTCAAAATTTGACGATTGGACGATTGAGCGATTGAGCGATTGGCGATTGGGCGAGTTGACGAGTTGACGATCGGGTGACTGACGAATCGAGGAGAGGGATAGCGTGCCTCTGATTTCCGCGGCGGACCAGGTCCGGCTCACCGAAGACTTCCGGCAGATGACCCGGCCGGTGCGCCTGCTCTTCTTCACGCAGACGCTGGGGTGTGACACCTGCCTCCAGGCGAGGCAGATCATCGACGAACTGCCGCCGCTGAGCGAGCTGATCTCGATCGACGAGGTCAATCTCGTCCTCGAACGCGACAAGGCCGCGCAGTACGGCGTGGATCGCGCCCCGGCGATCGCCGTCCTCGGGCAGGACGAGCACGGCGCCGAACGTGATTCGGGAATCCGGTTCCTCGGAACACCCGCGGGCTACGAGTTCATCTCGCTCGTTCGCGCCGTGCTGCTCGTCGGCGGCGGCGAGCCCGGGCTGTCGGAAGGGAACCGGGAGAAAGTCGCGCGGATCGATCAGCCGATGACCGTCCACGTCTTCACGACGCCGACCTGTCCGCACTGCCCCCGCGCGGTCATTCTGGCGCACGAGATGGCATGGGCCAATCCGCGCATTCGGGCGTACGCCGTCGAGGCCACGGAATATCCGGATCTGGCCCAGCGATACCGCGTCACGGGCGTCCCGAAGACCGTCGTCAACGATCGCACGGAGATCCTCGGCGCCATTCCGGAAGACGCCTTCGTCGAGCAGGCGCTCTCCGGCCTCGATGTGGACGAGGCGCCGGATGAGCAGCGGACGGACGGATGAGGGCGTGGCTGCTCGGCGCGCTTCTCCTGGCGGGTGTCTCCCTCCAGTCGGACCTGCGCGGCGGCGCGGTGGTCTCCTATCGCTTCTCCTTTCCTGAGCCGCAACACCACTGGATGCAGGTCGAGGCGGTCTTCACCGAGCTCGACTCCGCACCGCTCCAGCTCCGGATGAGCCGCTCGTCGCCCGGCCGCTACTCGCTGCACGAGTTCGCGAAGAACGTGTACGACATGCAGGCGTTCGGGCCGGACGGCGCCGCGCTCACGCTCGAACGTCCGGACGCGTCCGGATGGACGGTCGTCCAGCACGGACCGTCAGTGTCACTGCGCTACCGTGTGTTCGGCGACCGCGTCGACGGCACGTACCTCGGCATCGATCCGACGCACGCGCACATGAACATGCCGGCCGTCGTGCTGTGGGCGCGAGGGCTGGAGGATCGCCCCGTTCGCCTGACGCTCGACCCTCCGGCGGGCACCCGATGGGCGGCCGCGACGCAGCTGTTTCCGGGAACCCGCGCCTTCGAGTTCACCGCGCCGAATCTGCAATACCTGATGGACAGCCCGACGGAGCTCGGTCCGATCGTGACGCGGGAATTCCGCAAGGACGGACGGACGTTCCGATTCGCACTGCACCACACGGGCACGGCCGCAGAGCTCGACGCCTTCATGCCGGACGTCCAGCGCATCGTCAGCGCGGAGCGTGACGTGTTCGGCGAGTTCCCGGCGTACGACCAAGGGGTGTACACGTTCATCGCGGACTACCTCCCGTACGCGAGCTCGGACGGCATGGAGCATCGCAACAGCACGGTCATGACCGCATCGAGCACCCTGGCGAACAATCGCAGCGCGCTGCTCGGCACGGTGGCCCACGAGTTCTTCCACGGCTGGAACGTCGAGCGGATCCGGCCCCAGTCGCTCGAGCCGTTCGACCTCGAACGTGCCAACCAGTCACCCGATCTGTGGCTCGCCGAGGGGTTCACCCAGTACTATGGTCCGCTCGCCATGAGCCGCGCGGGTGTCGCGGACATCCGGCAGACCGTCTCTCAACTTGGCGACCTCGTCCGATCCGTCGTGCTTGGACCTGGCCGGGCGGTGCGGTCCGCCGAAGACATGAGCCGCATGGCCGTCTTCACCGATGGCGGCCGGACGGTCGACCGCACGAACTGGTCGAACACGTTCATCTCCTACTACCCGTACGGAGGCGCGGTGGCGTTGGCGCTGGATCTCACGCTGCGCGAGCGCTTCGAAGGGCGCGTCAGCCTGGACGACTTCATGCGGGCGATGTGGCGGGTGCACGGGAAGCCGCCGGCGCCGCGGCCCGGGTTCGTCGCGCACCCGTATACGTCGGCCGATGCGGAACAACGCCTCGCCGAGGTCACCGGCGATCCGGACTTCGCGCGCGACTTCTTCAAGCGCCACATTCGTGGACGCGAGGTCGTCGACTACGCGCGCCTGCTCGCCCAGGCTGGCCTCGTGCTGAGGAGGCAGCGTCCAGGTAGCGCATGGTGGGGCGACCTCGATCTGCAGACTGGCGACGGGCTCCGCGTCGCGCAGGTGCCGCTCGCGAACACACCGATCTACGCTGCCGGCATCGACGTCGGCGACGAGGTCAGGAAGGTGGACGGTCAGCGCGTGACCCTGCCCGACCACGTGCAGTCGGCGCTCCGCCGGCACAAGCCGGGCGACGCCGTGTCCGTCGAATATGTGGACCGCACCGGCGTGCCGAAGACCGCCACGGTGGTGCTCGCCGAGGATCCGAATCTCGAGCTGTTGCCAACCGAATGGGCGGGAGGCACGCTGACCGCATCCCAGAAGGCGTTTCGTCAGGCCTGGCTGGGATCGAAGGGGTAGGGCAATCGAATGGCTGTTCCGTGGCTGAGACTGATCGACGCCGCGATCGGGGTAGGCGACGTCGTGCGCCGTGCCAACGCGAGGAGCGCAGCCGCGGACGAGCGTGCCGCGGCGCCTGCGCTGTCGTCGATGCTCTCGGGCATCGAAGCGAAGCTGGCCGGTGTCGTCGTGGCGGCGCTGCAAGAGGCCTTCGATCGCGATCATCAGCGTCTCGAGCTCGAACGTGAACAGATTGACGCAGAGCGCCAGCGCGCCGAACGCGCGCTGCGTCTCGAGTTGCGGCGGCAGGCGGGTGACCGCGAAATTGGCCGCATGCGCCTCGTGGCCGGCGTGGCGCTCGCGAGCTGGCTCGGCACGCTGCTCCTGGCTCCGACGCTGTTGCAGGGCACTCCAGGACGCGTGGCCCTCGGCGTCGGGTGGCTGCTGCTCCTGCTCGCGCTCTCGGGCGCCTTCGCGGAACAGTCGCGGCTGTCGCGCGCGTTGGCTGGAGCGGACGAGCGCACCCCGTCCGACTCGATCGCGCCTGCCGGCATCGGCGGCGCCGCCGCGCCGTGGCTCGTTGTCTCGGGACTCGCCGCTGCCGCGCTCGGCGTGCTGATCTCGTAGCTGGCGTTCACATGTGATTGCCCGTCCGGGTCTCTCCCGTCCGGGCAGCTCCCGCCCAGCCGCGTGGTCCAGATCCATGGCGCCGAATGGAGCCGGGGGAGGTGGATCTTCTGTGGACGCCGATCGCGATCGGCGGCAGCCTCAGGCGCCCAGCAGGACGCCTGGCGCGAGCGTGCCCTTGGGGTCCAACGCTTCTTTCACCGCCCGCATCTGCGCGACACCGTCCACACCGTAGAGCTCCGTCAGCAGCCGCTGCTTGATCGTGCTGCGCCCGACGCCGTGTTCGGCCAGCGGAGCGCCGCCGAGACGGATGGCCGCGCGCCCGAACGCCAGCATGGCTTCCCGCCCGGACTCCACGTCGCCGAAGCTGCGCGGAAGTACGTTCGGATGGAGGTTCCCGTCCGAGATGTGTCCCCAGATCGCCGCGTCGAGACCCCGGCGAGCCAGCTCTTCGTCGTAGATCTCGAACAGCCGCGCGAGGCGATCGAACGGCACCACCACGTCGCCGGCCGTCTTCTCGATCCGGGGATCGATCAGACGCTGCGCCAGCGCGACACGCTGATTGACCGCAATCGGGACCGCCTCGCGCAGCGCCAGCAGCTTCGCTGCGCCGTCGACGTCGCCCGGGGGCGCCACGATCGCGCGCGCCAGGGCGTCGTGTCGCTCGAGCAGGATCGCCACGTCGGCGATCGGTCCCGCGGCGTCGCCGCCGTCTCCGCCCCCGAGCTCGTCGTACACGCGGGCGGCCGTCGTCTCGGCCGGCAGATCGATCGCGATCAGTAGGGCCATGGCGGCGTGCTCGTCCAGGTCGATGCCCGCTCGCCTCGGCGCACCATCCTCCCGGAGAAGAGCGAGGCTCCGTCCGTCCATGTGCTCGATCGCGCGGACGTTCACTCCGCCAGGGGTGCCCGAGCGCCATGTGGAGAGAGAGCGATCACGCAGGGTTCCGACAAGGGCGATGGCCGACAGCCTGTCGCGCAGCGTGGTGAAGATCAGGCAGGTCGCCGGCTTCGGATGCGCCACTTTGAGCGTCGCGCCCGTCACGACGCCCAACGTGCCCTCTGATCCGATGAAGAGGTCGATGAGATCCATGCCAGGCTCCGCAAAGTAGCCGGCCGACAGCTTCGCCGTCCGGGGCATGGGATATCGAGGCACCGGCACGCGCACCGTGCCGGCGCGCAAGGCCAGCTCGAAGAACCCTTCTGCGTTCGCACGGGTGTTGCCACGGCGGATGTCGAGCACGTCGCCAGACGCGAGGACGACCGTGATGGCATCCACCCATCGTCTCGTCGCCCCGTACTTGAAGGTCGCCGCGCCGGCGGCGTTGGTGGCGATGGTGCCGCCAATCGTGGCACCGGCAAAGGTTGGTGCAGGTGGATAGAACGATCCGGTCCTGGCGAGATGTTCGTCGAGGCGGGACAAGGTCACACCGGCTCCGGCCTCGACCCGGTCGACGCCCTGGTCCGCCAGGACGTCGAAGCCCCGCATGTCGAGCAGGACCTCACCCCTCGGCGTGGCTCCGCCGGTCAACGAGCTCTGGGCGCCGATCGCGAGCACCGTGCGGGCCGTCCGGAGGGCGTCGGCCACGTCGCGCTCGGTACGTGGCGACACCAGCGCCGGCGCCCAACCTCCTGGAGCCCGCGCGGCATCCACGAGATGCGGCGCGATCACGGACGCATCGGTCACCTGGTCGAGCGCGCGGGCGGCTCCGCGCGGCGCTCGCGATCGGAGGACATGGCCGCTCACCTGCCGGTATACTCCCGCATATGCGGTTCGCTCCTGAGTACGTCGAGTGCGTGCTCAACGAGAACTTCGAGACTGCCAAGGCGCACCTGCTCTCGCCGCTGCTCGCCATTCATTACGCGCACCTCGTGATGCTCCGGAGCCGCGAGATCCTCTCCGCCAGCGACGCGCACACGCTTCGCGCGGCGCTCGACTCGGTGTCCGAGGCCGAGGTCCGCCGCACCCCCTTCGACGGCAGCTGCGAAGATCTCTTCTTCTTCGTCGACCGTCTGATCGTGGCTGCGTGCGGAGCCGACGCCGCCGGGCGGCTGCACACGGCGCGCAGCCGCAACGACATCGCGATGACGACCTACCGCATGCGGCAGCGGGAGTGCCTGCTCGATCTCCTGAGCGCGACGTTCGATCTGCGTCGATCGCTGCTGGACCTCGTGGCGAGCCATCACGACACCGTGTTCGCCGTCCACACGCATACCCAGCGCGCGCAACCCACGACGCTCGCCCACTATCTTCTCGCCGTCGTGGAGCAGTTGGAGCGCGATGCCCTTCGATTGAAGGGTGCATACGAGCGCACGAACCGCAGCCCGCTTGGCGCCTGTGCGATCACCGGAACGGGTTTCGACATCGACCGCCGGCTCACGTCGGATCTCCTTGGCTTCGACGCGCCGACCGTGAACACGTACGGCAGCATCGCCACGGTCGACTACCTGCTCGAGAGCGCATCGGCGGCGATGGTCCTCGTGACCGGCACGGGCCGCTTCGTTCAGGATCTCCTGCTGTGGTCCACTTCCGAGTTCGACTACATCAGGCTCGGCGAAGGATTCGTGCAAGGCAGCACGATCATGCCTCAGAAGCGGAACCCCGTCGCCCTCGAGCATACGCGGGTCATCGGCAGCAAGGCGGTGGGCCAGGCGCAGGCCATCATGACGGCGGTCCACAACACGCCGTTCGGCGACATCAACGACACGGAAGACGACCTGCAGCCGCTGGTGTTTGCGATGTTCAAGGATGCCACGTGCTCCGTCCGCCTCCTGGCGGCGGCACTGCGCACCGCGCAAGTCGATGCCGTCAGGCTCGAAGCCACGGCCGGTGAGGGGTGGACCACGCTGACCGAGCTCGCCGACACGCTCGTCCGCGAGCGCAGCGTCCCCTTCACCGCCGCTCACGCCATCGCGGCACGCTTCGCGGCCGAGTGTCAGGAGTCCGCCGACGTCCCGGCCGCCGACATCCTGGCCCGTGCGTCCGCCAGTGTCGCGGGCTCACCCATTGCGTTCAGCGCCGAGGAGCTGGATCGCATCCTCAGTCCGCGCCACTTCGTCACCATCCGGCGTACCTACGGTGGGCCGGCACCCGACGAGACGCGCCGGACCGCCGCACTCTCGCGCGCCGCGCTGGACGAGCACGCCGCAGGGGTCGACGCGAGTCGTGGCGCGCTGCGGGAATCGGAGCAGCGTCTCCGGGAAAGGGCTGCCGCACTATGACGCCGGGGAAGCCGTCTGGCGCGATTCAACACTCCGGACCGGACGACGCGCCGATGACCGGCACCTACGTCGCGGCCCTCATCGTCGAGGCCCTCGTGATCGCGGCGCTGTGGGTGCTCGGGCGGATGTACTCGTGAGCGCGATCGACTGGGCGATCGTCGTCGTTTATCTCGCATGGATGATCGGCGACGGCATCCGCCGCTCGAATCGGACGGACGAGATGGAGGGGTATTTCCTCGCCGGTCGATCGCTGCCGTGGTGGGCCGTCGGCCTGTCGGTGATGGCGACGCAGCTCAGCGCGATCACGCTGGTCGGGACAACGGGACAGGCGTACGCCACGGGACTGCGGTTCGTGCAGTTCTACTTCGGCCTGCCGCTGGCGATGATCATCCTCTCGCTCACCGTCGTGCCGTTCTTCCATCGTGCGAAGGTCTACACGGCATACGAGTACCTGGAGCGGCGGTTCGACGTCCGCGTCCGGACGGCGACGAGCCTGCTCTTCCTGCTCGGGCGCGCATTTTCGCTCGGTGTGGTGATCGCCGCGCCGGCGGTCGTCATCTCCACGATCATCGGCTGGAGCGTTCCGACGACAGTGTTGGCGCTCGCGGCGCCGATGATTCTGTACACCAGCTTCGGCGGCGTGCAGGCGGTGGCCTGGACCGACGTCAAGCAGATGGTGGTCATCGTGTTGGGCGTCGCCGCCGCGGTGGTCGTGCTGATCATGGGCATCACGCGGGATGTCAGCCTCGGTCAGGCCTTCGAGCTGGCCGGCTTCACGGGACGCCTGCAGGCGCTCGACACGCGCGTGAGCCTGAGCGAGACCTACACGGTCTGGTCAGGGTTGATCGGCGGACTGTTCCTCAGCCTTTCCTATTTCGGATGCGACCAGAGCCAGGTGCAGCGGTATCTGACGGCGCGATCGATCGACGAAGGGCGGCAATCCCTGATGATGAGCGCGTTCTTCAAGATCCCGCTGCAGCTGCTCATCCTCGGCACCGGCGTGCTCGTGTTCGTGTTCTACATCTTCGAGCCGCCGCCCATGTTGTTCAATCGCGTGCACGACGCGGAGGTCTCGGCCGGTCCTCGCGCGGCGGAGTACGCCGGACTCCAGCAGGAGTTCGACCGTGAGTTCGCGCGCCGCCGCCAGGCGGGCGCGGCGAACGATCGCGCGGCGTTTCTCGAGAGTGACGCGCGTGTCAGGGACATCCGCGCTCGCGCCGCGGACATCGTCCGCACGTCGACCGGCGACGGCCAGTATTCGGACGTGAACTACGTCTTTCCGACGTTCATCACGACCAGGATGCCGGTCGGACTGGTCGGATTGATGATCGCGGCGATCTTCGCCGCCGCCATGTCGACTGCCGCGGGCGAGCTCAGCTCACTCTCGTCCGCCACGATCATCGATTTCTATCAGCGTCACGTCCGGCGGGACGCCGACGACGCCCACTACCTCAGGATGTCGAAGTTCGTGACCGCAGGTTGGGGGCTGTTCGCGTGTCTCGTGGCGATGTTCGCCGCCAACCAGGGCTCGCTGATCGAAGTCGTGAACCGGTACGGGTCGTTCTTCTACGGCTCGATTCTCGGGGTGTTCATCCTGGCGATCCTCACCAAGCGCGCGACGGCGCAAGGTGCGTTCTACGGCCTGGTCGCCGGTATGGCGGTGGTCCTCTCGGTGGCGTTCGGCCTGCCGTGGATCGCGTTCCTGTGGCACAACCTGATTGG
>JBFXAT010000056.1:0-28958 GCA_050183995.1 Vicinamibacterales bacterium
GGAAGAAGAAGGCCGGCAAGAAGCGGTAAGCTGCCTCTCCCGCAACAAAAAAAGGGGGCGGCGGTCGCCCCCTTTTCAATTCCCGATTCAATTCAGTCCGCTTCGACGCCGGTCGTGGTCGAGCGCCGTCCGATCCGGACCGGAGCCGCGTCCCGGAGCACCTCACGCGACGGTCAACGCGTCGTCGTCCCGTCCCAGATTCTCACCCGTCGAACCACGTCACCCTGCTCGAGCGCATCGACCACGTCCATGCCGTCGACGACGCGCGCGAACGCGGTGTAGCGGCCGTCGAGCTGCGGCTGGGGCGAGAGCGTGATGAAGAACTGGCTGCCGCCGGTGTCCTTCCAGTCGAGCGCCATCCCGACCGTGCCCCTCAAGTACGGGCGCTCGTTGATCTCGTCGCGGATCGTGTAACCCGGTCCGCCCTCCCCGTCACCGCGAGGATCGCCGGACTGCGCAACGAAGGTGGGGACGACGCGGTGCACCAACAGCCCGTCGAAGAAGCCGTTCCTCGCGAGCGTGACGAAGTTCTGGACCGTCAGCGGCGCATCGAGCACTGCCATCTCGAGCTGGATGGAGCCCCTGTCCGTATCGATGAACACCTGCGTCGACACCGGAGGATTGGTGAGCCACGGCACCTGATAGTCGCCGCCGGCGCGCGCGGAAGGCGCGGGGCGGATTCTGGCGCGGGCATCGCTGGAGGGATCGAGCTCCCGGAGCAGTTCCGCCGCACGAACCCGAACCGCCCAATCCTTGTCGGCGAGCGCGTCGGTGAGCAGCGGCGTCGCGACGTCGGCGCCGAACACGCGAAGGGCTGCGAGCACGGCAGCCCTGGCCACGTACGTCGCATCGCCGAGGCTCCGCTGGTACGCGTCGGGAAGCAGCGCGGGCCCGGAGGGGAGCCGCAGGTCGCCGATGGCACGGGCGGCCGCGGCCCGGACGACAGGGTCGTTCGCCTTCATCTGCTCGGCGAGGATCGTTCCCACGTCAGCCGGACGGAGCTTGGCGACGGCGGCGATGACGGCGGGCAGCACCCGCGGCTCCGCGTCGGCGAGCATGGCGCGAAGGCGCGGCAGCCCCGCGTCCGGCGCCAGCTCACCGAGAACCGTCGCGAGCGCCGCACGGACGTGCCAATCGCGATCCGGGTCCAGACCTGACAGCACGGTGATGAACCCTTCGCCATCGAACTGCGCAAGCGAGCGGAGCGCCGCGGCACGGATGGAAGGGCTCGGGTCGCCGAGCACATCGAGCAGCGTGTCGTACACCCCATCGGCGGGAAGCGACCCGAGCGCCAGGACGGCCTCGAGCCGTACGTGGGGCTCGGTCTTCGGCGCCTGCACCAGCTTCAGCACGGCCGGCGCCGCCGACAACGCTCGCAGGCGCGCGAGGGAGCGGATCGCTTCGATGGCGAGCGCACGATCCTCGCCGGCGACGAGCGGCACCAGCGGTGCCGCTGCTGCGTCGCCCTTCATTGCGCCGAGCCCCTTGGCCGCAAACGCGCGGGTGTACGGGTGCGCGTCGCCCAACAGCGTCAGCAGCGCCGGCAGGGCGCGTGGATCCTCGACCTGCGCGAGCGCGGCGGCAACGGGCCACCACCGCACGCGCGGCTGCCCGCTCGCATCCAACGCGGCGGCGGCAAGCGCGTCGTAGGCGTTCAGGCGCGCGAGCGCCTGGACGGCCAGGCGGAACGCCGCAGACGGCGTGTCGCGCGCCGCCTCGAGATCGCCGGGCGGTGTCTGCGACAAAGCGCCGGTACCGACGATCGCCGCGGCCATCTTGCCGATCGCGTCCGCCGCGGACCGGTCGCCGATCTTGCCGAGCGCTTCAGCGGCGCTTCCCCGCACGACCGGAGCGCTGTCGGCCAAGGCGGCGACGAGCGGCTCCTTCGCGCGGACGTCCCCGAGCATGCCAAGAGCGAACGCCGCCATCTGACGGACTTCCGGATCCGGATCGGCCAACACCTTCAGGAGCGGGTCGACCGCCTCTGGCAGCCCCACACGGCCGATCGCCAGCGCCGCACGCCGACGCACGCGCGCTTCGCGGTCGCCGAGCAGGCGCACCAGATCCGGAGCCGGCGGCGCCGCGGGCACCACGACTCGCGCAGCGCGTCCACGGGAAGGTGCGGGCGGCGGTTCCGGAGCCGGCGGTGCGGGATCGCGCAAGGTACGCGTGTCCTCGAGCCGGAGCATCCAGGAGAGCTTTTGATCGAATGTCGGTTCCGGCGGACCGGCGGGCGCGGGCGGGGCACTGGCGCACGCGCACGTGGCGAGCGCGAACACGAGCGCGATCGACGTGCGCGTCACGTCGCGATGATATCATCGTGGCGCGTTGCAGTTCCGCTACATCGCGGTCGAAGGGCCCATTGGCGCAGGCAAGACCGCACTCGCCGAACGACTCGGCACGCGTCTCGACGCAACCGTCGTGCTCGAGGAACGCGACAACCCTTTCCTCGCCGACTTCTACGCTGATCGCCCCGGCTCGGCGCTGCAGGCACAGCTCTTTTATCTGCTCGCGCGGCACCGGCAGCAGACCACGATGCAACAGGCCGATCTGTTCAGTCAGACGACGGTCGCGGACTATCTGTTCGACAAGGACAAGATCTTCGCGTATCTCAACCTCGACGACAACGAGCTGTTCATCTACCAACGTCTGTACGATCTGCTCTCGAAGGACGTGCCCACGCCGGACCTCGTGATCTATCTGCAGGCGCCGACCGAGGTGCTGCTGCGCCGCATCCGCCAGCGCGCCGCGGATCCCGAGCGGGACGACTTCGAGCCCGATCCGCACTATCTGAAGGAGCTCAACGAGGCGTATCACCACTATTTCTTCCACTACGACGCCACGCCGCTGCTCGTGGTGGAGACGTCCCAGTTCGAGCCCGATCCAAGCGACGATGCCGTGGACGATCTCGTGCGTCAGATCGAACAGATGAGCGCGGGCACCCGGTACTACGTGCCTCGCACCCGCTCCTGAGTGGTAAGCTGATCGGTTATGGCGTGGTTCAAGAAGACGCGTAAGCCCATCGAGGCGAAGGAGACGCCGAGCCGCGTCCCCGAGGGACTCTGGGTGAAGTGTCCCGGCTGTGCGCAGGCCATCTACAATAAGGACCTCGCCGCCAACCTCCACGTCTGCCCGAAGTGCGCGCACCACTTTCGCGTGAACGCCACCGAGCGCCTGCGGATACTGTTCGACGGTCCGTGGGTGGAGCACGATCGCGATCTCGTCTCGACCGATCCGCTCAGCTTCACGGACACGAAGAGCTATAAGGCGCGCCTCGAGGCCGGTGCGAAGGCCACCGGTGTCAAGGATGCGGTCGTCGTCGGCTCGGGGATGCTCGACGGCATCGAGACGATCGTCGCCGCGCAGGAGTACACCTTCATCGGCGGGAGCATGGGCGTGGTGGTCGGCGAGAAGATCACGCGCGCCATCGAATGGGCCATCGGACGCCGCTGCCCCGTCGTCATCGTCTGCTGTTCGGGCGGCGCGCGAATGATGGAGGGCGCCCTGTCCCTCATGCAGATGGCGAAGGTCTCCGGCGCGCTCGCCCGGCTCGGGCGCGCGCGTCTCCCCTATATCGCGGTGCTCACCGATCCGACGACCGGCGGCGTCAGCGCCAGCTTCGCGATGCTCGGCGACCTGAACATCGCGGAGCCGAAGGCGCAGATCGGATTCGCCGGTCCGCGTGTGATCGAGCAGACCATTCGCCAGAAGCTGCCCGAGGGTTTCCAGCGGTCCGAGTTCCTGCTCGACAAGGGCATGCTCGATCTGATCGTCGACCGCCGGGAGATGAAGTCGACGATCGCGAATGCGTTGCGCTTCATGGGAGCCCGGTCCACCCGGCCCTCCGACGTGGCCTCGCCCGCGCCCGCGCCCGCGTCGCCCGAGCCTGCCTCACCCGCCGCCACGGCGGAGCCCGCCGCGCAGGCCTGAGTGTCCGGAGACGCGCTCGACTGGCTCTTCGCCCTGGGCCAGTTCGGGATCAAGTTCGGCCTCGACAACATCCGTGCTCTCGTCGAGGCGCTCGATCATCCCGAGCGGTCGTTCAGAGCGGTTCACATCGCCGGCACCAACGGCAAGGGATCGGTCTCGGCGATGGTGGAAGCGGCGCTGCGGGCGGCGGGCTACAGGACCGGACGCTATACCTCACCGCACTTGACCGACATCGGGGAGCGGTTCGCGATCGACGGACGACCCGCGGCGCGGGACTCGCTGCTGACCGCCCTGGAGCGGGTGCGCGCGGCAGCCGACGCGCTGAAGTCCCGCGGCCTGCTGCTGGCCGACCCCACCTTCTTCGAAGTCACGACCGCCGCCGCCTTCGTGCAGTTCCGCGAGGCCGGCGCAGATGTCGCCGTGGTCGAGGTCGGGCTGGGAGGCCGTCTGGACGCCACGAACGTCCTAACCCCCGAGGCGTGCGCGATCACCTCGATTGCCTTGGATCACGAGCAGTACCTCGGGAATACGCTGGACGCCATCGCGCGTGAGAAGGCCGGCATCCTGAAGACGGACGTACCGGCGGTCGTCGGTCCCGTCCCGGTGGAGGCCGCCCACGCGATCGCCGACCGGGCCGAGCAGGTTCGCGCACCGCTCGTCCGCGCGTTCGACGGCGTGGAGCACGATGAACCGGCGATCGACGCCAGCGGCGAGGCCCAGAGCTTCCGGCTCCGCACGCCGCGTCGCGACTACGGGAAGGTTCGCCTCGCGCTGCTCGGACGGCATCAACTGGACAACGCGGTGGTCGCCGTTCGGCTGCTCGAAGCGCTCGAGGGCCGCGGCATGCCGGTGGACGCGTCCCACGTGCTCCAGGCGCTTGCGACGGTGCGCTGGCCTGGACGGCTCGAGCGGGTGACGACCCGCGACGGCCGCGTCGCGATCCTCGACGCCGCCCACAATCCGGCTGGCGCGGAAGCGCTGGCCCGCCATCTCGCCGGGACGAAGCGGCCGATCGTGTTCGGCACGATGCGAGACAAGGACGCTAGCGCGATGATCGGCATACTCGCCCGAGTGGCGAGCGAATTCGTCGTGACGCAGGCGGCGAATTCCCGAGCGGTGCCGGCGGAGGCGATCGCGGACGTGGCGCGGCAGGCCGCGCCGGACGTGCCGGTGCACGTGGCGTCGGACGCGTCCGCGGCGTTGGATCGCGCCTGGTCGGCGTCGCCGGAGATCGTCGTCGCCGGCTCCATTTTCCTGCTCGGGGACGTCCTCAGCGTCCTGGGGCGCTCGTGATACGCTCGGGATTCTTGCCAGTGGTTCACCTGACCCGCAACCGGATCGCCGCACTCGTCGCCGCCGTCCTGTGGGCCTGCCCCTCGGCGGCGATGGCGCAGATCAGCCTCAGCGGCTACAACATTTCCGCGTACTCGCAGGAGAAGATCGGCGAGAAGCACTGGCTCCTCTCCGGCTCCGTCGAGCTCGAACGGAACGACACGCGGATCTACGCCGATTCGATCGAATATTTCGAGGACGAGGAGCGCGCGATCGCCACGGGCAACGTGGTCGTCACACAGGGCGAGAACCGGATCGCCGCGGACCGCGCCGACTTCAACACGCGGACGCAGCTCGGGACCTTCTACCATGCGAGCGGGATCGCGCGAGTGCGGCAGCCGCAGCGGCGGCCCGCTCCCGGAGCCATTGCGCCGCCACCGCAGCTGACCCAGAGCCAGGAGAACGACGTCTTCTACTTCGGAGAGACGGTCGAGAAGCTCGGAGCGAAGAAGTACCGCATCAGCAACGGCGGATTCAGCACGTGCGTGCAGCCAACCCCCCGCTGGGATCTGACGGCCGGCACGATCATCCTGAACATCGACCACTACACGCTGCTCCGGCAGATGCTGCTGAACGTGAAGGGCGTGCCGATGTTGTACCTGCCCTTCTTCTACTATCCGACCAAGGAGGAGGAGCGCGCCACCGGCTTCCTCATTCCCACCTATGGCGTGTCCACGCTCCGCGGCCAGACGATTCACAACGCCTTCTTCTGGGCCATCAATCGCAGCCAGGACGCCACGTTCCTCCACGATTGGTTCTCGAAGACCGGAACGGGGACGGGCGCGGAGTACCGGTACAACCAGGGCGGCGGCTCGGACGGCCAGATGAGCGGATACGTGCTGGACCAGCGCCAGGCCGAATACGTGCAGACCGACGGCTCCGTGAACACACAGGAGTCCGATCGCAGCTTCATGCTGAACGGCCTCGCCAATCAGACGCTCCCGGGCCAATTCCGCGCGCGCGGACGGGTCGCCTATTTTTCAAGCCTCAAGGCCAACCAGACCTTCAACACCAACGTCGCCAGCGCAGCCCGCAACCAGCGCTCCTACGCCGCCAACGTCGTCGGCGTCTTCAAGGGGTTCTCGCTCAACGGCACGTTCGAGCGGACCGAATGGTTCAACACGACCACGAGCTCGGCGGTCGTGGGCAGCTCGCCCCGAATTCTGCTCTCGAAGAGCGAGCGCCCGCTCTTCCGGGGATCGCCGGTCTACTTCGGCCTGACGGGTGAATACGCCAAGCTCGACCGGCAGACCCTGAGCGACAGCACCATCGTGGACGATCGCAGCCTCGGCCGCATGGATTTCAATCCGCAGATTCGTTACCCGTTCAAGCGCTGGACCTTCTTCACGGTGAACACGACGCTGAACTGGCGCAACACCTACTACACGCGCAGCCTGGACCCGACGCTCGGCGTCGTCGACTCGGCCGTGAACCGCCAGTACGTCACGATGACCGCGCAGGCGCTCGGTCCCTCGTTCGTGAAGGTGTGGGACACGCCGAACAGCGGCTACGCCGAGCGGTTCAAGCACACGATCGAGCCGTACTTCAACATTCAGCGGACTTCGTCGATCGACGCCTTCGATCGGATCATCAAGATCGACGGTATCGACAACGTCGTCGGGAACACCACCAGCATTTCCTACGGGCTTCAGAACCGGATCTACGCCAAGCGCCGGTTCGGCCGGATCAGTCGGGCACAAGAGATTCTGGCGGTCGAGATCAGCCAGACCTACTACACCGACGCACGCCAGTCGCAGCTCGACGCGCGTTACGCCACGAACACGGGCACCGTGACGCAGTCCGCGAACAAGTTCTCGCCGATCGCCATCGTCGTGCGCGCAACCCCGGGCGCGACGGTGAACGGGAACGTGCGCGCGGAAATCGACAGCCGGTATCACGCCCTCCGGACCGTGTCGGCGACGGGAACGATGAACTGGCGGCAGCAGGTGCAGAACACGATTACCTGGAGCCGCAGGTTCCTGATTCCCGAACTGCCCCCGTTCGACAATCCGGCGAATCTCGACCACTACGTCAACCTGGCGACGACGCTGCAGACGGCGGATCGGCGGTATGGGACGATCTTCTCGATGAACTACGACTTCCGGCGGTCCGTGATGCTGCAGCAGCGGATCTCGGGGTTCTACAACGCGCAGTGCTGTGGCATTGCCTTCGAGTTCCAGCGGTACAACTTCGCAGGCATCCCGTCGTACGTGATTCCCGCGGACAACCGCTTCTTCCTGTCCTTCACGCTCGCCGGCCTCGGCAACTTCTCCCCGTTCAGCGGAGGTCTCGGCGCGGTTCCTCGCTGACCCCGTGGCCATGGGAGGACCGATTCTCGTCACCGGAGCCGCCGGCTTTGCGGGCGGCCATCTGCTCGACCTGCTCGCCGCCGACGGACCACCGATCTTCGCCTGGCACCGCCCGGGCGGCCAGCCGCCGCGCGCGGTCGGGCAGGTGCGGTGGGAGGCGGTGGATCTACTGAATCGTCAGGCGGTCCGCGACGCGATCCGATCGGCACGCCCGTCGGTCGTCTACCATCTCGCCGGAGCGGCGCACGTCGGCCAGTCGTGGGGATCGGCGACGCACACGCTCGAGGTGAACGTCCTCGGCACGCATCACGTGCTCGAGGCGCTGCGAGCCGAAGCGCCTGGCGCGCGGGTGCTGGTCGCGAGCTCCGCGCTCGTCTATGCGCCGCGCGCCGGTGCGCTCGACGAGGACTGCCCGTTGGCGCCGGAGAGCCCGTACGGGATCAGCAAGCTCGCACAGGAGCTCGTCGGCACGGGACATGCTGGGGCGCTGGGCGTGTATCTGGCGCGTCCCTTCAATCACATCGGCCCGCGACAGAGTCCGTCGTTCTCTTCCGCCGCATTTGCGCGGCAAATCGCCGAAATCGAAGCTGGCGTCAGGCCTCCCGAGATCTCGGTCGGCAACATGGATGCGCAGCGAGACCTGACAGATGTGCGTGACGTGGTGCGTGCGTACCGCTCGATCGTCGAGTCCGGCCGGCCCGAACGCGCCTACAACGTCTGCTCGGGACGAGCGGTTGCGGTGCAGAGCGTGCTGGATCTGCTCGTCTCGCATTCACGCGTCGCCGTGCGCGTGGTCACCGATCCGTCCAAGTTCCGCCCCAATGACACCCCTGTCGTGTTGGGCAATCCGGCGCGAATCCGATCCGAGCTCGGTTGGACGACGGAGATCCCGCTGGAACGGACGACCAGCGACCTGCTCGAATACTGGCGGGGTGAAGTCAGGCGTGGCGGGTAACCGGACAACTGGCAGGCGGGGACGGCGCTCGTGAGACGCCGCCTCGACGGCGTTCTCGGAGCAGCGATGCTGGCGTTCGGGATTGCCCTCGTCATCTCCTGGCCGCAGGCGCTGCATCCGACACAGGTCATCGATCACTTCGATCCGTACTTCAGCGTCTGGCGCCTGGGCCACGTGGCGCACGCGCTCACGCGCTGGCCGATGCGGCTCTTCGACGGGAACATCTTCTACCCCGCGCAGAACACGTTGGCCTACTCGGATGCGACGCTGCTCGAAGCCGGGATCGCGGCGCCGCTGCTCTGGGCCGGACTCTCCCCGACGCTCGTCTACAACCTCGTGCTCCTCGGGGGCCTGCTCGGATCGGGCGTTGCGATGTTCGTCCTCGCGCGGCACCTGACGCACGCCACGGCACCCGCACTCGCCGCGGTCGTTGTCTTCACGGCGCTGCCGTACCGCGTCGAGCACATCATGCACCTCGAGCTCCAGTGGGCCATGTTCATCCCGCTCGTCCTCTGGTCGGTGCACCGCACGGTCGAATCCGGCCGCTGGTCCTACGGACTGATGACGGGACTCCTGCTGTGGCTCCAGTTCCTGAGCTGCGTGTACTACGGCGTCTTCCTGTCCCTGACGCTTGCGGTCTTCGTGCCGCTGCTGCTCGCCTCGACGGGAACGGGTGCGTGGCGATCGGCGGCCCCCAAGCTTCTGGCGGGCGCGGCGATCGGGGCACTCCTCACGCTACCTTACGCGCTACGCTACGCCGACGCGGCACGTGAGCTCGGAGGCCGGCACCCGATCGAGATCGCCAGGTACAGCGCCCGGGCGGCCAGCTACCTCGCGACGAGCCGCTTCAGTTGGGTCTGGGGATGGACAGCGGATCGATGGGGCTCGCCGGAGCTGCGTCTGTTCCCTGGACTCGTGGCGCTCGCTCTCGCGATCGCCGCGTTTTGGCATCCGCGCCGCCGCATCGTGATCGTCTACGCGGTCGCGGCCGCGGTCGCCGTCGACCTCTCGTTCGGCCCGAATGGAGTGCTCTACGGCCTGATCGTGGCACACGCCGGAGCGCTCCAGGGCTTCCGCGCCCTCGCACGATTCGGCATCATCGTGGGCTGCATGCTCGCGGTGCTCGCGGCCTTCGGCACACAGGCGATCCTCGCGCGCCTGCCGGCGGGTGGCGGCGGGCGGCGGGCCTTCGTTCCGCTGATCCTCGCGGCGATGGTGGTCGAGTACGCGGTCAAGCCGATCCCTTTGTCCTATGCGATCGAGGCCGCTCCGGCCGACCTCTACAAGGTGCTCGACCACGCCGATCCCGGTCCGATCATCGAATATCCGCTGCCGCAGCCAGCGGCGCTACCCGGCTTTGATCCGTACTTCCAGGCATGGTCGGTCTGGCACTGGCGCCCGCTGCTCAACGGGTACAGCGGCTTCTACGCGCCCCAGTATCTCGAGGCGCTGCCAACGCTCGTCGAATTTCCCGATTCACGCTCGATCGCGCTCCTGCGCGACCGAGGCGTGCGATACGTCATCGTGCATCGCGCCTTCTACGAGCCGGGGAAGTACACGCCCCTGGCTCTGCGAATCGGCAACACCTCCGAACTGAGACTGTGGGGCGTATACAAGGACCCGCTCGGGCTGGCCGACGTGTTCGAGATCGTTCCGCCGCAATCCAAGTAGCGAACGCGCGATCAGGGCGCCGCCGGATCGGCGTGCACGAAGATCGGCTCGTGCGCGGACACGAGAGGCGCGCCGCGATCGGTCAGACGCAGGTGCTCGGCCGGCGCCGCAACCGTCACCCACCCATCGTCGGAGTCCAGATGACGGCACTGCGGCGTGAACATCACGACCCAGTCCTCCTCCACCGCAACGTCGTATCCCCGCTTCTGCAGGTCGAGGATCGCTCCCGCCGCGACGCCCCACGCGTCCTGGTCGATGCGGATGACCGGGCGCCGTATCCGCTGCGCGTCGAGATACGCCTGCAGGTCGTCGGCAACCGCTCGTGCGATTCGCGCCTCGTTCGAAGGAGTGTGAGAAGCGCGCTGCACTGAACGAAGGGCGCCAAGACTCGACGCGAATCCAAGGAGCAGCACGACTCCGAACGCGGCGATCCTGGCGAGACGCGGTGCCAGCGTCAGGCCGGTCAGCGCGCTCAGCACGAACCCGCACGCGGCCCCGAGGAGGATCACACCCACGGCGGCGATCCAGAACACGTCGTGATCGAAGATCCGCTCCTCCACGCGTGTCGCCGACCAGAGCGCAACGAGCGATGCGACGACGGCCACGCCCCCCAGCGCAGCGTCGAACTGTCGGCCGGCGCGGGAGACGCGGATGGCGAAGCCGCACGTGACCGCCACGGCCAGGACGGAGAGCGCTTCGGCCCAGCGCACGCGGCTCTCTTCGAACGGCCAACCGTGCGCCACATAGAAGTCAGGCCGCAGGGGACCCACCAGCATGTCGCTCCACGCGGAGAGCGCGGTGGAGAACGGCTGACCGCTTCGCGGCTCCTCGGCGAAAAATCGCCAGAGCTCGGTCAGGTTGCCGCGCGGGAGACCGCTGACCTGCTCGTACAGAGGTACCGCCCAAAGCACCGCCAGCACCAAGCCCGTCACCGCCAGAGCTCCGCGCCATCTCCGTCCCTGCTCTCCCGTCGTTCCGGCGATCGCGCGTGCGACGGCGATGCCGCCGATCGACACCACGCAGGGAAAGAGCGCGATGTGCGCCTGCCCGGCCAGACTCGCGAGAGCGGCGACGACCGGCAGCATCCAGGCCGCACCTGCGATCGCGTCGGCAGCGACCACGATCAGCGCGGCGAGTGGGATCGACGGAACGTGCGGATTCCAAGGGCTGACCAGCGCGTCCGCTGCGCGCACGGACAGCAGGCCGAGCAGGATGAAGATGGGAATCGAGACGACCGAACGACGACGAAGCAGAACCGCGCAGGCCAGAGCCAGCGAGATCAGGGAGAGCGCGGCAGCGCCGGCGTGCAGCCCAGCGGTCCGCTCGCCGCTGAGCACATAGAACGGTGCGAGCAGATAAAAGGGGAGCGGGCCGGGATGGTGCCACTGGAAACGGGAGTATGCGCCGACGGTCAGGCGTCCTTCGGACGCGAACCGCGTATAGCTCTCGATGACCGCGGTGTCCGACGTCGACGGCGCATCCGCGGCCGCCCGAGCGACCGCCAAGAACGCCACGATCGCCAGGAACCCCAGCCCGCAGCCTGCGGCCGCCAGGGCACCTGAGCCGATGCGAATTTTCACGGTCACAGCATGTCACACGGTCCCGCTTGACAGGTGACGCCGCCGGTCTCGATGATAGGCGAAGATATGGCGAATATCTGCCTCCCGCTGATCGACGTCGAGGACCGGCCGACGCGCCCGACCACCCGGGAGGTCGCGGCGCGCGTCAAACAGCACGGCGCAGGATCGCTCGTGGGGCTGGGTCACGCGGAACTGCTCGCCGACGATGCCGCCTACCAGGAGGTGGAATGCCGCTCAGCCTTGAACGCGGTGAAGGGCATGCCGTTCCGGTGGACGCTGAACCCGTATCGGGGCTGCACGCACGGATGCCACTACTGCTTCGCGCGCCGCTATCACACGCAGTTCGAGCTGAACGCCGGCGACGACTTCGCGTCGGTCATCCTGGTCAAGCGCAACTTCGTCCAGGTCCTGCGGCGCGAGCTGGACCGTCCACGATGGAGGCGCGAACTGGTGGCGGTCGGCACCGCCACCGACCCGTATCAGCCGATCGAAGGGCGCTACCGTCTCACCCGCGCGACCATCGAGGCGCTCGCGCAGGCGCACACGCCCATGGGGCTCGTGACAAAGGGGCCGATGGTGGTCCGCGACCTCGACGTGCTGCAAGCGCTGTCGCGCGCGGCGTCCTGCACGGTCTATGTCAGCGTGCCGACGGTCGATGAACGGGCCTGGACCGCCCTGGAGCCCGGTACCGCTCCGCCGATGCAGCGGTTGCGAGCCGTCCGCACGCTGGCCGACGCCGGTCTCGACGTCGGCGTGCTGATGGCTCCCATCGTTCCAGGGTTCTCCTCGTCGCTCTCCATCCTCGAACGGACGGTCAAGGCGATTGCCGATCACGGAGCGCGGTTCGTCGGATGCAACGTCATGTACTTGCAGGACGGCACGCGCACGCACTTCATGGAGTTCATGGCGCGCGAGTTCCCCGTCATGCAGCCGCGGCTGGAACGGCTGTACTCGGGGGGCAAGCATCCGCCGGAGGCCTATCGCCGGGCGCTCGCCGCGATGGTCCGTCTGCTGCAGGACCGGTACGGCCTCGGCAAGCGGAGCGATCGCGGGCGGGGGCCCGACGCCCGGGCCGGCCAGGTGGAGGCACGGCCCGAGCAGGTCGGGTTTCGATGGTAACGCGAGGCTCAGTCGCGCCAGGCGCCCGAGGCGCCCGAGGCGCCAGGAACGCCAAGCGACAGGACGTTAGGCGACGTCTCCGAACGCCAGGCGGCGCCCGGTCACCGCGAGCTCGGTGGAGGCGGGTTCGACCTGGAGCTCACCCTCCGCGACGGTGATGGTGAAGTGCGTGGCGTCCCGCCAGCGTTCGCTGATCGGCAGCTTGATCTTCTCGTCGATCACGCGCTTCAAGAAGCGCGCGCCGAACGCGAGACTGTAACCGCGCTCCACGAGCCGCTCGAGCGCCTCCTCGGTCACCGTCAACGTCTTGCCTGCGCGCGCCAGCGTCTGAACCAGCTGGGCAAGATACTTTCGCGTAATCTCGCGAACCTCGTCGTGCGTCAACGGCGCGAAGAGCACGATCTCGTCGATGCGATTCCGGAACTCGGGCGGGAAGCGCCGCTCCAGTTCGCGCATCACCTCGGACTGCACCTGATCGACGCCGACGGTTCGCGACAGGAAGCCCAAGGGGCTGGTGAGCTTCCTGAAGTTCTCCGATCCGATGTTCGACGTCATGATGACGACCGCATCGCTCAGGTAGACGCGTTTTCCGCGTCCGTCGGTCAGCCAGCCCTCGTCGAACGCCTGAAGGAACAGATTGAGCAGGTTGGGGCTCGCCTTCTCGACTTCGTCGAGCAGGACCACGGTGTACGGGTTGTCCTTGAGCTGGTTGGTCAGGATTCCCCCACGCTCGCTGCCGACAATGCCGCGCGGCATGCCAATCAGTTTGTCGATGCCGACCGATCCGTCCTGGTATTCGGACATGTCGACGCGCACCATCTTCTTCTCGTCCCCGAAGAGGAACTCGGCCACCGCCTTCGCCAGCTCGGTCTTGCCCACGCCGGTCGGGCCGAGGAAGAGCAGCACACCGTCGGGACGATCGAAGCCGTCCTTCAACGGGCCCTTGTTGAGGACGAGCCTGCGCGCCACCGCCCTGACGGCGTCCGCCTGACCGATGACCCGCGTCTGCAGGCGCTCTTCGATGCCCGTGAAGCGGTCGGTCACGTCGCGGAAGACCATGTCCTCCGGGATCTGCGCGGCGTTGGAGATCACCGAGACGACGTCCTCTTTGCGGACCTCCCAGCGCCGATCGATCTCCGCGCGCACGGAAGCGGTGTCCAGCCACCCGATCAGCTTGTCGGGCAGGTGCAGGTGCCGCATGTACCGGGGCGACATCTCGAGCGCCGTGTCCAGCGCCTCGTCGAGCAGCCGGACCGAGTAGTTGCGCTCGAGGCGCGGACGCAGGTTGTAGAGGATGCGGCGCGCCTCCTCCAGCGAGGGCTCCGGCACGTTCACGCAGCGGAACCGGCGTGCGAGCGCTTCGTCCTCCTGGATGTACTCTTTGTACTCGCTCAATGTCGTGGCGGCGATCATCCGGATCTCGCCGCGCGCGAGAACCGACTTGAGCACGTTCGCCGCATCCGAGGGAGCACCGAGCGCGGACCCGGCCCCCACCATCGTGTGCGCTTCGTCGACGAACAGCACGAGGTTCGGCCGCTCCTTCAGCTCTCGGATGACGTTCTGAATACGATCTTCGAACATCCCCCGCAGCATCGTTCCCGCCACCATCGTGTTCATCTGCAGGTTGACGATCTGACAGTCACGCAGCCGGACGGGCACCGTCTCGGGCTCGAACTCGATGCGGCGCGCGAGCCCTTCCACGATGGCCGTCTTGCCGACACCCGGCTCGCCCACGAGCATCACCGAGTTGGCGCGCTCGCGGTGGCACAGGATTTCGAGCACCTGTTCGATCTGACGGTCGCGGCCGAAGACGGGAGGCACCTTGTCCTGCCGCGCGAGCAGATTGAGGTTGGTGGCGAAGTGTTTCAGGAACGGCGGCAGCTCGAACCGTTTCTTCAGCCGCTCTTCGCGCAGCTCAAGGTCGCGCATGCGCGCGCTCAGCCTCGAGACGAGCACGTCGGGCTCGACGCCGTGGCGCCTGAGGATCGAAACCGGGACGCCCTGGGTTTCTTCGAAGAGCGCCGAGAAGAGATCCACGGCTTCGATCGTCTGCCGCCCGCTTCGCGTCGCGTGATGGAGCGCGAGCTTGAACACGAGCTTCGTCGCCGGCGAGACCCGCAGATCGCGCGAGCCGAACGACGGCATCATGTGCAGGTGTTCCTCGATCGCCTGCAAGACGGTGTGGGGGTTCAGCTCCACGTCCCGCATGACGTCGGCGAACGTGTCCCACTCCACCTGCGCGAAGGCGAGAAAGATGTGCTCGTTCGTGAGCAGTGCATGCTCACGTCGGCGGGCCTCCTCCGTGGCGCGATCGACGATGCGCTGCGCGGCCTCGGCCAACTTCGTCGGTGAGATGTCGAGATCGTCTACGTGCACGACTGCCTCCGCCGGCATTGGCAGCAAGACGTGTGCCTGCGAAGCGGGCGAGCCGAAAGCGCACACTCGACGGACAACCGGCGGACGGGCGCGTGCGCCGCCTCGGCTGTGGGGGGGGAACGTTCAGCCGTGCAGCTGCATCAGCGCGGCCACGCGCTTCTCGGTCGGAGGATGAGTGCTGAACAGCGCCATCATGCCGCCGGCGGAAAACGGCTTGATGATGAACATGTGCGCGGTCGCCGGATTCGCGTCCAGCGGAATGCGTTGCGCGGCGCCCTCGATCTTGCGGAGCGCGCTCACGAGCCCCATCGGATGGCCGGCGATGGCTGCGCCGGTCGCGTCGGCGGCGAACTCACGCGATCGCGAGATGGCCGCCTGAATGAGCATGGCCGCGATCGGCGCGAGGATCATCATCGCGATCAGCGCGACCGGATTCTGCCCCTCGCGATCGTCGCTGCGGCCACCTCCGAAGAACATCGCGAAGCGCGCCACCATCATGATCGTCGCCGCCAACGTCGCGGCGACCGAGCTCGTGAGGATGTCCCGATGCTTCACGTGCGCCAGCTCGTGGGCCATGACCCCTTCGAGCTCCTCTTCACTCAACAACCGGAGGATCCCCTCGGTGGCGGCGACCGCCGCGTGATTCGGGTTTCGGCCGGTGGCGAACGCATTGGGCGACGGATCCGGAATGACATAGACCTTCGGCATCGGCAGCTGCGCGCGCTGGACCAGCCGCGCCACCACCTGGTACAGCCGTGTGTCGGGACCGACCTGCTTGGCCCTGTACATCGACAGGACGATCTTGTCGGAGAACCAGTACGAGGCGAAGTTGGTCGCCACCGCGAAAGCGAACCCGATCACGAGACCCTGGGCCCCGCCGAGCATCTCGCCAAGCCACAACAACAGGGCGCTCATCGCGCCCAGGAGCAACGCGGTCTTCAAGCCGTTCGGCATAGTTTCGTTCCAGATAACTTCATTGTAGTAAGACGTGGCCAGGTCCGCCGCGGTTGCGCGGCTTATAATCGAGGAGATGTTGGCCGTCACCCTGCTCGCCGCCGCCTGGCTGCTGCAGCTCCCGGTTCCGCAACCATTCCCGCGGCCGGGAGCGGCGACGACCCGTCCGGCGGATCCGGCCCCGGCTCAGCCACCGACCTCGACCGCCCAGCCCGCGCCGGCGTCAGTCCCCGCTCAGCCGCCGGCCAGCACGGCTGCGGTGGAAGCGCCCGATCTCGGCGTGCCGGTGTATCCCGGGTCGCAGTTCCTCTCGTCGTACGACGCGGGCCGGGGGCAGCGCTACTATCTGTTCGGCTGCACCGCCCCATTCACGGACGTCGTGACCTACTACCGCACGGTCCTCAAGCAGCGGGGCGAGCTCGTGTTCGACGCCCCGGCCACACACCAGTTCGACATCGGACGGTTCCGTGAGGACACGATGGCATTTCCGCCCAGCGTGACGGTGAAGGAGTTCCGCTCCCAGGTGTCGGAGGGGTATCCGAATCCTCGTCCAGACGGCCAACCGGCGCGCTTCCCAACCGTGATCCAGGTCGTGCTGGCCCCAGCAGCGCCCTGAGCCCCGCAGGCGGAACAGACCGGGACGCCTGACGCGTCTCGCCGCTAGTCCCTGACGGGCACGTAGATCTCCCGCGTCTTCCGGAACTCCGCCGCCTTTTCCTCCATCCCGGCACCGACGGCCGCTCCCTCGTCCACACCTTTCGCACGCGCGAAGTCACGGACCTGCTGCGTGAGCTCCATGCTGCAGAACTTGGGTCCACACATCGAGCAGAAGTGCGCCACCTTCGCTCCGTCGGCCGGCAGCGTCTCGTCGTGGTAGGCACGCGCCGTCACCGGGTCGAGCGCGAGATTGAACTGGTCCTGCCACCGGAAGTCGAATCGCGCCTTCGACAGCGCATCGTCCCAGACGCGCGCGCGTGGGTGGCCTTTCGCGAGGTCGGCGGCATGCGCGGCAATCTTGTACGCGATGACGCCCGCCTTCACGTCCTCGCGGTTCGGGAGGCCCAGATGCTCCTTCGGGGTGACGTAGCAGAGCATCGCCGTCCCATACCAGCCGATCAAGGCGGCGCCGATGGCTGACGTGATGTGGTCGTAGCCCGGAGCCACGTCCGTCGTGAGCGGACCCAGTGTGTAGAAGGGCGCTTCATGGCACCACTCCAGCTGTCGCTCCATGTTCTCTTTGATCAGGTGCATCGGCACGTGGCCGGGCCCTTCGTTCATCACCTGGACGCCGTACTCCCATGCAATCGACGTCAGCTCGCCCTGGGTCTTCAACTCCGCGAACTGCGCTTCGTCGTTCGCATCGGCGATGGAGCCCGGACGGAGCCCGTCCCCGAGGGAGAAGGACACGTCGTAGGCGCGCATGATCTCGCAGATCTCGCGGAAGTGCGTGTAGGTGAAGTTCTCCTGATGGTGTGCCAGACACCACTTCGCCATGATCGATCCGCCCCGCGAGACGATGCCCGTGACGCGCCGCGCGGTCATCGGGATGTAGCGAAGCAGCACGCCGGCGTGCACGGTGAAGTAGTCCACGCCCTGCTCGCATTGCTCGATCAGCGTCTCCCGGTAGATCTCCCAGGTGAGATCTTCCGGGCGGCCGCCAACCTTCTCGAGAGCCTGATAGATCGGCACGGTGCCGATCGGAACCGGCGAGTTCCGGATGATCCACTCGCGGGTCTCGTGGATGTTCTTGCCCGTGGAGAGGTCCATCACCGTGTCCGCGCCCCAGAGCGTCGCCCACTGCAGCTTGGCGACCTCCTCCTCGATCGACGACGTCACGGCAGAGTTGCCGATGTTCGCGTTGATCTTCACGAGGAAATGGCGCCCGATGATCATGGGCTCCAGCTCGACGTGGTTCACATTGGCGGGGATGATGGCGCGGCCCCGGGCGACCTCGTCCCGGACGAAATCGGCGGGCAGCCCTTCGCGCAGGGCGATGAACTCCATCTCCTCGGTGACCTCGCCGCGCCGGGCGAACTCGAGCTGGGTCGTCGGACCGCCCCGCCCCGCGGCGGCGCGCCTTGGCTCGACCCACGCCGCGCGCAGCGGCGGCAGGCCGGCCGCCACGCCGACATCCTGCGGACCGCTCGTATCGTAGACACGCAGCGGCGGCTCGCCGCCAGACAGCGTGATCTCGCGCATCGGCACTCTGATACCCCGAGATCCGTCGACGTAGACCTTGCGCGAGCCCGGAAAGGCGGTGGCGAACTCTGACATCTCGGGAATTCCTCCGGTGCGATCTTATCGAAGAAGTTCGGCGTTTGACGACCGCAGCGCACGTCCGACTCGAGCGGACGAGGTGGGGCCACGGCGGGCGGACCCTCGGAAATCAGCCGATCTTCCGAAGGATCAGGCACTTGAGATAGTAGGTTTCCGGAACGCCCAGCAGCACCGGGTGGTCGCGCCCCTGCATGCGCTTCTCGACCACGGTGACGTGCACACCCGCGTCGACCGCCGCTTCGTACACGATCCCGGCGAAATCCGCCTCGCTGATGTTGTACGAGCAGCTGCAGGTCACCAGCGTGCCGCCAGGCTCGAGCAGTTTCAGCGCGCGGAGGTTGATCTCCTTGTAACCGGCCGCGGCCTTGCTCACCGCGCCCTTCGTCTTCGCAAAGGCGGGCGGATCCAGGACGATCGTGTCGAACCGCTCCTTCAGGCGCTCGAGCCCCCGCAGCTCGTCGAAGACGTTCCCGACGCGTGCATCCACACGCAGCCCGTTTCGCGACGCGTTGAGCCGCACCCGCGCGACGGCTTCCTCGGAGATGTCGAACGCGATGGTCTCCCGCGCATGCGGCGCGAGCGCGAGCGCGAATCCGCCGTTGTAGCTGAAGCAGTCGAGCACGCGGCCACGCGCGTAGCGCGCCGCGGCCTCCCGATTCTCCCGCTGATCCAGGAACAGCCCGGTCTTCTGCCCGCCCCTCACGTCGACGTCGTACTCGATGTGCCCTTCTCGCACGGCGATCGACGCCGGCACGTCCCCGGCAAGGACCTCCACGACCTGCGGCAAGCCTTCGAGCGATCGCGCCCTCGGATCGTTCCGCGCCAGAACGCCTACCGGCGCGAGCCGCTCCTGAAGCAGCTCCACGATGGAGGGCAGCAGCCGGTCCATCCCTTGCGACAGGGCTTGCACGACGATCCAGTCTCCGTACCGATCGACGATCAGCGAGGGCAGCAGGTCGGCTTCGCCGTGCACCAGCCGGTACGCCGTGGCATCGATGCCGAGCGACGCGCGGAAGGCGACCGCGGCATCGAGGCGCGCCGCGATCAGCTCCCGGTTCACGGGTTCGCCTGGCCCGCCCACCATGCGCACGGCAATCTGCGACCGATCGCTGAACAGCGCATGGCCCAGGACGCGACCCCGGGCGTTGCGAACGACGACGGCGTCCCCGCCGGTGGCGTGAACCTCGCCAACATCCGAGCGGTACACCCACGGGTGACCGCCGAGGATTCGTTGCTCACCGCGTGAAGAGATTGTGACGGAAGGAGTCATAAGGGCTTGGGGTTCCAGCCGGCGGGCGATGGGCCCGGGGCCAGCCCGCTGATTGTCGCACTCTTGCGCCGCTCGTTTCCGCTTCCGCCTCCGTCGTGGCGCCCGCGCGCCCGGCGATGCCGATCGGTGCTCGAGCATCCGCGCGTCTCCCGAAGCCGCACGCCGGCCGAATGCCTGGCGCGTCGAGGCTGGGGCCAAGTAAAATCAGCGGATGCGCGTGGCGATCGGAGCCGATCACGCCGGCTTCCTCCTGAAAGAACACCTCAAGCAGACACTCGAGCGGCTCGGCCACGTCGTGCACGACTTCGGCACGGACGGCGAAGCGGCGATCGACTACCCTCCCATCTGTTTTGCCGTGGCGGCCGCGGTCGCCGATGGTCACGCCGATCGCGGAATCGTGCTGGGCGGCAGCGGGCAGGGCGAACAGATCGCCGCCAACAAGGTTCCGGGCATCCGGGCCGCGCTCTGCAACGATCTCTACACCGCGCGGCTCTCGAGAGAGCACAACGACGCGAACGTGCTCTCGATGGGCGGGCGCATCGTCGCCTTCGGGCTGGCCGACGAGATTCTCGAGCTCTGGCTGCAGACGGCGTTTGCGGGCGGACGCCATCAGCGCCGAGTCGAACAGATTGCCGCGGCGGAGCGCGCGTCGCGCGCCGAGGCGTTTTCGCACGAAAGCAGGACCCCCGATGGCCACTGAGACGACACCGCTTCCGCTCTGGCGCACGCTCGCCGAAACCGACCCCGAGGTGGCCGAGGCGATCCGGCAGGAGACCGCGAGGCAGAACAGCGGCCTGGAGCTGATCGCGTCGGAGAACTTCGTCAGCCGCGCGGTGCTCGAAGCCGCGGGTTCGGTGCTGACGAACAAGTACGCGGAGGGTTACCCCGGGCGGCGCTACTACGGCGGCTGCGAATTCGTGGACGTCGTGGAGCGCGCGGCCATCGATCGCGCGCGCACGCTCTTCGGGGGCGAGCACGCGAACGTGCAGCCGCATTCGGGCGCGCAGGCGAACATGGCGGTGTTCCTGGCGGTCCTCAAGCCGGGCGACACCGTCCTCGGGATGAACCTGGCGCACGGCGGCCACCTGACACACGGCCACCCTCTGAACTTCTCGGGTCAGCTGTACACGATCGTCCCGTACGGCGTGAGGAAGGACGACGAGCGCATCGACTACGACGAGCTCGACAGGCTGGCGGACCAGCACAGGCCGAAGCTGATCATCGTCGGCGCCAGCGCCTATCCGCGGGTGATCGACTTCGCGCGGGTGCGCGCGGCGGCCGATCGCGTCGGCGCGATGCTGATGACCGACATGGCGCACATCGCCGGACTCGTCGCCGCCGGCGTCCACCCGAGCCCGGTGCCGCACTCGGACTTCGTCACGACCACCACGCACAAGACACTGCGAGGGCCGCGCGGCGGGCTGATCATCTGCCGTGAACAGTTCAAGAAGGACCTCGACCGGAGCGTCTTCCCGGGGGTGCAGGGCGGCCCGCTGATGCACATCATCGCGGCCAAGGCCGTGTGCCTCAAGGAGGCGGCCGAGCCCGCGTTCGCGGCGTATCAGCGTCAGATCGTCGCCAACGCCGCGCGGCTGGCGGAGGCCCTGCGCACGGCAGGCTTCCGGCTCGTGAGCGGCGGCACCGACAACCACCTGATGCTCGTCGACGTGTTCTCCCGTGGCATCACGGGCAAGGTGGCTGAAGCGGCGCTCGGAAAGGCGGGCATCACTGTGAACAAGAACGCCATTCCGTTCGATCAGAACCCGCCGATGGTGGCAAGCGGCATCCGCG
Source organism: Vicinamibacterales bacterium (assembly GCA_050183995.1). GTDB lineage: Bacteria > Acidobacteriota > Vicinamibacteria > Vicinamibacterales > CAVVIG01 > CAVVIG01. The sequence goes on from JBFXAT010000056.1 coordinate 21,565, forward strand.
TCGGGACGCCGGCGGTGACTTCGCGCGGCCTGCGCGAGCCCGAGATGGAGATGGTCGGCAGTCTCATTGCGCGAGCGCTCGAAGCGCCGGACAACGAGATCGCGATCGCGGCAATCCGCGAGGAAGTCGAGACGTTGTGCCGCAAGTTCCCGCTGTATCCGGACTCGCGGGACTGACCGCCGCCGCCTTCGAGCCCAGCGGGGCGCTGGCGAGGGCGCTGCCCGACTTCGAACCGCGAGCGGGGCAGGCCGAGATGGCCGGCCGGGTCGCGCACGTCTTCGAGCGCGGCGGCGTGCTGCTGGCGGAAGCGGGCACCGGCACCGGCAAGACGCTGGCGTATCTCGTTCCGGCGATCCTGAGCCGGCAACGCGTGCTGGTCTCGACCGGCACGAAGAACCTCCAGGAGCAGATCTACCTCAAGGACATCCCCACCCTGCAGCAGGCGCTGAGTGTGCCCTTCACGGTCTGCTGTATGAAAGGGCGCGCCAACTACCTGTGCCTGCACCGACTCGAGCAGGTCTCGGAAGGATCGGGGGATGCCTCGCGCGAGATCTTCCTGCCGATGGTGCAGGCGTGGGCCACACGGACCGAGTCCGGCGACCGCGCCGAGCTCGAGGACCTGCCGGAGGACCTGCCCTTCTGGAACGAGGTCTCCGCGACGGCCGAGACGTGCCTGGGCACCGAGTGCCCGCGGTACGAGGACTGCTTCGTCACGAGGATGCGCCGCCAGGCGGCCGCCTCCGACGTTGTCATCGTCAACCATCACCTCCTGTGCGCTGACGCCTCGGTGCGACGGAGCACGTTCGGAGAGGTCATCCCCGCCTGCAGCCACGCGGTCGTGGACGAAGCGCACCAACTCGAGGACGTGGCCACCCAGTATTTCGGCGTGGCCGTCAGCACGTTCCGTCTGGAGGAGATTGCGCGCGATGTCGAACGCCTGCTGGGATCGGGAATTGAAGGGCTGTTGGAGCGCGCCAGGATCCAGCAGACCGTGGATCGGGTGCGGGATCACGCGCGCGCCTTCTTCGCGGACCTGGCGGCGTGGCACCGCAGCGCCGACCGGTTCGGCGGAGAACAGCGCGTCCGCGCGACGAGCGGTTCGCTCGAGCGGTCGGCTGCGGCAGCCGGCGAACTGACGGCATCGCTGGAGCGGCTCCAATCGGTCCTCGCGGGGTTGCAGGTGCCGTCGGACGCCGGCGAGAAGACCGCGGACGCGGCGCCGCTGGAGCCAGCCGCCCTTGCGCGACGCGCCGGGGAGATCCGCGACGAGCTGCGTTTCCTGCTGCGTGCCGAGGACGCTGCCTTCGTGTACTTCGTCGAGCTACGAGGACGGGGCGTCTTTCTGCGCGCCGCGCCGATCGACGTCTCCGCGATCATTCACGACCTGCTCCTGGATCGCATGCGGGCCACCGTGTTGACCTCCGCGACGCTGACCGTCGACGGGCGGTTCGACTACATCCGCGGCCGGCTCGGGGTCGGCGACGCGGAAGAGATCCGGCTACCGTCCGAGTTCGACTACGCGACGCAGACGCTCCTGTATCTCCCGCCGCGCATGCCGGATCCGCGCGAGCCGGGGTTCGCGCTGGCTGCTGGCCGGCAGGTGATCGAGCTCCTGAAGCGGAGCCGCGGGCGCGCCTTCGTGCTGTTCACGAGCTACGCGACGCTCCGGGCCGTGCAGGCGGTGGCGGAGCTCGCGCTCGACTTTCCGATGTTCGTTCAAGGCACAGCCCCGCGTTCGCAGCTGCTGAAACAGTTTCGAGAGACGCCGCACAGCGTCCTGTTCGCGACGTCGAGCTTCTGGCAGGGAGTCGACGTCGCCGGCGACGCGCTCAGTTGCGTGGTCATCGACAAGCTGCCGTTCGCGTCGCCGGGTGATCCGGTCACCGCCGCGCGCATCGACGCGATCCGCGCGGCCGGCGGAGAGCCGTTCTCGGAATACCAAGTTCCCCTCGCCGTCCTGACGCTGCAGCAGGGCCTCGGACGGCTCATTCGCCATCGTCGGGACCGGGGTGTCCTCGCGGTCCTCGATCCTCGGCTTCGAACCAAGACCTACGGACGGCGATTCCTGGCGTCACTGCCTCCGGCCCCGATTGTGCAAGAGCTTGCGGCGGTCGAGGCCTTCTATTCGATGTTGTAAGATAGTCGGACTTGGCAATCTGATTCTCTTGGAGGAGGAACATATGGTCCGCCGACTCTGCGGCCGGCCTTCGTGGCTGTTCGTCGGGGCGCTCGTCGCCTCTCTCGCCGTTTCCGCTCCGGCGTTCGCTCAGACCAACGGGATGATCAAGGGGACGGTCGTGGACGCCCAGGGTCAGCCCGTCGATGGCGCCAAAATCGTCATGGAGAACGTTGGCGGCACAGGGCGGAAGTTCGAGACCCGCACCGACAAGAAGGGCGAATACATCCAGCTCGGGCTTCCGAGCGGCAACTATCGCGTCACGGCGGAGAAGGACAAGCTGGGGTCGGAGCCGAAGGGCGTCACCGTCCGGGCCAACTCCCAGCAGACGGCCAACCTGGTCCTGTCCGTCGCGACCGCCGCGGCGGTGAAGGAAGCGCAGGCGAAGAACGCCGCCATCGCCAAGGTGTTCGACGAGGGCGTGGCCCTGACCAACTCCGGGCAGCACGCGGAGGCGATCGCGAAGTTCAACGAAGCGATCACCATCTTCCCGCAGTGCTACAACTGCTACAACAACATCGCCGTCAGCTACGCGGCCCAGAAGGACTTCGCCGCAGCCGAGACCGCGTACAAGAAGTCGATCGAGGTCAATCCCGACGATGCAGCGGCGTACGTGGGACTGGCGACGCTCTATTTCAACAACAACATTCCTGGGAAGATGGCCGAGGCGAAGCCGCTCGCGGCCAAGGCCGCGGAGGTCGATCCCGGCAGCGCCGACGCCCACTTCCTCGCCGGAATGACGGTGGTGGCGGAGAACCCCGCCGAGGCCAAGAACCACTTCGAGGCTTATTTGAGACTCGCGCCGAACGGGCCTCAGGCTCCCATGGCGAAGACCTTGGTCACCGAGATCGACAAGCAGCTCAAGTAGTCTTCGAGCCCGTCTGGCGCTTGCCCGACTCCTCTGAACTCGTCAGCCGATTGAACGGCGTCCGCGATCGGATCGCGGACGCCGTTCGCCGTTCAGGGCGTCCTCCGTCCTCAGTACGGCTCGTTGCCGTTTCCATAACCTTCCCGATCGACGCCATCCGCACCGCTGCCACCGCCGGCCAGCTCGAGTTCGGCGAGAACAAAGTGCAGGAAGGGCAGGCCAAGATCCCCGCGCTCGGCGGCCTCCCGCTCCGCTGGCACCTGGTCGGACACCTGCAGTCGAACAAGGCCAGAAAGGCGGCCGCGCTGTTCGACGTCATCCATTCCGTTGACTCCGCCGATCTGCTCCGCACGCTGAACGAGGGTGCCGCGGATCGCCGGCGGACCATCGACGTGCTCATCCAGGTAGACCTCGCGCGGGAGCCGACCAAGCACGGCGTTCCGGTCGAGCAGGTCCCGTCGCTGATTGAAGCGGCGGGTTCGTGCGAGGCCGCGCGGCTCGTGGGGTTGATGATCCTGCCGCCACCGCTGGGCCCCGAGGGCACTCGTCCATATTTCGCGGCGCTCCGCACGCTGCGGGACGACCTCGTCCGATCGGGCGTTCCCGAGCCCACGCTGCGGGAGCTCTCGATGGGCATGAGCGACGACTTCGAGACGGCGATCGAAGAAGGGGCTACGATGGTGCGGGTCGGGTCGGCCATCTTCGGCGAGCGCGACTACCGATGACGCCGGCTGCAGAAGCGCGCAGTTTGACCCGATACGTGGTGCAGCAACAGAGGTCACGTCCATGAACATCAGTCCGCTGGATCTGCGCAGGCAACAGTTCCGCACGGCTTTCCGAGGCTTCGACACCGTCGAGGTTTCGTCGTTCCTCATCGCCGTCGCCGACGACTACGAGGAGGCCCTGCGTCAGACCGACAAGCTCAGGCAGGAGGTCGCGCGGCTCGAAGCACAGCTCCGCACGCACGTCGAACAGGAGAAGAGCCTTCAAAGCACGCTGCTGACCGCCCAGCGGCTGGCTGACGACATCAGGGCCGGGGCCGAGACCGAAGCCGTGCGTATCGTCCGCGAGGCGGAGAGCCGGGCACAGCTGATCATCGAGAAGGCTCACGCACGCGTCGAGGACATCCAGCGCGACATCGATGGGCTCAAGCTGAAGCGCCGTGACGCGGAATCGACGCTCGAGTCGTCCATCCAGGCGCTCCGGGACACGCTCGACTTCGTGCGCGAGCAGGATGCCCACGACCGCGAGGAGCGGGTGCTCTTCCATCGCCCGCGCCTGCTGGAGCCGGAGCCCAAGACCAAGACAGGGTGATACGTCCGATCGGCTCAGGCGTGGAGGTCCAGTTCCGGGTCATCCCGCGCGCGTCGAGGTCGACGGTCGCTGGGGTTCGGGACGGCCGGGTGCTCGTGCGGCTCGCCGCTCCGCCGGTCGACGGCGCTGCGAACGAGGCGCTCGTCGCGCTCCTCTCCTCGTTGTTCGAGATCCCAAAACGATCCGTCAGGATCATCGCTGGCGAACGAAGCCGGGCAAAGGTCGTGGTGCTCGAGGGCGTCACCGCCGACCAGGCGGCGCGCGTCTTAGGGTAGCGGCGGCAGCATCGCCGGCGACACGACGTCGAGCGTCAGGCTGAAGTGCCAGGGATAGGTACGGTTCGGCAGGAGCTCGATGGGCTTGTCGTACGACCCGCTGACGTTCACCATCCGATCTTCCCGCTCGATCAGCACGTGATCGGCCTCCAGCGGGATGTCGTACTGTTCCGCCAGCTGCATGATCCGCGCGAGCAGATCCGGGTCCGTCTTCGTCTTGAACATCGCCGCGTCGCGGATCGCATCCCTGAACTTCACGTAGTTCAGGTACTCGGATCCCACACGAACAGCGGCATTGGCGAGCAGGGCGACGATGGCGAGTTTGACCAGGGCCTTGATCACGTCAGTCCCCGTCCTCTTTCTATCGGCTCGAGGATGGGCGGCGCATAGGCCGGTCAAGCACTAGCGGATCTGCTGAAGCATCCGGTCCCATCGCGTGCGCGTGAAGAAGTGCGCAAAGACGGACCCGAAGCCGCGGACGGCATCGGCGGCCCCTTCGGTCTCGTAGTCCTCCCTCGCCGATTCGTAGGACCAGTAGATGATCAGCGCTTTCCCCTTGACGTAGTCGCGCGGGAGAAAGCCCCAATAGCGGCTGTCCTGCGAGTTGTCTCGGTTGTCGCCCATCGCGAAGTAGTGATCCGCCGGAACGGTCACCGGGCCGAACTCCTCCCGCACGTCGACCGAGGTCACCTCGTGAACGGACGTGGCGCCGCCGGGCGGCTCGAGGAAGTGGACGTACGGCTCGTCGAGCGGCTCTCCGTTGATGTAGACCTTCTTCCGGCGGAGCTCGATCGTGTCGCCCGGCAGACCGATGATCCGCTTGATGAAGTCGCGCTCGGGCTCCTCGGGATACTTGAAGACGACGACGTCGCCGCGGCGGATGGTGCCAAGCGGCAGCAGGTGCTGCTCGACGCCCGACTCGCTGGGGCCGAAGACGAACTTGTTGACGAGCAGGTGATCGCCGATGAGCAGGTTGTTCTCCATCGACCCGGTCGGGATCTTGAAGGCCTGCACGACGAACGTCCTGATGAACAGCGCGAGCACGACCGCGATGACGATCGACTCGAAGTACTCCCGGGCGGTCGACTTGCGGAACTCGCGCCTCATTCGCCCTCCGTGCCCATCTTGAGGACCGCGAGGAAGGCTTCCTGCGGAATCTCGACCTTCCCCACGCGCTTCATGCGCTTCTTGCCTTCCTTCTGTTTCTCGAGCAGCTTGCGCTTTCGGCTGATGTCGCCGCCGTAACACTTCGCGAGCACGTTCTTGCGGAGCGCCTTGACCGATTCCCGCGCGATGATCCGTCCGCCGATGGCAGCCTGGATCGCCACTTCGAACATCTGACGGGGGATCAGCTCCCGCATCTTCGCGGCGAGCGCCCGTCCCCGTTCGTAGGCCATGTCCCTGTGGACGATGATCGAGAGCGCGTCGACCGGATCGCCGTTCACGAGGATATCGAGCTTCACGAGCGGGGACGGCCAATAGCCGGTCACATGATAGTCGAGCGACGCGTACCCTCTCGACACCGTCTTCAGCCTGTCGTAGAAATCGAGGACGACCTCGTTGAAAGGCAGTTCGTAGGTGACGAGCACGCGATCGGCCGAGAGGTACTCGAGCGACTTCTGGACGCCCCGCTTGTCCTGGCAGAGTTGGAGGATTCCGCCCACGTGCTCCACCGGCGTCAGGATCATCGCGGTGATCACCGGCTCTTCGATCTTCGCGATCCGGCCCGCATCCGGGAGCTTCGCCGGGCTGTCGATCTCCTCGACCTGGCCGTCGGTGAGCGTCACCCGGTACAGCACCCCTGGCGCCGTCGTCACCAGGTCCATCCCGAACTCGCGTTCGAGGCGCTCCTGGACGATCTCCATGTGGAGCAGCCCGAGGAAGCCGCAGCGGAACCCGAACCCGAGCGCCACCGACGTCTCCGGCTCGTAGAAGAACGACGCGTCGTTCAGCCGCAGCTTCTCGAGCGCGTCGCGCAGTTCCGGGTACTGATGCCCTTCCACCGGATACAGGCCGGCGAAGACCATGGGCTTCAGCTCCTTGAACCCGGGGAACGGCTCCTCGGTCGGCCGCGCAGCCTCGGTGATGGTGTCGCCGATCTTCGCGTCGCTGATCTTCTTGACGTTGGCGACGAGGAAGCCCACCTCGCCGACGCCGAGGTCGTCGACCGGCACCGCTTTGGGCGTGAAGATGCCGAGCTGCTCGGCGTCGTACTCCAGCGTCTCCGCCATGAAACGGATGCGCATGCCCTTCCTGATCGCGCCGTCGATCACGCGAATGACGATGACCACGCCGCGGTACGGGTCGTACCACGAGTCGAAGATCAGCGCCTTCAGGGGGGCGTCCGGATTCCCGCGCGGCGCGGGCAGGCGTGCGACGATGGCCTCGAGGATCTCGTGGACGCCCGTCCCCACCTTCGCGCTCGCCAGGATTGCCGTGCTCCCGTCCAGTCCGACGATGTCGTGCAGCTGCCGCCGTGCTTCTTCGGGCTGCGCGCTCGGAAGGTCGATCTTGTTGATGACCGGGATGATTTCGAGGTTGTTCTCGACGGCGAGATACGCGTTCGCGAGCGTCTGGGCCTCGACCCCCTGCGACGCGTCGACGAGCAGGAGCGCGCCTTCACATGCCGCCAGCGATCGGGTGACCTCGTAGGAGAAGTCGACGTGACCTGGCGTATCGATCAGGTTCAGGACGTACTTGTCGCCCGAGTCGGCCTTGTAGTGCAGGCGGACCGGATGCGCTTTGATCGTGATCCCCCTCT
>JBFXAT010000057.1:0-28939 GCA_050183995.1 Vicinamibacterales bacterium
TCGAGGAAATGTCCTATCAGACCAGCGCGCTCGGCTCCGAGGTCCAGGGCTCGGGCGTGCGTCTGAACATGATTCCGCGCGACGGCAGCAACCAGTTCAAGGGCTCGCTCTTCTGGTCGCACACGCCTGGCGCGTGGCAGTCGAACAACTTCACGGACGAGCTCAAGGCGACCGGCCTGCGCGCGCCGAACCGCGTGGAGCGGATCTTCGACTTCAACCCGGGCCTCGGCGGTCCGATCATGAAGGACAAGATCTGGTTCTACGGCACGTTCCGCCGCTGGGGCGTCGACCAGACGGTCACCGAGTCGTTCTACAACGCCGACCCGACGTTCAAGACGTTCGTGCCCGATCTGAGCCGGCCGGTCGTCGACGACAACGTCATCAAGAGCGGCGCGGCGCGTGTGACGTTCGTCGTGGCGCAGAAGCACAAGTTCGGCGCGTACCTGGATCGCATTCAGAAGTACCGCGGCCACGAGTGCCCGGCGCTGTCGGCGGAAGAGCGCTGCGGCATCCGCAGCCCGAAGCGGTACTTCACCGCGCAGGCGAAGTACACGGGCACGATCACCTCGCGGTTGCTGATCGAAGCCGGCTGGTCGGAGAACGACGAGACCTACTCGACCAACGAAGCGCAGCCGAGCGTGCGTCCGGAGAACATCAGCAAGAGCGACCGCGCCACGGGTGAGACCTGGGGAGCGCCGAACGGCCCGTACTACTTCCGCGTGCCCGACCGGCACACGGTCATGACGCAGGCGTCGTATGTGACCGGCTCGCACAACGCGCGCGTCGGCATGACCTACGGCTTCGGCGGCAACCGCCACCAGCGCGTCGTCAACGGCGGCTGGGATCTCGTGCAGGAGTACAACACGATTGGCGGCGTGGCGCGGCAGCCGCAGTCGGTGATCGTCTACTCGACCCCGCAGGAAGCGGCCGAGAAGCTCAAGTACGACATGGGCATCTACCTGCAGGACACCTACTCCCACAAGCGGTTGACGATCACGCCGGGCATCCGGTTCGAGCTGTTCAACACCTACATCCCGGCGCAGGCGGCCAACGCGGGCCGCTTCGTGCCGGGCCGTTCGTTTGACAAGATCGAGAACATTCCGAACTGGCGCGACGTGGCGCCGCGCTTCTCGGCGGTGTACGACCTGTTCGGCAACGGCCGGACGGCGATCAAGGGGAACATCGGCAAGTACATGCAGGCGTTCTCGACGGTCGGCTTCGCGCAGGTCTACAACCCGATGGTGCTCGGCACGGACCGCCGGAGCTGGTCGGACCTGAACGGCGACGACATCGCGCAGACCAACGAGATCGGAGCGGTGGTCGTTCCGTTCAACATCAGCGGCGCGAGCCGCACGCAGCCGGCCGATGGCATCCGCCGGCCGTACCAGATCCAGTCGTCGCTCAACGTGCAGCACGAGCTGTTCAATGGCCTGTCGATCACGGCCGGCTGGGTGCACCGCGAATACAAGCGGCTGTTCTGGACCGACAACGTCTCGGTGAGCCCTGGCGACTACGAGCAGTTCACCATCCCGAACCCGGTGTTCGGCGATCCGCGGTACCAGGGTGCGGAGGCGACCATTCCGATCTACTCGCTGACGGCGGCCGCGCGCGCGCGGGATCCGCAGTTCGTGGACAAGAACTCGGACGAGAACCGGAAGCAGTACGACGGGTACGACGTCGGGTTCACCGTCCGCATCAGGGGCGGGAACATGTATGGCGGCACCAGCATCGGGCGCCTGCGGACCTCGTACTGCGAGGTCGAAGATCCGAACAGCCTCCGCTACTGCGATCAGCGGAAGCTCGACATGCCGTACCTGGCGCAGTTCAAGCTGGCCGGCTCCTATCCGCTCCCGTACAAGCTGCAGCTGAGCGGCAGCTGGCAGTCATATCCCGGTGCGGCGTCCGGCACGGCGTTCCAGGATCAGGTGTACAACGCCGCTCAGAACCGCGCACCGGATCAGGCGCAGAACCTGACCTACGTCGTGACCAACGCGATTCTGCGCGCGTCGAATCCGGCCGCCACGCTGCGGTCGTTCCAGGGCTCCAACATCACCGTCCCGCTGCTCACGCCAGGGCAGAACTACCTGAAGCGGTGGAACCAGGTGGACATCCGCCTCTCGCGGAAGTTCCAGGTGGGCCGCTACAGCTTCCAGGGCCAGTTCGACATGTTCAACGCCCTGAACGCGAGCAGCATCATCAACCAGAACCAGGCGTTCGGTTCGGCCGCCTGGCGTCCCACGCAGATTCTGCAGGGCCGGCTGTTCGCCGTCGGCATGCAGATGAACTTCTAGCACGACCAACGGCGCGCGCGTAACTCTCACCCGCGCGCTCGGGAGAGGCTTCACGATGGCCTCTGAAGCCTCTCCCACTTTTCCTTCCCTCCAGCCATTTCCTCCAGCCGATCGCGTCTCCTTCGCCCCCAAAGCGATTCACATCGCCGTTCTGCGACGGCCGATCGCTCCTGCGGACGCTCACCGGCGAATGCTCTACCGCGAGTCTCCGAGGTTGCGCGACTCCGACGATGCCAGCAATGAAACGAGCAGGAAGAGCAGCGCGACTGCGCCGAGCTGTGCCAAGGGACCCAGGAGCACGAGCAGTCCGAATCCCACGCCAGGCTCGCCGGTCGGCGCCCGCTGCGTGCTGATCGCGATCTCGACAACGAACATCAGCATCGGAGCGACGATGATGAAGCTGCCGCCGAAGACGAGCCAGCCGGCCGCCTGGTTGCGGCGCACGCGCAGAGCCAGCCAATAGAGGGCCAGCAGCGGCATCAGCACCAGCGGCAGCACGACGAGCCCATCGGTGCTGACGGCCATCGACACGCCCGAGGCGAGGGCAGCCACGCTCAGGAAAATGCCGGTCACGGTTGTCGGCTGAATCCGGTTCGTGACCGAGGGTGCGTCGTCAGATGTCGTCATCATGGGTCCTGGCGGCCGGGCATGTTCGAGCCCGCCGGATCCTCGACGTCGTAGACGTAGAGGGAGTGCGCGATCACGGCTGTTGGTGTCGTCCGTCGCAACCACTCGCCGGCCTGTGGATATTGCGCGGCGACCAGCGGAAGTACCGCGACATAGTGACCGCTGACCACGTAGAGTCCCGGCGGCGGTGGATTCTGCAGCAGCGCCGTCGGCTCCACGGACTCGCTTCGGATGCCGTAGCCTTCGGGAGGGAAGACGACGTAGTGCGCCCACTTGATGGGGCGGCCAGGTGCGTGTTCGTCCAGCCACGTCTTCAGCTGCCTGGTGCCCTGTCCCCAGTCGACGTTCTGATCGGCCAACCAGTACGACCCGCACCGCGAGCCGCCGTCGAGCCCGACTTGCCGATAGTCGTGGAGCAGGCAGGCGGCTTCGTTGAAGTACGACATCTGATCCGGGTAGATGCCGGCGGCGGATACGACCAGCCAGGCCATCAACGCCGCACCAGCCGCACGCGTCCACACGGCCGATGAGCGAAGGAGGCTCGCGAGCGCGAGGCCGCCGAGAAGCCAGGCAAACGGCAGGACCGGCAACACGTAGCGGACGCCGATGTTCTGGGCCTGCAGCGTCACCGCGGCGAAGAGCAGGACCGCCGGCACCAGGATGAACGCCTTCGCGAGCGTCGACACCGCGTGCGTTCTGACGATGAGCACCGTTCCGGCCAGCGCGAGCACGATGCTGGCGATCGGCTCCTTCAGCAGATAGGCGACGGCGAAGTAGCTGAGGAACCGGGGCTGCAGTTGGCCGGCCATGTACACCTGGACGCCGGGCGTATGGTCGGCGTAGATGCGGCTGAAGCCCTTGATGTAGAGGAAGGGGTCGCTCGAGAACAGATACAGCGCCTGCATCGCGACCGCCGCGATACCGAGCAGCGCGCCGACGATCAGGAGCGGACCTGTAAACGGGCGCGCGTAGAGGATCGGACCTTTGCTCCCGCGCCGCTCCTTCACATCGTCCGGACGCCACAGCAGCGTCGCCGCCCAGAGGAGCAGGAGGCCAATCGGAGGGAGGAGGACCGCCGAGAACTTGCTGCCGAGAGCCGCGGTGAGTGCCAGGCCGGCGCAGAGGAGTCGGCTGCGTCCAGGCGTGCGGACGTACCGCCAGAGCGTCATGAAGAAGAGCAGGCCGAAGGCTGTGACGCCGACGTCGGTGGTGATGAGGGACGAGTGCGCGAGGAGAATCGGATCGAAGGCGTACAGAAAGAGCGCGCACAAGGCCGGCACGTCTCCGACCAGATCGCGTCCCCAGAGATAGAGCACGAGGCCAAGGAGCCCTGCGACGAGAATCATCGGGAGGCGCGCCCAGAAGAGCACGTGATCGGGACCGTTGTCGGCGATGAGCGAAGCCCCAAGCCGCCATTCCGGCTGCGAGGTGGGCGTGATCGTCGGAAGGTACCGGGTGGTCCAGGCTTCCGGCCACCGAAGGCCGCCTGCCATGGCCGAGAGCGCGCTGAGCTCTTTGATGAGCGGCGGGTGCTGGAGATTGGCCGTGAACACGCGCGCCGACAAGTACGAGAGCCCGGCCGCGAGGTGCGGCGGCTCGTCGGAGGTCGGGCTCATGTTGCGGGAGATCAGGAGGCTCTGGAGACAGAACCCGGCAATCAGTACGAAGGCGGCGAGGAGGAGCCGGGGCGGCGGAGGCGAGGGCTGGCGCGGCGTGTCCTGCGGGGCACGCGGCGCCCGGGTCGCGGCTGGACGGTCGCCGGAGGCGGTTTCGGCCGCCTCATTCCGGGCCGCGGCGTGTTTCTGGGAGCGCGGGCGCGCGCCCGCCTTCGACCTTCGCTTGGATTCGTGGTGGCTCATCGATTCCTGATGTGTCTTGACGATCCACTCTAATCGAATCCAAATCGAACCGCGGCGTCTCGATGGTGTGTGCCTCGTTCCGCGGGTGCGGTGGGCCTCTCACGCGACGTGCGCCTGGCCCGCACGACGTGCGGGGTTCGAGCGGCGCGTGTGGTGCGGGTGCGGCGTGCCACGTACGGCGGATGACGAGGGCCGGTACAATCGGAGCCTCGGCGCGAGCGCGCCCTGTGCCGGGGTGGCGGAACTGGCAGACGCACGGGACTTAAAATCCCGGGTCCCGCAAGGGGCGTGTGGGTTCGATCCCCGCCCCCGGCACCACATGAATGCACTGTAATTTCTGTGCGGCGAGCGATACGGCCTACCGAGCCGGGTCCACCTGTACGAGTTCGTGATCCGTGGGCGGATCAGAGCATCGCCTGCACCGAGGAGACGCGCCCGTGAACAAAGTCACACCCTTTCTCATGTTCAACGACCAGCTCGAAGCGGCGATCGAGCTCTACACCGCGACGTTTCCGAACTCCGAGGTGCGCAACGTTGCCCGCACCGGCGAGGATGGTCCCATCAGATCCGCCGAGTTCGTCGTCGGCGGTCAACGCTTCATGGGCTACAACGGAGGTTCGTACTTCACCTTCTCCGAGGGGGTCTCGCTCTACGTGGACTGCGCGGATCAGGAGGAAGTGGACGAATACTGGGACAAGCTCGTGAAGGCAGGAGCGACGCCCTCACAGTGCGGCTGGATCAAGGACCCCTTCGGTCTGTCCTGGCAGATTGTCCCGAGGCGATTCACCGAGCTGATCGGCGATAAGGACCCCAGGAAAGTGAAGGCCGTCATGGCAGCCATGATGACGATGGTGAAGCTCGACGTGGCGGAGCTCGAGAGAGCCTACAACGAAGCGTAGCCGTGCTCGTCCAGTCCGATGTGCGGTTCGAAGACACGCGTTAGGATCAGATCCGCGGAAGGAGTTCTTCATGGCTGTCCGACCCGTTCCCGAGGGGTACCACACCATTACGCCCTACCTGCTGGTCGCCGACGCAGGGGCGCTGCTCGACTTCGTCCAGCGTGCGTTCGACGGCCGGAGCGCACGCGCCATGCGCGGCCCCGACGGCCAAGTGATGCACGCGGACGTCGTCATCGGCGATTCGCACGTCATGATCGGGCAGGGCGGCGGCGCGGTCATGCCCACGATGCTCTATCTCTACGTCGACGATGCGGACGCGCTCTACGCGCGCGCGATCGCGGCAGGCGGCGAGGCGGTGCAGGCCATGACGACGCAGTTCTACGGCGACCGGAGCGGAGCGGTGCGCGATCCTGCCGGCAACCAGTGGTGGATCGCCACGCACGTCGAGGACGTCTCCAGCGAGGAGTTGGAGCGGCGCGCCGCCGAGGCGCGGCGCACGGCCTGACGCACATGTCCGTTTCGGTTCGCCACGAGCGTGGCAGCGAATACGTCGTGACCGTCGCCGAAGCGCGCGGCGCGACGACGCACGTCGTGACCGTGTGGCCGTCCGACCTCGAACGGTACGCGCCCGGTGCATCGCCGGAGGATCTGCTGGCCGCCGCGTTCGAATTCCTGCTCGAACGCGAACCGCCGCAGGCGATCCTGACGCGCTTCGAGCTGCCGGTCATCGAGCGCTACTTTCCGGACTTCCCGCGCGCGATGGCAGCGAGACTCCGGTAGCGGAGCGAGGGTTCATGCACACGTTGTCGACAGCCGACCGTGAGTTCATGGCCGCGTTCGAGGCCTGCGAGATCCCTCGCGCCGAATTCCGACACCGCGCGCATCTTCGGCTGGCCTACTGCTACCTGGCGGGCTCTGACGCGGAGACGGCCATCGCGCGATGCCGATCCGCGATCGTGCGATTCATCCGGCACAACGGCATCGATCCCGCCAAGTACAGCGAGACGCTCACCCAGGCCTGGGTGCTGGCCGTGCACCACTTCATGCAGGCATCGGGTCCCGCGAACTCCGCGGACGAATTCCTCGAACGGTCCGCGAGGCTACTCGACTCCAGGATCATGTCGGCGCACTACAGTGCGGACGTGTTGTCGTCTCCGGAGGCGCGAAGCCGGTTCGTCGAGCCGGATCGGCTTCCCATTCCGCGATATGCGCGGAACGGCGAGGTGCTGGCGGTCGGCGACCATCCCGCTTCGCCGCCGCTCGGCTAAGCCCGGCCACGGATGCCGCCGCGCGCTCCCTCCACGAATCACCACGCGTTCTCTCAGTGGATCGGGGGAGGCCCGGCGGCCTAGCAGCCGCGCCGAGCCTCCACTGGCCCCGTCCGTCATCCGCGACTCACGGATTCCCCTGAGTCCGCCGAGCCGGCCCGCCTCTTTCACGACGCTCATTCCGTTCGCGCAAGCCCGGCGATGGTCCGCAGATCAGCGCACCCATTCGTTTTGACCACAAACGAGTTCGTGGATCACCAGACGCGTCACGGATCTCTTCGTCGGAAATCATGGCGTGCGCTGATAGCCAGAAAGCCCCGCCCAGCTGACCATGCCGCCTGCGTGATCGTTGTGAACCCGGTTCATCGTTGTGAACCCGGTTCGTTTTCGAAGGGAGAGGAATCACATGGTCAGAGTCCACGTGGCGGCGGCGCTCATCGTCGCGGCATGCCTGCTGCTACTGCCGGGCCGCGCTGCGGCGCAGAGCGGCATCGCAGGCACAGTAAGAGACGACCAGGGTGGCGTCATGCCCGGGGTCACTGTCGAAGCGGCCAGTCCGGTGCTCATCGAGAAGATTCGCAGTGTCATTTCAGACGGGGCTGGACGCTACAACATCATCGACTTGAGGCCTGGCACCTACACGGTGACCTTCACGCTGCCGGGCTTCGCGACCGTGGTGCGCGAAGGCATCAATCTGCCGGCGTCGTTCACCGCCACCGTCGATGCGACGATGCGGGTGGGCGGGTTGGAGGAGACGATCACCGTCTCGGGCCAGACGCCGCTGGTGGACCTGCAGAGCGCGACGCAGCAGGTCGTCCTCAGCAAGGAGCTCATGGAGGCGGTGCCGACGGGCCGCAGCATCTGGGGCGTGGGCGGCACGATGTCCGGCGTCACGCTCAGCCGCCCGGACGTGGGCGGCAGCTCCGGCATGCAGCAGTCCTACATGGCCGTGCACGGGTCCGACCGTCGCGACAACGCGATTCAGATCGACGGCATGATCGTCAACGGGATCGAGGGCGACGGCGCCATCCAGAACTACTTCAACCAGGGCATGTTCGAGGAAATGTCCTATCAGACCAGCGCCCTCGGCGCCGAGGTCCAGGGGTCGGGCGTTCGTCTGAACATGATCCCGCGCGACGGCAGCAACCAGTTCAAGGGTTCGCTCTTCTGGTCGCACACGCCGGGCGCGTGGCAGTCGAACAACTTCACCGACGAGCTCAAGGCGACCGGCCTGCGCGCGCCGAACCGCGTGGAGCGGATCTTCGACTTCAACCCCGGGTTCGGCGGCCCGATCATGAAGGACAGAGTCTGGTTCTACACGACGTTCCGCCGCTGGGGCGTCGACCAGACGGTCACCGAGACGTTCTACAACGCCGACCCGACGTTCCGGACGTTCGTCCCCGACCTGAGCCGTCCGGTCGTCGACGACAACGTCATCAAGAGCGGCGCGGCGCGCGTGACGTTCGTGCTCGGACAGAAGCACAAGTTCGGGGCCTATCTCGACCGCATCCAGAAGTACCGCGGCCATGAGTGCCCGGCGCTGTCGGCGGAGGAGCGCTGCGGCATCCGGAGTCCGAAGCGGTACTTCACGGCGCAGGCGAAGTACACCGGCACGATCACGTCGCGGTTGCTGCTCGAGGCGGGCTGGTCGGAGAACGACGAGACCTACTCGACCAACGAAGCGCAGCCGAGCGTGCGTCCGGAGAACATCAGCAAGAGCGACCGTGCCACGGGTGAGACCTGGGGTGCGCCCAACGGCCCCTACTACTTCCGTGTGCCCGATCGCCACACGCTGATGGCGCAGGCCTCGTATGTGACCGGCTCGCACAACGCGCGCATCGGCATGACCTACGGGTTCGGCGGCAACCGCCACCAGCGCGTCGTCAACGGCGGCTGGGATCTCGTGCAGGAGTACAACACGATTGGCGGCGTGGCGCGGCAGCCGCAGTCGGTGATCGTCTACTCGACCCCGCAGGAAGCAGCCGAGAAGATCAAGTACGACATGGGCATCTACCTGCAGGACACCTATTCGCACAAGCGGTTGACGGTGACGCCGGGCGTCCGGTTCGAGCTGTTCAACACGTACGTGCCGGCCCAGGCGTCCAACGCGGGCCGGTTCGTGCCGGGCCGTTCGTTCGACAAGATCGAGAACCTGCCGAACTGGCGGGACGTGGCGCCGCGTGTCGGGGCGGTGTACGACCTGTTCGGCAACGGCCGGACCGCGATCAAGGGGAACGTCGGCAAGTACATGCAGGCGTTCTCGACGGTCGGCTTCGCCGCGGTCTACAACCCGATGGTCATCCAGACCGACCGCCGGAGCTGGTCGGATCTGAACGGTGACGACATCGCGCAGGTCAACGAGATCGGTTCAGTGGTCGTGCCGTTCAACGTCAGCGGCGCGAGCAACCGCACGCCGGCTGACGGCATCCGCCGTCCGTACCAGATCCAGATGTCGCTCGGTGTGCAGCACGAGCTGTTCGAGGGCCTCTCGATCACCGCCGGATGGGTGCACCGCAGCTACCGCCGGATCTTCTGGACCGACAACGTGGCGGTGGACCCGGCCGATTATCAGCAGTTCTCCATTCCGAACCCGGTGTTCGGCAATCCGCGGTACAACGGGGTCGATCCGACGATTCCGATCTACTCGTTGACGGCCGACGCGCGCGCGCGGACGCCGCAGTTCGTGGACAAGAACTCCGACGTCAACCGCAAGATCTACAACGGCTACGACGTCGGGTTTACCGTGCGCATCAAGGGCGGAAACCTGTATGGCGGCACGAGCATCGGGCGGATGCAGACGTCGTACTGCGAAGTGGAGGATCCCAACGCGTTCCGCTACTGCGACCAGCGGCAGCTGAACATGCCGTACCTCGCACAGTTCAAGCTGGCCGGTTCCTATCCGCTGCCGTACAAGATCCAGCTGAGCGGCAGCTGGCAGGGGTACCCGGGGGCGGCATCGGGCACGGCGTTCCAGGATCAGACCTTCAACGCGGCACAAAACCGTGCGCCGGATCAGTCGCAGAACCTCACGTACGTCGTGACGAACGCCATTCTGCGTGCGTCGAACCCTGGCGCCACGCTGCGGTCGTTCCAGGGCTCGAACATCACGGTGCCGCTGTTGACCCCGGGCACCAACTACCTGAAGCGGTGGAACCAGGTGGACGTGCGTCTGGCGCGCACGTTCCAGGTGGGGCGTTACCGGTTCCAGGGACAGTTCGACATGTTCAACGTGTTGAACGCGAGCAGCATCATCAACCAGAACCAGTCCTTCGGCGGCGCCGCCTGGCGGCCGACGGAGATCATCCAGGGCCGGCTGTTCGCGGTCGGCATGCAGATGAACTTCTAGCGAGCACCAACGGCGCGCGCACTCTCACCCGCGCGCTGGGGGAGGGGCTCCACGACCATCGTCTGTGGAGCCCCTCCCCGCAGTTCTCCCGTTCGTGCGAGCCTTCCGCGTTCTTGCGTGATCGGGTTCTTGCGTGATCGGGTTCTCGCGTGCTCGCGTTTTCGCGTGCTCGCGATCGGCCGAGACTCAGGCGCGCCGCAGCACGAACGCCGCGAGCCGCCTACTGCTTCGATGCCCCTGTTGCGGCTGCCGGTGGATACGTGACGCCGAGCTGCTCGAGATAGCTGCGCGTCGAGTCCGGGTCGTACCGGAACTCCCGCAGCGCCGAACGGTATTTCTCCATCAGCTCCGTGTTCAGATGCGTCGGCGGCTTCGCCCCCGCGGGAACGATGGACTGCCAGGTGACGCCCTTCATCTGCTCCGTGAAATCCGCCTTGACGGTCTGGATGGTCGACGGAACCACGAACAGATCGATCATCGTCCCCGCGAGCGCCTTCGCTCCGACGATCATGCCTTTGTGCGCGAGAGGCGTCGCGGGCACGATCGCCGCGGTCCAGTGGTGCGTGATGCTGCCCGCCACTTGCGATGGGAACGACATGCGCGCCATCGGGACGTTCCACGTCACATCCCCGGCATCGTTCGACGAGGACCCCTGGCTGTCGCCGCGATTCGGATTCGGCCTGGTCGCCAGCCCCGTCGGCTTCGCGCCCATCGCCTTCTGGAACGCCGCGGCGAACGCCTTGTCGTCGGCGGACCACTCGGGCATCCCGACCGCCTGGATGTTCCTGTCGAGCACCTCGGACAGCGCCTTGTTGCCGTTGTAGGGCCAGGAGCCGGACAACACGCGCTCGTCGACCGTGGTGAAGGTCATTGCGGCGGCGGCCTTCGCCACGACGCGCGCCTTCTCGACCAGCGCCATCAACTCCGGATACGTCTGGTGGCGGAAGTAGTACCAGACGCGCGCCTCTGGCGGCACTACGTTCGGCTGGTTGCCGCCGAACGAGGTCACGTAGTGGAACCGCATTTCGAGCGGCAGGTGCTCGCGAAGATAGTTCATCCCGAAGTTCATCGCCTCGACGCCGTCCAGCGCGCTGCGCCCGTTCCACGGCGTGGCTCCATGCGCCTGTTCGCCGTGGAAGGTCCATTCGATGGAGGCGATGCCGAGATTGTTCAGCCCGTAGCTGGTGCCGAACGAGTTGCCGATATGGGCGTCGAGCATCGCATCGACGCCTTTGAAGAGGCCGGCGTTGATCATGTACACGCGGCTGGCGAGCAGCTCCTCCGCCGGTCCACCGAAGACGACAATGGTGCCGGGGAGCTTGTACTTGGCCAGCAGGTTCTTGACCGCGATGGCTGGACCGACGATCGTCGGCAGGCCGAGGTTGTGCCCCTCGCCGTGGCCGGGCGCGCCCGGCACGAGCTCGTCGCGAGTCAACGCGGTCGGCCTCTGGGACGCACCGGGAACGCAGTCGAAGTCGGCCATCAGCCCGATCACGGGCGAGCCGCTCCCGGCGGTGGCCTTGAAGGCGGTCGGCATGTCGGCAACACCCCGCTGCACGGTGAAGCCGTTCTTCTCGAGCTCACCCGTGATCAGCGCGACCGTGTCGTACTCCTGGAAACCGACCTCGGAATAGCTGAAGATGGCGTCGCTCAGGTGCGCGAGGTGCGACGCGTTGGCGTCGATCGCCTGCGCGGCCTCCTGTTTCAGGCGCGCGGCGTCAGGCGTCTGCGCAGTCGCAACGGAGGCGACGGCGAGAGCCGCCATGAACAGAGCAAACAAGCGTCTCATAAGGATCTCCTCGATGGGCGACAGCGTAACAACCGGCGGCGAGGCGAAACAAGCGGAAACCGGGCGCGTGACGCTGCACATGGTCGCGAGTCTCGACGGCTTCATCGCCAGGTCCGACAACACGGTGTCCTGGCTCGAGAGTCCGCCGGACGCCTATCCGCCGGGCGTGCCCGAAGAGAGCGCCGCAGACCTGGTCCGCACGATCGACTGCTACGTGATGGGATCCCGGACATACGAGCACGCGGTCGAGCTCGGATGGCCGTACGGCGACACGCCGACGATCGTCGTGACGGGCCGGCAGCTGCCCTCCGTGAAGGCGAACGTCGAGTACTACTCCGGAAGTCTCGAGACGCTTTTCAACGGCATCCTGAGACCTCGATACCGCGACATCTGGATCGTCGGCGGGGCAATGTTGTGCCGGCGCGTCCTCGATCGTGACCTCGTCGATCAGATCCGGTTGACGCTCGCGCCGGTGCTTTTGGGCGCCGGAGTCCGTCTCTTCGGCGACGCCGGCTCCGAAACACGATGGCGGCTGCGTGACGTGGTCGCTTACAACACAGGATTCGTGGAGCTCGTGTATCGGCGCGGGGCCGCGTGAGCACTGGTTGGTGCCGGCGCTAGATCCGCCCGACCGACGCCAGTTCGCGTAGAAGGGTCCCGACGCGGCTGGTCATCGATGCCCAGCTCAGCTCGCCTCGTACGCGCTCCTCGCCTGCCCGGCCCATCGCGGATCGGACGCCGGGAGCCGCGAGGAGGCTCTCGATGGCCGCGGCGATCGCTTCGGCCCGCGCATCGACCACGAGGCCGTCGATGCCGTGGCGGACGACTTCGTGCGCGCCGTCGAACGGCCCCGAGATGACAGGCTTCCCGGCGCGCCACGCTTCCAGGAACGCCTGCGGAAAGATGTCGCTGGTCGTCGGCAGACACATCAGCGCGCACCCTTCCACCGCCGCATCCTTCGCGGCGATCGACAGCCCATGAGCCTCGACGATGCGCTGGTCGGCGGTCTGCTCGAACCAGTCGAGGCAATCGGGATCGATACGCGGACCGATGAAGACGAAGGACACATCGGGGAACCGCTGCCAGACGAGCGGGGCGGCGGCCAGCAGCTCCCGATAGCCCTTGTCGCGCCGCTTCCTGCCGAGGAACAACACGTACTCGCCGCTGGCCAGCGCGGGTGGGAGGTGCTCGGGCGGGGCGCTTTCGGCGTACGCGCCGTACCCGATCACACGGATCGTTCCGGCAGCGACCCCTTTGCGAACGAGCGCGCGCCCCTCGGCCGCGGTGACACAGAACACGGCGTCGGCCCGTGTGCACAGATCGAGGCTGAGCGCCGGATCGAGCCAGGCCTCCTGCGCGCTTGCCGGCACGATGACCGCGGGCACCCGCCACGCGCGTGCCGCGTCGACCGCGACGCGTGACGCCCCAGGCCACACCAGATCGACGGCAAGCACGGCGGCCGGCGTATCGAGACGGTCGACGAAGGTCCGCAGGTCGAGCGCCGGGAGCGACGTCACGATGGCATCGCCGAGATCGTCGGGATCGAGCTGGCCCGGCGTCTGGATGACCAGCGAGACCTGGTCGCCCTGGGCGGCGAGCTCGCGCGCCAGGTGCAGCGCGAACCGCTCTGATCCGATCAGCGGCGTCGGTCCAGCGCCGCAGGTCATGACGATCGGAAGGCGGTCGCGTACCGCCGCGCCGGGCGGAAACCGGACGAGGTGCACACCGCCGCTGCTCGCGAAGTCAGGCTCCCGCGGCGCGGGAGCCGGCTGTGGAACAGCTCCACGAGGCGCGCGCGTGTAGATCGCGCCCCACGCGACCGAGCTGATCGAGAACACTCCGGTCTCCTCGATGCCGCTCGATGGCGCCTGTGGCGCTGCTCCAGGCAGCGGCTCTCCGCCGGAGGGAGCCGGCACACGGGCCGATACGTGGGGGGGCGTGATGCCGCGGGCGCGGCTCGAGATGCTGCCGGTGCGGAGGAACAGTTCCTGCGCGCGGGCGAGCTCCTCGGGCACACCCACGTCGAGCCAGGTGTCGGTGCTTCGATAGACGCCTATCGTCCGTCCTTCGGCGAGAAGGTCGCGCATGAGCGAGTCCATGCCGTATGGCTGGTCGGCGGGAACCCGGTCGAGCGCGCTGCGCGCCAGGACGTAGATGCCCATGTTCACCCAGTGGCGGATGGCGGGCCTCGGGTCGTATTGGGTGATGCGGTTGTCGACGGCGACCTCGCAGCGGGGATGTGCGCCAGGCACGACCTCTTCGTGGATGGCGACGGTGACCGGCGCGCCGCTCTCGACCCCCTGGCGATAGAGCGTGCCGAACTCGACATCGCAGAGAATGTCGGCATTCAGCATGAGGAAGTGCGAGGGCAACTCGCCGACGAGCTCGCGTACGGGGGCCAGCGTGCTGAGGCCCGGCCTCTTGTCGCGGCGGAACACCACGTCCAGACCGAACCGGCGTCCGTCGCCGACCACATCCTCGATCAGCTTCGCGTGGTGCGCCGTGCAGACCGTGACGCTGGTCACGCCGCAATCGCGCAGTTGCCCGAGCAGATGTTCGATGATCGTGCGATCGCCGATCGGCATCAGCGGCTTTGGCAGCCGCGTGGTGAACGGCATCAGGCGGACGCCCTTCCCGCCGGCGAGAATCACCGCTCTCATCGTTCCCGCCCCCCTACCTGGCCGATGTCGATCCGCTCGACCCCTTTGGCATCCAGATCGACCTCCGCGATCGGTCTGCCGCCGTCGTCGCGCAGGTCGATTCGCGTGGCACTCGGCCCGTGGTTGATGGCGAGCGCGCAGCGTCCGCTTTCGCCGTCGAGCAACGCCAGCTCCACATCGGGGTCGCCGCAGGTGAGCGGCGGCCGTATGCCGGCGTGCGCGGCAATGGAGCTGTACAGGGCGTGCCACGGGTGCGCCGTGAGCCGGCCCGGCGTCTCGAGTTGCGCCTCGAATGCTGCGTTCAGGAAGAAGACCTCGCCGCGGCCGATCCGTGCGTGTGTGAGGGCGGGGCCGGAGTCATACGCCGCCAGCACCGTCGCGGTCGTCGTTCGGACGACTGCGACGGTCGCGCCGGCCCCGGCGCCGACAGCCCAGTCGACGGGGTAGGCCTGACCGTTCCAGGAGAACGCCGTCGGCCCGGCGCCGGCGAGCATGAAGTCGTCGAGCTCGACGCCGAGCAGGCCGTCGTCGATGGCGTCGAGCGTTTCGCGCGTGGAGTAGAGCAGCGTTCCTCCGGATTCGACGAAGGCGCGCAGCCGCCGGGTGTCGGACGACGTAAGGAGGCGCATCGACGGGGCGATCACCAGACGGTAGCGCGAGAGCCCGTCGCGCGCGAACTCGACCGGCAGATGGGCGCGCTTGGCGAGCGCAAACGCGTAGAAGAGGCAGACGCCGTCGCGCGACTTCGAGCCCATGCCGACGGGATTGAAGTCGTCGGGCACGTAAATCGCGGCCGTTGCCGGAGGAACGGTGGATCCGGCGAGCCGGCGCGTCTGCGCGGCGAAAGCCTCGAAGGCGCCCATCGCGGGTTTCGGCGTGCCGTCGATCCGTTTCAGGCCGAAGCGGCCGAGCCAGGGGCGCTGCGTGAACGGCGGATCCGGCACGGTGGCGGCGTCCTGCCAGCACCACGCGACCGTTCCGACGGCGCCATTGGCGTGCGCGCTCGCGGCTGCCGCCCGGATGTACCCGGCGACGCGCGCGTCGGAGGCGCCGACCAGGCCCAGTTCGTCGATCATGGCGGGCCTGAACGCACGGGTGATCGCCACGAGAAAGGCGGGAGCGAGCGTGGCCTTGTAGGCGTCGACCGACTCGATCGCGAACGGTGTCCACTGGGGATAGGCGTGGACGCCGAGCAGGTCGTAGGCTTCGGCACCGTCAGGACGGAACGGCAACCCCGCCGTCACCGCCTGATGATCGAGGCTCTGAAGCACCGCGACGCCCGGGTGCGCCGACCGGATGCCGGCTGTGACGGCCGCGTGCCACCGGGCGAGCACGTCCGGCGGAGTTGCCGCTGCCCGAGCGACATCGAGGTTGTATTGTTCGTCGTGCACGTCGTAGGCGAGCACGTTGGGGGCGCCGGACAGGGCCTGTGCAATCGCCGCGGCATAGGCGCGCGCCCGGTCGAGCATGGCAGGGTCGTCGAAGAGGTCACGGCCCGAACGCCAGGGCGGATCGAAGACGTGCAGCAAATGGAGAACCGAGACGATTGAGGGAATGACGAACAGGCCGTGCGCGTGCGCGAGCGCCGCGAGCTCCCGGAGACGGCGGAAGGCCTCTTCGTCGAAGCGGCCCTCGTCCGGCTCGAAGTCGCGCCAGAACGTGAACACGCGCACGACGTTGAAGCCGCGAGCCGCGATCTCCGCGAAATCGCGGTCGATCGCGCCGGCATTCCAGCGCGACCAGATCTCGCAGCCGGCCTCGGCGGGTGTGTAGTTGAAGCCCACCGGGTGAATGGCGCGCCCCTCGTGAACGAAGCCCGTCGGCGTGAGCCGCACCACGCTAGCGTGCCTCCTCGTGCATGGTGCTCAGGTACCGATCGATGACGGCGTGATCCTGTTCGGACACACGTGTGAAGCGGATGCCGACCGCGAATACCGACATGTCGCTGCCGGTTACGCCCGTGACCACCCCTTGGGCGCTCAGGTCCGTGCCGCCCCCAGGCATCGTCCATTCGAGGGTCACCGCCGTTTCGACGGAAATCTGGACGTCGGTCACCAGAAGCATCCCGTGCAGCGACAGGTCGGTGACCAGCCCCGATCCACCTCCGGTACGGCTGGTGTATCGCGCCCGCGCGCCAAGAGTGGCGCCTCGACTGGTCCGATCGTCCGAGTGATCGAGCCACGTCGCGCTGAAGCGGTGCGCGGCGACCTCGTCTCCCTGGGCGACCAGTGCCGCGGCCAATTCGGCGGGGGTCGTGGCGCCGGTCGGCGAGACACGTGCAAGCGCCGCGCGCCGGCAGACGTAGATCCCCATGTCGGCCCAATACCTCGTCAAGGGTTTCTCGGCGAAGCCCTTCACGCGCCCTTCCGCATCCAGGTCCGCCACTCCGTACCGGCTTTGATGACGCTCCTCGTGGACGGCGACCGTCATCGGCGCTCCGCGGCTGCGGCCCGCTTCGAAGAACTCGCGGAAGTCGAGCGTGCACTGCGTGCCGGCGTTCATCATGAGAAAGGCGTCGGGGAGGTCCGGCAGGAGCGCGCGCACCGTATCGAGCGGCGCCGCGGACGCCGTGCCGCCGGTCGGTTCGCGGTGGAAGCTGATCTCCATGCCGAACCGCTCGCCGTCCCCGACAACGGCTTCGATCAGGTCGCCGTGGCGTCCCGTGCAGACAAAGACCCTCCGCAGCCCGGCCGACTGGAGCTGGTGCAACAGGATCTCCACCACCGTGAGCGCACCGACGGGCATCAGCGCTTTCGGCAGGCGAGCGGACGAGGGCATGACCCGAATGGCCTTGCCTCCCGCGAGAAGGACCGCAGTCAATGTCGTCGTCTCCGCTGGTTCACCACGCACGCCGGAATCTCACACACGGATGAGGTGGCAGTGTACTATCGCTTGCCCGCGGTCGAGCATGGACGCACCCCGTCTCGCGTCGGCCGCCGGACTGCTCGTGGAGGCGCTGATGACCGACGAAGAGCTACAGACGTTCTACAAGGGAAAACAGGTCGTGGTGACCGGCGCAGCCGGGTTCATCGGCAGTCACCTGACGGAGGCGCTGGTCCGGATGGGCGCCCGAGTGCGAGTGCTCTGTCGCTACACCTCGTCCGGCACGTTGGGGAAGCTCGAGGAGCTGCCGGGTGACGAACGCGGCGCCCTCGAAGTCGTCTACGGGAACGTCGAGGATTCGTCGTGCGTCCTGACGCTCTGCCGCGACGCCGAGGTCGTCTTCCACCTGGCCGCGCTCATCGGCATTCCGTACTCCTACGTGGCGCCGCGGCAGTACGTCGCGACCAACGTGGAGGGGACCGTCAATCTTCTCGAGGCGGTGCGAGCGCTCGGCGTCCGGAAGCTGGTCCACACGTCGACGAGCGAGACCTACGGCACCAACGAGACCTACGGCGGACCGGAGACGAGCACAATGGCCGAGAGCCATCCGCTCGTCGCGCAGTCGCCGTACTCGGCGAGCAAGATCGCGGCGGACAAGTTCGCCGAGAGCTACTACCTGTCGTTTGGAACGCCCGTGGCGACCATCCGGCCGTTCAACACCTTCGGGCCACGCCAGTCCCCGCGCGCCGTGATTCCGACCATCGCGAAGCAGCTTGCCGCCGGTGCCACCGAGTTGCGGCTCGGCAGCGTCGAGCCCGTGCGGGACTTCAACTTCGTCACCGACACCGTCGCGGGGTTCCTCCGGATTGGCGCGTCGGACGAGAGCGTCGGAAAGGTGCTCAACGTGGCCAGCGGACGAGCGGTGTCGGTTGGCGAGGTGGTCCGGATGCTCTGTGCGCTCTCGGGACGGGACGTCTCGATCCTCACGGAATCGGCGCGCGTGAGGCCCGAGAGGAGCGAGGTGATGTACCTGCTCGGCGACTTCAGCCGGGCCCGCGATCTCGTCGGCTACGAGCCGCGCGTGGCGCTCGAGGAGGGGCTTCGCCGCACCTACGCGTATTTCCAGGCTCAGCGCGCCGCCGACGACGGAGCGCGTTATGCCGTCTGACCCGAAGGCCTCTGCGCCTGCTCCGGCCGCGAGCACCTGGAAGATCCCGCTTGCCGACATCCGGCTCGGAGACGACGAGAAGACCGCCGCGCTCGACGTGCTCGAATCCGGCTGGCTCACCATGGGGCCTCGCACCGCACGGTTCGAAGAGGCGATCGGCGCGGCACTCGGCGCCCCGCATGTCGCCGCCGTCTCGAGCGGCACGGCCGCCCTGCACCTCGCGTACGCGGCGCTTGGCGTCGGCCCCGGCGACGAGGTGATCTGTCCCTCGCTGACGTTCGTCGCCACCGCGAACGCGGCCCTCGCGCTCGGGGCGACGGTCGTGCTCGCCGACTCGATCGGTCCTGAGGACCTCTGCGTCGATCCCGATGACATCGAGCTGAAGATCACGCCGCGGACGAAGGTGATCGCAGTCGTGCACTACGGCGGCTTTCCCTGCGAGATGGATCGCATCGTCGACATGGCGCGACGGCACGGCGTGCGGCTCGTCGAGGACGTTGCGCACGCGCCGCTCGCGAGCTGGCGAGGTCGCGCGCTCGGTACCTTCGGCGACGTCGGCTGCTTCAGCTTCTTCTCGAACAAGAACATGACCACAGCCGAAGGGGGAGCCGTCGTCGCGCGTGATCCGGATCTTCACGATCGCCTCAAGCTGCTGCGGTCTCACGGCGTCACCGCGCAGACATACCAGCGGCACCTTGGCAAGGCGACGCTGTACGACGTGGTGCTGCCTGGGTTCAATTACCGGATCGACGAGATCCGGAGCGCGATCGGCCTCGTGCAGCTCGGGCGCCTGCCGGCGCGGAACGCACGCCGGCGCGAGCTCGCGCGCCTGTACCATCAGGTGCTGGCCGGCATCGTCGATCTGCCGTTCCCTGCGGACGCACAAGGCGCGCATCGCGTCTCGGCGCACCACATCATGCCCGTGCTGCTGCCGCGCGGCGTTGATCGCGAGGCGGTGCGCAACGAGATGCACGCGAGGGGCGTCCAGACCAGCGTGCACTACTCCGCGATTCACAGTTTCACCTTCCACGGCAGCAGTCCGATGGTTCGCCGCGCCGGGCTGTCCCGCTGCGACGATCTCTGTGAGCGCCAGCTCACGCTCCCGCTTTGGGCGGAGATGACCGAGGCGCACGTGGAGCAGGTGGCCGAGGTGCTCGCCGAGGCCCTACGCGTGCACGCGGGTTGATCGCGTGCCTCGCATCGTCGACCTGTCGGGCCCGATCGAATCAGGCATGTGGGGATACCACGAGCTGCCGGGGCTGGAGCGGCTGCTGCCGCCGGTGGACGTCACCACGGTTGCCAGTGTCCGTTCAGACGGGTTCTTCGCCTCGCGCATCGGGATGACGACCATCTCCGGCACTTACGTCGAAGCAGGCTCGCACATGCTCGAGGATGGCCCGCGACTCGACGAATACCCGGTCGAGGCGTTCTTCCAGCGCGCGGCCGTCCTGCGGGTTCCGACGCAGGAGCCGCGTGCGGTCATCGACGCGGCGCTGCTGGCGCGGCACGATCCGGGCATCCGCGAAGGGGAAGCGCTGCTGCTCGACACGGGCTGGGGCGCGCGCTGGAACCGTCCCGGCTACGTGGCCGACTCGCCGAGCCTGCGGCCGGATGCGCTCGCGTGGATCGTCGATCGGCGTCCGAGCGTTCTCGGCGTGGACGTGCCCTGTATCGAATCGGCCTGGAGCGAGGAGCGCGAGGAAGACAAGGGCAGGCTCCTCCAGGCGCTCTTTCGTGGACGGACGCTGCTCGTCGCGCCGCTGGTCAACCTGGATCGGATTGCCGCAGCGCGTGGGCGCCTCGTGTGCCTGCCGCTCGCGCTGCGGGGGACATCGGGCGCGCCAGCGCGCGTCGTCTTCCTCGAAGACGACGCGCTGTAGCGAACAGGTTTCGATCGAACCTCTACCCGGCGTGGCCAGCGCAGATCATGTCCGGCGGCGGGTTCCAGAAGCTCGACAAGCGGAGGCCCCAGGTGCCGACCACGTAGCGCCCTCTGCGCATGGGGTCCTCCAGCGCGACACCGAGACACGGCGCTTCGCCGGCGCTCGACCAGTGCATTCCATACATGTCGCCGATCCGCTGGACGTTGAGCGCGCCCTGGTAGCTCCTCGTGCCGTCCGGCCTCGTGCGAGCCGCGCGGTAGGCGCCTGCGAAGGCGTCCGCGGAAGGGGGGCTTCCGGCCGCGCCGCCGTTGCCGGCCAGGCGCGTGGCTCGATCGGTCCCAAGCCTGCCACCGGACGGGCCTTCCAGGAACTCGTTGCTCGCGGCGGGACCGCTCCAGCTTCCATCGTCGTTTTGATCGACCAGGCTGACCGCGAGCGACGTATCGAGATTGCCCGACGCGCCGGGCAGGCGCGGCGCCGGCGCGACATCGTGCGGCGTTGCCGCGTCCGCGGGACCCGGCCAGTACGGCGCCATCACGATGCCGTAGAACGCGAAACAGTACCGATTTGGATCGTCGGGGAGTTGGAATCCGACTCCGAAGAACGGAACGGCTCCCGGCTTGGTCCAGTGCAATGAATAGTGCGCCCCGACGCGCTGGATGCGGAGCGGACCGGTGAAGACGTCAAGTCCGTTCGGCAGGTGCGTCGACGAACAGTACACGCCGGCGATATCCCCGGGCGGCACGTCACGAGGCGTAGCGGTCTCGGTGCCGAGCCGGCCATTCCAGTCCGGGCCGGCGAAATCGTTCTCGGCGACGATGCCTCTGAGCACTCCGTTGGCATCGCGCGTGTAGATCAGCGCACCGAAATAGAGATTCACGAGTCCTCCTGCGTGCCGATCGGGTGTGGAGCGGGGCTGCCCTCAATACGTGCGCGACCAGGCGTCGCCATCGCGAGCCGTGCGGATCGCCACCGCGAACAGCCGCTCGTGGTGCCCGCCCTCGCGTTTTCCGGCGTAGCCCGCGATCGTCACGTCGAGCCCGGCGCCGTCGAGCAACGCGGTCAGGGTTGCCCGGGTGTAGTGGCGGTGGACGGTCGGATCCGGAACATAGGGCGTGGAGCGCGGCAGCGACCGTAGGTACTCATCGAAATCCGCGTTCGGCGTGACGACGTAGAGGCGCCCATCGGAGGTGAGGTGATCGCGCACGACACGCGCCAGCACCTCTGGCGCATCAGGGATATGAGCCAGCGAGTGGAGAAAGTAGATCTTGTCGTAGCGACCCGCGTCGTCGAGGCGGTCTCGGTACCATGCGGGAGATCCGTCGACCAGCCGGTTCACGTCGAACCCGTCGACCGATGCCTCGCTGTGTGCTGCGATGTACTGGACGCAGGCGCCGGTGCCGCATCCGATGTCCAGGATCCGTTCGTGCGGTTTGGGGTCGAGGAGCCGCCACAGGAACCGCAGTTCGGCGCGGTACTTCGGCGAATCGTTCCAGGTGCGCAGCCGCCCTGCGTACGCGTCGAGTTGTCGGATATCCAAGCGGCGTGCATTATAGCCGCTTCAACGGCTCGACTCAGGGAAGTCTGCTAGACTGCCTCTCTTTCTCTGTCAACGGAGATTCGTCGCGAGCGATGGTCGGCAGTGTCGTCGGGAAATATCGTGTGTTCGAGAGCATCGGACGCGGGAGCACGGGAACCGTCTATCGCGCGATTGACGAAACGCTGCATCGCGACGTCGCGCTGAAAGCGCTCTCCGCAGAGGCCAGCGACGCGGACGTCGTGCGGAGGTTTCGCGCCGAGGCTGTTGCCGCGGCGCGCCTCAATCATCCCGGGCTGGCCACCATCTACGAGCTGTTCGAGCACGACGGCCATCTCCTGATGGCGATGGAGCACGTGCGCGGGGAGACGCTGGCCCGCCTGATCGAGCGCACCGGCCCCCAGGCGCCCGAGCGCGCTGCCCATGTCTGCATGTCGTGCCTCGCGGCGCTCGCCCATGCTCACGAGATGGGCGTCGTTCATCGCGACCTCAAGCCGGCGAACATCATGGTGGCGGAGAGCGGCTCGATCAAGATCATGGACTTCGGCATCGCTCGCCTGATCGGGACCGAGCGTCTGACGAAAATCGGGTTCGTGCTCGGCACGCCGGCGTACATGGCCCCGGAACAGATCGCGGGACAGGAGGTCGATGCTCGGGCCGATCTCTATTCGATGGGGGTCGTGTTCTACCGGATGATCGCCGGGTGCCTGCCGTTTGCGGGCACGACGCCAGTCGCCCTTCTCCAGGCGCAGCTGCACGACGAGCCGACGCCGATCGGATCGGTCCGCGGCGGACTGCCGGCGTGGGTCGATCGGGTGCTGAACCGTGCGCTGCAGAAGCGGCCGGAGAACCGGTTTCAGTCCGCGCTGGAGTTCCACGACGCCTTGTCGCGCGCCATTGCGCCAGCCGCTGAAGATGCGCGGCCAGCCGCCGCGCCGCGCGAGGCTCCGGATTCGCCCGAGGAGCCGTCGGCGCCTCTGATTGCATCCGCGGCCGGCCGATCGCGGGCCGCGCCGTTCGCCGCGATACTGGCGTTGCTCGCCATCGCCGCCGCCGTCTACCTGGCCCTTCGCTGACGCATAGCGTCGGCCAGTCGCGCTCGCGGCGACCGCGTCCGCAGGTCCGTGGTAGCCTGCTCGGCGAGCGTGGCGCGGCCTCGACCCGGCGAAATCCCGCGGCGGCATGGTGAGTCGGATCCGCGGAATTGATGTCGCTCCTGTGCTCGTGGGGACTGACGCGGCGCCGAGCCGGCATCGGCCGGAGAGGAGTGAGGAGTCTGATGTTCGAGATCGATCCCGCACGTGCACTCGTCCTGTGCATGGACTTCCAAAACGACATCGTCACCAGGTTCGTCCCGGTGAGCCCGGAGGTGCTCGAGCGCGCGGGGCAGGTGCTGAACGCGGCGAGGGCGGCGAACATCCCGGTCGTTCACGTCGTCGTACAGTTTCGACCCGGACATCCGGAAGTCGCCGACCGGGGACCCTTCCAGGTGGTGCGCCGAATGAACGGGCTCGTCGAAGGGACCGAGGGCGCGGCGATCCACCCCGCGGTGGCGCCTCGGGATGGCGAAATCATCGTCACCAAGCGGCGGGTGAGCGCGTTTGCGGGATCCGACCTCGATTGCATCCTGCGCGCGTCCGGGCGCACCCATCTCATCCTCCTGGGCGTCGCGACGAGCGGTGTCGTGCTGTCGACCGTGCGTGCGGCCGGCGATCTCGACTACGACATGAACGTGGTCGGCGATTGCTGCGCGGATGCGGATGAGGAGATTCACACCTGCCTCGTCGAGAAGGTCTTCGCGCGAATGGCGCCCTCGGTGACCGCGTCGGACGTCATCGCCGCTGTCGGTCGTCCCGCGTAGGTGCGCGGAGCCTTGCCGCCGCCGTCCTCGTCTAGATGAACACGCGCGCTCCGAGCGTCAGCGTCATCGTCTGTGCCGATCGGCACACGTCGTGGCTCGAACGTGCCGTGCGGTCGGTCCTGGCGCAGCAGTGGTCCGACCTGGAGGTGCTGGTCGTCGGCGACCTCCCGATCACCGTCGACGATTCGCGGGTTCGGCTGGTTCGCGCGGCGGCCGATCTCGCAGGCGCGAAGCGCGCCGCCGGTCTGAGTGCGGCGGGAGCGCAGCTCATTGCGTACTGCGACGACGAGGACGTCTGGACGCCGGATCACTTGCTGATTCTGTCTCTGGCTCTGTCCAGGGACCCGCAGGCCGATCTGGTGTACGGCGACGCCGAATGGGTGCGCAACGGCAAGTCGAAGGGCATCCCGTACTCGTATGACTTCGACGTGCGCACGCTGGCGCGCGGCAACTACATCTTCGCGAGCGACGTCCTGCATCGAGCCGAGCCGGCTCGCGCGGCAGGAGGGTTCGACCCGTCATCGGGTGAGCACGAGGACTGGGATCTGTGGCTGCGCATGGCACTGCGGGGGGGCGTGCGTCACGTGCCCCTGGTCATCGGGCGGCACGAGTGGCATCCCGAGTCGAAGCGATCACGCCTGTCGTCCGCCGACGCCGAGGGGGTGCGTGCCCGCCACGCCGCGCGCGCACCGGGCCTGACAGGGCGGGAGCCGTTTCGGCCGGAGACGTGGACGCCTGAGCGGCGCGAACTGATCTGGTGCTCGCTGCTCGAGCCGCACACCGGGCACGGTCGAGTGGCCAGTGAGCTCGTCAAAGCGCTGGCGGGGGAAGGCGTCGACATCGTCCTCGCGCCGACCGTGCCGCGATCGGTCGTGCCTCCGCAGTGGGAGCGGTACTGCCGCTTCGATCACTGGGGACGCCTGGCGTTCTTCTATCACACCGACTTCCAGCCGTACCGCCTGCACAGCGAGCGCATCGTCACGTACGGGATGTGGGAGTCGACGGCCCTGCCGGCGTTGCATCTCGACCAGATCAACGCCGTCGCGTCGTTTCACTATGTGCCCTCCAGACAGAATCTCGAGCTCTATCGGGACGCCGGCGTGCGCGTTCCCCTGCGCGTGCTGCATCACGGCGTCGACCCGGAGCGCTTTCCGATCCTGGAGCGGCCGCCGCGCGGTCGGTTCACGTTCGGGAGCTTCGGCGACTTCTCGGTCCGGAAGGGAATCGACGTCCTGATCCGTGCATTCAGCGACGAGTTCGCTCCCGGCGAACCCGTCCGGCTGTTGTTGAAGGACACCTTCGAGCGGATCCCCTACGGGATCGCCGACCCGCGCATCGAGCTCGTCACCGGCGTCCTGGATCAACAGGCGCTTCTCGGGTTTCTCGCGCAATTGGACGTCTTCGTGCTCCCGTCGCGAGGCGAGGGCTTCGGGCTCTGCGGGCTGGAAGCCATGGCGACCGGTCTGCCGCTGATCGCCACGGCCTGGGGCGGCGCGCTCGAATACCTGGATCCGGCCGATTCGTTGCCCTTGCGCTTCACCTTCGTCGATCCGCAGGGCAACCGCGACCACACGACTCGCGAGCGCTGGGTGAGCTATCACGGCCGGTGGGCGGAGCCGGACTACGAGCACCTGCGAGAGTTGATGCGGCGTCTGTACGAAGAACCCGCGCGTGCGGCGCAGATGGGCGCGCGCGCCGCCGCCCGCGTGCGGCGCGACTTCACGTGGCCGCGTGTCGCCCGTCAGCTTCGCGAGGATCTGGACGGCCTGGCGGGCCTCGCAAGCTCGTAGCCCCGCTCACATCGAGTCCCGCAGTCCCACCCGCCGTCGTGCCTGGTCGCGCCGTCTGACGTCGCGCTGCGGCTGAGGTGACGGTCGAACGCGACGCCATTTTTTTACGGTTGAGCCTCTCCGCGCGTCGGGCTCTGTATGATGAAGTCCCCTTGGTATCACGCGCCTCCTCTTCGCTGGAACCGAGCAGCGAAGACCTGCACGCTTGCTTCGACGCGCTCGCACATCCGGTTGGTGTGTTCGAGCTCGTTCGCGAACATGCCGGAGCAACGCTTGACGTTGTCGTTCGGTACCTGAATCGCGCGGCTGTCGCCGCGCTCGTCGGCGGCGAGGCCGGCGGCGCCTGCATCGCGTTCGGCGGCGACGATCTGCCTCAGAGGCGGCTGGCGGAGTTCCTGCCGCGGCTTGCCGAGGAAGACCTCGCGGCCCTGTACGCCCGCGTAATCGATACCGGCGAGACGGCCTCTGTCGAATCCGTCGCGCTGGGGACGGCGTGGGTCGATCTTCAGCTGTCTCCGTTCGGCGGACGGGTCCTTGCGAGCTGGTACGACGTGACGACGCGCGTGCGCGAGCAGGAGGATCTGCGCAGGGCCAACTGGCTGTTGCGATCCGTCATCGATGCCTCTGACGCCGCGATCTTCGTCAAGGATGTGCAGGGCCGGTATCTCCTCGCCAATCCGGTTGCCTGTCGCGCCATTGGACGGGCCGAACCGGACGTGCTCGGGCGGACCGACGCGGAACTGCTGCCCGAGGCCGCGGCGATTCTGATGGAGCACGACCGAGAGGTGCTCGGTGCGGGACGTGCCGGCGCCTTCGAGGAGACGGCGTACGTCGACGGCCGGCCGGTGACCTACTTCACCACGAAGTCACCCGTCTTCGGCGCGGACGGACGTCCGTACGCGCTGTGCGGCGTCGCCACCGACATCAGCGCGAGAAAGACGATCGAGCAGGCGCTCGTCGAGAGCGAGGAGCGCGCGCACGCCCGGGCACACGAGATCGAGGTGCTGATGAACACCACGCCAGTCGTGATCTGGATCGCTCACGATCCTGAGTGCCGTACCATCACCGGCAGCCGTGCCGCGTACGAGGTGCTGCGCGTGCCCTACGGGGGCAACATGTCCAAGAGCGCCCCGGCCGGCGAGCAGCCCTCGCATTTCAGGGTCTATAGCGACGGCGTCGAACTGGCACCCGAGGAGCTCCCGGTCCAGCGCGCGGCGCGCGGCGAGGAGCTCCACGGCTACGAAGAGGAGATCGTCTTCGACGATGGCACGCGCGTCGTGCTCTATGGCAGCGCCATGCCGCTCCGCGCGCGCGACGGATCGATCCGCGGTGCCGTCAGCGCTTTCGTCGACATCACCGCGCGCAAGGGCGTGGAGCAGGCGATGGAAGACGCCCGGTCGAGCGCGGAAGCGGCCAGCGCCGCGAAGGATCAGTTCCTCGCCGTCGTCTCGCACGAGCTCCGCACGCCGCTGACAGCGGTGCTGGGCTACACGCGCATGCTGCGAACCGGGGCGGTCCGGGCCGATCGTGTGGAGAGCGTCCTCGAAACGATCGACCGCAACGCGCGCCTGCAGTCGCAGCTCATCGACGATCTGCTCGACGTCTCTCGCATCGTGACCGGCAAGCTCGCGCTGCACCTCGAGCCGGTGGCGATGGTGGGGACGGTGTCCGATGCGGTTGCCACGGTCAAGCCGAGCGCCGACGCGAAAGGGGTGGAGATCGTCGTCGACGCGCCGGGCGATGCCGGCGTGGTGGTCGGTGATCCGAAGCGCCTGCATCAACTCGTGCTGACGCTGCTCTCGAATGCCGTGAAGTTCACTCCGGCCGGCGGCCGCGTGTCGGTCGGCACCGTGGCCGACGAGAGATCCGTGGCGCTCGTGATCGCCGATACGGGGATCGGCATCGCACCGGAGCTGCTTCCGCGCGTCTTCGATCGGTTCACGCAGGGAGAAGAGTGCCTCGTCAGGCAGCACGGCGGCCTTGGCCTGGGGCTCGCCATCGCGCGTCACCTCGCCGAGGCGCACGGCGGATCGATCGAGGCGTCGAGTGAAGGGGTGGGCCTCGGCGCGACCTTCAAGGTGACGCTGCCGCTGCGAGGCCGGTAGCGGCGGCGATCAGCGCGTCCGCTGAAGCTCGGCGAGACGCGCTTCGGCGAGCTCCTTCACCGGCGGGCCGTCTTCGCTCAAGAGACTGTTCGACGCCGCCGCCTGCTTGAAGGCGGCCTCGGCTTCGGCGCGGTTGCCGAGACGGGCGGCGCAGAGGCCGAGCAGGTACTGAACGGTCCCCGGGCCGACGCCGGGACCGTCGGTGAGCGTGATCTGCTGCAACTCCGTGCGTGCCTGGCTCCACGACTCCGCGCGCGCGAGCGCGGCGGCGAGATTCAGGCGGACGGCGGCCTGCTCCTCGGGATCGCGAACCTCCGCCTGCCGGGCACGAAGCGCAACCAGCGTCCGGTTCACGAGCAGGGTGCGATCGTCGATGCTCAAGAGGCGCGGGCGCATCTGCACGGCGACATCCTGCTGCTTCTGAGCGCCGCCGCTCGTCAGGCTGATCGCGATCCGGGCCGCGGACGTCCGCGCACCGACCGCCGCCTGCAGCGCTGCGGCGTCGGCGACGGGCTTGCCGTCGGCCGCCGTGATCACGTCACCGGCCTGCACACCGGCCGCCGCCGCGGGTCCGTTGGCGTCGACCGCGATCACCACGGGACCCGGAGCATCGGCGACGTCGATGGCGAAGAGGCCGATGGTCGGCGTCATCACCGGAATGGTCCGATCCAGGCGCGAGACGGCGTCCGCGACGGTCTGGGTCACGTCCAGATCCAAATCGATCACGTCGGGCTCGGCAACCCCCGTGGCGAGCAGCGTCAGCACGACGTGGCTGCGTCGGGTCGCCGTGGGGGCCGTCACCGCGGCCACCCCTTGTGCGCCGAACGCCGCGGCGAGCTTTTCGGTCAGCTCCCGGCGCATGGCGGAGGTCACCTCGGCGGAGACGCCGACGGGACGGCGATTCGCGTCGTACCCGAGCCAGTCGGGCGGCAGCTTCTCGGTCCGGAGCGCGTCGGCCAGGCTCTCGGCGGGAGGCGCGAAGACGAAGATGCTCTGCAGCGGCTCGAGCGCGCGCTCGATCGCCGTGCGCAGG
>JBFXAT010000058.1:0-28043 GCA_050183995.1 Vicinamibacterales bacterium
GGTCCGACCACATCAGCGTCGTGGAGCCCAGCGGGGCGCCGTCCGACGTGAACGGGCTGGCCTCGGTGCCGAAGTAGACCGGGCCATCGAGACGAACGTTGCCCGAGTCCACGAAGATCGAGTAGTTCGCCGTCCCCTCGGTGGGCGCTCCCGCGATGTACAGCGTGACGGCCGTGGTGACGCTGTCCCCGGCCCCCAGGGTGATGGAAGGCTCGGCGAGACCCAGCGTCTGGATCCGCGTGTAGGTCGCGCCGGTGCCGGGAGTGGTGATCGTGCCAGCGACGCGGATCTGCGAGACGGAGTCCGTGTCACCCGAGTGCGCCGTCAGCGCGACGCCGACGTTGACGGCAGCCGCGAATGACTGGGCGCCGAGCGAGGTGAACGAGCCCTCGACGCGTACGAGGTGATAGTCCACAGCGGCTGCGTTGATGCCGAGTCCAGCGCCGGCCGTAGGATCGATCCGTGGCGTCGTGAGCGTGCCGCTCGAGGAGAGCGTGCCAGTGACCGCCACCCCAGCCGCGACCACGGACAGCCGCTTCGTACCCGCGACCGCGACAGCCACCTCCGGCGTAGCCGTCACGAAGTAGACGCCGGTGTCCTTGTCGCCCTCGGGCGCAAGCGTCGGAGCTCCCACCGCTCCCTGCTGGAGCTGGAGCTGCCCGTCCTTGTTCAGCCGGAGAACCCGGCCTGCCGACGTGGCGCCGTTCCAGACCTCGAGCAGGCCGTCGTCCGCCACGGCACGGGCGGTGGCGTAGGACAGGTAGTGCGGCTTGCCCGAGCTCGCGCTCTGGTGCTCGAACCGCATCCCCATCGCTAGTACGGCCATCTCGCCTCCCGGCTACCCGGAATATTTAGTGTGACGCCTACTGTGACGCTATGGGGCAGCCATCTCGGCACGAGTGACCGTGCCGGCCGCCTCCGAGACCGCGGCCTCGCCCAGCACCGTGGACGCGTCGTCCTTGAAGAGCTGCTCGACCGAGCCGTCGTTCGTCCGCTTATTCCGCAGGAACGTGAAGACGAAGTTGATCTTCTCGAGCGGCGTCGCGTTCGCGGCCGGCATCGCGGCGAGCTCGGACTGAGCGGCGCCGAGCTGGTCGGTGATCGCCTTGATCGCATCCAGCAGCAAGTCGAGCCTGCCACCGTTGATCCAGTCTGTGAGCGCGCCCATGCGAGCGGCCGTGACCTCGTCCAGCGCGGCAGCCCTGGCAGAAGTCAGGCGATCCTGCAGGGTGTCGAGCACCGAGGCGCCGTTCTCCTCGAGTTCGGCCTGGATCTGGGCAGCGGTCGGGACGGCGTCGACCGACGCCTGCGTCGCCAACGCGGTGAGATGGTCGCCCGTGCCGCCGGCTTCCGTGAGGTTCGCGCCGCCTCCGTACTGTGGATCGGGGCCGAGCAGCCAGAACGCATCACCGCTCGCAGGCGTGGGAAGCGTGACCCCCGCATCGAGCGCGGAGATGGAGGCCTTCAGGTTCGTATTCGCGAAGTCGGTGATCCTGACGACGTAAAGCTGCCGATCCGTCTCGTCTCTCAGTATCCCCATCCAGCCGTTGAACAGGTCGTCCTGGCTGTCGGCGTCTACGATGCCCGTGAGGTTCACTTCTGTGTTGTCGGTGACGCCGGTCTGCGTGGTGAGCGTGCCGGCCGCGAACACCGTCTCGCGCAGCGTGCGCTCGGCCAGCTCCTGGGCCGTCTCGACACGCCAGCGGTAGACCTCGACGCCGACTGCGCTCACCGAGTCGACCGTGCCGGCAGCGATGTGGAGCGAGTATTCCTTACCAGCCTCGTAGCCGTTGCCCGACGTGGGCGCGACTTCGATCTCGTGCAGTCCAGTGATCGAATCGTATCCCACGGTCAACGTGAGTCCGGCGGTGATCTGCGTCTCGTTGTCGTCCTCGTACACGCTCATCGACGGCGTGCCCGCGAGCGTGAACGGCGCGCCCGTCGAGAACTGGAACGTGTTGCACTTGACGCGGAAGGTCGTGCCGAGAGGTCTGACGTCTAGAGTCATCTAACTAATCCTCCACCTTGAGGCCGCGCAGCTCGAGTTCCCACGGCGCCAATTCACGCCGCACGGTGAGCGACAGAATCGGGCGGTCGCCGAACTGCTTGAACACCTCCTCGCGCGCACCGTCCTCGTCTGCTGCGGTGACGTGCGTCTTGAGGCGCTGATCCGGCACCGGCGTCGCCAACTCAGCCTCGTAGATGTACATGGTCCAGTTCTCCTAGAAAGCGAAGCCCGGCACGTACCGGGGGCGGATGATTCTGTTGTCGGGCACGAATAGGTTGCCTACGCGCCGCATGGCGTTCACGATCGGTGAGCGCGTGAGCGGTGACGACGTGAGCCCGCGGACGATGCTACCTGGCGTGGAGCCGCCGCCGCCCGGATCGTCGCCGAGGATGCTGGCGGGTTCGTCGGAGCTGTACTGAGCACTGCTGGCGATCGTCAGATTACCCGTGCTTGTTTGGTCGACTGCCGACACGACGCCGCCGACCCCGGAATCCTCGGCTTTCCAGGCCAGCCTGCCGTTCGCCGCGTTCGCCTGGATGTTCCGATATACATGCTCGTTGTTCGACAGGATCGTGGCCGCGGCAATGTCGATGTCCCAGATTTTCGTGGGGCCGATGATTCCCAGGAGAGGGTTCGTTCCGCCTCCGGTGTTTCGCTGCTGACCGAGAATGAGGTCGTTGAGCACCTTGTCCGCGAACCCATTGCCAGACACGGTCAGGCCGTTCGTCCACGACGTTCCGTTGCCAAGCATCCAGTACGTCGCGAAGGCGTCAGCGCCGGTCGCTCGGAAATAGAGCCAGTACCAGGTGTTGAGCGCCCACGGGTTCGGCCCCCAATCCGCTGCACCGCCGTAGCCAGAAAAATGCCCGGCAAGACGGTCGGCAGCCGTGATCTGGAAGGCCCCGTGGTGATCGTCGGCATCGTCCAGCAGATCGGCGATCACCGCCAGCGTCGTAACGCCCGACGTGCGCTTGGCGCAGGTCAGGAAGGAGTACGCACCGGACGCACCCACAACCTGCTGGGCGTTCCGACTGGCGAAGTCGGTCGCGCTGGTGATCATGCTCATGCCAGCATGCCCTCCAGCGCGTCCAGCCAGCCCAAGATCTCGGACTGCATGAAGCCCTCATCCACCGATGAGAGCAGCGCCGCCCGCAGATTTAGATGGCCGGGCAGCCAGCCATGGTAAAACTCAGCGCCGCCACGCTCGATCAGGGCCGCGCACAAACGGTGATACTCGTAGATCCAGGTACGTGCGAGACGCTTCGTGGTCTCAAGATCCACGGCCCCGACATCGGCAATGCCGGGGAAGGTCGTCGCGCCCTTCACCTTGCCGCGGACTATGTCTGCAAAGTCAGTCGCCAGCCGCTCGCCTTCGTCCATCGCCATACCTGCAGCGAGCACCGCCTCGCTGTGGGCGAGCACGTTGCCGGTCGTCACCCACGCACCGAGCTGGGCGGGCAGACTCCCTGGGAAATTGCTCATGGCCTAGTTCTCGACCCCGGCCACAGGGTACGCGCCGCAGAAACCGCCGGGCGTCTCTGGCTTGCAGATTAGCAGCCCACCGAAGTCGCCCCAGGTGTACGCTTCGTCGCGCACGTCCAGCCCCGACTGACCAAACGCGAACTGAGCGGTCGAGTTCCTGTCGCCGAACAGGAAGCGGGGATCAGTCGAGAGTGGGGTGCCGTTGGGGTTGCCGTTGCCCAC
Organism: Vicinamibacterales bacterium; assembly: GCA_050183995.1. Lineage (GTDB taxonomy): Bacteria > Acidobacteriota > Vicinamibacteria > Vicinamibacterales > CAVVIG01 > CAVVIG01. Next base: position 3,713 of record JBFXAT010000058.1, read on the forward strand.
ACCGTTGAACGACTCGATGATGATGTCATCGGCGGTCAAATAGACCGAATCCCCGACTACGTCGTAGACCTCCATCGCCAAGTCGAACGAGTCTCCGGCCGCTGTCGCATGGAGAGAGTATTGCACCATGTACAGGTCGCCGAGTTGCATCCCTGCCGCATCGTAGCGAATCGTGTTCGTTTGCCCGATTCCGCCGTTCAGTGGGATGCTAAACCGCCACTCACCCGAGGCGACCGCGATGTCCATGGCGATGTTGATGTCTGCCGACGGATAGTCACAGCAGCCGAAGCCGTCGTGGATGCCGTGAACGCCGTTGTTCTTGTTGGCGACCATGCATACGTACCAGCGATACGCCCTCGTCTCGCTCGCTTGGAGCGTATCCATGCGGATCTGAGAATCTTCGGTTGCATGCACGAACCCGAACGGATCGCCGGAGCCCGGATAGGACATCCGGAACACGTTGGTGGTCGGCCAGCCCGAGCAAGTGGATGACGCGGCTGCAACCACAGAGAATCCAGGGTTGCCTGCAGATCCCGCGAAGCCGGGCCAGTCGACCGGGCCGCAATCTTGAATGGCGGCCGCCGTCGTTCCGGTCGTCGGCCAGTCGCAGCGGAACAGGTTCTCCACGGTGACGACCGTGTTCGTGAACACGATCGTGTCGTACGCGCTCGCGCCGCCGTTCACGCCCGTGACCCGCACGCGCGCCTTGAGCGTGGCGCCGTTCGTGAAGTCGGCGTTGTCGACGAACGTGATCGCTTCGAGCGAATCGGTGTCGGTGATCGACGACGCGAGCGGCGTAGACCAGTCGCCGCCGTCCTCCTCGATCGCCCAATCCGTCGACTCGTGCGTGTCGTCACCGCTGAACACCGGCTCCTGAATCGTCAGTCGGATGGTGCTCGTATCCGTGACCGTGACGTCGATGACCGGCGTGTTCGGGGCCTGGTACTCGAACGCCGGAGGGCTTCCGCTCGCTCGCGAACGGCTGCGCGCCCCGGGCAAGCCGACGCCGATGACGGGGCCGAGCGACTCGAGCAGGTCCACGCTCAGGGAGTCGCTGCTGATGTCGGGCACCTGTTCGCGCTGCCACGGCCAGCGGAACCCGGTCCGCTCCTGCGTCTGGGGCGCGGGCGCGTACACATGCACAACCGTGTCCGCCGCGCTGTCGTAGCGCGACGTTAGGCTGTCCGCCACCTGATCAGCCGTGATACCGCCGATGAGCGCGAGCGCGGTGATGCCCGCCCACTTCACGAACTCGCCGCGTATGTCGTCGCCGGCCTTCTTCACGCCGGCCCTGAGCGTCTCGAGCACCCAGCGCCGGCTGGTCTCATGCACGAACACGAGCGCTGCGACGATCGCGAGCAGGGCGATGATGCCATCGAAGGGTCCGTTCATGCCGCCCTCTGGCGCGTCAGCCGCGGCCCGGCTACATCATCCGCCCCCCACAAGGAGGCCCTATGCGCAGGACCCTCTTGGCTGTCCTGGCTATCGCCCTCGCCCCATCTCGCGTATCCGCCGGCGGGACGCCTACGTTCTGCACGGACGCCACGCTCGGCGCGTGCTTCTACATGGAATCTCTGTACATAGACGAGGTCGCGTCCTCCGTGGCCGGCAAGAGCGACTACTATCACACGCTCACCGGCACATGGGTCGGAAGCGCCCTCTCGGGCCTGACCGATCTCTACTGGCTCGCGCGCTTCGACGCCTACGAGACGAGCTCTCTCGGCCGCTCGGTCTACCTCTTCGATATGGCGCCGGGCGAACCCACCCAGGCCTGGCACGACGAGTACGGCCAAGATCAGGGCCTCGCCCTGAACCTTTGGGAATACCTGTCGATCGTGATATACCAGGGCGCCCCGTTCACAGAGGGACGACGGCTTGTCACCAAGTGCGGGGGAGGATGCTACGTCCCGCTGGACATCTTGGTTGAGCCGCAATTCACAGAGGTGCAGCCCGTTTCGGTGCCGGAGCCCGTGAGCATGTTGCTGCTGGTGACCGGCCTCGTGGGCCTGGCCGCTGTCGGCAGATGTCGCGCGTAGCGGGGTCACGCAGGCCCCCAGCGACTGAGCGCCGCGTCCCCGATCACGACCACCGCCTCGACCGCGGCGACTGTCTTCCACGTCTTCGCGCTCTTCTCGGCTCGAGCAGCGCGCCCCTCGGCTCGAGCGAGCGCGGCCTCGAGCTCGCCCTCGCGGTCGGCGTGCGCGTATGCGAGCGCGAACGCTTCGTTGAGCCGCTCCTGCATCGATCCCATCGCCATGGTGAGCTCGCTCACCTGCACCTCGAGCGCGGTGATCTGGTCGTCCTTGGCCGCCACGACGGAGTCGACCTCGGCGCGGAACTCCGCGAAGAGGGCCGTTTCGGTGGAGTCGAGGCGGGCAACGAGCGAGTCGGCAGTTTCGTTGAGTCGGTGGGTAGCCCTACTCTCACGTATCTGGGCTTCCTCTACTCGTGCCCTAGCCTCGACGAGCACCGAGTCACGCCGGATGCTGTCGACCTTGAACGCCGCGGTGAGCGAGTCGTTCACCTTCTGGATGGAGTCCACGGCAGAGCGGTCGACCACGGTCACGGTGCGCGGCGGCATGAAGAGCGTAATCGCCATCCACGCGAGCGCGGCGCCCACGATGTAGGGGAGGAACGTCTTCACGTGCCGACCCTCTCGTCGGTGCCGTCCCAGACGAACTCACCCTCGAGGCCTACCGGCAGGTAGTCGTGGCAGCCGCAGCAGAACGTGGAACCGTAGAAGCCCGGGCTCCGCGCGTACGTCTCGGCGATCGCGGGACCCATCGTAGTCACGGCGCCACAGCCCTTGCCGACACTGTCGAGCTGGGCCTGCGTCCAGAAGCGACCGGTCGCGGGCCCCTCATCTTTCGGGTAGGGCTCGAACTTCACGTAGCCGGCGTCACCGAAGAGTTCCTGCTGTTTTTCGTCGAGATCGCGCAGCTCGTACCGCGGCCCGCGGATACCCACATGGACATAGCTCCGGCGCACCGGGCGGATGAAGCCCTTCGCGCGCTCCTCCGCGGAGAGCACCCAATGGTCGGCATGCTGGCCGTCGGGCAGCTTCTCGTTCGTCGGCGCCGGCGACGTCTCCGGATTCTCGACGGGCTCTCCGCGGCCGGTGGCGCGCACGCGCTTATGGTGCTCGCTCATCCCTCATCCTTGCGAAAAGCGTAGTGTCCCATGAGGCGCCAAGCGAGCCCGAAGCTCGCCGTGCCCGCGACCAGGAGCCCGTGCGGCTCGAGGAGCTTGAAGAGCAGCGCCACGTCGAGCGCGCCGGAGAGCATCGCGACGTGCTGGCCGAACCGGCCTTGCTGCGCGATCCACTGATTCGACTGGCTGAGCGTGCGCACGAGCTCCACACCCGGCGGATCCCGGCGGATCGTCGCCGCGCCCGCGATCTCGAGCGGCAGGAACGCCGTGTAGAGGATCGCGAAGTATGTGTCGACCGACACGGGCCAACCGAGGCGCACGACCCACATGAGGCCGAAGAGCCGAGCGGCGTGCCACAGCACCCACGCGTAGGCGAACGGGCCACGGAGCTGGATCAAGCGGCCTCCTTCCGGAGCTGGATCACTCGAGCGAGCCAGCCGCGCAGGAACTTGATCTGGTCGCCTTTCGAGATCATGTGATAGAACTCGACGCGCTCCCAGAGCATCTCGCGCACGAGCAGCGTGGCGTCCGCCCTCATCGCCGCGGACAGCGTGATCGGCCCGAGCGTCCCGTCCGCCATCACGCCGAGAGCCTGCTGCAGCAGATGGTTCGCACGCGACGGCCCGTGGTTCACCGCGGCGTCGAAGTGCGCGAGCGAGACCGGCCACGGGAGCTCGTGGCAGCGTGCCTCGAGCCAGAAGAAGAGCTCGTAGATCTTCTCGATCTCCGGCATGGTGATGTCCTGCACCGGCCGCGAGGGCAGGTCCTGGTACCTCATCCAGCGGTCGTACGTCTCCTGGGTCACGCCAGCCTTCGTCGCGCCCCCGCGGTCGGCGGGGTCGTTCGAGAATCCCCCTTCGATGCGGAGGATGAAGGGCAGGGCGCGCTCGAAGTCGTTCACTCCTGGGGTGCCTCCTCCACGCGGGGCTCAGTCCTACGGTCGCCCGTCGTGATCTCGCGCAGCTTCGCGAGCAGCGTGGAGAGCCCGGGGATCGGGCCCGCGCCGAGAGCCATGCGGTGTCGCTCGAGGCTCTCGAGATCCTCGTAGACCAGCAGCGAGCAGGCGCCGACCGCGAACAGTCCGTGCGTGTTGATCACACCGGATTGCTCCAGCACGAGCTCGATGAGTCGTACGACGAACACGACCATCATCGCGATGATCTTTCGGAGCATCCCGCGGCGACTCTCGGTCTTCGAGAATCGCTTCTGTGCGCGCGCCGCCCAGCGTCCCGCGATCCAGTCGAAGAGGTTCGAGATCGCGAGCACCACGAGGGCCCACGCGAAGTAGTCGCCGACGATCGCTTGCACTGCTGCCGCCGCGGCGGCGGTGAACTTCCCGCCGACGCCAGTATCCTGGAGCCTTTCGAGCATCGTCATGTGTAGTCGTGCCCCGAGTAGAGTCCGAGCATCATTTCCTGGTCGTCCTCTTCGAGCGCGCCGCTGATCGGCACGCCCCCGATGCCCAGGTGCATCAAGCTCCATATCTCGTCGGTGTCGAAGTCGCCGCTCGGGGGAGGCGGCGGCTCCACGGCAGAGCCCTCGGAGCTCGCGCCACCGAAGACGATCCGATGAAGGGTGTTCGGCCCGGGCATCGCTCAGTCCTGGAGGAACCCGAAGACGGCCTGCAGGTCGTCGGTCGCCGCGTAGTCCGGCGTGCTGCCGGATGCCACGAGGACCATCCAGAGACTCGTTTGTCCCTTCGCTGCCTTCACCGGCAGGCCGATGCCGTCGACCTTCACGCGAGCGGCGCCGCCGAAGCTGGCCCAGCTCGCGGTGGCGACCGTCAAGGTGCCCAGGAGCTTCGGGAGGTCGGCGGCGTCCAACGTGAACGCGGCCGCGTCCGTGTACGTGCCATCCGGCTCCTCGTCGAACAGGAAGACCTCTAGCCCGGCGTCCTGCTCCGCGGCGTCCGTCATCACGAGGGTCTGGAGCACGCCGCTGCTGCCGGCGTGGCGCATCGCCTTCGGCAGCTCGATCGCGCCGCCGATCACGTCGCCGTCCGTGTAAGCCGCAAGGCTCACCGCGATCGCGGGCCGTACGAGCTTCGTGAAGCCACCAACGGGATTCGTCATCGTGCTCTCCTAGTAGCGGCTCATCGTGCGCCGTGGACGCAGGATCGTCTGCGGCTGCTTCGTTCTCCTGGCGACCCTGCGCGCGTTCTCACGCTCGTTCTTCCGCGCCAGGTCGATGCGGGCCATGTAATCGTTCGCGCCCGGGAGCCAGTTCTCGACCATCCCCAGGTACGCACCCTCGGCCGCGATCAACCCGCGGGCCTCGAGCGGGAAGTCAATGTCCGCGTCCTCGAGTGAGTCGTCCCACGCCGGGTGCTTGTAGTGGTAGTCGAGGTAGAGGGTCGTCGGAGGGTGGGCCTGGCGCGCGAGCCAGAGCTCCTCACCACGCACGTAGTAGAGATCGCCCGTCAGATGGTCTTGGTCCTCCTCGATCTCCCGTCCCCAGCGATCGCCGTTCGCCTGCACGAGCGCGGACCGGCCCCTGGACTGGCTGCCGTGGCCCTTCATGTAGTCCACCGGGAGATCCACGTGCCGGCCTCCGTCGGTGGCGTCGGCCCCCGTGAACGAGAGGGCCGACGACCGCTGACGCCATCCACCGTAGCCGCACTCGAGCATCCAGCGCTGGGCGATACGGCAACCGCGCGTGAGCAGCAGTTGCACGACCTCCCCGGACTCCTCGTCGTTGATGACGAGGGCTTCGTCGTCCTCCTCCGTCCCGACGAGACGGAGGAGGGCGCTGGTGACCTTGGCTACGGTATCGAACTCCACCGATTACAGCTCCTCTTCCTCGTCGGGACCGATCGGGCCGTCCTCGTCCGCGAGCCGCGCGGCGAGGCGCTCTTCCACGTCCTCGTCCGTCTCGCCTTCGAGCTCGTCCTCGTCGAAGTCGCGGTGGATGGCCTCGTTCTCGAACGTCTGCACCGTGTCGGGCAGGGGCGGACGGTCGACTCCGACGTCCTCCTCCTCCTCGAGCTCGCCGGCCGCGGCCGCCGCTGCGACCTCCTCGGGCGTCGCGTACTGGTGCTCGAGCGTCGGCCCGCGCATGAACGCGGACATGAGCTGCTCGAGCGACATCTCGGACTTGCCGAGGAAGCGCTTGAACTGCTCCATCAGCGCCTCGCCGCGAGCCGATTCCTTCGCGGCCTTGAGCTCCTCGGGGGTGGGCGGCTTGTAGGGCTCCTTGTGGACGTTCCCGTTGCCCTCGTCGAACAGGAAGAACATGCGCTCGAACGTGAAGCGCTCGAGCGTGCGCTTCTTGTAGAGCTTCTGGCCCGTGTTCTCGCTGCGAACCCAGACCTGCTTGCCCTTGCTGTTCAGAACAGGCACCGATTTGCCGTGCGGACGCCGCTCGACATAGAGCTGGGCCCCCCACGGAGTCGTGCCCTGGCGCTCCCACTTGGGATCCGGCGTGTAAACCGCCGGGAACTTCCGGATCTTTTTCCCGATCACCCTGGCCATCAGAACCTCGTTGTTTGCGCAACGCTCCCGCGCCGATCTCAGCGCGGCGAGGCGGCTACGCGCCTATGACCCGCTTCCCGATGTCTCGGAGCACTCCGATGAACGGGATCCTGAACCGCTGGCGGCGCATATCGCGCTGCAGGTAGCGGTTATCTTCCTTCGCCTGCGCCCTGACTTTCTGGAACGTCTCCTCGTTGGTGCGTCGTGCGTCCTCGACCGCCTCGACGAGCGAGTCGTACTCGCCGCGCCCGCTCCACGCGTTGCCGCGCTCGAGGAACTCGCGCACGCCGCTCGCTCCCATCTCCTCGATGTCGAGGGGCAGGTAATCCGGCTCGCGGTAGTGGCTCCCCGAGATGTGCTGGCCCGCGCGCGGGTTCGGCTCGTGCAGCCACACCATCTCGCCCGGGGCCTCTGCCACTTCGCCCTGCTGGAACGACTCGAGCGCGCCGTCGTGCTCCTTGGCCGTGAACTTGATGATCCACGTCCAATCCTTGCCGGTGCCTCGATCGATGAACTGAGGCACGGCCATGAGCGTGGCGTGGCGCCCGCTCTCTCGAGCGTAGCGCTCCACCTCGTCGGCGATGTCGGCGGGCGGCACCGGAAGCGCCACCCGCCGACCCGGAATCAGAAGCCCGGCCATCAGGATCAGGCCGCGGGGTTGGCGGACGTGAGGCCCGCCTCGGTGTAGTTGATCCAGAGGTCGCCCGGAGCGTCCTGATAGTCCGCGTGGGCGTAGGCCCCCATGAGGTAGTTGTCCACCACCATGTTGTCCTGGCCGCCTGACAGGTCGATGTAGTGACCCGTGGCCTCGACGGTGCCGAAGAAGTTGCCCTCGATCAGTGAGCTGAAGAGCGCCAGGTCGATGTGCTCCTGGTTGCCCTTGTTGCCCTCGGTCGTTGCGGCCGGCACGAAGAAGTTGTTGCGGATCTTCCAGCGGAAGTTTGGCCCGCCGTCGGTCGGCGCGAAGATCGCGCAGCCGCCCGCCTCGGACAGGAGGCCGAACTCCGAGTTGAGCACCTTCACGTTTCCGATCGGCCCGTCGACCTCGATCGCCGTCTTCCCCTGCAGGAAGCTGCAACCGTCGAAGATCGCGTGGCTCGCATCGTACTCGCTCACGCCCGCGCCGCCGTTGTTGACGAGCTTGACCGCGGCTGCGTCGACGGGGCAGTCGAACATGATGTTGTGGAATTGCCAGCCGCGGCCGCGGACCGTGATCAGGTCCGTGTCGGCTGTCGGCGCGGCGGGCGGCCGGATCATCGCGGCGCCGGGATGGTACGCGGCCGAAGGCTGGTCCGGGTGGTGCAGGCCGCCGACCCCCACCACGTGCACGTCGAACTTGAGGTTGGAGGCGATCAGCCCCTCCTCGCGAACGTTGCCGGTCACGAAGATCCGGTCGTGGGTGTTGGCGGCGGCGAGCGCCTCCTCGAGCGTCCGGAACGGGTTCAGGTCGGACTTGCCCGTGCCCCATGCCTTCTTGGGGACGAACACGTCCGCGTTCGGATCGACGAACCACTGCTGCCCCAGGATCGGGATGAGCCCGCCACCCTGCAGCGGGACCCCGAACACGGTTAGGGGATCGAAACGCCGTCTGGCCATTTTGATTCTCCTTGCAGGCCGCCATGCGGCCGCGTCGTCTGGTTAGAACGCCCCTTCGGGTCCAGCGCCGGCGGGGCCCTCGCGGACCCCGCCGGTCACATCAGTGACGAGAACCGTGACGGTCCCGATCAGTAGTTCGGGATCGGCAGGTAGTCGTCGTCCTCGAGGTCGGTCTCGATCCCCGTGAGCGCTCCATGCGCGCCGCGGAACGGCGAGAACTGCTGCATGTAGTGCCCGACGAAGCCGTCCTTTCCGTCGTAGTCCGAGATCCGCTGCCACATGGATCCGTCGCCGGAGAAGAAGTCGGGCTCGCCGCCCAGCACGACTCGCTTGAGCTTGTCCTTGCAGACGGTCATTGAGACGTCGTGGTAGAAGAACGGATCCTCGATGATGTCCATTCCGCTGACCTTGACGCCCTTCCAACCGCCCTGGAGCACGTCGCCCGTGTACGCCTGCTGCTGCAGGCTCATCAGGCTGCGCGCGATCTGGTCGACGACCGACGGGAACGCGATCTGGCAGTCCGTCTCGGGGGAGACGGGGAAGCCGCGATGGATCCCGAGCTTGCGCCAGAACTCGGTGAGCTCGATGTGGTCGTGCGTGACCGACACCTTGCGATACGGCTTCGAGCGGCCGTTGTCCGTCTCCGAGATGTTGTGCACCGTCGTGAGCGAACCGGTCGGGTCGACGATCGTGCCGAGCCCGTTCGGAGCGAGGTTGCGCTCCGCCTCGAAGTAGTCCCTCGAGATGTTCGGCGTGGTGGCGAAGTAGATCAGGTCGCCCACGTCCAACTGCTGGCTGGGCTCCCACGTCGCCGCATCGTCGATCGTGACCTCGCGCGTCTCGTAGTCGATGTCATCGACCTTGGCCGCACCGTCGATCGCCGCGGTGGCGGTGAGGTCCCACCACGCGATGATCGAGTTCTTCGACAGGTGCGTGATCGGGCTGGTGCCCGAGTTTCCGTACCCGTCCGCGAGGATGAACTTCGTGCTGCTCGTCCTGCTCTCGACCACGCCGATGAGCGCCGAGGAGTATCCGATGGAGTGCCTGATCTCCATGGACTCCCACTTGTCCCAAAGCTGGTCGAAGATGCGGTCGGTGATGTCCTCCGCGGACCCCTCACCGCTCGCCTGCAGCTCGATCAGGTTGTCGAGCGCGACGCGCGCGTAACGCCGGGTCGGGCTGATCTTGCCCTGTACGGCGTCCATGCCCTGGTAGTCGGGCACCCAGCCGCTGGTCGCCATGGCTCCCGTGCTGAAATGGAAGTCGGCGAAGAAGACCATGTTCTGGCCCTCGAGGCTGTACTCGCCCTGCTCTGCTTCCTGGTAGAGCATCGACGCGGGCGACCTGCGCCGCACGTTGTTCTCCACCGATCCTTTGAAAACGTCGTGCGTGAGACCCGTGAGGGTCGCCATCGCGTCGACGTTGGCTTGCTGGGACATCTTTTATCCTTTGAGAGCCTATCCGCCGTTACCGGCCGGGGCTCGCGGCTTATTGTTGTTGCAGGCGACGCCGCCCGAGCTCTCGGGCTTCGCGCTTCGCGTGTTTCCTGAGCGTGCCTCCGCTCATGCCATTGGTGTCCACCGGCTCGGGGCCGGTTCTGACTCCGGTCCGTCTGGAGTCCGGGGTCGGCAGGCTCGCGATCGGGCTCGGCGGGGTGTCGACGCGCGCCTGGGCAGCTTCACGCTTCGCTGCCTCGGCACCTTCGCGCCGCGCCTGATCGAGCTGTCGATCGAGCTCCTTCTGGTCCATAGCCCGCGCCTTCGCCTCGTCCGCCTTCTGCTTGCTCGAATCGGCCGTACGGGCCCGATACGCCTCGGCGAACGTCGGCTCGGTGCGTAGACGCTGACCGAGCTGCCTGCGGAACTCCGCCCGGGTGGCCTTGTCGAGGTGCTCCGCTTCCTGCTGGTTGCGGGGCTCGACGTCCAGGTGAGGGAAGCGTCCCTTCTCGAGGCGATCGTTGAACAACTCGATTTCCTCGACGAACCACCGCTCGAACCCTGGGAGCGCGGCGATCTTGTCGCCGAACGCAGTCTTGGCGTGGCCGAGCTCGTGCGTACGCCAACGCTCGGCGTGCGCCTGCTCTTCCTTCTGCCGAACGGCAGCGGTCTGCTGCTCCCGCTCGGTCGCCAAGAACTTGTTGTAGTCCGTCTCGACGCCCCTCCAGTACTCGTCCGCCCTGGCCTGGCCGTGCTCGTCCAGAATGGCCTGGTAGGTGTTGACGCGGTCCTGGTACTCCGGGCTGGACGTGAACTTCTTGCGCGCCTCGCGGTTGGACTCGTGGGTGATGACCTGGTCCTGCAGCTCGCGCGCTCTCGACTGCTCCTTCGCGAGCTCGGCCTTCAGAGCCTCGTTCTCCTGCCGGCGCGTATATGCTCCGTTGAGCAACGCCCGAACGACCTGCGCTTCCTGTTCGCTGCCCGTGGTGATCACAGGCACGCCCATTCCAGCGACTGGGTGTTTCGGGTCGATTTCGACGCGGTTCGCAGCTCCCGCCGGCTTGTCGGCAGCAGCCTTGCCCTCGCCTGTCTTCTGCTCCTCCCCCTGCGGCTTTTCCGCTGCGGGAGGCGTCGTGTCCTTCGTCGCGGCGGGCGGTGCGCCCGCGGCCTCCTGCTTCGTCTCCCCGGCCATGTCGGCAGGGAGGAACGTTCCGTCCTCGCGGTGCTTCTTCCCGCGCACGTCCGGCTGGGCCGACGCCGCGGTCTCGCGGTCCTTCTTCGCCTTCTCGTCGCGCGCACGGCGGTCGGAGCTCTCCTTACGGAGTTGGCGCCGCGCCTCTTGGCGCGTCAGGAGCTGCTTGGATTCGCTACCGGACGCGGGCTGCTCGGCCGCCTTCGGCTCGCTGGCCGGGGCCGCCGGGGGCGCCGCTTTCTCCGGTGCAGGAGCTGCCTGAACCGTGACGTCAGGTGTGACGGTCTCGACTACGGCTGTGCTCTCTGGTGCGTCCATGGTTCTGTCCTAGCTGTGGCGCTCGTGGGCCCCGCGGTCGCAGGACCTCATCTCACGCCTCATCGGTGTCCTGCAACGTCGTCCCCGCTCCGCCGCCTTCCATATCCTGGGCGACACCAGCGCGGTCGACGGTCGCTCTTCCCGGTGCGCTCCCGGACTGGCCAGACGCGCCCGGCATCGGAATGGCGGACATCGCTGCCTGCCACTGGTAGTACATCTCGAGCCGATACCGAGCGGCGATGCGCGCGATCGGGTCGGCCGTCTCGTCCTGCGTGATCTCCTCGAGTGACGCGATGTGCGCCTCGAGCATGTCCGCGCGGTCCCGCGGGAACAGCGTCTCGGCCTGGTAGAACACCTCGAGGCCGGCTTGCTGGACGTTCGGGTGCGCGCGGTCCTGCTCCTCGATCCCCTTCTGCTGCCGGTACTGGCTCGCGAGGTGGTGGATCTTCTTCGCGATCGTGCGAGCTCTGCGCCGCTTCACCGGTGTCGGATCGTCCGGCGAGAAGCCGAGCGGGCTCGGCCACAGACGCCGGACCTCTTCGGTCGTGATGAACGGCTGGCCGTCCGCGCCGCGGATCGCCATGAGCTGCAGGAGTTCCTGAGCTCGAGCGTCCGGGGTGGAGCCGAAGCTGTTCGTCAGCTTGAACTGCGGCGGCTGGTGGGAAAGCTGCGACCGGTCGACGTACCACTCGACGAGGTGGTCGTAGTCGGCGCCGACGACCGAGAGCAGCCACGGAGTGTGGCCGTACATCTTCATCTGGCTCCAGCATCGGCGCATGAAGTCACACGCACCCCGCTGGAAGCGCATGTTGACCGGGCCGTGGATCGATCGATCGGCCTGCTGCAGCGCTACGATCGCGCGGTACGCAGTCCTCGAGCCGGGCGCCTCGCCGCGGGACGCGGCCTGGTAGCCGCCGATCGTGTAGATGCCCTGCCGGAGCTCGGTGATGATCTTGTCGAGCGAGGGCAGGATCCCCTGCGGCCACTCCATGACGCGCGGCCGCCAATTCCCCAGGCCTGGGTCGATCTCGAGCACCTGATACGCGCCGACGTCCGCCATGTCCTCGGAGATCGCGCCGCCGGGCGCCACGATCGGAGCCTCGACCTGCCGGTGCACGACCTCCCAGCGCTTCGAGAGCGCCAGGTTGAGGTCGACCTGCATCTGGTCGAGATCCTCGACCCACGGCTTGCCGTGGATGTCCGAGCCCCGGGTGCCTGAGTAGAAGTTCGTCCAGGAGAAGTCGCGGCCGGGGAGCACCTGGTCGGCGAGGAGAACACAGCTCTCCGCCTTTCCCTTGCCCTTCCGTGGATCCGCGGTGCCCGGGACGGCGATGATGCGCAGCCGCCCGAACGGGTCGGTCCGTCCTCGAGGCGCCTCTTCGCGACAGATGAGGAGGACCATCTCCTCGTTCTTGTCGTGGCGGTCCGAGATCACCCACGAGCCGTGGTGCCCGATGTCGCCCATGAGCCACTCGCGCGCGATCTGCTGGATCTCCGCGGAGGACGGCATCTTCGTCGTCCCCTGGAGATCCGCGACGCCCGGGACGTGGCTGAACTGCTCCTTCACCGACGCCAGCGGTACCCAGCGCTCGTACGACGACCACCGACAGGAGCCGCGTCGGGCCGACGCGTCGAACACCGTGCCCCAGGGGTTCCCGACGAAGCAATCGATCATGCCGGCGGGAAGCGGGTTCTTCAGCAGGTGGTTCGGCTGCTCCTGGCCGTCTCCGTACGCGGTCGGCTCGTACCAGTCGATCGGCACGTCCTCACGCCAGTACGCGTGCACGGGGCAAAACCCCATCGGCATCGCCAGCGACAGCGCCTCCGCGAACAGGCCGTTGAAGTCCTGGACCTGCGCGAGATGGTTCGACCACAGGGTATCGATCGTGGCCCGGTCCCGGGATTCCCGGTCGTGTCCGGCCTCCGCCAGATAGCGGAGCGGCATCGTCGTGTGGTACGCGATCGCGTTGGCGACCACGAGGCCTAGCAGGTTCTCTGACTTCCGGAACTCCGCGACTTCGCGCGGAATCTCGACCTTGCCGCCGCGACTGATCACCGCCCACTGGAAATCTGCAGCCCCGTCGATGTGCAGGGCGTACATCTCCGACAGCAGGTCACGCTCTCGTCGCGACTGGAGACCATTCTTGTGGGCTTCGTAGACCTCGCGCGCTATCGACTCGCGCGAGACCGGTCCGGTCCGGTCGGCCTCGTTCTTGTACGGTTGAGGAGACAGCAGTGGCTTTGCCGCCGGTGCCCTCCCAGCGGCGAAAGGGGTCACGCGTTGCATGACCGCTGGCGCCATCAACTCTCCCGAACGCGAAAAGCCCCGACACGCCAACCCTCGATTCCGAGAGTGCGTGCCGGGGCTCAGGCCAATCCGCCGTGCGGCGGGGACCCGGAGAAATCCGGTATGTCAGCTACGTTGCGAAGTGTAGACGCCCTCGAGCGCCGACGTCAAGCGTTTCGGTTTCTACGCTCGTGCGTCTTCTTCTCGTGCCAGCGGCGGATACCCCCCTCCGCGCACTCGAGTACGATGTCACCCGTGAACCGCTCGAGGGCGAGCAATGCGATGACGCGCGCGAGCTCTTCGCGCGCGGCCGCCGGCAGGTCCTTCCAGTGAAGAGGTGTGTCAGCCTGGTTCGCCACCCGCCTCCTCGGGCTGGGTGGTCGGGGCCGGGGGGGGAGTAGGTGCGAGGTCCTCGATCGAGACGACGGGGCCAGGGTAGCGAAGCGACGTCGCCCACGACCTGAGCACCCGGTAACGGCGGACGTACCACGGCGTCTCGAGCCAGGCGATACGCTGGAGGAGGGGCAGCAGGTTCGTCCGGTGGTAGCCGTTGAACGAGAGCGCCAGCTTCGCGACGTACTCGCCCTGCTGCTTCTCGAGCTCGTCGGCGATGTAGCCCCGCATGTGCTGCTCGAACTTCTGGATCGTGCTGAACAGGAAGCTCTTCCGGACGACGCTCTGCGTCGGCGGCTTCTTCTGCTCGTGCGGGCTATGGATCTTCGCCATCGTACTCCTCCTCACTCCCCCAGTCCGGGGTGTGGTTGAACGCCTCTTCCTTCGGCAGGAAGGCCTCTGTGATCTGCTCCCACGTGTCGCCGTCGCGGCGGCGCTTCATAGCCGCGTTCTTGAGCCCAAGGCCGATATTCGCGGGGCGCATGCCGTCGAAGTACTCGAGCAGCTCCGGCGGCATTCGGTCGCCCGGCTCCCGTTCGCGCCGCGGGATCGGAGCCTCCGGCAGACCGTTCTGGCGCCGGCTGATGCGGGCGAGCTGGTCGGCCAGGTGACGCCGGTCGGCGTCCACCTCCTCGAGGCGGCCCTTCAGCCACTCGATCTCGCGCAGCCGGTCGGCGTACGCCTCCCTTGAGACCCACGGAAGCCGGAAGATCATCGGAGCTCGAGCTGTCTCAGCTTGCGGTAGATGGACTGGGCGATCTCGGGCCCGCCGCCGGCGAGAACCTCCATGGGGTCGAAGTCCTCCGAGGCCTGCGCCTCGCCGCCGCGCAGCCGAGCGACGGCACGGCACACGTCCCGGTCGTAGCTCGCGCGCTCCACGGTGACCTCGCACATGGGGAGCTCACGCTGCAGGATGGCCGCGGCTTCGTCGCGGTGGCTCATCGCTTCCGTCTCCTGGTCGCCCGGGCGAGCATCTTTCGCTGCCGGCGGATTTTGGCCTGCTCTTTCGCGTGCTTGTCGAAGAACTCTTCGAGGCCGTGTTCGCGCTCTCCGACGCGGCCGGTAGGCGAGGGCGCCACAGCCTTTTTCAGCGGGATCCGGGGGCGCGCGAAGTTGCCGTACGCGACGGCGTCCGCCTTGTTCGGCGAGTGGCCGAGGATCGCCTTCGTGTCGTCCTTCGGCGTGACCGTGATCTTCCCGTTCGGCACCTCGTACTCGATCGCGGTGAGCTCCTCGAAGAGCCCTTTGTCCTTCGGCAGCGCGATCCGTTGGAGACGCAGGTCCTCGCGGAGCCGCCACAGGACCTGGCTGCGGGTGTTCGCGTACGTCTCCTCTTCCGGGACGATCGGGCCCTTCGCCACCAGCCGGCCCTCGGCGTCGGTCTCCGTCTTCGAGTAGCGCGCCTCCCAGTCCATACTCGGAACCGCACGCTTGGCGCTCGAGATGCGCTTCACGCGGATCCCGCGCTTCTTGAGCTCGTTCACGGTGCTCGCGCCGACGCCGATCGAGTCGACCCCCACGTGCTTCGGGTCGACGGGATATTCCTCGTCCGTGATCTCCTTGTAGACCTCGTCGGCGACCGCGGACGCGTCCTCGGTATGGAACGCGACGACCTCGGTGCAGCATGCGCCCTGCCACCTCGAGATCGCGGATAGGTCGCCAGTCGGCGAATCGGCGGGATCGATGCCGATGGCGGGGGCGCCCACCCGGAACTCGGGCTTCGCGTAACGCTCGGCCGCCTGCTCGAGCCACTCCCAGCGGATCAGCGCGCGCCGCGACTGCGCCGGCGCGATCCCGCGCACCTGGGACAGGTAGTGCGGGTGGTCCTCCTGGCCGTCGCAGTCTGCCAGGTCGCGTTCCACGGACTTCCTCGAGCGACCGCCCGGAATCACACTCCTGCCGGTCACGACGTTCGGGAAGTCCAGCGCCGAGATACGCACGGCCGTCACCCAGGACCGCTTACTGAGCTGCGCGAGCGGGTCGTGCTGGTGCTCGGGGTTCCCTAGCGCGCCCAGGAAGTTGAAATCATCGGTGCACGTCTTGATGATCGTCTCGATGATCGGAGTCGGGATGCCGGGCGTCTCCTCGAGCATCCAGAACATCTTCGCGGCGTGGAATCCCTTCAGGCGCTGCGCGAGCTCCTCGTTCGCGCCGACGCCGGCGCCGAATGCCGTCGCCGCCCAGAGCTCTTGCTCGCCCTGGCCGGGCAGCATCCGGAGGTTGCCCGTGAGCAGCTCCGCCTGCGGGAAGTGGCGCTTGAATCGCGGCCACAGGTTGCCGACCTCCTTCCACATGTTCTTGAGGAGCAGGTCGTACTTGGGCGCCACGCTGAAGACGATCGACCGCTCGAATACCGCCAGGAAGAAGAGGGTGCCGGCCGCCGCGATCGTGTGCGTCTTCGCGGTTCCTGTCCCCGAGCTCACCGCGAAACTCTGCCCCTGCGACATGCACTCGAGTGCCTTCACCAGCGGGTCGGCATCGCCGTCCCATTGGTGCGGGCCGCCCTCTACTCCGAGCGAGACGCAGCGCGGGCAATAGCAGTTCTGGTACTCGGGATTCGCGCTCCAGCGGATCGTGTGCTCCGGGAGGTCGAGGTACTTCACCATCCACTCGACCGGCTTCTTCGCGTACGCCGTGTGCGCCTCGACGCCGCCCGCCCACTGGCCCTCCGTCTTGAGCTTCTGGACGGTCGCCGCGGCGCGAACGCGCAGCGCCTCGAGATCGCTCGGCGCGACTGAGCCCAGACTCGAGCCCTGATTCATGAGAACCGGAACGACGATACGCCGCCCAAATCCCTACGCGGCGGGGTCGGCGGCGGGGGTGGAGGCGCCTCCACGCACTCGAACGCCAAGCCGAACGGCGTCGAGAAGTAGAGCACCCGGTCGCCCTCCTTCACCGGAACCGGCTCCGTGCACCACCACAGCGGCACCTTTCCGGGCTCGCCCTCGTGCACGTGGATCCCCCACTTCATCCGCCGCTTCGTCGAGCGTAGCACGCTCGCCATGAACATCTTCCGGCCGACCGGCGTGTGCGGATGGCTCAGGAAGTTCGGGATGCTCACGGCCTACACCTCCGTGAGCAGAGACCTCACGATCGCCGTGAAGAGGTGGTCCTTCCGCCGCTGCTCCTCGGGGAGCTCGTCGTACGGGCGGAAGCACGGATGCGTGCGCGTGACCGGATCCTTCTCCGGCCCGTAGACCCAGCCCTCGGCCTGCTTCTGCTTCAGCCAGGACTGGTGCGACGCCTCCGGGCCCGCTTCGGGGTTCGCGGCGTGGAAGAGCACGCCGTTGACGGCGCTCGAGCGGATCCACTGCGCCGCTTCGTCCCATGCCGGCTGCGACAAGTCGCCGAGCGTCACGCAGTACGCGCGATTCGCCTCGTGGGCTACGCGCGCGACCCGCTCCGCCTGCTCGAGCGTGATCTCTCCGGAGGGTGTCATGCGTCGGAGAAGCGACCGGTGACCTTTACGATCTGGCGCGGCAGGGCGACGAGGCGCGTAGCCTTCTCGTCCTTTCGCTCGAGCAGCAGTTCCTTCCCGTCGTAGTCGCGCACGATCGCGCCGTCACGACGGCCGTCCTGCTCCACGATGACGTGGTCGCCCTCGAAGAGCTCGAGGCCGGGCGAAGGCTCGGCGTACAGCAGCCTGGGCGTGGTAGCGACCGGCTCCACCTTGGGTGCCGCGGTGCCGGGATCGCCCAGACCCACCTCGATCGCCTCCGGCGAAGAGCCGACGGCTTCGGGCTCCGCGGGGGTTGCGACCTCCTCGATCGCTTCCGGCGGGTTCGTGCCCATCACGCCACTCGCAGACGAGAAATCGACGGGCACCTCCACCGAGCTCCCCAGTACCTGCTCCGGCTCCACCGGCTGCACCAAATCCGGCAGCACGTCTTCCATGCGCCCGACATCGTCCGGCTCGACCCGCATCTCGTCGTACATGGTGCTCCCCGTTCTCAGGAAGTGTGACGTTATCTGTGACGGTCCGCGAACATGTCACCGCCGCGCGACGCCGCGCAAGTGCTACTTCGGTGCCTCGCAACTCGGGTTCGTGCACGGGCGGACCGGCCTGTCCCACGGGAAGGCCTCGTGATCAGGGAGCGGGCCGCTCGTTGTGATCGCGCCGTAACGCAGGGGCTCGATGTAGCCGAGCCCGTAACATGCGACGCACCGCCGGCCCACGATGAACACGCCTTCCGGCACACAGTCGCGGTGGATGAAATCAAGGCTGTCGTAGCGGTATCGCTGGTAGCCGTTCACGACCATGGGTGCGCCGGCGACCTCTTCAAAGAGCTCGATCGCGGTGCGCTCTCGGCCCCAGAAGACCTCGGGCACTCTGTCGTGGCGCCACCGATAGTCGTGCGACGCGGCACGTAGCGCCGTCTCGAGCGGCCCTAGCTTCCGATACAGGCAGACCTGCTCCGCGAGCTTGGCCGGTAGCACGCCGGATGGCGCCGCCTCCACCTTCGCCGGTAGCAGCTTGGCCGCCAGGCCCGTGAGACCGAGGATGCGGAAGAAGTCAGAGCGCTTCATGGGTGGCCGTCCGCTTGGGGAAGGGCCGCCTCAGCACGTACGCGAGCTATCACCGCCGTGACGAAATCGTCGACCGACGTCATAGCACGGACTGTATCCGGCCACGTGCGCGGCCCCTGCACGGGCCCGATGTCATCCAGGTGGTAGCCACTCCCGCGGATCTCCGAGGGGAAGACGGGCGGGTTGCCGTACCAGTTGGTCACGATCGGGCCGACGCATGCGACGCGCATCAGTAGTTCGGGCCCGGAGTGAATCCGCGGCGAGCGTCTAACTCCCTCCAGAACTCCGCGAGATCGGCGTGCGGATACAGGTTCGCGACAGCCTTCCGCGTGTAGAGCCGTATCGTGTCCCGCGCGTACACGTCCGTCGCCCCGAGAATCGACACCGACCCGCAGTAGTCGCACTTCGCCGCCTCGAGCGGCGCACCGCACGACTCACAGCGCAGCACCGCGGCGGTCACGACGGCACCTCGCGCGGCATCGTCACCGGCGCCAGCACGTACTCCGGCCCGCGTTCCTTGCAGTGCGGGCGCGTGCACACGTTGACGTAGACCTTCGCCGTGACCGCGGGCGCGACCCAGCAGGACGGCACGAACTGCACGAGCCGACCCGTCTCCATGCGCTTCACCGCGTGCGAGCCCAGCCGGCAGAGCAGGGGCGGCTTCATCCGACGAGCAGCGGAACAGCCGCTCTCCAGCCTGAGACGTCGAGCAGGTCCGCCTCGAGGCGGTCGTACGTGCGCTCGAACAGCGCGTCGAGGGCGTCGCTCACGCTGCCAACGTCCCGCAGCGTGTTCTGCTCGAGCTGCGCCTGGATCCGGCCGCGCGGTCCATCGAAGACGAAGATCAGCCGGTCGTGGCACCGGTCGCGCACCGGCGGCGCTCGAAGGCCGTCCCTGACGACTTCGGCCAGCAGTCCGCCAACGGTGATCATGTGTGCGCCGACCTCCGCTCCGTGACACGCGGGGGGTCGCCAGACGGGGGGCCCTCAACGGAGCCCGAGCGCTCTTCGGTGTTCGGATCACCTGGAACGACTACCTCCGAGGCCTCTTTTCGGGGGGTGCTGGTCTCCCCGGCTGGCGCCTTCCACTCGCAGTGCCCGCAGAGACAGAAGCGCGTCCCCAGCGGGAACCGATCCGGGAACGGATCATCGGCAGGCAGCGTGCGCCACGAGTACGTGAACGAGCTCGCGCACAGGTGCGCCTGCCGTGCCTTCTCGTGGTCCTCTGCGTACTGATCCCCGCACGGCTCCTCGTTCTGGCGACGAAAGAAGCGAAAGACGCGCGCCAGGTCGTCGATCGTCAGCGAGCCGAGGTTCCGGTACCGCTTCTGAGCGCGGATCGCCGCGCGCAGCTCCGGGTCCCTGATCGAGACCTCGCCCCCGAGCGTGTGCATGCCGCGCTCGATCTGCTTCCGGCGGCGCTCCTGCTCCCTCGAGCCCCAAGGCCGCTTCGTGCCGCGGCGCATGCCGTTCTTCCGCGGAACGAATGGCGCAGGATCGAAGTTCGGCTCCACCGGAGGGCCGCCCGGCAACGGCGCCGACGCCGCCATCGCGGCCGCGGCCGCCAGGATCATCGGAGGGCTGAGGCGCCTCATAGCGCCCGCGTCCAGAACAGGACTCCCCAGAGGGTAGCCAGGATCAAGATGGCCCACCACGTCAGGCCTGCCGCGCTACCGAACGAGCCGATTCCGGCCGCGCCGAGGTAGAACAGAGCGCGCCTCACCCGAACACGTCCGCCAGCATCACCAGCCCCAGCAGCATGAGCACGCCAACGAACCCGAGCAGCAGCGCCGCGGCGTAGACGCGCATCATCCGGCGTGCGCCTCCACCTGCTCCGCGAGCGACGGCAGGTCCGGGCCAGTCACGAACCCGAGCCGCTCCGCGATCCGATAGATCGTCGCGCGGTTGACGCCCGCGAGCTCCGCGGCGTGCACGATGTTGCCGCCCGTCTCCGCAAGCAGCCGGCGCAGATAGTCCTCCTCGAACTTCTCGAGCAGCTCGGCGCGCGCGCGGTGATACGGCTGGACCATCAGTCGGTCGGCGCCACGACGGGCTCGTCGTCCGCGATCCGCGCGAGGGGCGCCTCGAGCGACGCCGACGGCTCCTCGAATCCAAACCAGTCGGAGTCGTGACGGCCGCAGTCGTTCTCGTAGGTGAGCTGCAGCCGGCCGGGCAGCAGGTTGATGCTCACCACGCGGACGACGCCGTCCTCCTCGGCCGCAGGCTGGACCTGCGCGAGAGCCGCGTCCAGAAGGTCCGTCAGCACTTCTTCGTCCCGCCGCGCCGCTTCGTCTTCTTCGCCATGTGACCTCCGAGGGGAAACAGTCGAGGCCCTGGGTCGCAAGCTCCCCTGCAATCCGTACTGACATCCACAGGACGGGGCTGTCATGCTCCCCAGGACCTATTGCGGGGGCTGGACTTGAACCAGCGACCTCCTGCTTATGAGGCAGGCGAGCTACCGGGCTGCTCCACCCCGCACCTTAGATGCTTAGTACTTCGTTCCCTTCGGCTTCCGCGGCTTGCGCGGCTTCGTCTTCGTGCCCATACGAGTCCTGTGACGTGAACTGTGACGGCCCGGGAGAGACCTACGACGGGCCCGGAGGCCCGCCGTAGAGAGCTGTACTCGTTAGAGCCAGCTCATCACCCCCCCAGGGTGAGCGACTTCACGCTACACTGCGGGAAACCGCAGCGCAAGCGCGACATCTACTCCGGCAGCAGCCCCATCACGTCCGAGTCCCTGATCACCAGCACCTTCTGCCCGTCGAGCTCGATCTCCGAGCCCGAGTACTTGCCGAACAGGATGCGCTGGCCCGCTTTCACCGACATCGGAATCAGCGCGCCCGCGTCCGTGTAGCGGCCAGGACCCGCGGCGAGCACCTCGCCCGTCTGCGGCTTCTCTTTCGACGTCACCGTCACGGGGATGAACAGCCCGCCCTCTGATTTCCGCTCGCCCTGCTTCTCGTCGAGCTTCACGACCAGCCTATCGTGGACCGGCGCCACCGCTGCGGACATGCTGCACTCCTGGGTTGGGGTTTTCTGCCAAAAATCTGAGGGGCCTGGGAGGGGTTACTGCCGGGGGAGGGGTGGGCGAATCCGCACGAACCCCTCGTTGACCTGGGTCAACATCACGGCGACGTAGCCATCCCGCGCGTCGTCGTCCCTGGGCTGGCGCTTCTCCGGCGGCTCGCCGCCGAACGTGCGGTGGAAGTTCTGCTCGTACCTCGAGAGGCTCACCTGCCGCGGCCGACGCTTCGACGTCTTGCTCATCGCAGGACAGGGACGGGGATCACCGGGTGTGGCGGGACCACCAGGATCACCGCGCCCTCCTCCGCCGCCTCGATGGCGTCGGCGAGCCGGTAGAAGCCCTGTTCGCCGATCCAGAACGGCCGGTAGCCGTCGTGATACGCCACCATCGGGTCGCACGACGGGTGCGGCTCCGCGAAGACGACGTAGTCGTCGGGCTCGACGGGAGGGTACGCGCGGTCCGTGAGCACGCGTAGCGCCTCCAAGAGCTCGGCTTGGCTGCACCGGTCGCACAGCTTGAGGCCGAGACGGGCGCCGCCCCACGGCTCTCCGCAGCCCTCGCACCGCGGGAAGAACCGCGCGAGGAACCCCATTCCGGGGAGCGCGGCGAGGAACTCGAGTCGCGAGATCATCCCAGCAGCCCCCGCTCGTACTCGTCGAGCAGCTTGCGAAGCAGGTTGTTCTTCACGCGCTGCTTCGTGTCGAGGTCGTTCGCCTCCACGAACGAACGGCCATAGAAGGGCTCGTCCCAGACCATGTGCACCCGGCTCCCCGTGATCTCACACGCCGGATTCACCAGCGGCGGGAGCTCGTCGTACATGAACAGGTGCTCGGCATGCTTCTGCGGAGCAGGAGGGAGCCGGCGCAGCAGCGCCAGGCCCGGCAGACATGCCAGGAACGCAGCACGCGAGATCACAGCTCTTCCTCCTCGTCAGGTGGCCGCCGAACCGCCGTGCCCGGACCGCCGAGCTCGGCACCCTCCGGGGGAGAGTCCTCGAGAGGGGGCAGCTTGCCCGGCAGCAGCTTCAGCACCTCCTCCGTCGCCGTCGCCAGCACCGCGTACGGATTGTCCCCCCGCGCGATCCTGGCCACGAGCGCCTGACCAGCCGGACCCGTCGCCGCGATCCGCTCCAAGTCCAGGTCCCTGAGATCCGGACCCGTCAGCACCCGCTGCGCGAACTTGTTCGGACGCGCAGCCTTCATCATCACCTCGAGCAGGTGGTCGCTCTTCTCGAGTTCGTAGTACGGCTCCCCCTGGAACCCCCCGCACTCACAGCCCGCCCGCAAGCACGGGCCCCAGAGGATCTCCGTGACGACCTCCTCCTTCTCGCCCGGGAGAGAGATCCCCGCCGGCCGCTTGATCTCTGCTCGAGCATGGTACTTCCGCCGATCGTGCCCGCACTCGCACCGGTCCGGATGGATACGCGGCTCGCCTCGATCGAACTTGTACCGACGCTCGCCGTGCACCGCCCGACGCGTCGCCTCGTCTTCCAGCATGTCCGCGTACATCTGCTCCGCCACCGCCAGAGCCGCCACGAAGTGCGGGTCGCTCATCCACGACCGCGATTTGTACGCCATCACGCCCACGCCAGCCGCCTTCGACGCCGCCTTCTTCAGCCCCGTCAGCGCGTAACCCCGCAGCCACGCTCGCTTCTTCGGGTTCCGTACCAGCGGCCACGGATCCTCGTCCGGATCCTCCGGAGGCAACAGCTCGTGCAGGATCTCGCCGTCACCGACATGGCTACCCACGACCACCACCACAGCAGGGGAAGCGTATCAGCGCGACAGTGCGACTCATGTGCGACATACAACTGCGCCTTTCCGCAGAAGTCAAGCCGAGAGCGCGCGAAGGTCAAATCTCGGGGGAACCGGAGTCCCGGCGGGGGCCTGGGGCTTTCCGGTTGAGAGGGGGTGGGGGGTCGGTCGAGCTCCGCCCCTCGAGCCGCGAGCTCGTGCAGCTCCTGTCGCCCCGTCCTTCCCCTCGAGTCGCGCCGTCCAGCCCTCCGTCTACCCCCTCCGCTGCGCCCGATCCGCGTAACGACGCCATCGTAACGCTCGTGACGCCCCTATCTCCGAACCTCTTAGGATCGGCCAAGTTGACCGAATGGCATGCAAGTGCATCCAAAAGGCATGCAAGTGCAGCGTGGTGGGACATGTGGTCGCTTTCGCCTCCGCCGACCCCCCTGTCACGGCCGTTACGTCGTGTAGCCACAACGACTTAGCCGCGCAGCTTATCCCACACCTGTCACGACCGTTATCCCCTTGCGCCCCATGAGGTTACGAAAACCGCGCCTAACCTCCGTGACAACACGTGACAACCGTTGTCACGTCGCCTAAGTCGTTGGCGCTCCACCACTTCCCACCATCCATTACCCTCTAAGTTACAAAAAAAAGAGATAGCCCCATGCGCGCGAGGGCACCCTCGAGCCTGGCCCTTCACAAAGCTGGAGGTGTCGTTTTTCCCGTTACTTTGTAACGCGCAGCATATAAGTCTCACGCGCACAGCGACTTACGGGCGTGACAGAGGTTGTCACGAGCTGTCACGTTTGTTACAACCGCCATTCTACGCCAAATAACGGTCGTGACACTAAGGCTTTAGTTTCCACGCACGTTCTTACGTTTTCGTAGGGTCGTGCTGGCGCTGGCGTGCTCTCTCGCCTCTCGATTTGTGGCGTCGTTCCTGGGTTGTAACGCTCGTGACGTGCACCCCTCTTGCACTGCGGGATTGCGCACTGTTATCCATTGGATGCCCGTCACAGATGGCGTCACACTTCCCCCTCGGAGGCACTTATGTCCCGTAAGCCGCTCACCTTCGCTGAGTCAGAGGCGCGCATCGCGTTCGACCGCTTCCTCATGAAGCTGATCTTGGTCGCTGGCTGGGTCGGCATGCTCACGCTGGTCTACGCCATGGTGACCGCATGACGCCCCTCGCCACACGC
>JBFXAT010000059.1:0-27994 GCA_050183995.1 Vicinamibacterales bacterium
GGACCTTCGGCGCCGACTGCTTCATCAGCAGCGCCGTGCCCGCCGTGATCCCGTCGCCGATGGCGGTGAGGCTCTCGCCAGGGAGAGCGTTGGGATCGAGCAGGTCGAAGTAGTTCAGCAGGTGCTCGCGATCGAACGTCAGCGGACAGACGATGTACGCGTTGTCCGCGAACACGACGATGCCGATGCGATCGTCGCGGCGCAGGTTGATGAAGGTGCGCAGGGCTTCTTTCGTCGCGTCCATCCGGCTTTCCCCCGGGGGCGGCGGCACCCACGGACCGCTCACTTCACCTGTCACGCCGATGCGCCCAAGCATGCTCACCGACAGGTCGATCACGAAGACGATGTCCAGCCCCTTGGCCTCGAGGCCGTATTCGACTGTCCGGACCTGCGGACCCATCAGCGCGAACACCACGAAGGTCGCCGCCATCCAGAGCACGACTTCGGGTAGGTGGCGCAGCTTCGATGCGCGAAAGCGCGGATCCTTCATCATCGAGAGACGGGTGAACGCGATGGCGCGCGGCCGCATGAGGCGGCGGATCAGGCTCACGGCGATGACCGCCGCCGGCACCATCACCCAGAGCCAGGGTCGCAGGAACGCGATCGTCATCGGGTCCTCGCTGCCAACAACTGCTCGGCAGTATCGGCCGCCGCAGGCACGTCGGACGCGAGCGGGACGTGATCGGCTCCCCCATACAGGGCGCGTTCACACAGGCGAAGAATCGAAGGGAGCTCCAACCCGGCCAGCGCCGGTGCCTTCGTCGCGAGCGCGGCCGCGATCTCGTCCGGCGTCAGACTCGCTCCGTTGAGACCGAGATCGGTCAGCCGCTCACGAATGACGCCGCTGAGCGTCGCAAACGCCGCCAGGCGCCCCTCGATGTCGCCGGTCGCACCCTGGACACGCGCCTCCTCGATCCGGGTGCGGTATGTCGTCGCGCTCGTTCCGACTCGGGCTGGCTGCGCCGGCAGATGCCGGCGCACGAGGCCGAACGCCGCCCAGCCGAGCGGCGCGACGGACACGGCGCCGATCAGTACGCCCACCGGAACGAACCACTCGAACAGGGCCGGCATCGCCGCGACCGGACGGACGTCGCGAATCCACGTGATCGAGTTGTCCGGAATCACGCTGCGGACCGCGACCGACACTGGCGCGAGCGCGATCTCGTCCGCGGGAACGAGGGTGTCGGTCGCCTGTCCGGCGGTGTGAACGTAGTAGCGGATCGACTGCGGCTCGAGCCGGGCGGGAACGTCGCCTATCGTGTAGCTCACGAGCGTGACCTGGCTCCGATAGCGGATCGTGCCGTCGTCGTCGACCGTGCGTGTTTGAAGGGCGTCGACGACCTCGAGCCCAGTCGGACGCAGCCGGTCGCGCGAGAGGTCGTCTGCGAGGATGTCGGTGCCTGGTGGACAGGTGATGTCGACGGTGTAGACGAGCGGCTCGCCCAGCCACACCGCCGTGCGATCGACCGAGGCCACAATCCCGATTGGCGCCGAGGGCCGTGCGGGTGGGCGCGCGGCCTGCGGCGGAGGAGGATCGGGCGCCGTGGCGGCACGCCGCGACGGCCGTGGTGCTGCGCGTCGAGGCGCCTGGGGCGAAGGCCGCGGCGCTGGAGCCGCCGTCGAGGCGCCAGGGACGAGTGAGTCGAAGTCCTGCGCCGTCATCCCGGTCCATCCCGCCGACAGCATCACGAACAGAGCACACCAGTGTCGCGTCTTCACGCGTTCCTCCCGTCGAAGAGCCGCATGATCGGCAGGAGGACATCCTCCCGAGGATCGACCATGACCTGTGCAACCCCTGCGCGATACAGCATGTTGCGCAGCTCGAGCCGTCGCCGCCGCAGCTCTTCCTCATAGAGGCGGCGAGTGCGCGGCGTCAGCCCGACGACGCGCTCGCGGCCCGATTCGAGATCGCGAAACCTGACGAACCCGGATCCGGAAGGGAGCCGCGTCTCGGCGCGATCCTCGACGACGATGGCGACGACGTCGTGCCGCGCGGCGAGCATGATCAGTTCCGGCATGTTGTCGAGCCGTTCGTTCGTCTGGAAGTCCGAGACCATGAAGACGAGCGTCGTGCGCTTGAGCGTCCTCAGGAGGTGTTCGATGGCGGGTTGCATCAGCGTGCGCGACGAGGAGTCCTGCAGCGTCCAGACGCGCCGGAGGGCCGCCCACGCCGCTTCACGGTCGGCAACAGGTCCCGTGGACTCGACCACGTCTTCGGCGAATCCGACGACGCCGGCGCTCAGGCGATCCTCGAGCGCGGCGAAGAGGAGGGCTGCCGACGCGAGAACCAGCGCCTCGTGTTTGCTCCGGCCTTCCGAGCCGAACTGCATCGATCGAGACAGGTCGACGGCGACGACGACCTGCAGCTCGCGGTCGGCTCTGGTCTGCCGCACGAACGGAGCGCCCGCACGCGCGGTCGCGTGCCAGTCGATGCGGCGGACATCGTCGCCGGGTCGGTACGGGCGGTGCTGTTCGAAGTCGAAGCCGTCGCCCCTCAGGGCGCTCTGCTGTCCGCCTGCGCGAGGGCTGCGAAGACGCTTGCGCGTTCGCAGCTCGATGTAGCGGACCTCCTGGACGAGGTGGTCGGGCATCATCGGCGGCGTCTCATGGGATCGGCACCGCCGTCAGCAGCTCGCCCAGAATCGTGTCCGGATCGATGGCCTCGGCCTGTGCGCGGATCGTCCTCGCCACGCGGTGGCGCGCCATGTCGCAGAAGACCTCCTTGATGTCGCCGGGGAGGACGTACAACCGGCCGTGATGGAGAAACGCGTTGGTCCGCGCCAGCGCCTGAAGGTGCTGGTAGGAGCGCGGCGACAGGCCGACCGCGAGCAGTTCCGCCAGGTCGGGACGACCCACCGTTGCAGGGGCACGGGTCGCCTGACCGAGCCGGATGATGTACTCGCGCAGGCGGTCGTCGACGTGGACCTGAGCCCGGATGAAGTCGCGGATGACGCCGACTTGCGACGGGGTGAGGCGCGGGGTCAGCGCGACCTTCGCGAAGTCGGCCTTCAGCATCGCCAGTTCGTCTGCCGGCGAGGGGTACCCAACCTTGAGCATCATCGAGAAGCGGTCGAGCTGGGCTTCCGGCAGGACGTACACGCCTTCCTGCTCGACCGGGTTCTGGGTCGCCAGCACCCAGAACGGATCGTCGAGGCGATAGGTCTGCTCC
The DNA here is from genome assembly GCA_050183995.1 of Vicinamibacterales bacterium. Lineage (GTDB taxonomy): Bacteria > Acidobacteriota > Vicinamibacteria > Vicinamibacterales > CAVVIG01 > CAVVIG01. The sequence continues at coordinate 3,170 of JBFXAT010000059.1, forward strand.
GCGATCGTGACCTGCCGCTCTTGCATCGCCTCGAGCAGTGCGCTCTGCGTCTTCGGCGTCGCGCGATTGATCTCGTCGGCGAGGACGATGTTCGCGAAGATCGGACCGCGCTCGGTTCGGAACGTGGCGGTCGCCGCGTCGTAGATCCGCGATCCGACGATGTCCGACGGCAGGAGGTCCGGCGCGAGCTGAATCCGCTGGAACGTGGCCGAGATGACGTGCGCCACGGTGGTGACGAGCAGCGTCTTTGCGACGCCGGGGACGCCTTCCAGGAGCACGTGGCCGCACCCGGCCCGCGACTCGGCGCGTGTGATCGAATACGGGATGGAGGCGAATAGCGCGGTGAGCAGGCGCTTGACGAGCCGGTCCTGTCCGACGACGACGCGGGTGATCTCGGATTCGAGCGCGTTGGTGGTCGCGAGAATGCCGTCGGACGTCACCGGCGCGGCCTCGACGAGGGGTGACGAGAGCGTCATAGGACCACCAGCAGCACGGAGAGAAGGGCGGCGGCGACGCCGAGCGGCACGATGGACATGTCTCGGTACTCTTCGCGGAACGCGATCGGCTTGCGCTCGCGCTCGGCGATCTGTGTGAGAGCGGCGGAGAGCTCGCCACCGCTCGTCGATCGGAAGTAGGACCCGTTGGTGGCGCTGGCGACATGGCGCAGCGTCCCTTCACTGAAGCGGGCCAGGAGCGGTCTGCCGTCGTCGTCGAGCACGGCGGGGGAGTCGGCGCCGAGCGGGGCCGGAATGGTGACGGCTTCGTCACCCCCGATGCCGATCGAGTACACGGGGATACCGGCGGCGCGAAGGTCGTCGATGGCGGCCGGGCCGGTCTCGCCGTGGTCTTCGCCGTCCGACAGGAGAACCACCACCGTCTTCCTCTCCGGCGCTTCGACGCGCGCCACGCGCAGGGTGCTCTGGAGGGTGGCGGCGAGGTCGGTGCCGTAGAACGGCGTGTGGTCGTCCTTCATCCACTCGAGAAAGAAACCCACGATCTCGTCGTCTCTGGTCAGATGGGACGTCACGATCGGCGTGCCGGCGAAGGCGATCAGGGCGATGCGGTCGATGCTCGGCGGCTTGCGCTGCAGGAAGTGCTGCACTTCCAGACAGGCGCGAGCCAGGCGCGACGGCTGGATGTCGGTGGCGAGCATCGAAGCCGAGCGATCGATGGCGATGATCAAATCGAAGGTCTCGTATTCAGGCACGTCGACGATCGCTTGCGGGCGGGCGGCGGCGATGGTCAGCGCCACAGAGATGGCGATCGAGAGTGCGAGCACGGTTATGTCGCGGCGCAGGCCCGTCGACGGCAGGAAGGCGCCATTCCCGCCCATGGGCAGGCGGCGGCCGCTGCCGGTCGTGCGCCTGCCGGGTGCCGCGTCGCGCGCGCCGAACCCGGAGCCTCGACCGTCGAGGCCGAAGCCGCGACCGTCGAGCCCCGAGGCGCGGCGATCGCGGGATCGGCGCCACCGCTGTGCGGCCCAGGCCAACCAGAGCAAGGGAAGCACGCCAAGCGCGTAGAGGGCGTCGGGCTCGACCAGCCGGAACTGTCCCAACGTCATCAGCTGACCTTTCGCGGTGCCTGTGCGCTCGACGGCGTCAGCATCTGCAGGTCCTTGGGCCGCTCCAGCAGCGGATCCTTCTTCATGCCTGCGATCAACCTGCCGGTGAGCTCGTAGTTGAAGCGCGCGTCGAAGTCATCGGGGTTCGCTTCGATCGCGCGGCGGAACTCGCGCTGCGCCTGGGCCATCCAGGTCAGGCGGTTCTTGTCGCTGATGTCGACATCGGCCTTGGCGAAGAGCGCGCAGCCGGCCCAGAAGCGGGCGGCTGCGGACTCCACCGCGCCGGCGCGGTCGATCACCTCGTCGTATTGCTTCAACGAGTACATGAGGGAGAGCTCGTTGCTGACCGCGCGGTCGCGCAGAGACGGCAGCAGGCGTCTGCCCGCGGCCGAGCCGGCCAGGCGGCGCTCGGCCGTGCCGTATCGTTCGAGCGCCGCCTGCAGGCGTCCCTCCTGCATGGCGTGCTGGCCTTCGGCCATCGGACCGAGCCACCGGCCCGCCGCGATGAGGATCATCGCGGCGAGCAGGCCTGTCATGCCCCAGACGAGTGTCTTGGGGGACGTGCGTGATTCACTCGTGCTCATCGGACCGCTCCGTCATTGGGTTGCGGGAGGGCGCGCCCTCCGTCCGATCGTCGCCGGCAGGTTGCCGAGGAAGCCGGCAGCCATCTAGACCATCTGGCTCGTCGATCTCCCGAAGTGGAACGCAGTCGCCGAGCCGTCCTCCCATCCGGCGTTGAGGTGCGGCATGGCCCAGCGCTCGACCTTCTTCGGTTCGAGCACCGGCTTGCCGAGGAACGGGCACGAGAGGGCGTAGAGGCCGCCGTTCGAGCCGACCCAGATGATGTTGCGGTCCCACTCGACGAAGACCGACGTGTCGCGGCGCCGCCACGTCTCCCACTGGTTCATGTCGCCATTGGCCGGCGGCACCCAGTAGGCGACCTCCTTCGGCTCCGCCGGATTGCGGATGTCGTAGATGCGCAGCCCGGCGCTGAAGTAGGTCAGGGCCACGAAGTCGGCACGCGGTTGGCCCGGAGCGATGAGCGGCTGGATGTTATGCGAGCTGAATCGTCCCCGCGCCTGGCAGAAGTCGGCGTACGGTGCGTCCGGATGCGGAACCGGGCGCGGGAAGATGCCGACGATCTTCGGCTCGCGCGGGTTCGTGGCGTCGACGACGTAGCTGGTGTGCCAGGGCTCGCGGCAGTCGGTCTCGAGACATTCGAAGACCGCGATCATGTGGTTCTTCAGCTGTGGTTGATTCGGATCGTCGGGAATCGGGTAGATCGTGTGATACGGGATCCCGCCCATCGCCTCGAGGTCGTGCGCCATGCGGTGGATCGCCTTCGGCTTGGTGACGTCAGTGAGATCCAGCGTGAACATCCCGAACTGGCCCATGCCGACGTAGCCGAGCGTTCCACCGTCTTCGATGCGTGTCGGGACCGTCGCGCCGCCGTGGCAGCCGGTCCATGACGAGCCGTCACCCGCGAACGGGTACTTGCGGTATTCGGCCTCCTCGCCGTAGCGCTGGCCTGGCACCCACCACCTGGCCACCTCCTTGATGCGTGCCGGATCCTGGAGGTCGACGATCATCAGGGCGTTGCTGTACGGGCGCTCGCTGCTCTCCATCCGCAACTGGTCGTCCCAGCCGCAGTCGAGATACGCGTAGCGGCCGCCATCCCAGAAGTTGGCGTGCGTGCCGCCGCCCTTGGTCCCGGTGCTGAATTCCTGCAGCAGGGTGGGCCGCTCGGGATCGGTGACGTCGAACGTACGGATGCCGCGAAGTCCGGTGAAGTTGCGGCTCTTCGCCGCGTACTCCGGGTCGTACTGGCCGCGCGGGAACTGCGGTGTCGGCGCCGTGAGCGGTGGGCCCGACGATCCGAGCGAGATCCACTTCTTCAGCCCTTTGACATAGGCCAGTGAACCGTTTCCGTTCCGCGAGGGCTTGAACGCGACCACCGGCTTGCGCGGATCGGTGATGTCGGTGCCGTTCAGGAACACGCGGCGTCCGCCCTTGGTCCAGAAAGTCGACGAGTTGCCGTCGGTGGCGCCGTTGCCCCCGCCCGGGAGGTGCGCAAGGATCTCCATGTTGGAGATGTACTCCTTGCGATCGAGATAGGTCAGCGCGCCCATGGGAAGCCGCAGCGGAACCGTGCCGCCGCCAGGTGTGCTGCCCGTGACCTGGGCCCGGAGGGCGTCGAAGCCGCCGCCCGCAGCCGCCGCGAATGCGGCACCAGTGCCGGCGAGAAACCGGCGGCGTCCAATTCGTCGAGAGGTCTTGTCCACGAGTGTCCTCCTACCAGGTGAACCGAACGGCGAGCTCGGCCTGCTGGCGGTTCTGTGCGCTGAGAATGCGCCCGAACGAATCCGAGAGCGCGTTTTCGACGTAGCTGCCGGAGCCGCCCGGAACCAGCAGGTTGTCGCGTCCGAAGACGTTGAAGAGCTGTGCGATCGCCTCGACGCGCTGGCTGCCGTGCAGCCGGAAGGTCTTGCTCGCGCGAAGATCGACGCTGTTGAAGTTGTTGTTCTCGATCTGGCTGGCCGGAATCGGTCCTCGCCCGTTCTGCGCGCGCCACGCGTTGACCATCGAGAGGTCGAGACTGCGGTTACCCTGGTTCGCCGAGGTGCCGGGCACGTAGTCGGTCGTGGCGCTGTCGCCGTCGATGTCGGTGCCGGCGAGCGCGGAGAACGGCATCTTCGAACGCAGCGTCCACACCGCGCCGAGCGTGACGTCGCCGGGGAGGAGCACCGCGCCGCTTGAGACGAGCATGTGGCGTCGGTCGTTGTCGGCCGGTCCCCAGTCGAGCTCCGGGTTGTAGGCCTGGGTAATCCCGCCCAGGTTGCCCTCCGACTTGGACAGCGTGTACGAGACCAGATACATGTAGCGGTCGGCGAAGCGCTTGTCGAGACGCATCATGAGGGCCCGATACTTCGCCTCGCCGAGCGGCGCCGACTGGACGATGCGGCCCCACTCGGGCAGCGGCCGGACGCGCGTGACCGGATCGGGTGTGTTGATGTTCGTGGTCAGCGTGTCGCTGGTCGTGTGGTTGTAGATGGCGTCGACGTGCAGCGACACGTTCGACGTCAGCGTCTGCGAGAAGCCCATGTTGAACGCGTCGGCCTGCGGATTCCTGATGTCGCTCGACACGATGTTTATGTTCGGCGGCGCCGTCGACGCGAAATCGAGCGGCGATCGTCCTCCGTAGGGATCGGGATACGACGGGTTGGTGATGCGGATGGACGCCTGCAGCAGGTTGGACTGCTCGCTGCCGAAGCTGCCGAAGATGTACCGGTAGTACCGCCCGTAGCCGCCGCGCACGAGCGTGGCGCCGTTTCCGCGCAGGTCATAGGCGAATCCGGCACGCGGACCGAAGTTGTTGTGGTCCTTGCGGGCCTTCGGATCGATGTAGGGGAGCGGCCGGGGAAACGTCGACAGATCCATGTTCTGGTTCCACGAGTCGTACTGGAGGTCGTACCGCAGCCCGAAGTTCAGCGTGAGGTTGGCGCCGGGCCGGTACTCGTCCTGGACGTAGGCCTGAAGCCAGCTGTTCTTCGTGTTGCGATAGACCTGCGGAAGCGACGCGGTGAAGAGCTGCGGCTTCGACAGCGCCGCGATGGTCGACGGATCATTGGGATCGAACGGCTGATCGGTCGAGAACTGCCACGTGCCGAGCGAGTTGGACGCCGAGTCGTCCTGATTCGGGCCGCGCACGGACGCTCCCCCGAACTTCAGCGCGTGACTGCCGCCCCAGTCGAAACCCGTGCTGAAGTCGTCGCGGAACTCCCACCACGTCTCCTTCTGCACGCGGCTGGTGTTGGTGCCGTAGGTCATGCTCGGAAACTGGTAGACGGCCGTCATCGGCGAGAAGCGATCCGCCGGGAACGCGGTCGGATCGGTGTAGGCCGACGTGCCAGGGGGATACTGCAGGAACATGAACGGCGCCCATTGGAAGTGGAACTCGTTCAGCGAGCGTCGCCCAACGACCCACGAGTGGCCCGCCGCCAGCGAGTGCCGTCGCTGATCGACGCTGCTCCCGCTGAACGAGGCTCGGCCGGCGCCGCAGGTCTCGCACGTGATGTGGTCGCGCTCCCAGCCCCAGCGGACGAACGCGGTTTGCGTGGGCGAGATCTGCACGTCACCCCGGCCGAAGACCATGCGCCGGTACTGGGCGTTCGAGAACACGCCTTCGACCGAGCTGTACAGCTCCGGCTTGCCCGTGCTCACCGTGAAGGGCGTGTCCGTTTCCGTGAAGTCCATGGCGGCGAAGAAGTGCGCGCGGTTCTGGACGAGCGGCCCGCCGAGCGAGAGGCCGAACTGGTTGCGCCGGAAGGGCGGCTTCGGAGCGCCGGTCGTCTCCTGCGCGAGCTTCTCGAACTTGTTCATCGCATTGAGCGACTTGTCGCGGAAGTACTCGAAGGTCTCCCCGGTGAACGTGTTCGTGCCGCTCTTGGTGACGATGGTGACGACGCCGCCGGTCGTGCCGCCGAACTCGGCCGCAGCCTGGCTGATGTTGACGCGGAACTCCTGAATCGCGCCCTGCGGGAAGTCCTGGCGCGGCTCGCCGGCCGACGTCTGCTGATTGCTGACGCCGTCGACCAGGAAGGCGCTCGACGAAAATCCGCCACCCGCGCCGACGTTGGCGTTCACCTTCCGAGCCCGCGTGCCATCCTGGCTGGTGCCGGGCAGCAGCAGGGCGAGCGTCAACGCCTGCCGGTTGTTGACCGGCAGCGTTTGAATCTGCTGCTGCGTCACGACCTGCGCCACTTCGCTCTTGGTCGTCTCGATGACGGGCGCCACGCCGGTGACGGTCAGGTTCTCCTCGAGTCCCGACAGCCCCAGCGTCAGCTCGAACTTGAGCTCGGCTCCGATGACGAGCGTCTGGCCCTTGACCTCGCGCGTCTCGAAGCCGGGCATCTCCGCCACGACGTTGTACCTGCCGGGCGGGAGGCCCGGCACGCGGAAGTCGCCCAGCCCTTCGGAGATTGCCGTGCGCGTGACGCCGCTGTCGGCGTTGCGCACGGTGATGGTCGCGCCGGGGAGGACGCCCCCCTGGGTGTCCTTCACGACGCCCGTGATGGTGCCGCCGGTCTGCGCCGCCGCGCGCGTCGACCCCAGTAGTACGAGGGCGACCGCCGCGACAGCCGTTGCCTGCGCCGTGGCGCGCGAGATCGCTCTCAGCATCGCGCTCGGGCGTCCTACTCTTGCTCCGCTCATCTCACCAACCTCCTGCACGTCTGCGTCGTCCTGCGCCACGGCGACTGCCGGTATCCGATCGCGAGAGACGATTCAACTGCCGTGCGATTCACGATCTGCCGTGCGGTCCGGACGGTGATGCTGCCGGCCTCTTGAGCATCCGTGCGAACCGCGTCTCGCGTGCCGTGTCGCGTGGTGTCACCACTCGCGTTCGCACCAATGCGAGAGCGGTGATGACACGGCGATGTCCTGTGCGTGACGCAGGACGACAATGCAGCGCGCGTGCCAGCCGACATCGGCGCGATTGCAGGCGCACGCGCTGGGTATGCGGGCCGATCGCGTGCAACGCGACATGGTGTCTCAGACACAAATGCGCGTCGGCGGCGAGTGAAAGCGACGAAGCTGTCGGTCCGATGCGTGCGTCGATGGTGCGTCGCGCGGCTGGCGCGAGCGCGCCGTGCACGGATTCAGTGCGGAAGCGCCGATCGGAAGGCGTGGAGGGCCTCCGTGATCGACAGACATCAACATTACAATGGACTAGTAGGGTAGGTCAGACTGGCTCGGCTCCGGAAACGACAGCGGCAGGCGGATGGCGGGACGGTCGGAACGGACACAAGTGCACGAATGCTTTTGAAAGCGCGCCATTTTTGTGCTGGCGATTCACTTGGCGATCCGCGATCGCCGGTCGAATGTGGTGTTCTATAAGCTTGCAATGGAACACACGACATGGTGGTCTGGCTGGCATGGAGTGTGTAGTGGTGAGTCGCCGGACTCCACCAGGCATCCCTAGACAAAAGGTATCGATGACTCAACCTCGTGAACGTCTTGAATACTCCGCGATCGTCGACCGACCCGCCCTCAAGCTGCCCGGCGACGCGCGCATGGCGATCTGGAGCGTGATCAATCTGGAGGTGTGGGATATCACCCGTCCGATGGCGAGGCAGCTGCTGCCTGCGCCGAACGGCCGCACGGTGCTGCCCGACGTGCCGCACTGGAGCTGGCACGAGTACGGGATGCGCGTCGGCTTCTGGCGATTGCACGACCTCTATCAGCGGCGCGGAATCGAGCCCACGGTCTCGATCAACGCCCGCGTGTGCGCCGACTACACCCGCGTCGCGGCCGCGTGCCGCGATGCCGGGTGGGAATTCATGGCGCACAGCTACGAGCAGCAGCCGCTCCACGCCGAGCCGCATCCGCAGGCGACGATCGCGCGGACGCTGCAGACGATCGAGCGGTTCACGGGCCGCCGTCCCAAGGGATGGCTCGGGCCGGGCCTGACCGAAACGCTGGAGACGCCGGACCACCTGGCGGCGGCGGGCATCCGCTACATCGGCGATTGGGTGCACGACGACGAGCCGACGGAGATCGCGACGGCGTACGGCCCGCTGGTCACCTTGCCCTATTCGATCGAGTGCAACGACATCACGATGTTCGTCGTCCAGCACCACGAGCCGCGGTACTGGACGCAGAAGTGCATCGATACCTTCGATCAGCTGTACGAGGAGAGTGCGGCGCGGCCCAAGTTCATGACGATCGCCGTCCATCCGTACATCAGCGGGCAGCCGGCACGGCTGCGGTACCTCGACGAGATCTACGCCTACATCAGCCGCTTCGACGGTGTGCGGCACTGGAACGGCGAGCAGGCCCTGGCGTGGCACGAGTCGACGAGGGTGAACGCATGACGGCGCACCTGCGGCCGACGAACCAGTACGCGGGCGTGGCTGCGGCAGGCTGCGCGTGCGGTGCCCGAATCTCCAGGAGGCGGATCCTCGCGCTCGGAGGCTCGATCGCGGCTGCGGCGGCGCTGTCGCGCACGGCGCGCGCGCAGTCCACGGTCCCGGCCCTCGACACGCACGCCCACTACTTCCCGATGGCCTATCTCGAGAGCATCGCCGAGCGCGGGGGCGTGGGCGGCTTCTCCGTGGACCTGCACGCGGCGGCGGGGCCGACGCTGACGGGCGGGGGAGCGGTGACGGTGCTCGATCAGAGCTACTGGGACCTCGACAGGCGTCTGGCCGCGATGGACGCGGCCGGCGTGCAGCTGCACGCCCTCTCGCTGACGATGCCCATGCCGCACCTGGCCGAGGGCGAGCGTGCCGCGGAGCTGGCGCGGACGTACAACGACGCGGCGGCGCAGGCGCACGGCAAGCACCCGGATCGCTTCGTCGGATGCATCGCGCTGCCGTTGAACGACGTCCCCCGCTCGATTGCCGAGCTCGAACGTGTCGGGCGCCAGCGCGCGATGCGCGCGGTCTACGCGCCGACGAACATCGGCGGCGTCGAGCTCTCCGACCCGTCCCTCTTCCCACTCTTCGAGAAGGTCGAGTCGCTCGGGCTGCCGCTGATGCTCCACCCGCACCCGGCCGTCGTGGGCCTGGATCGGATGCGCCGCTTCTATCTGCCGAACCTGCTTGGGAATCCGTTCGACACGACGCTCGCCGTTGCGCACCTGGTCTTTGGCGGCGTGATGGATCGATTTCCGGCGTTGCAGGTGCTGCTGCCCCACGCCGGAGGGGCATTCCCATACCTCTACGGGCGGATTCAGCGGGGACAGCAGGTGATTCCCGACTTGAAGAACGTCGCCGAACGTCCGGTGGCCGACTACCTCACGCGCTTTCACTACGACACGATCACCCACTCGCCGGAGGCGCTGAAGTATCTCGTCGCGCTGGTCGGCGTCGATCGCGTCGTACTCGGCAGCGACTACTGCTTCAACATGGGCGACGAGCGTCCGCGCGAGATCGTGGGACAGCTGGGCATCAGCCCGGCCGACCGCGATCGGATTCTGTTCGCGAACGCCCGCCGGCTCCTTGGACTTGGCTGAGGGAACACATGGGAACGAGCCTCAATGGTCTGAACGGAAGGAACGCGAAGGCGCTGCTGGCCGCGGCGGCGGTGGCGCTGTCGACGGGCGGCGGCGGAGCGGTGCAGGCGGTACAGGCGGGGCAGGAGTCGAGCGCGAAGGCGGCGTGCGCGCGCCTGTCTGCGCTGACGCTGCCGGACGTGGCGATCACGTCGGCGGCCGCCGCTCCGGCGGCCGGGCCGGTGCCGTCCCACTGCGACGTGTCGGGCGTCCTCGAAGGCACGATTCACTTCCGAGTGGCGCTGCCCGCCGAGCAGTGGAACGGAAAGTACTTCGTCGCCGGCGGCGGAGGGTTCAACGGCACGATTCCAAACCTGAATCAGGCCCTCGCGCGCGGATACGCGGTCGCCGGCAGCGACACGGGGCACCAGGGACAGTCCTCGGACGCGTCGTGGGCGCTCGACAACGAGAAGGCGCAGCTCGATTACGCGCATCGCGCGACACACCTCGTCACGGTGCTGGGGAAGACGATCGCGCACGCCTATTACGGCCGCGAGGCGCGCCGCTCCTACTTCGTCGGCTGCTCCAATGGCGGCAAGATGGGGTTGATGGAGGTGTTGCGCTATCCCGACGACTTCGACGGCGTCGTCATCGGCAACTTCGTGACCGATCGGACGCGGCTGATGATGGCCTACACCTGGAACGCGCAGGCGCTCGCGTCCGCGCCGATCCCGCCAGCGAAGATCGCGGTGCTCGCGAAGGCGACGCTCGCGGCGTGTGATGCGAAGGACGGGCTCGAGGACGGTGTCGTCGATCGACCGGACCGTTGCCGATTCGATCTGGGGACGATCACGTGCGCGGGCCCCGACGGTCCCGGGTGTCTGACCGCGGGCCAGGCGGCGGCGGTGCGCAAGATCTGGAGCGGTCCGTCGCGCCCGGACGGCACCGCGATCTTTCCAGGCTTCGTGCCCGGCCACGAAGAGGACTATCCCGCGTACATCACCGGGGAGGGCGTGCGCCACGCCTATCCGGCGAGCACATGGCGTCTGCAGGACGGCTTCATGCGGTTCTTCGCGTTCGGCGCCGACTACGATCCGGTCGCATCGTTCGACTTCGCCACGTCGCCGGCGGCGCTCGCGCCGCTGGCAGCCGATCAGGATGCCGGGCCGCCCGCCATGGAGGCGTTCAAGGCGCACGGCGGAAAGCTGATCATGTATCACGGCTGGGCGGACCATTCGATCCCGCCCACCAGCACGCTCGAGTTCTACGGGCAGTTGCAGGCCCGGTTCGCGGCCGAGACCGAGGCCTTCACCCGGCTCTACATGGCGCCAGGGCTGCATCACTGCACGTCGGGGCCTGGGCCGAACGTCTTCGGCGGCGCGAACCAGGGTTACGTGCCCATCGCCGATGCGGACCACGATGTCGTGATGGCTCTGGATCGCTGGGTCGAGACTGGTGAAGGTCCGGAGGCCATCGTCGCGACCAAATACGTCGACGACGATCCGTCGCGAGGCGTTGCACGCACGCGACCGTTGTGCCCGTATCCTGCAATGGCACGGTACACTGGCCGCGGCCGCGTCGACGATGCCGCGAACTTCAGATGCGCCATGCCGCAGTAGCGCGGCGCCGTGGCGGCGCGATGCCGCAGGGGAGGATGGCTTATCATGTGCCTCTCTCCGCGGCTCAGGTTGCCGCAGGAACCGAGAGCGGCCGCGCGTTCGGCTGGCTGACGACCCGAGGATGATCGGTGGCGCGTAAGAGCATTCGAAAGTCGAGCGCGAAGGACTCCGCGATTCAGCGCGTGGGCTTGCTCACGGTGGGGGAGATGGCGACGATTCTCGGCGTCAGCCCGTCTACCTTGCGTTTCTGGGAGAACGTCGGCCTGGTCACGCCGGCGCGCAGCAACGGCCGCTACCGCCTGTACAGTCACGAGTTGATCGGCGTCCTGAAGCGCATCAAGTACTTGCGAGACGTGAAGCGTCTGAACCTGCCGGGCATCCGGCAGGAGCTCAGCCGCGAACCGGAGGCGGTCAAGGCCGCCAGGAAGGAGCCCGCCGTCAAGCGAGAACCGGCCGTCAAGAAGGAATCGGCCGAGCGTGCGACGGACCTGGGCGCCAAGCTGCGGAGAATGCGCGAGCGCTCGGGCCTGGGGCTGCACGAAGCGGCGCGTAGCGCCAAGATCTCGCCCGGGTTCCTGAGCTCGCTCGAGCTCTCGCGCGCCAATCCCTCGGTGGCCACGCTGCAGCGCCTGGCCTCGACCTATGGCACCACGGTTCTCGACTTCTACGGCCTACCGAAGCGCTTCAACCGGTTGATGCGACGGCGCGACCGCCGGGCCATCCAGACCCAATCAGGCGTACGCATGGAGCAGCTGTCGGTCGGTTCGCGACAGATCGAGAGCCACATCTGGCACGTGCAGCCTGGCGCCGGGAGCGACGGCATGTACTCGCACCAGGGCGAGGAGTTCATCTACGTGATGGCCGGAGAGCTCGAGCTCTGGCTGGACGAGCTCGAGCGATACACCCTCCGCGAAGGCGACAGCTTCTGGTTCGAGAGCACCACCGGACACCGGTGGTACAACCCCTCAAACCAGGAGACCGTCCTGCTCTGGGTCAACTCCCCGCCGACCTTCTGAACGCTCGAGCAGCGCCTCGCACCCGGCCGCCAGTTCCAGCAAGCTGAGCGTCCGGTCCCGCGACCCGACCAGCTGCAGCCCGATCGGCAGCCCCTCCGGTGTTCGCCCGCACGGGATCGAGATCGCAGGGTGCCCGGTGATGTTGAAGAGCTGCGTCATCTTCAGCATCAGTCCGCGCACCGCCTCCGGCTTGCCGTTGACGATCACGTCCTCTGCGCCGAGCGGCGGCGCCGGAATCGGCAGCGTTGGCAGCAGCAGCACGTCGACGTCCTCGAACAGCGCGTCCACGGCCTTCGTGAATGCCGCCCTCGCCTGACGCGCCTCGACATACGCCGTGGCCGGAATGGAGGCGCCGCGCTCGATCCGCGCGCGCACGGCCGGCGTGTAGCCCCCCGCATGTGCCTTCAGCGTGGCGGCGTGGTAGACATACGCTTCGGGAGCCTGCAGGTTCACGAAGGTCGCCATGACGGCGTCGGTGTTCGGCACCGTGCGCTCGACCAGTTGGCTCCGCGCCGCATTCAGCACGCTCAACACCTCGTCGAACCGGTCGGAGACCCCCTTGTCCAGCACGTCGCAGAAGTACCGGTGGAGGACGCCGAAGCGGACGTTCACCAGCGATGCTTTCACGAGCCGCCGGGTCCGGCCCACGCCGCGCAGCACCCCGAAGAGCAGGAAGGCGTCGAGCACGCTGCGCGCCAGGACGCCCGGGTGATCGAGCGTCGGCGCCAGCGGCACGATTCCGTCCGACGGCAGCTCGCCGTACGCGGGCTTCATGCCGACGACGCCGCATGCGGCAGCCGGTATGCGAACGGACCCGCCGGTATCGGTGCCGATCGAGCCGAACGCCATTCCGGTGGCGACGCTGATGGCCGAGCCCCCGCTCGACCCGCCGGGAGAGCGCCCGAGGTCCCACGGATTGCGCGCGGCGCCGGCCGCAGAGTCTTCATTGGTCGTTCCGAACGCGAACTCGTGCAGGTTCGTCTTCCCAACGATGACCGCGCCAGCGGTGCGCAACCGCTCGACGAGGACCGCATCGCGTTCCGCCACGTGCCCCTCGGTGATCCTCGACGCGGCGCTGGTCCGCACGCCGGCGACGTCGATCAGGTCCTTCAAGGAGACCGGAACGCCATGGAGCGGGCCGCGGTCGATGCCCCGCCCCAGCTCCTCGTCGGCCTGCTCCGCGGCCGCGCGCGCCGTGTCGGCCGAAACGGTCACGAACGCGTGCAGACGTGGATCGTGTCTCGCGATCCGCTCGAGGCAGCGTTCGGTGGCGTCGCGCGCGGTCAGGCGGCGCCTGCGAAGGGCCCGGCCGAGCGCGTGGATCGTCCTCGGCTGGTCTGCGGCCGCGCGCCGTCGCCGCGAGCCGGGGGGTATGTTTTGTAACATTAAAGTATCGATGTTCGTATATGAGCGACAGGATGGTCGCTCGCTATAAATAGCGAGACTCCATCATTGCAAGTGTTTCGTAATCTTATATCAAAGCCGCTTCGTGCGAGGCGGTCGAACGTCCTTCGGACGAAGGACGCCGGCCGGTGTCAGGGTGTGTGGACGCGCTCGGCGCCGTCGCCGCCTGGCGGGACGATCGTGATGGTCTTGGTCTCGATATAGCTGCTCACGAGCGCCACCGCCGTGACGATGACGATGGGGCCGAGCACGAGACCGAGCAGCCCGAACACGCTCAGCCCTCCGATGAGGCTGATGAGGATCACCAGTCCGTTGATGTGCACGCGCTCGCTGAGCAGGATCGGTCGTACCACGTTGTCGACCATGCTCACGACGCCGATGCCCAGCGCGGCGAGGACCAGGCCCTTGGTGATCGAGCCCGCGAGCACGAGTCCGACCGCGGCCGGCAGGTAGACGACCCATGCCCCGAACGGGAGCAGGCAGGCGAACGCCATCACCACGCCCCAGAAGAGCGGAGACGCCAAGCCGACGACCATGAACGCCAGGCCGCCGAAGAATCCCTGCAAGGCCGCGACGACGACGGCCGACGTGAACCCGGCCGAGATCAACAGCCCGGTTCTCGCAATCATCGCCTCGCGCTCGCGCGACTCGAACGGCAGCAGTTGCCGGACGCCGCGCATGATCGCGTCCGCATCACGCAGGACGAAGAAGGTGGCGAACAGGGAGAGCACCAGGTCGACGATGAACACGGCGACATTGGTCAGCAGCGCGCCGGATTCCGAGACGAGGAAGGTCGCCGCGCGCCGCAGGCCGTCGGACGCGACGGCCGCGACGTCGACCGTCGCCAGCGCGGGGACTCGCGCGGTGAGCTCGTGCCACCACTCCTGTAGACGGGTTGCGTGTCCCTCGGCGAACGAGCTCTGGAGGGACGTCGCGAACACCACCATCTCCCGGGCGAACGCCAGCGTCAGGAGGACGCCAGGTCCAATGAGCACGACCGCCGTCGTCAGGGTGGTCAGCGCGGCCGATCGCGAGTGGCCGATGCGGCCCCTGAGGCGCGCGTGAACCGGATACACCAGCACGCTCAGGACGCACGCCCACCCGAGCGGCACCAGGAACGGACGCACGACCAGGTACACGAGATAGACGAGGAGGGCGAGCGCCGCCCACCGGATGACAGCGGCAATCTGCGGCAGTTCGGACGGCGACATCAGCGGTTGTGGCTATTGTCGTACAGGTCGCGTCGTGCCCGCCGGCCGGGTCCGATTTCCCTCTGCGGCCGCGGCGCGTTAGAGTAGCCACCGGGCCGTACTGGCGGCCATCTAGGAGAAGGAGCAGGGATGCGCAACAGGGTGAGACGTGTGCGGGCGACGGTGAGCGCAATCGGCGTGGGTCTGCTGATCGCGACGGGCGCATGGGCTCAGGACAAGCCGGTCACCGCCTCGAACGGCTGGGTCAAACTGCCGGAGGCTGGCGCGACCAGTACGGTCGCGTTCGCGACGGTGGAGAACCCGGGGATGTACGCGATCTATCTCGTGTCGGGCACGACTGACGTGGCGGGCAAGGTCGAGTTCCGCGACGCGAGCAAGGAGGACGCCGTGCAGGAGGACGTGACGGTCGACGCGTACGGGACGACTTATATGGATCCCAAAGGTGTCCACATCGTCCTCTCCGAGCTGAAGCGTCCGCTGAAGGAAGGGGAGACGGTCAACCTCACGCTGAAGACCGAATTGGGTCTGCCGGTCGAGGTCGCGGCCGTCGTCAAGAAGTGATCCTGTCGTCGGCCGCAGATCTCTTAATTTATTAGTTGACGCCGCCATTGCAGCGGCGGTATGGTCGTCGGCGTGGCAGGTCGCAAGGCATCGAGCGGGTTGACGGAGGCCGAGCTGCGCATCATGGATGCGCTGTGGCAAGAATCGCCCGCGACCGTGGGGGACGTCACCGAACGGGTCGCCGGCACGCCGCGCCCAGCCTACAACACGGTGCTCACCATCCTTCGCATCCTGGAGCGGAAGGGCTACGTGCGCCACGAACAGGACGGGCGGCGCTACACGTATTCCCCGCTCATCGATCGAGGGCAGGCCCGGCGGCGCGCTCTACGGCAGCTGCTGGGACGGTTCTTCGGGAACTCGGAGGAGCTGCTCGTCATGGAACTGCTCGGCCGCGAAGATCCGGCGCCCGATCAGCTCGAACGGCTTCGTACGCTGCTCGATGACGAGCGCGAGGCTCTCCACTCGAAGGGCAGGCGCCGCGCATGACCGAGCTGGTCGCCTGGCTCTGGCAGGGAACCGTCGTGGCGCTTGCCGCAGCCATGCTGTTGAAAGCGGTGTCGCCGCAGGCAGCCGGCCAGCGTTACGCGATCTGGTGGCTCGCCCTGCTGCTCGTCTCGCTTCATCCCGTCACGGCGGCGTTCTGGTCGTTGGCGGTCCCGACAGATGCGAACGGCGCCTCGCCCGGCGTGGCGACGTTCACGAGCGTGGCCGTGCCGCACGCCGCGTGGCGCGTGAACGGCCCGCCTGATTGGATCCTCGCCGCCGGCGCGCTCGCGTGGCTGGCGATCGCCGCCGCTGGGCTCGCGCGGACCGTCGCCGGCCTCACGGCGATGAGGCGCCTCGTGCGCTCTGCAACTCCGTTCGGCTCGCGGGAGCAGCGCCTGCCGCGGTGGATGCAGGCTCGCGCGCGCGGGCGCCGTCCGGAGCTTCGAATATCCGATCACGTCAGCAGCGCGTGTGCGGTGGGCCTGCTTCGCCCGTCGATTCTCGTCGCGCCCGATCTGGCGGCGAACCTGGACGATGAGCGCCTCGAGCTGATCGTGCTGCACGAAGCCGCGCATCTGGAGCGGTACGACGACTGGGCACGGCTGGCCCAGCGCCTCCTGCTTGCCGCCACTGGCTTTCACCCCGGCGTGCGATGGTTGAGCCGCCGCCTCGATTGTGAAATGGAGGCCGCCTGCGATCAGCGCGTCGTCCGCTGCACCGGTGACGCTCTCGGATACGCGCGCTGCCTCCTCGACGTCGCTGCGATGGCAACTGGTCGCGACCGGAGCCGCGGGCTGGCACCGGCTGTTGCGTCGGGGATGCCCCTGCTCGCCGATCGCATCCACCGGCTCGCCGCTTCTGGGGGCCACGCCGCTGCAACGTCAGCTCGTCGTCTTCCGTTGGCGTGTGCCGCCGCGCTCCTGGTCGCGGTTGTGGCCCTCCACGCGGCTCCGGTGGGAATTGCGGTCGAAATGATCGACCGGCTTCCGCGCGTGGCCCCGGCGGTGTTGAGGCAGGTGCCGTTGCTCGGAGCAGTCGAGGCGACCCGATCGCCGGTCCGCGCAGCGGCGGCAGCCGCGACGGCGGCGGACACGCGGCCCGGCGTTCGCGCCCGCGCCGTTCGCGGGGAGGAATCGTTCGCCTCAGCCACCGGCGCCGCAGCGCCCGGCGGCATCGTTGCATCCGGTCTGAGCGGAACGGGTGCTGCGCGGCGGACGGTCATCCGCTCGGATATGCGTGAGGAGCTGCCAGAAGACGTGCGGGCGCGCGCACCGGCGCTGGCAGACCTTCCTGCAGGGCGCGCGTTGACAGATGCCGCATCGGGCTGGTCGAGCACCGGGGCGGCCCTGTCGGCTCCGTTCACGCGATCCGCCGAGGGCGTCACACGCGCCGCCCAGTCCACCGGCGGCGCGTTCTCCCGGTTGGGCCGCGCGGTGGCGTCGGCCTTCTGACTCTCCTTTATCGAAAGGACACCGTGCAGCCACGCATCCACTTGATCAACCCGAGCGACGTCGCCTTCGGCGTGGCCGTCATTACGCCGCGATGGTTGTATGTCTTGGCTGCGGCGACCGGCGACGACTGGGGCGCTCCGACTCTGGTGGACGAGACGCTGGAGCAGGTCGACTTCGCATCGATTCAAGCCGGCGACGTGGTGGGGATCGGCATACACACCGCGAACGCGTTGCGGGGATACGAGATCGGTCGCGCCGCCCGCGCCAGAGGCGCGTGGGTCGTCTTCGGCGGCATTCACGCGACGCTGTTTCCAGACGAGTCCATCGAGCGCGGAGCGGCGCATGCGGTGGTCAAAGGGGACGGCGACCTGGTGTGGCGTTCGGTCGTGCGCGACTGCATGGCCGGCCGGCCCGAGCGCGTCTACGACGGGGGCCGCGTCGCGGGCGATCGCTTCATCCCCGCGCGATGGGATCTGCTGCCCGGCGATCGATACATGTGGGCCTCGGTTCAGACCGTGCGCGGCTGTCCGAAGCACTGTTCGTTCTGCTCGGTCTGGCGGACCGACGGCCAGGAGCCGCGCCAGCGCGGCGTGGATCTCGTCGTCCAAGAGGTCGTCGAGCTGCGGCGGCGCGGCTTCCGCTTCATCCTCTTGGCCGACGACAACTTCTACCCGGTCACGCTCACCGACCTCGCGATGGCCGCTCGCCGTCACGATCCTTCGCGCCTGCAGGAACTGCAGGCCCTGCGGCGCGAGCGCTTCGCGCTGATGACGGCACTGGCACAACTGCCCGAGGACATGGTGTTCTTCACGCAGATCACCATGGAGGCCGCCGAGGATCCGGAGTTCCTGGACGCGATGCGCAACGCCCGCATCCGGGGTGCATTGATCGGCGTCGAAGCCGTGACGCCCGAAGGGCTGAAAGACGTCTACAAGGGCTTCAATTTCGCGGGACGAGAGCTCGTCGACCGCCTTCGCGCGTTCCGCCGGCACGGCGTGCACGTGCTCGGGTCGTTCATCTTCGGGCTTCCGAGCGATCGGCCCGAGACCTTCGACGCGACCGCCGCCCTCGCGCAGGACGCCGATCTCGCGTTCGCGCAGTTCGTGCTGCTGACGCCGTTCCCCGGCACGATCGACTTCGAGAAGTGGGCCGCGCGTCCCGAATCGAAGGCGGTCACGGTGGAGGGCGTGCCGGTGACGACCCACTGGCTCATTCCGCCGGCCAAGCGTCCGAAGCTCTACACGCCGCACCCGGCCATGACGATCGACGAGATCCGGATGCGCACGCAGCAGGTCTGGGACACCTACTACAGCTGGACGGCCATCTGGCGGCGCGCGCAGATTGTCCGCTCGGTCAAGTCCAGGCTCGCTTTCGTGCTGATCTCGAAGCTGTACCGCCAGATGTACGCCAACACGGGCATCGCGACCGACAGCGCGCGGCACGCGCGCTCGGCACGATGGGCGCGCATCATCGCGGGTGCCTGCCGGCGGCTCTTCGTCGCCAGGCCGATGCCGGAGCTGCGCGTGCCGGTCGTGCCCGCGGCGGAGCTCGAACCGCCGGCGATGCGGGCGGCTCTCCGGGTGTAGGATCGGCCCCCACGTCGACCGTTCACGCGACCGCACCGCCTGGTGCGTGGAGGCCATCATGATCCGCAGCCGGCGTTCCGTCCGCCCGCCCGTGCTCGCCGTGCCGATGGTGCTGATGGCGCTCGCGGGGGCAGCCCTGCGCGCGCAGCCCTCGCCGCAGACCTCGGGACCGCGCAACGATCTCCCCCAGCCGTATCGCACGATGCGCGACTGGGCACGGCTCCCGCCCTCGATGACCGCATGGCCGGCGGTCACCGCCGTCGAGCCGTCGCCGGACGGGACGATCTACGTGGTCCACCGGTGTTTCGAGAACTCGTGCGAAGGCCGGAGCGAGCCGCCCATCCTCAAGTACGACAGCCAGGGACAGCTGGTGAAGGCCTGGGGCGAGCGGATGTTCAACTTCCCGCATGGCGCGACGCTCGACCACGAGGGCCATCTGTGGGTCACGGATGCGCGCGCCGCGAACGGCAGGGGAAACCAGGTCTTCAAGTTCGACGCAGACGGGCGCGTGTTGATGACGCTCGGAAGGGCCGGAGAGACGGGATCCGGCCCCGACGTCTTCGATCAGCCCACCGACGTCGTGGTGGCGCCCAACGGCGACATCTTCGTCACGGACAGCCACCGCGGCGGCACGAACAACCGCGTGGTCAAGTTCACCGCGACCGGCGTGTTCGTCAAGCAGTGGGGCACGAAGGGATCCGGCCGCGGACAGATGAGCGAGCCGCACAGCATCGCCATGGACTCGCGCGGCCGCCTCTTCGTCGGCGACCGAGAGAACAACCGCATCCAGATCTTCGACCAGGAGGGCGGCTACATCGACGAATGGCGGCAGTTCGGCCGCCCGAGCGGCATCTACATCACGAGCGACGACACGATGTATGTCGCCGATTCCGAGTCGGGCCCCGACACCGGCGCGCACGAGCGCCTGGGCATCAAGAAAGGCATCCGCATCGGCAGCGCGAGAGACGGCCGCGTCCGGGCATTCATCGAAGACATGGAATCGACGCGCGGAGATCACTCGGGCGCCGAGGGGGTGGGGGTCGACGCGCAGGGCCGGGTCTACGGCGCGGTCGTTCGCCGCCAGATGCTCGAGCGCCACGTCCTGCGCTGAGCGCGTCGCTCTCAACGGCGGCAGTCGGATGGACAGGTCCGGATGAACAGGTCCGGATCGACAGGTCCGGATCGACAGGTCCGGACCGACACGCCCGTGACGCCGCGCTCCGTCAGACGTAGGCGCGCTGCAGCATCTCGGCGACCGGGCCGTCCATCTGCTCGCGGCGCCGCACATCCTCGAACCGGACCAGCAGATCCTCCGGACGCGCCCGTGCGCGCTCGGCTCCCTGCAGGTCGTGCAGGGCACGGCCTCTGTGCATCATGACGATCCGATCGCCCAGGTTCACCGCCTGGTGCATCGAATGCGTCACCATCAACGTGGTCAGCTTGTCGCGCGCGATGATGTCGTGCGTGAGCCGGATCACCTGGTCGGCGCTCTTGGGGTCGAGGGCGGCGGTGTGCTCGTCGAGCAGGAGGAGCTCTGGTTTCAGCCATGACGCCATGAGCAGCGTCAGCGCCTGACGCTGGCCGCCCGAGAGGCTCCCGATCGCGTTGTCGAGGCGATCCTCGAGGCCCATGTTCAGTGACCGGACCCTGTCGCGCAGTTCGCCCATCGCGTGCCGTCCCACGGCCCACCCCAGCCCGCGGCTCTTCCCGCGCCGCGCGGCGAGCGACAGGTTCTCGGCGATCGACATCGTCGGCGCGGTACCGCTGAACGGGTTCTGGAATACGCGACCGATCAGCGTGGCGCGGCGATGTTCCGGCCACTTGGTGATCTCGTGGCCGGCCAGCGAGATGGTCCCGGAGTCGGGAATGAAGGAACCGGCGACGGCGTTGAGCAGCGTCGATTTCCCGGAGCCGTTCGTGCCGATGATGATCAGGAACGAGCCCTCCGCCAGATCCAGGGTGACGCCCTGGAGCGCGCGGACTTCGTTCACCGTGCCAGGATTGAACGTCTTGAACAGCCTGTTGATCTGCAGCATGGGCTCAGGCGGCCTCGGCCGCTGGCGCAGGGACCGGCGCCCGTGTGCGGAGGCGGCGCGCGAGATCCGGCATGACGAGCGCCGCGAAGACGAATACCGCCGTGATGAGCTTCAAGTCGTTGGGATTGAGACCCCACCGGAGCGCGATCGCGACGAGCAGCCGGAAGAGCACCGAGCCCATGACCGTACCGGTGATCAGGAGACCGACCGCGCGCGTGCCGACCAGCGCCTCGCCAATGATCACGCTCGCGAGCCCGAGCACGACGATGCCGACGCCCATCTGGACGTCGGCGAAGCCTTGATACTGCGCGATCAGCGCACCGCTCAGCGCGATGAACCCGTTCGACATCGCCAGACCGAAGATCGTCACCGTGTCCACGCTCACGCCGAGCGCGCAGATCATCTGGGGGTTGTCGCCGGTCGCCCGCATCGCGGTGCCCAGGTTCGTGCGGAAGAACAAATACAGCAGCACGCCCGTCGCCACGACGAAGGCGAAGACGGAGAGGAGCATCGAGGCGTCGCGGACGCCGACCGCCCAGCCGGCGATGTCCAGGTCGTCACCGCCGCTGCCGAAGAGCATGCGTCCCAACTGTTCGGCCCGCGTGGCCAATGTCGTCTGATTCAGCAGGGGCACGTTGCTCTTGCCCATGACGTGGAGATTGACGGAGTAGAGCGCCGTCATCACCAGGATGCCGCTGAGCAGCTTGTTGATGTGGCATTTCGTCGCCAGGATCCCGGTCACGGCACCGGCGGCCATTCCGGCGACCGTGCCGCATGCCGTCGCGAACGTGGCCCCGTACCCCGCCACCATGAGCGCCGCGGCGACCGACGCGCCGAGCGTCACCGAGCCTTCGGCGGTGATGTCGGGCATGTTGAAGATGCGGAAGCTGACGTACACCCCGAGTGCCAGCAGGGCGAGGATCAGTCCGAGCGTCAGAGCGCCGATCAGCAGGGTCATGGTTGGGCTGTCACTGTGTGGTGATCGTCTGCAGCGCGCCCACCCAGCAGGCGCCGCGGACCAGGTCGCTTTCGCCGACGCCCTCGAACGGCCGGGTGTCGGTCATCAGGTGCATGAGGGCGCTCGGCGCGGCGGAGTTTAGAACATCTGCGACCGTGCGTCCGAACGGCAGCTCGCCACGCTGGACGGGGCGGTACGGGAACAACGCCGCGTGCACGTGCGCGTGCAGCGAGCCGTCGGCGGTGAGCGGCCGTAGGAACTCCCCGGCGGCCGGCGGTTCGCCGCGCGACGCGACTCCAACCAGAAGCGCGAGACTGCGATCGCTGTTCCGCTCGGTCGTGAACGAGAGCCAGTCGCGCACGCCTGGGAGAACCAGTGACGCCGCCGAGGCGCCTGGCGACCGCCGAAGCGTGGCGCCGACCAGTCCGGCGGCCTCCGCGAGCACGACGAACGCGGCCATGGGCCCGTTCGAGACATCGAGCAGGACGTCGACCAGCTGCGTCAACGGCACCTTGCCCGAACCGTGTGCGTCCGTGTCGAAGCGGACCATCCAGGGAAAGTCGCCGCTCCCCGACAGCGCGTACAACGTCTCGACACGCGGCACCAGCCCGCCTTCCTCGACAACGTAGTCGGGCAGGGCGTGCATGTCGTTGGTCGGCAGCGTGATCGCGCAGCCGCCGGCGGCGAGGAACTCTCCGAATCGATCCTGGCAGTCGTCGAACCCTTCGCCGAAGGCGCCGAGTCCCAGGCCGAACGATCCGGAGCTGAAGGCAATCGTCCTGCAGTCCTCGGCCGCAAACGCGGCCGTGCCGAGCTTCTGGGGGCGTCCGATGGCCGTGCACGCCACCGGCGCCGCGGCCGATTGCGGGAAGACCTGGTAGGTGGCGCCCGGACGCGTCACGATCGGCGCGGCCGTCGCGACCGGTGCTGCCGCCTGGACGGCCGGCGCGATGAGGAAGCCGGCCAGTCCCGCGGCCGTGAGGATCGTCAGCGTCGCGCGACTCGGCTCACTGACGAGCAGGCTCCCGTTCACCGCCTTCAGCCGCTTGTAGTGACGCATCAGGATGCCGATGCCAAGCGAGCTGATGTACTCGACCGCCGAGAAGTTCAGGACGATCTGATGCGATCCGGCGCGCACGGCGCCTTCGATCGTGTCGCTGACGTGTTCGGCCCAGGTTGCATCCAGCCTGCCTGCGAGCCGGAGCTCGAGCCAGTCGATGCCGGGATGCTGCGTGATCTGCATGACGTGCGCGAAGGCCTCTAGCGGATGACGCGGGTGGCCTTCGCGACGAGGTCCGGCGGTATCCGGATGTGGTAGTCGCCGGCCACTTTCAGATTGACGATGTAGTTGATCTTGGGAACCGGACTGAATGGGATATCGGCCGTCCGCTCGCCGCGCAGCACGCGCGCGGCAATCTTCGCCGTTTCGACGCCGTTGTCGTAGTAGTCGCGCGCGACGATCAGGAGCGGGCCCATGTCGGCGACTGCTGGCGCGTAGGTGACGACGGGGAGCCGGGCGCGCCTGGCGGCTTCCATCACGGCCGGGAAGCTGGACGCAATCAGGTTGTCGGTGACCTGCGTCAGCACGTCGAGATCGCGTCCCGCAATCGTCGCGGCGGCCTCGGTCACTTCGGTGCTGCTGTTGATCGCGACGGCCTCGAACTCCAGCCCGGCCTTCTTCGCCGCCTTCTCGAGCTGCTCCTTGCAGTAGACGGAGTTGATCTCGGCCGGCGTGAAGAGGGTGCCGATCCGGCGCGCGGCCGGCATGACCTGGCGCAGCACGGTCAGCAGTTCGTTCACCGGCTGATCGAGATAGGAGCCGGTGACGTAGGGCAGGTGGTCGCTGTCCGTCTTTCCGGCGTCGACGATGAACGGGTTCGAGACCAGGCCGAAGACGATGGGCGTCCCGCGTGCACGCAGGAGCGCGTTCTGGAGCGACGGCGTGCTCATGGTGAGCATCAGGTCGGTGCGCCGGGTCAACGCGGCGTCGATGATGCTGCTCAGGGTCGCCATGTCGCCCTGCGCCGACTGTCGCCGGAGCTCGAAATCCTTGCCCGGCACGAGCGCGGCCTCCTCGAACCCGGCCATCAGCCCCTTGCGCGCCAGCTCGGCGTTCGGCGTGTCGGCATATTCAATCAGATCGACCGTCATGCGCCGCGAGAGCGGTTTGAGGGCCGGCGTGTCGTTCGACGCGGTGCTCGCGGCCGCCTGGCGCTTGTCGTGACGACCGGCGGCGTCGATCACCAGAACGGCGCGGTCGAGTGCCGCGGCGGGGATGTTCCAACGCCCCTGCACACCGTCCAAGGCCAGGCGGTTGACGTGCAGCTCGACGGGCATGAGGTTTTCGACCGGGATGGTCGCCGGGTCGGTCCCATCGAGGATGTCGGCGGCGAGCTGTCCCTCCGCCTTGCCGATGCCCGGGTAGTCGGCGCCAAGGTCGAAAAGCGCGCCCTTCTCCGCGTGGCCCGGCAGCGAGGTGAAGACGGGGACGCGCGCCCGTTTGGCGTGCGCCAGGATCACGTCGACGGCCGTGACGACGGTGACGTCCGGGCTGACCCAGAGCGCGTCGATGCCGCGCGACAATACCGACGCCGCAGACTCGCCGGCCGACGTCGCATTTTCAGCGGTGGCTTCGACCAGCTCGACGCCAATGCGCTTGGCGGCGGATCGCCCGAGGTTGGTCGCCGCAACCGAGTTCGCCTCGGTCGGATTCCAGACCAGACCGACGCGCTTCACATCGGGCCGCATCTGCTTCAGCAGATCGAAGGCGTCATCGATGGGCGGCAGGCTCCCGAGGCCGGTCATGTAACGCGGGTGGTCGAGGTGGTTCTCGCGGCTCACGCCCACCCCGGCGCCATACGGGTCAGAGGTGATGCCGAACACGTGCGTCCGCGGCGGCGTCGCGAACCGGTTCGCGGTCGCCACGGTCTGCAGCGACGCGGT
>JBFXAT010000060.1:0-27831 GCA_050183995.1 Vicinamibacterales bacterium
GTGCTCGCCAGCCATCTGGGACGGCCGAAGGGCGGGCCGAAGCCGGATCTCAGCCTGCGGCCGCTCGTCGACCGCGTTCGCGACCTGACCGGTCGTCCAGTCGTCTTCGCAGAGAACTGCGTCGGCCCAGTCGCCGAGCGGACGGTGTCCGGCGCGCGTGAGACGGGCGCGATCGTGCTGCTCGAGAATCTGCGGTTCCACCCGGAGGAGGAACAGAACGACCCCGCGTTCTCCAGGCAGCTCGCGGCGCTGGCAGACGAGTACGTGGACGACGCGTTCGGCGCCGCGCATCGCGCACACGCGTCGGTCGAAGGCATGACGCACTGCTTCGATCGTGCCGCCGCGGGCCTGCTGATGGAGCGCGAGCTCAGGTATCTCGGCCACGTGATCGATGCCCCCGACCGGCCGTTCGTCGCCATTCTGGGCGGCGCGAAGGTCTCCGACAAGATCGAGGTCATCGAGAACCTGCTCGGAAAGATCGACCGCCTGATCGTCGGCGGCGCGATGGCGTACACGTTCCTGAAGGCACAAGGCCTGCCGACGGGCCGGTCGCTCGTCGAGGACGACAAGCTCGACGAGGCGCGCCGCATCGCCGCGGACGCCGCGGCGCAAGGCGTGGATCTCGCGCTCCCGCTCGATCACGTCGTCACGACCCGCATCGAGGAGGGCGCGGCCTCCGAAGTGCTCGCCGTCGACGATGCCCGGATCGGCGATCGCATCGGGGTCGACATCGGGCCGGCGACGGTGGCGCGGTACGAGAGCCTGCTCGCGGATGCGAAAACCGTGGTGTGGAACGGCCCCATGGGCGTGTTCGAGATCGCGGCCTTCGCGCAGGGGACGAATGCCATCGCGCGAGCGGTGGCGGCGGTCGAGGGAACGACGATCGTCGGCGGAGGCGACTCGATCTCGGCGATCAGGAGCTCCGGAATGGCCGATCGCATCACGCACATCTCGACCGGCGGCGGCGCCTCGCTCGAGTTCCTCGGCGGACGCGTCCTTCCCGGCGTGGCCGCACTCACGGACAAGTAGGCCCACCACCATGCGCACGCCTCTCGTCGCCGGCAACTGGAAGATGTTCAAGACGATCCACGAGGCGGTGGCGTTCGCCAAGCAGTTCCGCGGTCTCGTGAAAGACGTGAGCGGCGTCGACATCGTGCTGGCGCCGCCGTTCACGGCGCTGCACGCCGTCGCCGAGGCGGTCCGGAGCACGAACGTCGCCGTTGCCGGCCAGGACGTGCACTGGGAGCGCGAAGGGGCGTTCACCGGCGAGATCGGGGCGCCGATGCTGCGGGAAGCCGGCGCGGAGTACGTCATTGTCGGCCACTCGGAGCGACGGCAGTTCTTCGGCGAGACCGACGAGACGGTCAACCGCAAGGTCCGCGCGGCCCTGGCCGAGGAGCTGACGCCGATTGTCTGCGTCGGTGAGACGCTCGAGGAGCGCGAGCGCGGCGAGACGTTCGCCGTGCTCGACCGGCAATTGAAGGGAGCGCTCGACGGCCTCGGCCCTGCGAGCGTGCCCAGCGTGGTGATCGCCTACGAGCCCGTGTGGGCGATCGGCACCGGCCGTCAGGCGAGCCCGGCGCAGGCCCAGGACGCACATGCGCACCTTCGCTCGCGCCTGACCGACTGGGCGGGCGTCGCGGCCGCAGCCGGCTGCCGGATCGTGTACGGCGGCAGCGTGAAGCCCGACACCGTCGCCGAGATCGCGGAGGGGGCGGATGTGGACGGCGCGCTCGTCGGCGGCGCGAGCCTCGACGTGCACGCGTTCGGGACAATCGTGGTCAGGAGCCGAAAGGCTGCGGTATAATCGCTGTTTCCGCGAAGGCCCAGATGTTCTACTACTTGTTGACGACGATTTACGTCTTCGCCTGCCTGGTTCTGCTGCTGGTGATCCTGCTGCAGCAAGGCAAGGGCGGGGACATTGCGAGTGCGTTCGGCGGCGGCGGCAGCCAGGCGGCCTTCGGGGCGCGGGCGGGTGCAACCCTGCTGACCAAGGTCACGACCGGCTTTGCCGTGCTGTTCATGCTCGGCGCGCTCGGGCTCGCCATCATGGGCCAGCGCGGCGGAGCGGGCGGTTCGGTGCTCGGCAGCTCGCCGCCACCACCGCCGTCATCCGTGCCCGGCTCACCGGCTCCGGCGCCCGCGGCGCCGACCCCGGCCGCGCCTGAGGGCGCCCCGGCGGGTGGCACAGCGCCAGCGGGTGCTCCGGCGACCGGTCAGCCGGCTCCGGCGAACCCGTAGTCCAGGCCCCGTCCAGCGATCAGATCGAACGAGGTGATGAGCTCACCTCGTTCGTCTCACCATCCATTTTTCGCATTCACGCCGGCGCGTAGAAACGCGGCGGTAGCCTGGGATCCAGCACGCGCCTGGCGCTCTCCGCGCCGACGACCGGAAGCCCTGTTGGATCGAGCAGACCGATCTGCACCAGCACCGTCGCCTGGTCCCAGTAGATGTGCTCGTGCGAGACCTTTCCGTCCTTGACTCCTGCGATGACCGCGAAGGCCACCTCCACCGGCTTGCCGGTTGGAGCGATGCCCGGCAGCATCCACTCGATTTCGGTCGTGTGCGTGAAGCTGATGACGAGCTCGTCGACCATCTGCGTCTCGCCCACCGTCCGCGACACCGGCGTCATGCGGACGTCGGGCGGGAAGAACTTCCCCACCAGATGTGCGCCGTAGAACGCGCGCACGGCGTCCCGGCCAGCGGCGCCCATTCCGTTGGGCACGTTGTGCAGGTGCGGGTCGTCGGTCATGGTGTTCATGGTGCCGTCGAGGTCGCCGGCAAGCTCCGCGGCGACGTGCTGCTCGAACAGGTCGACGATCTGCTGCTGATGGGGTGTGGACATGTGCGCTCCTCGCGGCCTGCCGCGGTGTTCTGGCAATCGACTTCCTGCTGAGCTTATTATCCTTCTGCAGTGCTTCCCGCCGTCGCGTCCACTTCCGCCTCGTCCAGACGCAGCGAGCTCCGGGTGGTACTGGCGCTGTCGTGCGGCTTCGGCCTGGTCGGCCTCGATCGATTCGTCATCAACCCGCTGTTTCCGGTCATCGCGCGCGATCTGCGGCTGGACTACGCGGCCATCGGCCTGGTGTCGGCTTCCCTTGCACTGACCTGGGGAATCGCCGCCGTCTTCATGGGCCGGAGCGCCGATCGCGTGGGGACGCGTCGCGTGCTCGTCGCCGCTGTACTCGCGTTCTCGACGCTCGTCGGCCTCACGGGCCTCGCTCGCGGACTTGGCGGACTGCTGCTCCTTCGGAGCACGATGGGGCTCGCCGAAGGCACGTTCGTTCCGGCGTGCATTGTCGCGGCTACCCGTGCGTCGGCGCGACAGCGCGTGGGACTGAACGTCGGACTCCTGCACATGGCGGCGGCCCTCTTCGGCACGGTGCTCGCCCCGGTCGCCGCGACGCAGCTCCTCTCGGTGCTTCCGTCCTGGCGCTGGATCTTCGCGGCGGCAGCCGTGCCCGGCTTCGTCGCCGCCTACGCGATCAGCCGTGTTCTGCCGCCGGAGCCCGGGTTGGAATCGCGCAAGTCCACACACCGGCGCGCATGGGGCGAGGCGCTCGGCCACCCGGGCATCGTCGCGAACGCGGCCATCTTGAGCTGCAGCCTTGCGAACACCACGACGATGGGAGCGCTGCTCCCCAGCTACTTGACCGACCATCTGCAGCTCGGAGTCGAGCCCATGGGTGTCGTGCTTTCGCTGCAGGGGCTCGGCGGGCTGGTCGGGCTCGCGGTCGTTCCCGCGATCGGCGATCGCCTGGGACACCACCGCAGCGCCGTGTGCGCTGCGGCGCTGCAGGTCGCCGGTCTGTTCGCGCTCACGTTCGCCCCGCCCGACCCGCTCCTCCTCGTCGGCATTCTCTTCAGCGCCGGACTCGCCAGCGCCGGCGTCATGGCCATCACCGTCGGGCCGCTGACGGCGAACGCGGTCCCAGCGACCCTCGCGGCCACCGCGACCGGGATCGTCGTGGGAAGCGGAGAAATCGTCGGCGGCGCTCTGGCGCCGGCCGTCGCGGGCGTCATGGCGAGCCGCATCGGGATCACCATCGTCCCCACTTTCGTCCTCGGTGTCGCGATTCTCAAGCTCGCGCTGCTCGGCTTCAGGACGCGCGCGGTGCGCCCTGGCCGCCTCGCCCTTCCGGCGACGACGGGATCGGCCGGCGCACCGACGTGACAGGCGCTGGACGCGGATGATCGCCGTCGGACCCTCCCCGGGCTGGGACCTCCTCCTCGAGACCATCGGCGGCATCGCCAGGTCCGATATCGGCGTACTCGAGGGCCTGTCGGACGGCGAGTGGTCACAGCTGCTGACGGAGTGCAACCTTCATTGGCTCACGCCGGTCGTCTACCGCGCGATCCTGCACCATCGCGATCGACTGGCGGTGCCCCCCGCGACATGGCGCGGATTCAAGAAGGCGTACCGCCTCTCGATGGCACGGACGCGACGCGCGGATGCCGTGCTGCTTCCGGTGCTGGCGGCCTTCGAGGCATCCGGCATTCCGGTCGTCCTCCTCAAGGGGATGCACCTCTCGATCGAGGTCTACGACACGCCGCCTGCGCGTCCGATGGTCGACGCCGACCTGCTGGTGCACCGTGCACACGTGGCGGCGGCGGTCCGGATCGTCGAGTCCTTCGGGTTCCGCCAGCGCGACGATGGGGCGAAGCCCGATCCGACGCCGGAACTGCACGATCGCGGCGACAGCAATCACCTGGGGAAGTTCTGGTGTCCGAACGGTCCGCCGATCGAGATCCACGATCATCTCGAGGCCCCGAATGCGCTGCCTCACCTTCGCGTCGACGAAGTCTGGGATCGAGCGCGCCGCCTGCGTATCGATTCCGTGAGCGCGTTGGCCCTCTCGCGCGAAGACACGCTCTTGCATCTGTGCACGCACGCCGCGTTTCATCACCGATTCGGCGTCAAGCTCCTGAACATCTGCGATATCCCCGTGGCCATCGAACGCTGGCGCGATGACATCGACTGGGCGGCCTTCTGGGCGCGCGCCCGGGACTGGGGCGTGGAACGATCGGCGCAGCTGGTCTTCGCCTTCACGCAGTACCGGTGTGGGTACGCGCTGCCCGAAGGCGCCGCCTCGCAGATCGCCTCGCACGCGGCGCTGGCGCCACTGCTTCGGACCGCCGAGGAGCAGATGCGCTTGCGCGCGGCCATCCTCGCGAGACGACGGCTCGCGGCGACGCACGATCCAGGAATCGGCGTGCTGATTCAACTGAAGCGGCGATTGACGCTTCGATCTGGCGCGGCGCTGCTCGCGAGCCGGATCTTCGTAGAGCGCCGGGAGCTCGCGGCGTCGTTCGGCGTTGCGCCAGGATCCCCGTGGTTGCCCGTGCTGTATCCCGTCCGCCTGGCCGGACTCCTGCGGGAATACGTTCCGGGCGTACTGAAGTCCTTGAGGCTGAGGCCGCGTGAACGGCGGCAGCAACAGGCGGCATTCGACGCGCAGCGCGAGATGTGGGCGTTGAACGCCATCGGTTTCCGAATGGAAGCGGACGCGGAAACACTGGGTGCGTGGCTGCGTGGCGACTGAAGGCCCCTGGGCCGTCACCTACCAGCATGGCTCCGTCACGATCGACATCCAGGGCGAACACCTGGGAGACCTCGCATGGCTGCGGGAGTTCCTGGAGCCGTGGTGCGAGGAGGCACGGCCGGCCGCCGATGCCCTCCGCGTCCGTGCGGTCCGCTCGGATCGGCTGGTGGAAACGCTCAGGATCGCGTGGCAGAACCGCCGAGGCACCGACGAGGCGATCGCACCGCTCGCCTGCATCCGGCTCGATACGCGGACGGTCGCGTTCGAAGGCTGGTCCGAACGCGGGACGGTGCGCCTGGTCGACCCGCTGACGGACTGCTTCTTCGTCATCTCCGGCAGGAACGTCGACGTCGTCGGCTCGCAGAACGGCGACCGCATCAGGATCGCGCTGCTCGGCGTCATTCGCGAAGCGATCGCCGGCGCCATCGCGGCCAGCAGCGCAGTCGTCGATCTGCACGCGGCGGCCTTCGCGTCGGGAGACCGGTCAGTCGTGATTGCCGGTCCGAAGCGAAGCGGGAAGACATCTCTCCTGTGCCACGCGATCACGTCGGGCGGAGCGAAGCTGCTTGCAAACGATCGGGTCTTCGCCCGCGTGGACACCGTCCCGGCATCCGCGTACGGCGTCCCGACCGTGGTGTCGATTCGCCGGGGCACGCTCGCCACCTTCCCGCAGTTGGGCAATCCGAGCGCGTTCGAGAGCAGCGCCGCTTCGATCCACGCGTTTCCTGAGATCGAGCGGGACGGGTGGATGCGGGGCCAGAGGACCGGCGAAGGTCCGAAGACGGACGGCCCGTTGAAACTGACGCCGCGGCGTTTCGCGGCGAGACTTGGGGCTGGCCAAGTCAGCCAGGCACCCCTGACGGCGATCGTGCTGCCCGAGCTCGTGAGCGATCTCTCCGGGTGGTCGCTCGAAACCCTGCCGCGCGACGTGGCAGCCCGACGCATCACGTGCTGCCTGTTCGGGGTGGAGGCGGAGCGCGACCGCTCGACGTTTTTCGGCGGGCTCTCGCCGCTTCCGAGGACCGGGCGGACAACGCCGATGACGCTGGAGACCACGTCGGCGATCGAGCGGCTCGTGGCGACCGTGCCCGTCCATCGGTGCAGGCTCGGGCCGGATGTCTATCGCCAGCCGGCGGAATTGCTGATTCGGGCACTCGGGCTGCCAGTGCCATGAGTGGAAGCGGCCGTGACGCCGACATCCTTGACGCCGTGGCGCAGTTCGGACTGCAAGCGGTCAGCGTCACGCCGGTGTCGCCGCTCACCGGGCGCGCGCGACGCCGGGGGTCCTTTCGCGTCGCCATCGTCGGGGGCGGTGCGATCAAGGCGCGGCGGTTCGAGACCACCGAGATCGCCGCGAGGCAGGTGGCGCTTCGAGCGGATCTCCCAAGCGGGTTCGCGCCGGTCCTCGGCAGAGTCGGGAACGTGCTGATCGAGCCGTGGGTCGAGGGACGGGTGCTCGCCGAAGAGGCGCCGCGAGAGGAGTGGATCGCTCGTGCGGCGGCGCTACTGGCGGCGCTGCACATGCAATCTCACGCTGACGGGCATGCGCTCCCGTTCCAGGCGGACGTGCTGGAGCTGCGCGACGACATTCTGTCCGGTCTGCGCGAGATCGCCGCGGTCGCGGCGATCGAAGACGCGATCGCCGCGCGCCTCTCGGCGCTCGTCGAGGCCACAATGCCGCGGAGGCCGTGCTCCCACTGTCTGATCCACACCGACTTCTGCGCCGAGAACATCGTGATCGATGCCCAGGGCGAGCCGATCGTGGTCGACAACGAACACTTCCGGTTCGGTCCCGCCGGAATGGACCTGGCGCGCACGTGGTACCGCTGGGGATGGCACGATCGGACGCGGTCGCACGAATGGGAGCTGTTCCGGGCTGCCTATGCCGCAGCTGGCGGCGACGGCGGCGCCTTCGAGCACGAGCCGTTCTGGCGGACGGGCGCGCTCGTGTTCAGCGCGCGGCTCCGATCCAGCATCGGCGCGAAAGAGGCGGCCCGACCGCTGCAGTGTCTGATCGAGATTGCCGGCGAGACGTCGTCGCCGGGTGAGCCCTTCCCATGACCCCACCACGCCACGTCGTCGCCTTCGCCATCCCCGCACATGGCCACGTCAGCCGCATGCTCCCCATCGTGGCGGGGCTGCGCGAACGCGGCATCTCGGTGGACTTCTTCGCGCACGAGATGTCGCGGCGGGCGGTCGAGATGACCGGCGCACGATTCGTCGATCTGTATGACGGCCGCGACATGGACGTACCCGACGACACGTCGATGCCGCTCCCGCTGCGCAACGTGAGCTTCGCGGGACATTGGGCGGACGATGTCCTGCGGCAGGTCGTTCCGCTTCGCCCGGCGCTGATTCTGCACGACACCTTTGCGGTGATCGGGCGCGCGATCGCGTTCCACCTGGGGCTCCCGCGCGTCAACGTTCGCGCCGGGCACAACATGGAGCCGACGCGGGCGATCGCGACGCTCGGGACCCGTGGCGAGGTCCACGTGGCGGACGCCTGTCACGCGGCCGTCGCGACGTTACGGGAGCGGCACGGCATTCGTGACGCATCCCCCATGTCCTTCTTCGTCGACCACGACGCCGATCTGAACATCTGCGCGGAGCCGCCGGAATTCCTGAGTCCGGCGGCGCGAGCGGCGTTCGCGCCGCTGGAGTGTTTCGGCTCGTATTGGACCGGCCGCGATCTAGCGGCGTCGACTTCCCAACCGTTCGGCGCGGAGGCCCACTCGCGCATCCGCGTGTTTGCGGCGCTCGGCACCGCCGCCATGATGATGATGCCCGAGCGCGCGCTGACCGTGCTCAGCGTGATCGCCGACGCGCTCGGCTCGTATCCGAACACCACGGGCCTGATGGCCGTCGGCAGCCGGCTCGTCCCTCCCGAGGCGATCGAGCGGCTGCGGCGCCCCACCGTCGTCGTCGAGCCATTCGTCGATCAGATCGCAGCGCTGCGGCAGGCATCGGTCTTCGTCACGCACCACGGCCTCAATTCGACACACGAGGCGATCGTTCATGGCGTGCCGATGATCTCGTGTCCGCTGTTTGGCGACCAGCCCGGCATGGCCGAAGACTGCCAGCGGTTTGGGCTCGCCGTCCCTGTCGAACAGCGCGGGCCGGCCGGTCTTCCAACCGTCGACGGCGTTCACAGGGCGCTGGACACCGTGTTGAAGGACGACGGGTATGCGGCCCGCGTGTCGAGCGCGCGCGAGTGGGAACTGGCGGTCATGGCGCAGCGTCCGCGGGTCCTGCAACGGATCGTCGACCTGATGGCCGGGTGAGCGAACGCGCGACGGCCGGGTGAGCGAACGCGCGGTCGTGGCGGCCGGCCCGCGACTGGCGCGGGGCGAACCCGTGCGGTATCATGTGGGTTCGCTTCCGACCAGAAGCGCCCACCACTTGCGGAAGTGGCGGAATTGGCAGACGCACCAGCTTGAGGGGCTGGCGGTAGCAATACCGTGGGGGTTCGAGTCCCCCCTTCCGCACCATTTGCACCAGACACCACCATTCGCGAGGACGCTGCCCAGCGCCGGGCGGGCGCTGCGCCTGTGCGCTGTTCGCTCGATGATCTACAGTAGGAGTCCTCTCCTGTAGCTCTCCGTGTCGTCCGCGCGAATCGCGGGCAGACGCGGAACTGCCGACCGGGTGAGTTGGAAGTCTATGATCGAATACGATTCCGCCGTCCGACGGCCGCCGCCCATCGAAGAGTTCATCGAGCTGATCCGCTTTCGCGACTTGACCGTCCAGGTGATCAAGCGTGACGTGGTCGCGCGCTACAAGCGGTCGGTGCTCGGCGTCGCCTGGACACTGCTGAACCCGCTCGCGATGATGGTCATCTTGACCCTGATCTTCTCCGAGCTGTTTGCCGCACCCGCCTTTCCCGTGTACGTCCTGAGCGGCCTCCTCGTCTGGACGTTCTTCGCGCAGACGACCACGGCGGCGATGACACAGCTCATCCAGAACCGCGGGCTGCTCCACCACATCTACGTGCCGCGGACGATTTTCGCCGTCGCCGCGATCGGGACCGGCCTCGTGAACCTGGTGATTTCGCTGGTGCCGCTCGCGCTGATCATGTTCTTCGTGCACAGCGTGTTCGGACCGGCGCTCATGCTGCTGCCGGTCGCCATCCTGATGCTGGCGCTCTTCGCGCTCGGCGTCGGCATGCTGCTCTCCACGCTCGCCGTCTATTTCCCGGACGTGCAGGAGACCTATCAGATCGTGCTGACCGCGTGGATGTACCTGACGCCGATCTTCTATCCGGAGGACATCCTGCCGGAGTCCTACCGCTGGTGGCTGCTGAATCTGAATCCGCTGTATCACCTGATGCGGCTGTTCCGCGTGCCGATCTACGACGGCCATTGGCCCGCGTTATGGGAAGTGGGCGTCGCCTCCGGCGTCGCCTGCCTCGCCGCGCTGGTGGGCTGGATCGTGCTGGCGCAGCGGGCCGACGAGATCGTGTACCGTGTCTGACGTCCTCGACGCGTCCACGGCCATCGCCTTCGAACACGTGTCGGTCGGCTACCGGCTGCCGCGCCAGCCGCTGGGCACGTTCAAGGAGTTTGCGGTCCGGCGGCTTCGGGGCGAGCGGGTCGAGCACGCCGACGTGTGGGCACTCAGGGACGTGACCTTCGACGTCCGCAGCGGCGAGATCTTCGGGGTCATCGGCGCGAACGGCGCGGGCAAGAGCACGCTCCTGAAGGTCGTCTCCCGCGTCCTGCATCCGACGTCGGGGCGCGTGAGAGTTCGCGGACGGGTAGCCCCACTCCTCGAGCTCGGCGCCGGCTTCCATCCCGATCTCACGGGGAGGGAGAACGTCTTCCTGAACGGGACGCTGCTCGGGCGCTCACGCAATGAGATCGACGCCCACATGAACGCGATCCTCGGATTCGCCGAGTTGGGACGCGCCATCGAACACCCGCTCCGCACGTATTCGACCGGCATGGTGGCCCGGCTCGGCTTCGCGGTGGCGACGGCCTGGCGACCCGACATCCTCATCCTCGACGAAGTCATGGCGGTTGGCGACCTCTCCTTCCAACAGAAGTGCCAGAGCCGTCTGCAGGAATTCCGCCGGGTCGGCTCGACGATTCTCGTCGTCTCGCACGGACTCAGCGAGGTGGCCCGGTTGTGCAGCCGCGTGGCCTGGCTGGAGAACGGCACGGTGAAGGCGATTGGCGGCGGCGCGGAAGTGACGGCGGAATACAAGCGCAGCAAGCGGGCCGTCGGCGCTCCCGTCGATCCGGCGCCCGCCGGCATGGCGCCGGCCTACGACTAACGGGGCGCGACTCGGCTGGCGTCAGACGCCGGTCAGCTTCGATGCCGCGAGATGAATGGCTTTCTTGATGCGCAGATACGTGCCGCATCGACACAGGTTGCCGGACATCGCGGCGTCGATCTGGGCATCGGTGGGCGCCGGCGTCCGGTCGAGCAGCGCGGCGGCCGACATGATCTGGCCGGTCTGGCAATAGCCGCACTGCGGGACGTCGAGCTCCTCCCACGCCTGCTGCAGCGGATGCGAGCCGTCGGCCGAAAGCCCTTCGAGCGTCTGGATCGACGCGCTCCCGACCGCCGACACGGGCATCTGACACGAGCGGACCGCTTTGCCGTCCACCAGGATCGTGCACGCGCCGCACAGGCCTTCGCCGCATCCATACTTCGCGGCGCGCAGTCCGAGCACGTCGCGCAGGACCCACAGCAGCGGCATGTCGCCCGGGACGTCGACCGTCGTGGTCAGGCCGTTGA
Source organism: Vicinamibacterales bacterium (assembly GCA_050183995.1). Lineage (GTDB taxonomy): Bacteria > Acidobacteriota > Vicinamibacteria > Vicinamibacterales > CAVVIG01 > CAVVIG01. Next base: position 11,283 of record JBFXAT010000060.1, read on the forward strand.
CGTTCAAGGGGAAGGGCATCTCTACTTCACCGGCAGTCCTCTGCACTCGTTCACCGGTCTGCACTCGCGCGATTGACCAGCACGCGACCTGCACGGTGTACTCTACTACGGTGCTCGTCTCTTCCCGGCGTCCTCTCGACGGTCTCTGCCAGCGCCCCGGCGCTCGCGGCGCGCAGCCCTGCCGGACCAGGAATTGACGATGCGCATCGCCGTGGTCTTTCATGCGCTGCACCGGCGCGAGGAAGTGGAGTCGAACCACGCCATCAGCCTCATCGCCGACATCTGGCGACGCGCGGGACACGAGGTGCGTTTCCTGATCGGGTGCGATGAGCAGTGGGACGCCGACGTCGCGATCGTCCATGTGGACCTGTCAGTCGTACCGGGGCGCTACATCCGATTCGCCCGGCGGTATCCGGCCGCCGTCAACCACCGTATCGCCGACATCCGCAAGACGCGGATCAGCCGGAACCTGGTGGCGCGGGGGTCCAGCTACGATGGGCCGGTTATCGTGAAGACGAACCTGAACTCGTCGGGCATCCCGGAGCGCGTGCTACTCCCCCGCGGGCGCGGCCACCGGCTGCGCCGCTGGATCATGCGCAAGGGTCCCGAGACGCCGGTCGAGTTCGTCAAGAGATACTCCGTGCACGAGAGCGTCAGCAGTATTCCGGGCGAGACTCTCCAACGCCCGGGAATCGTGATCGAGAAGTTCACTCCTGAAACCGACGGGCGGTGGTACTTCATTCGCCGATGCTTCGGGCTGGGCAGCCGGACCATCAGCTACCGAATGGGGGAGACCCAGCCCATCGTCGACGGAGGTGACCCGTCCGTGTTCGAGTGGCTGGACGATGACCCGCGGGTGCTGGCCATGAGGAAATCGATTGGACTGGACTATGGCGTGCTCGACTATGTCGTGCGCGATGGCGAGGTCGTGCTGCTCGACGTCACGAAGACGCCTGGGAGGGCCAATCCGCCGGACGCCATCTCGAGGGAGCGATACGAGCGGATCATCTCTCACGTGGCGACAGGCATCGAGGGATTCGACGGCCCAGCCTCGGGAGCGAACCAGTGAGCGCCGTCGGGCTCTTTCCCGCCGGATGGGCTGTACGCCGGTTCGAGCTCGACGAACTGGAAGCGCTGACTGCGGAAGCGGCCCCCAAGCTGGTCGAAATCAGCAAGGACTTCCTTCGCGAAGACATCTCCTTGAAGGCACTCGCTGCCATGCTCGATCGTCTCCGCGCGGCGTGCAGCCCAACGGTGGCGTTTGCCGGGACCACGGATCTCGTGGGCTGCGCGGGCTGGCCGTGGACGCGGTACCGTGAGTACCTGGCCGTTCAGATCGCGCAGGCCCGGTTTCTCGGCTGCTCCTTGTTCCGCGTGTTCGTGGGCCGACGATCCGAGAACGTCGACGAGGCGTCGGTGGTCGAGCGGCTCGAGGATCTGTGTGCGGACCTCGCGCCGTTGACGGCATGCATCGAGATCCACGGCGGCATCGAGTGCGAGGATCACGTCCTGCACACACTGCTCCGTGACACCAGCGCCGAGGTGCTGGTGGACATCGAGCGCTGCCGGGCCGCAGGCGCCACGGAGAGTCTGTTGCGAACCGTCCCACTGGACCGGGTGGCGTACTTCCACCAGCGCAACCTGCCCCAGGTCTGGACCGAGCACCCCGCTTCGCTCGAGGATGAACAGCGGTGGCATCTGCTCGCGCCCGACGCTTCATACCTGTGGGAACCGAAGACCGTGGACGAACCCCGCCGGATCCGGGAGCTGTTCGGTGAGTATCGACGATCTCATTGAGAGCATCGGACTGCCCGCCGTCGAGCTGAGGCGGTACCTGGTCGACGAAGTGGACGAGTTCCTCGCCGCGGGTGACCGCGCGTCGCAGGACGAGGAATTCGGCGACGTGCTCTTCGCGCTCCTGGCGACGGCATGGGCGCACACGGGTCGACACCTGCCCCTCGATACACGCTCGTTCGAGGCGAAGATCAGGACACGCCTGCGGCACTACGGCGCGCTGACCCGTTACCCGCGCAAGTACGGGCACGATCAGATCCCCGAGATCCCCATCGGCGTCGTCCATTTTGCCTTCGGACAGTTCACCGGCCAGTGGACCGAGTTCGAGGATCTCAAGAACGGCACGGTGGCCGAAATCCATCTCCTGACGGAGGCGCCCTTCCGGAGCATGGACGCTCGAACGAACCAGTGCATCATCACGTTCGATGCTACCGATGGCATCGAGTACTCGATCATCCAAGGCGCGCCGGAGATCGACTCGGGGAACATCCTGCTGTGCCGGATTCCTGACTTCATGTACCGGCGCGCCAAGCGCGAGCTCCGTTTCAGCGCGCTTGCCCCGTACCTGTCGCTCCAGGTGCTCGGCGCGCTCGACGGGCTCCGGATCATCTCCGATCCGATTGCGCATTTTCACAGCTGGGAGAGCGGCTTCCTGACGGATTCGGAAGAGTTCGGCCGGACGATCGATGGAGCGCACACGATCTTCTCACCGTACCTGACGGTCGGCGGCCTCGGCGCGTTGATGAACGAAGCCGCAGGCAGCGACTGGACGCTGAGTCCCGCCGAAGTCGGAGTGGCAGAGGCGTACGAGCGCAAGCTGGCGATATGGAGCCAGCGTGTGGTGCTCGAGAGCGAGCGCGACCGCGCCTTCTACCGCCAGTGGGTGCCGGACGACCGGCTCGAGATGCGATCGTTCGCGCGGGATCTCCAGGCGGAGTTCCCCACCGATGCCCCCGATCCCACTCGTCTGACGTTCGTTGCCGGCGGCCGCGCCGTGCGCGAGAAGGGCTTCGTGGAGCTCTGCCGAGAGTTCGTCGCAGTACGCGATTGGGCCACGCGCCGCGGCATCGACGTGTCGCTGGCAATCCTCTGCCGCGACCGTCGACCCGAGAAAGGTGCCGGCTATATCGGCGAGATCGAGCGAGCCATCGTCGAGGGTGGGCTCGGCGGCGTCGTAGCCATCGAACCCAAGGTGTCGCTCGATGCGCTGAAGCGACGGATCGCGTCCGCATCGGCAGTGATCGCGCCGTCCCTCTACGACCCGTATTGCCTGCTCCCGACGTACGCCGTCGAGGCGCGCCGGCCGGCGTTCGTGTCCCGCCATGCCGGCGTCGCGGAGAACATCGAGTCCCGCGAGTTCACCTTCGATCCACTCGTCGAAGGAGACTTGGCGCGGTCCGTCGCGCGATGGTTCGATGAGAAGCCGCCATTCCGGTTCGCGTCCCGCTTTCCCTCCTATCGTGGCCTCTATCTGGAGACTGGCGCGTCGTGGGCATAGGGGGCGAGCTCATCGGCGATCTCGAAGAATTGCTCGCGACGCGGACGCTGCGTCGAAAGGCTCTCTTCCGGATGATCGGAGAGGACTCGCACTGCCACCGTGCGGAAGCCGAGATCGAGCGGATGTACCCGGGGATGCACTGTCTGCTGCTCCCTTCGGCGACCATCGGACTCGCCCTGACGCTCGAGGTCATCGAAGCGCCACCCGGAAGCGAAGTGCTCATCACTCCCTATGGGTGGGTGGCGAACTGGTCGTGCATCCGGCGGGCCGGCCTCGTGCCCCGCTTCCTGCCGCTCGACGATCGGCTCCAGCTCCGCGCCGACGATGTGGCGCGCCGACTCACCGACCGCACGGCCGCCGTGATCGTGACGCACCTGCTCGGACGAGGACAGCAGGAGGTGGCAGACATCGCCCGCGTCTGCCACCAGCGCGGTGTGCCGCTGCTCGAGGACATCGCGCAGTCATTCGGCGTGTCGGTTGGCGGCCGCCGCGCGGGTACGTTCGGGACAGCCGCCTGGTGTTCGCTGAACCATCACAAGATCCTCAGCACTGGGGACGGAGGCTTCGCGCTGGTTCGCGACGCTCGCCTCTTCGAACGGCTCTGCGCAAGACACGACCAGGGCAATGCGATGGAGCACGGGAAGCGCCGCCGGCCCGACACGGTCGAGCCGGGGTTGTCGCTTCGTACGAGCGAGCTCACGGCGGCGGTGTTGAGAGCCCAGCTCTCGCGGTATCACTTCGTCAGGGCGCGTATCCTGGCCCTCAACGCGGCGGTGGCCGGCGCGTTCGAGCGTCGGCCCGGCATCTCGGTCCTCCCGCCGACTGACGGCGACATCCCGTTCACCGTGCTCTTTCGACGGCCCGTCACGATGGGGTATCCCGCGTTGGCTGCGTCGGGTTGGCACGTCGCCGCCAACGTCGGGTGGCTGGCCGACGGATGGCGTGAGGCGGCAGGAAGCGACGCGGACCTGGTCAGGACGCTGGACACACTGGCCACCACGTCTGCGGTCGGCAGCGGGTTCGTCGACAAGTACCACGGCATTGCGGCTGGACTCTCGGTGACCGACACGCCTGAGGACGTTCCGCGATTGATGGAAGCCCTCACTCCGGTGCTCGAAAGGCTCTGACGTACACTGACCGAGCACACGACATGACCTTCTGTTTCATCGGCTCCGGCATGGAGCGCGAACTGACGCGCACCCGCGGTATAGAAGTGCGATCGATCGCCCGGGCGATGCATTCCCGCTTCGATCGCCTGGTGTTCGGCGGATCGAGCGCCGGGCTCATGGCCGACTTCGCGTCCGCTTTCCTCGCGAGCGGAGGCCACGTCGTCTCGGTGATCCCGCAGTGGCTCCACGACATCAATCAGGTCTTCGAAGGCGGCGAGCCGCGTCTGGTCGCCGACCTCGCCGAGCGCAAACGCGTGATGTTCGACGAGGTGGACGCCGTGCTCTGCTATCCGGGCGGCGTCGGCACGTGGGACGAGCTGTTCGATCTCGTGGCGCGGCGTGCGATCGACGCGGCCGTCCACGCGAAGGCGCCGTGCCCACCGGTGTACCTCTACAACTGGGAGAAGTACTACGCGCCGCTGCTCCTGCAGATCGAAACGGCGGTCGAAGTCGGACTGATCCACCCGGCCGCCGTAGCCATGATCCATCCGTTCGAGACGGCCGACGAGCTCGACGCGCTGCTGGGCGCACACCCCGGCGCCGCCGACCACGGAGAGATGGCTACGTAGATCGGGCGCGAAGCCTGCGTAACACGGAGCGACCAGACACGCCGAGGCGTCCGGCCCCATGCCGCGCAGCCAGTGACCAGGCCGTCCACCATGGTGGGTCGAGCTGCTAGATGTGATATCCCGGCGTGCCCCTGCTCGGCTGGTAGTGGCAGTAGGCGACGCGGCGGCGTTCGAGCCCGGACATGATGATCTCGCGCTGCCGAAGGCGATCCTTCTCGACGAAGACGACACCGTGAAGGGCCAGGTCGGACGCGTACAGCCTGTTCTGCTGAAGGACATGGTCCAGGGGCGCGTCGCCGTCTTCCGGATACGGCCCACAGCCGTCCACAACCAGGAGGTCCCAGGGAGCAAGGCCAGTCGGAATGGACTCGTAGCGGTCGACGATCAGCACCTTCTCGCGGTGCTGGCCCAGATTCACCCGGAGCTGCTCGAGGCAGAACGGATCGCTCTCGATGCCAACGTGCGTATACTGGCCTTCACCGTGAATCCGGTCGAGCAGAGGGATCAGAATCGACGTCAACGTGCCGATTCCGCATCCCACCTCGAGAACGCGATGGGGACGGGTGCGGCGGACCCAACGGGCCAGGCCGTCGACGGCGTACGCGGAGGCGATGAAGCCGCTGCCGGGACGCATCTGGAAGGTGCGGAACGTCCGCGTCCCCAGGCTCACGACGGCAGCCTCGGCGGAATGCTCCGCTCCAGCGGCGGATACGCCGCGTAGTTCAGGCGGACGCCTCTCCAACCCGGCCGAATCTCAGACCGGCGGGACGTGCCATGTGATCGCCCGCCGTCCGGTGTCCGGCGGCAAGAGCCGTCGACGGATACGGTGTGGCCCCGCGCCTGAGTCATCGGCGCACTGAGGAGCGAGTGGATGGGTAAGCGCATTCTGGTCACGGGCGGATTTGGGTTCGTCGGAGGGCATCTCGTTGAGACGCTCCTGACGCTGGATCCGGCGAACCGTGTGCACGTCGTGGACAACCTTACGACGAATCCGCTGCCGCTCGACCGGCTCCTGTCCGAAATCCACGCACGCGTCGGCTCGACCGATCGCCTCACCTGGGACATCTGCTCGGTCGCCGACTGGTTCGCACGCAAGCCCGTAGATACTGCGTGGGACGAAATCTATCACCTCGCCTCGGTGGTCGGCCCCGCCGGCGTCCTCCGGCACGCCGGCCGCATCGTCAAGGCGGTGGTTGACGATGCGTATGTGCTGATGGAGGTCGCAACCGCACGCGGCATCCGTCTGTTGGAGGTGTCCACGAGTGAAGTCTACGGCGGCGGCCAGGAGGGCGACTGCAACGAGGATTTCGCCAAGATCATTCCGGCGAGAACCTCGGTGCGCCTCGAATACGCGGTCGCCAAGCTCGCCGCCGAAACGGCGCTCCAGAACACGTGCCTGGTCGGCAGCCTGGATGCCGTGATCGTCCGGCCGTTCAACATCTCCGGCCCTCGTCAGTCCGGCGTCGGCGGCTTCGTGCTGCCCCGCTTCATCGGCTCCGCGATCATGAACCGCCCACTCACCATCTTCAGCGGCGGCACACAGACAAGAGCGTTCACGCACGTCGCAGACATCTGCGACGGCCTCGTGCTGGCGATGCAACACGGGAGACGCGGCGAGGTGTACAACCTGGGCAACCCCAAGAACAGGGTTACCATCAACGAAATGGCCGAACTGGTGCTCGACGTGACGGGATCCACCGCCGGGAAGACATACGTCGACCCGAGGACGATCTACGGTCCCCTGTACGCCGAAGCCAACGACAAGTATCCCAACGCGGACCGCGCGATGCGCGAGCTGACGTGGGTACCTCGGTTCGACGCACGCGCCGTGGTCCAGGAGACGTTCGACTACATGCGGCGCTTGCCCGAGGACGTGCGGACGCACCTCGTCGGGCCCGGCGTGTAGCCCGGACTGCCCGTGTACGAAGGCAAGCGCGTCTCAGTGGTGATGCCGGCCTACGACGAGGCCGAGGGCATCGAAGCGACGGTGCGGGGGTTCGTCACGCATCCCTGGGTGGACGAGGTCATCGTCGCCGACAACAACTCGACAGATGACACCGCTCGTTTGGCAGCCGACGCCGGCGCCCGGGTCGTCCGCGAGCCTCGGCAGGGATACGGCTACGCCTGCCGTACGGCGCTGGCGAACGCGACCGGCGATCTGATCGTTCTGACGGAGTCCGACGACTCGTTCCACGCGGCGGACCTGAAGATCCTGTTCGCCTACATCGATCACTTCGACATGGTGAAGGGGGCACGATCGAACCGGCACCTCATCGAAGAGGGATCCGACTGGACCTTTCCGCTGATGTTCGGCAACTGGCTCGTCTCGAAGTACATGCAGGTGCTCTACTTCGGGCTCAAGATGCTGGAGGACGTGAACCTGCGGGAAGCGGGCGGAACATTCCGCGTCATCCGCCGCGAAGCGCTTCAAAAGATCCAGCCGCACCTCTCGGAAGGGCGCAGCGCATTCCTCGCCGACATGACCACGCTGGCGCTGCGCACGCGGCTGCGGATCGTCGAGGTGCCGGTTCGGTATCGCCGGCGGCTCGGAACGTCGAAGATCACCGGCAACCGCCTGCGAGCGACGCTCCTGGCCATGCGGATGGGCGGGATCATCACGCGGAACCGGTTCAGACGCCTGACGTGAGCGTCCGGCACGCGCCGACGACAGTCGCTAGTCGATGAACGGAGTCGGCAGTGCCGTCGTCCCGTCGGGCAGCGTGATCGCGCTCGTGTGCGGAAGCCACACGTAGCAGTCGGACACGTGGAAGACGCCGCCTCCCCCCATCTCGGCCGAATAGCGTCGGATGAATCCGTTGTAGCGCTCCCTGTTCTCGGTCGCGCAGAACACCATGGCGCCCAGCGGCCTTCCGCCGAGGTACGAAGCCGGATCCTCGCCCACGAGCTCTTCGTTGTAGTCGGGCAACGTGAACGCCTTGCGCTCGGACAGGTACGCGATGGCGGGGCAGATCTCCCAGTCGGTGCCGAACACGATCATTCCGCTCTCCTCAGGCGTGTATCTCCGGAGGACGTCCCCGATGGTCATCGCGTTGAAGTTGGTCGCGTCGGGCGCCCAACGGACCGTCGATCCATACCAGGACCAGAAGACGTAGAGATTGAACACGACGAGAGCCGACACGGCCAGGGGGACGATGCCGCGCCACTTGACGATCGTCGGCAGCCATGACACGCACGCGATCGTCACGGCGGCGACGAGGAACACCGCCGAGGACAGCTGGTAGTAGTCGAGGAAGAGAGAGACCGAGAAGAAGAGCATCACCGGAAACGCGGTGAGCAACAGGCAGACGGCAACGAGGCCGCGCAAGGACCGGCGTCCGAAGACGAGGGCGCCTGTCACCAACGCCGCGCCGAGTGCGCCGCCAGCGTTCAGAACGAGCAGCCGCTTCCAGAAGATCTCGCGCAGGCCGTCGAGCTCGAACCGCTGCGCGAACGTGCCGACGTAGTACTTGGACATCCGGAAGTCGAGCAGCATCGTACGGCCCACGAAGTTCTCGGCCTTGACGATGTCCGCGTACTGGGTCCAGGCGAGCCCCACGAAGAAGGGCACGCCCGTCGCGAGCGCGAGACGCGCGAGGCGGCCGGTCCGGACGGCGATCGACCCCGGAGACCGCACTATCGACAGGAGTGCCACGGCCGCAAGAATCAGCATCATCGGCGCCGCGGCAATCGGCCACTGCAGCACGCCGAGCGTTCCCCACACCGCCGCCAGAACGGCCGACCGCCAGGACGCGTCAGGCGCGCGCAGGTCCAGCAGATACGGAACGGCCGCCAGCGCGAAGAAGAGCGCCGCCGTCTCGATCATGAACATGCGGGCCCAGATCAGATGCAGCGGGCTGGACCAGAGGAGCGCGCAGAAGACCCACGCGGCGTCCCGAGGAGCGCCCAAGCGGCGCGCGATCATGAACGCCGGCCACACGATCGCGACCAGAAACGCGAAGCTCACGAGACGCCCGGTCGGCTCGAGCGGAAGGCCCGTGCTCCAGACGATGGAGGCGACAAGGGCCTGATAGATCGGGAACTCGATCGGCACCGACCAGGGGTAGCCCCACACCGGCGTCTCGTAGGCGAGCTTCCACCCCTCGCGGATCATCCAGTACGTCGTCGACGCCGTTTCGGTCTGTCGGAAGTGGTTGATCTCGACGACGGGCTGGCCGGCGTAGGTGATGACGACCCAGGTGGCCACGGCGAGGACGCTCAGCGCCAAGGCGCGCGGCCACCATGGCCACAGGATCTCTCGTGAGGGCTCTGTCGACTCCGTCATTGGTCCTCGATGCGATCGCTCACCGCCGGGCGGGCACGGCGAGCCACGAGCCACAGGTGGTGTTCGTCTTCATCCGCCGCCGCTTCCCGCTCGATCCGTACGAGATCGAACCCGAGCGCGGCGAGCCAGCCGAGGTACACGTCCGGCGCGTAACAGCTCCACGCCATGGGTCCGCCCAGCCAGTCGTCTCTCGTTTCATCGGTTTCGCGTCCGGCGAGGGTGAGCATGATCGCCCCGTCGCCGGCCAACGCCCCGACCATGGCCGCGAGCAGACGCGCGTGCTCCGCGCGCGGTACGTGGAACAGGGCGTAGAGGGCCATCACGCCGTCGAAGCCACCCGGCAAGGACTGCGAGAAGTCGGCCTGAATGTAGGTCGCCCCTGCGACGCGCGCCCTGGCCTCCGCCAGATGTTTGCCGCAGACGTCGATACCCGTCAGGTCGCAGCCGCGCTGCACCAGATGACGATCGTAGGGCACGCCGGTCCCGCACCCGAGATCGAGGACGCGAGCACGCTCTGGCAGGAGGCGAACGAACTCGTCGAAGAAGCGGCGTTCGAACGGATCGAGATCCGAACGCGAACGATAGACCTCCGCGTAGCGCCCGGTCTCGTAGCCCTGGCGGACGATGTCCCGCATGTCGGCCATTGGGTCAGGCGCGCGGCACGATCGCGTGGTTCTTGAAAGGAAGTGCGCGAATGCGCGGGCCGCCCGCATCGTAGATGGCGTTGGCCACGGCGGGCGCGACGATTCCGATCACCGCCTGGCTGGCGTCGCCCCAAAACGTCCGCTCGCCGATCCAGTGCGTGTCGACCGGGGGCATGTCGCCCATGCGAAGCACCCGGTAGTCGTGAAAGTTCGACTGCTCCACGCGTCCGTTCCGGATCGTAATCTCGCCGAACAGCGCCGACGACAGGCCGAACGCCACGGACCCTTCCACCTGCGCGCGCGCGTTGTCCGGATGCGCCACGCGCCCGACGTCGCCCACGACGACCACGCGATCGACGCTGAACCACCCGCGGCCGTCGAGCGTGACCTCTGCGACGAGCGCGTAGTACGCGCCTTGCTGCTCCTGAATTGCGAGACCGCGGCCTCGGCCCGCGCCGAGCGGGGTTCCCCAGTCCGAGCGCACCGCCGCTTCGTCCAGCACCGCGCGCAGTCGTGACGCACGTTCGGCCGGCGGCATGTCGGGGTCGAGCTCGCCGTCGGGAACGTGAACCGGCGTGTGGGCCGGATCCAGCAGCGCGCGCTGGAAGCGGTACGGGTCGCGACCCGCGGCACGCGCCAGCTCGTCGACGAAGCCCTGCGCAATGAACCCGGTCATCGAGTAACCGACGCCGCGCATCGCCCCTTCCGGCACGTGCGACGCGCGGGCCACCCGCTCCACGCGCATGTTCGGGACGCTGAACAAGAGGAAGTCCGCCCCGTAGGTCGACCGGATCGGATTCGGTGACTGCGCGACGAGGCGGTGCGACCATGCGACGAGCCGTCCGTCCGCGTCGAGCCCGCCTCTGAGCCTCGACAGGCTCGCCTGGCGGTAGAAGCTGTGTTGCGTCGTCTCCTCGCGGCTCCACAACAGCTTGATCGGCACGCCCTTCATCGCACGGGCAATCTGAACCGCCTGGCTGACGAAGTCGGATTCCGTGCGACGGCCGAAGCCGCAACCGATGGACGGAACGTGAACCTCGCCGCTCGTTTCGGGTAACCCGGTCACGGCGGCGGCGACACGCAGGGCGTCTTCGGGATGCTGCGTCGGCGCCCAGACCTCGAATCGATCGTCGGTCACCAGTGCCGTGCAGTTCATCGGCTCCATGGTGGCCTGTTCGAGATAGGGCACGAAGTAGTCGGCGTCCACTCTCCGCACGGCCGATGCGAGAGCGGTCTCCACGTCGCCGTCGTTGCGGAGCACTTCGTCCGGTTCCGCGCGGAGGCCCGTACGAAGGTTGTCGAGAATCGCGGCGCTATCGGCCCCGCCGTTCGCGCCGCCGTTCCACACCGGACGCAGGGCGGAAAGCGCACGCTGGGCCTGCCACCATCCGTCGGCGACAACGGCGAGGGCGGTATCGCCACGTCTACCGGTCCCCGTCATGCTGTCGGCGATCTCCACGATCTTCGACACGCCCGGGAGCGCCAGCGCAGCGTGTGGATCGTACGAAGACAGCGTTCCGCCGAAGACAGGACAGATCGCGATGGCGGCATGTTTCATCCCGGGGAGCACGACGTCCGTGCCGTAGACCGCCGTGCCCCTGACCTTCGGGGAGGTCGAGAGTCGTCTGGGCGAGGTGCCGAGATACCTCCACTGCTCAGGAGCCTTGAGCTGCACCGTCGCGGGATCCGGCACGGGAAGCGTGGCTGCGACCGCCGCGACATCCCCGTAAGTCAGCGTCCGCCCGGTGCGCGCGTGCGTGATGACGCTGTTCCGGACGGTGAGCTCGGACTCTGGCACCGTGAGGCGCTGGGCTGCGGCGCGAACCAGCATGGTTCGAATCTGCGCGCCCGCGGTCCGCAGATCGGGATCCGAAGATCGGAGCGCGAGGCTCGCGCTCGTTTCGGTCCGGCCGTAGACACCTCCCCGCCGGACGTGCGTCGCGAGCGAGATGAACTCCGTACGGATCGTCGACCAGTCCGCTTCGAGCTCCTCCGCCAGCAGCTGCACCATCGTCGTCTGCGTTCCCTGGCCCATGTCGACGTACGCCACGCGGACGGTGATCGTGTTGTCCGGGGCAATGACGACCCAGTCGTGAATCTCTCCGGCGGCGGAGGTCGTACCGGCCGCAGGCTCGGAGCCGCGGACGGTGAAGCCGAACCCGACTCCCAGCCCACCCAGCGCGGCGGCCGCGGTGAGGGTGAATGCCCGTCGCGAGACTCGCCCGGGCCTCTTCGATTTCTTCATGGCAGATGAGGACCGCCCCGTACGGCGTCGGCGGCACGCTCCAGGGTGACCGGAAGCATCATCGCTCGCATGCTACACCCTCTCGAATGCGCTTGAACAGAAGCGGTGAGCGCCAGCCCACGCTGGAGACGGGACGTATCTGGGGGATAATCGTTGGGTTACCGCAGCCTGACATCCCGAGTACACATGGTCTCGTCGGATACGCACGGACAAGAGGATCTCGCGCTCCATCGCGACGATCGGACCGGGCATGGCGCCATCCCCAAGAGGGCCATTGTCGTCGGGGCCTTCAGCTATCCCGACTGGTGGTGCACCTTCGGCGACGTGGAGGCCATGCTGGAAGTACGGTCGTGGCTCGAGGCGTCCGGCATAGCGTTCGACATCGCCTGTCACCCGCAGAACGGATTCGACGGCGTCGACATCCACATCGTCGATCCCAGCCGCTACACGATCTTCATCTACGTGTGCGGACCCTGGAACGAACCGCGCTACGAACGCTTCTTCGGACCCTTCTCACACTGCGTGAAGATCGGGGTGAACGTCACCGTGCTCAACGGCGCCGCGCACGGGTTCGACCTTCTCTACGCCCGGGACCTCGGCACCGACGTGCGGCCGGATCTGGCGCTCGTCCGACGCTCGGCCGCCATCGGACGTCCGGTCGTCGGCTTGTGCCTGGTGCATCCGCAGGAGGAGTATGGCGAGCGCCAGCGCCACGCGCTCGTGGGGCAGGAGGTCATGCGCTTCTGCGACGAACACGGCATCGTCGCCCTGCCGATGGACACCGTGTGTTATCAGAACACCACGTCGACACGCAGCATCGACCAGTTCGACGAACTGGCCGCGCGGACCGACTACGTCATCACCTCGCGGCTGCACGGTCTCGTGTTGTCGCTGCGCGCGGGCGTCCCAGCGATAGCGATCGACCCGATCGCGGGTGGCGGCAAGGTGACCGCGCAGGCGCGCGCGCTCGAGTGGCCGCTGCTGGTTGGAGCGGACGACATCAGCGTCGCCGCCATTGCGGCGATGGCGGAACGGTGCCGCTACGGCCGGATGGACCCCTACATCGCGAAGGCGGCGCGTCTGGCAGTTGAGTCTGCCGCAGGCACGCGTAGCGCACTCATCGCGTACTTCCGCGCGGACAAGGGCCCAACGTCTTGAAACCGGCGGACGTTGGCGCCGGCGCGATTCTCTTCGAAAGTCAGGTACCCCAGGCAGGCGCAGTCCCAAACCGCCGCAACACGGTGGTGTATGCGACGGACAAGAACTTCTGGGCTCAGGTCTACGTCGCGATCTACTCGCTTCTCGACAACAACCGAGACCTCCCGCTGGACGTCGTGGTCCTCTCCGAAGAGTCGGATCATGAGTTCGCGCGCAACGCGAGCGCTCTCGCAAAGGTTCATGGCGACTTCAGGTTGTCGTGGCGTCAGGTGACGCCTGGTGTGTTCGACGGTGTACCACTCCTGACCCGCCTTCCGCGAGCGACGTACTTCCGGCTCCTTATCGACAGACTGCTTCCGCCCAGCGTGGAAGACACGCTCTACCTGGACGGCGACACGATCGTGCGTCGGTCCCTCCGAGGACTGCTCGAGCTTCCGATGGGCGACTGGACGATCGCGGCGGCAGGAGGCTTCACGCAGGATGACCCGGAACGTCTTCGGGCCGCAAACCGTCGGCTCGAGTTGCCGCCCGACACGCCGTTCTTCAATTCCGGCGTCATGCGCATCAATCTCCGCAGGTGGCGCGAGCTTCAGGTTGAACGGCAGTGTGTCGCCTTCATCGATGCCAACCGCGACAACCCCTCGAAGCTGACCTGGGCCGACAATGACGTCCTTGACTCGGTCTTTGCCGGGCACTGGCTGCGCCTGTCGTACAGCTACAACTTCGCTAATTGGACGACGTCAGCACACCTGCGCGAGGACGTCGCCGCAGGACGCTTGAGCGCCGACGACCTGAAGGGCGGTCCGGCGCTGGTTCACTTCGCCGGGCGGCGAAAGCCATGGACCGGAGCGCGCTTGCATCCATTCTGGACGGACTACTGGCACTACCGCCAGCGGACGCCCTATGCGGCGCGACGCGGTGAACACCTCGGAACCAGACTTCTTTGGCAGGTCACGCGTTTGAAGCAGCGTGTGCCTGGTCTCAATCCGTGACGCTCAAGCGCCAACGCCGCGCCGGTCCTACGAACGCTCGGCACGGCCCGCCAGTTCGACGTACGCACTCTCGAGCGCTGCGGTGAGTGCATCCGCGGTGAACCGGCGCCGCACCAGCGCCCGACCGTTCTCTCCGAGCTCGCGCCTTCGAACGGGATCGGTCAAGAGCGCGACGAGCGCTCGAGCGACCTCCGCCGGATCATGGGACACGACGACGCCGGCGTCGTTGCCCTCGATGAGCTCCCGCAAACCATGTGCGAGCCCTCCAACGACCGGCCTTCCGTAGGTCCACGCTTCGAGATAGACAGCAGGAAGAATCTCGGCGATCGAGGGCATGCAGAAAACATCGCACGCGCTCAGGGCGTCCCCCTTGTCCTGCTCCGACAGCACGCCAAGGTACCGCACGCGGCTGTCGTCCAGCCTGGTGATTGCTTCGTGCGACCCTCGCTCGCTCGGCCCGACGAAGCAGAAGTGCGCGTCCGGAACGGCCGCCCAGACCTGTGCGGTCGCAGCGAGCATGGCGTGTACGCCCTTGTAGTCCATGATGCGTCCGACGAAGAGCACCATCGGCCTGGTCCCCAGGCCCTCGCGCTGCCGGAAGCCGACGGGATCGACGGAGGACGGCAGGAGCGGGACGACGCCGGACAGCCGGAGACGCTCACGGGGGACGCCCAGCTTCGCAAGCGTGGCCTGGCCCGTCTCGAGCAACGCGAACACGGCATCGGCGCGCCGATAGAATTCGACATTCTGGTCGTCTTCGCCGTGATGTCCAGGGTGCACGTACGGGGTGATCACAAACGGCAGTCCCCGCTCTCTCGCCGCCTGCTCGGCGGCCCACCCGAGATAGCCGTCCGCCAAGGAGTGAACGACCTCCTGCCCCTGCATCGCCGCCCGCAAACGGGGTAGATAGAGGCGGTCGAAGAACGCGCGAAGAAACACTTCACGCCGCTGGCCAGGCTCGGCGTCGCGCGACGCGATCCACGCCGCCACGATGAGCGGCAGCCGCGCGAGGTGCGACGGAGCCAGAGAGTGGACCTTGACGGGTCCGTCCGCATGGTCAGGATATGGCTTGAACCACAGGTACATGTCGAAGTCGGCGCAAAACTCGCGCATGCGCCGGAACCGGCGAGCCAGCGCCCCGTCGTACGTCCCGGTGCGCCGTGCGATCGCCCGCAGGACGGCCACCACTCGATCGCGCGCGGCGAACAGCCACGGCGGAACCGACGAGTGGACCGAAAAGGCAACGGCCGCGACCTCCACGTGATGGCGCCGGGAGAGCTGCTGCGCCACGAAACGCGCTTGCGTCTGGGCACCCCCGATATGGGGTGGATAACCGATGCTGACGAGGAGGATCTTCATGTCGCCCTTGTGCCTCCCGATGGCTCGCGCTGGGAAGCGGGGTCAGATCGGCGGACTGGCGGAGACACGGAGATGACGATCAAAGGAAAGCGCGCCGGCCGGCGAGTGCGAAGGGCGAGCGCATGCGCGGCCGATCTGCGCGTGCCGCCGACGGGCTGTGAATATAGCATAGAGGCTTCAGTGAACATGGAATCTCGCCGCGAGCCGCTGTGGATCTGGCTCCTCGTCCTGGCGCCGTTCGTCGGATATCTCGCGAACGCCGCCTGGCACATCGTCAACGTGCCGTTCTGGGACGACTACCCCGCCCTGCTCGAACCGATCAACGGCATCATCGGCGCACCTGCGACGGTGTCCTGGCTGTCGCGCCAGCACGACGCTCCGCTCGTCGTGCTATTCACGCCGCACGGGCCTCACCCGTTCGTGATTCAACGGCTGGTCATGCTGTTGCAGGCATGGCTCGGCGACGTCGATTTCCGCACGTTCATCTGGCTCGCGAACCTGGGATGGGCGCTCACGGCCGCGACGCTCGTCGTCTACCTGCGGCGGGCCCGGACCGTCCCGCTGTGGTGGCTGGCTCCGATCCCGTATTTGCTGCTTTCGACCTCACACTGGGAGTCGGTGGACTTTGCCACCGAGTCGTTTCAGTACTACTGGGGTGGCGGACTCTTCGCGGTGCTGGCCATCATCCAGGCAGAGGCCGGACAGGGCGCGGCGGCTGGCGTGTTCTGCGGTCTCTCCATGTTGTCGTTCGGCGGCGCGCCGGCACTGCTGCAGGTCGTGGCCGCGATGCTCGTCGGAAAGCGGCAGTGGAAGCCCGCGGCCGCCTTCCTCGTCGTCGT
>JBFXAT010000061.1:0-27640 GCA_050183995.1 Vicinamibacterales bacterium
CCTGGTCTCGCTGGAAGGGGTGCCGCCGGACGCCCCCCGCCTCGCCACGAGCATGCGCGACGTGCTGACCCATCGAGGCCCGGACGACGCCGGGCTTCGGTGCGTTCATTTCGCCGCGCTGGCGCACCGCAGGCTCAGCATCGTCGATCTGCGGTCCGGCCAGCAGCCGCTCGCAAACGAAGACGGATCGATCTGGGTCGTCTTCAACGGCGAGATATACAACCACGCCGCGATCCGACGGGAGCTGGAAGGACGCGGACATCGATACCGCACGCACAGCGACACCGAGACCATCGTCCACGCGTACGAAGAGTGGGGCGACGACTGCATCGACCGATTCCGCGGCATGTTCGCGTTCGCCGTCTGGGATAGCCGACGGCGGCGTCTGCTGCTCGTAAGGGATCGACTCGGCGTCAAGCCGCTCTACTGGGCGCAGACCGACGGCATGCTGCTGTTCGGCAGCGAGATCAAGGCCATCCTCGCAAGCGGCCTCGTCGAGGCTCGTCCGCAGCTCGCCTTGCTGCCCGAGCTCCTGAGCACGCGGTACATCTCAGGCCCGGAGACTCTTTTCTCCGGAGTGCAGAAGCTCCTGCCGGGGCATCGGCTCGTGCTCGAGGACGGTCGCGTCCACATTTCGCAATATTGGGACCTGCCGATCGCTGACGCCGACAGCTCTTCCCACCGCATGCCGGCCCGGGAGGCCGCCGAACGATTTCGAGACCTCCTCGAGGAGTCGGTGCGCCTTCGTCTCATGGCTGACGTGCCGCTCGGCATGTTCCTCTCTGGCGGAATCGACAGCAGCGCCATCGCCGCCCTGATGTCCCGGATGGTCAGTCGTCCCGTCAAGACGTTCTCCGTCGGATTCAGCGAACGCGCGTTCAGCGAGCTCGGATATGCCAGGCAGGTCGCCGACGCCATCGGTGCGGAGCCGAACGACGTCGTCATCGACGATCGCGACTTCTTCTCGGCGCTGCCCCGGCTCGTGTGGCACGAGGACGAACCGATCGCACATCCCTCGAGCGTGCCGCTCTATTTCGTGTCGAAGCTCGCGCGCGAGCAGGTGACTGTCGTCCTGACCGGTGAAGGGAGCGACGAACTGCTGGCCGGCTACGGCAAGTACCCGCGCATCGCATGGAACTGGCGCGCGGGGACGGTGTACGAGCGCATGGTGCCGCGAGCGTTGCGTGCCGTGGTTGCAGACCGGATGCTGCCCGCGCTGCCCGGCGCCGCCGGGCGCCTGGCCCGGCGATCGTTTCTCGCCATGCGGCGGACGCCCGAAGCGATGTTCCTCGACAACTTCGCGGCGATACGCCTCGCCGATCAGCATCGGCTGCTGTCACCGGCGCTCCGCGTATCCGCGACGCCGGAGAACGCCTACGGCCCATCCCTGCGGAGCTTCATCCGGCCACCGGAGCGCAGCTCGCTGCTCTCCCGCGTGCTCTATGCCGACACGAAGACCTATCTGGTCGAGCTGCTCATGAAGCAGGACCAGATGAGCATGGCGGCGTCGATCGAGAGCCGCGTGCCGTTCCTCGACCATACGCTCGTGGAGTTCGCGAGCGCGCTCCCGGATCGTCTGAAGCTGTCAGGCCTCACAACCAAGCGTGTGCTGCGCGAAGCCATGAAGGGCGTGCTGCCGGACGAGATCCTCACGCGGCCCAAGATGGGCTTCCCCGTGCCCTTCTCCCGCTGGACGAGGGGGGCGTGGAACGACGTCGCGCGGGAGGTCCTCCTCGACCGGCGCACACGCCAGCGGGGACTCGTCGACTCCGCCGCCGTCGACGTGCTGCTGCGCGACCACGCGGCTCACCGTACCGACGCGGGCGACCCTCTGTGGATGCTCATGAACCTCGAGCTGTGGTTCCGCACGTTCGTGGATCGCGGCGGCGTGCAGTCGCTGCCTGAGCCGCATCGACGAACCGCGCCTGCGCGGACTCACACCGCGGGCCCGGCCCAGCCGCGGCTCGCCGGGGATCCGGCGGCGTGACCATGCGCATTCTCTGGCTCAAGTCCGATCTCCTGCTTCCACTCGACAAGGGAGGCAAGCTGCGCACATGGCACCTGATGCGGCAGATCGCCAAGCGCCATCCGATCACGTTTCTCTGCTTCGCCGATCCGGATCAGCCGCGCGCGGATCGCGACGGCATGGCCGAGGTCGCCGCGCGCGTGGTGACGGTGCCGCGACGCGACCCGGCCAAGGGCACGGCCGCGTTCGCGTTGGACGCGGCGCGCCACCTGCTCAATCGGCTGCCGTATTCGGTCGGCAAGTACCGGTCGACCGAATATGCTCGCGCGCTCGCCTCGCTGCTGGCGGAAGAGCGTCCGCATCTCGTCGTGTGCGACTTCCTCCCGCCGGCCGTCAACATGCCGCGCGACCTTCCGTGTCCGGCGGTGCTCTTCACCCACAACGTCGAGGCCGAGATCTGGCGGCGTCACGCGGAGACGCACCGGAATGTCGTAGGGCGTCTGCTTCTCCGGGTGCAGCACGGGCGCATGCTCAGGTTCGAGCGCCAGGCGCTGAGCCGATTCGACGGTGTGCTCGCCGTGTCCGATTCGGATCGTGAGACGTTCGCGCGCCTGTATCCGGATGCGATTCTCGGCCCGATCCACGTGGTGCCGACGGGCGTCGACACGGCGTACTTCTCGCCCGCCGCTGAGAGCGTTACGCCCCGCCCGACCGGCTCCCCCTCGCTGGTCTTCACCGGGTCGATGGACTGGCTGCCGAACGAAGACGCCATGCTCTTCTTCTGTCGAGACGTGCTGCCGCTCATCCGGGCCGAAGAGCCGGATGCCACGCTCGCGATCGTCGGACGCGCGCCAACGCCGGCCGTTCGCCAGCTGGCGTCCATCGCCGGCGTCATCGTCACCGGCCGCGTCGACGATGTGCGGCCGTACGTCCGGGAGGCCTCCGTCTACGTGGTCCCGCTGCGCATCGGCGGAGGGACGCGCTTGAAGATCTTCGAAGCGATGGCGATGGGCAAGGCCGTCGTATCGACCGCGGTCGGCGCGGAGGGGCTGCCGGTGAATGCCGGCGAGCATCTGCTGCTCGCCGAGGAGCCGCGCGCGTTCGCCCGCGCGGTCGTCCGGATGATCCGCGACGCGGATCGCCGCCGCGCGATCGAGCGGGCCGCGCGCGAGCTCGTCGTGTCGCGCTACGACTGGTCGGCCGTGGCGGGCAATCTGGAACAGGCGCTCCTGCGCGTCTCGCGCGGAGCGGACACACGCCGGACGGCGGCCGCGGCGAACACACCGCAGCAACGGTTCGGCGACGTCATGACTCGATAACGGGCCCACGCCGGCGCGCGCCGGACGAAGGCCAGGGTGCAACCATGAAAGTGTCGGTGTTCGGGCTCGGATATGTGGGAAGCGTGTCGGCGGCGGCGTTCGCCGCCGATGGACACGACGTCGTCGGAGTCGACGTCAATCGGGACAAGGTCGCGGCCGTCACGGCGGGGCGAAGCCCGATCGTCGAGCCCGGCCTCGACGAGCAGCTCGCCAGCGCCGTGGCAGCGGGCCGCCTGCGCGCCACGACGAACACGGCCGACGCGATCGCGTCGACGGAAGTCTCCCTCCTCTGCGTGGGGACGCCGAGCCGCCGCAACGGGAGCCTCGACCTGACCTATCTCGAACGTGTGGCTGCGGAGATCGGACGCGAGATCGCGAAGAAGCCGTCGTACCACGTGGTGGTCGTCCGCAGCACCGTCCTGCCGGGAACCACGCACGAGCTGGTCATTCCGGCGCTCGAGCGCGAGTCGGGGAAGACCTACGGCGACGGCTTCGGCGTCTCGGTGAATCCCGAGTTCCTGCGCGAAGGCACGGCGCTGTCGGATTTCCGGAAGCCGCCCCTGACGCTGGTCGGACACAACCACGCGGCGGACGCGAGCGGAACCATCGCGCTGTACCGATCGATTGACGCGCCGCTGGTCAGCACCAGCATCCGCGTCGCGGAGATGATCAAGTACGCGAGCAACACGTGGCATGCCCTGAAGGTCTGCTTCGCCAACGAGATCGGGAACCTCTGCAAGCGCTTCTCGGTCGACAGCCACGAGGTGATGGACGTGTTCTGCCGCGACGAGAAGCTGAACCTGTCTTCGTATTACCTGAAGCCCGGCTTCGCGTTCGGCGGGTCGTGCCTTCCGAAGGACGTCCGCGCGCTGCAGTACCGCGCGAAGGAGATGGACGTCGACGTGCCGGTGATCTCGTCCATCCTGCCGAGCAACCGCCACCAGATCGAGGTGGCGATCGACCAGGTGCTACAGACGGGCAAGCGGCGCATCGGCCTACTCGGCTTCAGCTTCAAGGCCGGAACCGACGACCTGCGCGAGAGTCCCCTCGTCATCCTGGCCGAAGCCCTGCTCGGGAAGGGCTGCACGCTGCGGATCTACGATCACAACGTGTCGGTCGCCCGCCTGGTGGGCTCGAACAAGCAGTACATCGAGGAGCAGATCCCGCATCTGTCCTCGCTGCTTCGCGAGGACATCGACGAGGTGATCCGGGACTCGGACGTGGTCGTGGTGGGCAACCGATCGGCGGAGTTCGCGAGCGCGGTCGAGCGTTGCCGGCCGGATCAGATCGTCATCGACCTGGTGCGGCTCCCGGTGCCTGGGGCGTTGCTGCAGGCGGAATATCAGGGCATCTGCTGGTAGGACGCGCATGCGCGTCCCACTCACTTGATCGTCTTCCAGTCCCTGTTCCCGCCCATGCGCCGCTCGAAACAGGCCCGCGCCCGCGACGCCGCTTCGCCGAAGGCGCCGGCGGAGGTCGGACGCTGGAGCTCGGCGTCCGTCGGGCAGAGTCCACGCACGCTCGAGTGGGCGTCGGGATCCGAGAAGTAGAGCGCGGCGCCTTCCCGGATCCATTCGGCGCGGTCCTGGAGCTCGGCGTCGACCATGAGCCGCGCCAGTTGATGGCGGAGCATCCGATCGAACACACCGCGCGCGCGCAGCGCCGCGATCGGGACGAACTGGAGCTCGCCATCGACGACCGCGCCGAGCGTGAACCACGGCCGCTGCGTCGCACGCTCGAATGCCGCGGTGCTCGCGTGAAAGCGGACGCGGACGGCAGGCGCCGGGACACCGAGCGCCTCCGCCATCTGGCCCCTCGCGCGCACCACAGCCGAAGCGACCGCGCTTCGATCCGCGGCGTCTGGCGGCGGCAGCACGACGTCCACATCGCGCGGAAGATCGTCGCCGGCGCGTGCGTCGGCGCCAGGCGTTGCGGCGCGCGACACGGCGGGTGGCGGCACCGCATCGGAGGCATCCGGCGGCGCACCGACGGCGATCACGGCCGGTTCGTCGATCGGAATCGAATCAGGCCGCGCGCCCGTCGCACGGATGCCGTACGCGCCGATCTGCGTGCCGGGATAGTAGCGCGCCAGAATCGCCGCGGCGCTCTGCCCCGCCGCCGCGAGCTTCATCGACCCGATCACGCACATGCCGACGCCGTGGCCCGCGCCACGTCCTCGGAAGCGGATGCGGGAACTGACGCGGCTCAGTTCGAAGGTCGTGCTCTGGATGTGTTGAAATCCAAGCGTGCGGCCGACGACCATCCGAAGGTCCTGCCCGGAGATGGTCCCGGGTGTCATGCCCTCGAGCGTCAGGCGGGCAACACGTCCGGAGTCGTTGCGGCTCCCGATCCGGACGTCGCGCAAACGGCCGTGATACCCGGCCGCGGCGAGCGCCCGCTGCAGATCCGACAGCGCCAGCTCGGCGCTCCACTGCGGAAATCCCTCACATGCGTCGTCGTCGTGAATGGAGAGATACGGAGGATCGTCCGAGCCGGGCCAGACGTTCGACGGCTTCTCGCTGCGCCCCCCGCACGACGCGCTGTAGTACACCGTCGCCGGGACGCCACGGTAGAGCAGCACCTGCCCGGCCGTCGCCTGCGCTGCGCGCTCGGTGGCGGCGGTCGCGGTACGCATGACCTGACAGTGGGTCTGGTCGCAGAGATCGAACCCTTCGCCCCGATGCCGTCCGCGGTTGGTCGCCGTGTACGTGCGAATCGCGACGGCCAGCGCCTGAAGCGCGGACGGCGGCGTCTGCGGAGCGGCCTCGCCCGTGAGCACCCGCGCCACGTAGGTCTCGAGCGGCAGCGTGACGACCTCGTAGGAGCCGTTGCGCAGCACGCCGATGCGAACCGTCTGCGACGCCAGCGTGTCGGCCTGCGCGAAGAGACGCGGCGCGAGCCGGATGCCGCCGACGACGAGCACGCCGAGGACGATCGCCGCGAGTGTCTGCGCTCGCGCGCTCACGCGACGAGCCCCACGAAGGCCTCGATATCAATCCACATGCGCGGCAGGCTGGCCGTCAACTGATGGTCGTCGTCCAGCAGCGACAGGGTGACGTTGGACCGTCCGAGGGCGAATTGCTCCACCGTCCGCGCGTCGACGGACGCGTCGCGCAGCCCTTGAAAGACCAGCGCCGGCTGGGCGAACGACGCATTGAACGCGTCGTATTGGAGCGAGTCCTCGTAGAAGGCGTAGCGCAGCGCCTCTTCACGATTCGCCGCGTAGTGGAAGAACGCGAGCTCGCCGCTCCGGCGCCATGCCTCGAGACGTTCGGGCGGCAGCAGATGGTGACCGGGCTTCGCAAACATCACCGCCGGCGCCATCAGCACGAGCCGATCGACGCGGGACGGGAAACGCTCGGCGAGCAGAACGGCGAGCGTACCGCCGAGGCTCGACCCGATGAGCAGGGACGGCTCCGCGAGATCGTCGAGCAGACCGGCGACGCGTTCGAGCATACGCGTCATCGTGAGCGTGGCGAAGTCGGGCTCGTTCAGATCCGGACAGACGAACGTGCAGCCGTGGGCGCGGAACCGCTCGCCCAGATACGTCGCTTTGGTGGAGTGCGGAGACGACGCGAAACCGTGGAGGTAGACGATCGGCGTGTGAGTCGCCGACCGGCTCACAGGAGCGTCTTGCAGCCCGGACGGCAGCGGCACGCGATGAGCCCCTCGCCGTCGGTGTTGTAGTTGTAGGTCAGCTCGGCGCCGCGGCGGATCGTCTTCGCGGCACGGACCCAGATGACCCCGTCCTTGATCTCGATGTAGCAGTTGGGCGCGCAGGCGTGATTGATGAAGCGGGCGATGTTGCCGCCGACCCCGGCGTCGATCACCGAACGGCTGGTGAGCTTGAAGCACCAGATGTGCCCCTTCTTGATGTAGCGCCGCTCGCGCTTGAGGCTCTCCTTGTTGGAGATCCGCTCACCTGCGTAGTGAATGATCCGTTTGTTCTTCGGAATGGTCTCGGTCGCGAACACACCCCATCCCTGGATCCCCGATTTGCGCCGCTCGATCATCGTCGTCCTAATGTAACCGATGTTCTGCTGTTATAGTGGTGCCCATGGAAGCGATCTTCTCTGCCTGGGGAAGAATCCTGAGCGGCTACAAGCCGGCGCTCTCGATCGAAATCACCCGGGAATGTCCGCTCCGCTGTCCCGGATGCTACGCATACGGCGACGATCATCTGGGCGGCGAGATCACCCTCCGACAGGTCCGGGATTTCAAGGGGCAGGAGCTCATCGACAAGACGCTCGCCCTCGTCGACGAGCATCGTCCGCTGCACGTGTCGATCGTCGGCGGCGAACCGCTGGTCCGCTTCCGGGAGCTTCAGACGATTCTGCCCGAGCTCTCCAATCGTGGCATCTACGTCCAGCTCGTAACGAGCGCCGTCAGGGAAATCCCGCGCGAGTGGGCCTCCATTCCGAAGCTGCACGTCGTCGTGTCGATCGACGGGCTTCAACCGGAACACGACAAGCGCCGGACGCCCGCCACCTACGATCGCATCCTGAAGCACATCGTCGGACACCAGATCGTCGTCCACTGCACCGTCACCCGGCAGCAGATCAACCGCCCGGGATATATCGAGGAATTCCTCCGCTTCTGGTCGGCGAAGGAGGAAGTCCGGAAGATCTGGATGAGCCTCTACACGCCGCAGGTCGGCGAGGAGTCGGAGGAGCGCCTCAGGCCGGAGGACAGGCAGCGGGTGCTGGCGGACCTCATGGGCCTGCGGCTGAAGTTCCAGAAGCTCGAAGCCCCGGAAGGC
This sequence comes from Vicinamibacterales bacterium, assembly GCA_050183995.1. Taxonomy (GTDB): domain Bacteria; phylum Acidobacteriota; class Vicinamibacteria; order Vicinamibacterales; family CAVVIG01; genus CAVVIG01. The sequence continues at coordinate 8,045 of JBFXAT010000061.1, forward strand.
ATGCTCAACGTCTACGCTGCGCCGCCAGAGTCGCCGGACGAGTGTATCTTCGCGCGGACGACGACCAGTATCTCCGCGGACTTCTCGACGCGGATCGAGCCGTGTCAATTCGGCGGCAACCCGGATTGTTCGAACTGCGGGTGCATCGCATCGGCTGGGCTCGCCGCCGTCGCACGCCACCAGTTGCTGGGCGTCATCCCGGTGGGCGCGCTCTTCACCGGGTCGGTGGCGATCGGCGAACGCATGCGCCGGCGCCGCGGGCAGGCCGCCTAACACTCCCCCGCGCGAGCGGCCACGGCCGGCCTCGAGGGCTGGCGCCTAGAGCGCCGCGGTCAGCACGATATCCTCGACTTTCCTCGGGCGGCCGCCACGAGCCTTCTTCGTGGCGTCCTTCACGCTCTTCTTGACCGCTTTCCTCCCCGTCGGCGTCGCGGCCCAGTCCTCGGCGAACACGCCGAGCATCTCCGAGACCACGGCGAGATCGCTGACGATGACGCCGATCTCGCGGCGCTTGTCGAGCTCGAGCTTGCGGAGGCTCTGACTCCCCACGAAGGCGCGTTTGCCGTCGCGGATGATCGCGCGGACGTGCAGCCGACGGCCCGGGAATCGCTCGAACGCGAGGCGCCACTTCGCCTCCACCCGGCCGATGATCTTCACGTCGACGCCCGCCTTGATCCGGGTCTGCAGGATTCGCAGCATCGCGTCGTCGGTCAGCCCAGGATCGTAGATGAGGAGTTGACGCTTCGCCCCGCGCAGGAAGTCGGCGAGCCGCTCCCGCGCGTTCTCGGGGCTGACCACGAGCCTGTTGGAGCCTGCTGAGTACGGCTGGCGATCGAAGTCGGCGGAGAACAGCTTCATCGCCTCCTGCACGAGACGACGGTTGCGGGTGACGATGCCGAAGCTGCGGCTCTTGGACAGATCCAGGGCGGTGAAGTTGAACCCGTAGATGTGGAGCACGCGGCCGTCGACGATCATCATCTTGCCGTGGTAACGCACCAGGTCGTCGGCCGTGCGCGAGACCGTCACCCCGCCTTCGAGCAGCTGGAGCTCGAGGCGCCGAAGGTACTTGTCGCCGCCTCGATTGGTGTGCGCCGTGAGCGCCCTGACGCTCACGCCCCGGGCCACCGCCGCCTGCAGCGCACGGGCGAGCTCGCTGCGGTCGAGCCGGAAGATCAGCACGTCGATACTCTTCTTCGCCTGCTTGATCGCGGTGAGAATGGGCGCGAGCCCTGCATCCGGTTGAACAATCAGCTTCATCGCCAGCTCGACAGAAGGACCACAGGTACGAACCTTGAACGGTCAAGGCTCGTGATGAGCGTGACCAGCAAGTTGCTCGCCATACGCCGCGCGGCGCCGCGCCGTCGGCAGTCCACCGCGACGACCGGCATCCTGTTCGCCATCGTCACCGCATGCGGAGCGCCTACGGCTGGACGCGTGCAGGATCCGCCTGCGCATCATACGGCCGCCGCCGCGCATGCGGCGACGATGAAGGACTTCACCGCCCGTGTCGACACCTATCTGGGTATGAGGAAGACGCTCGAGCGCGGCCTGCCGGCGGTGAAGCCGGGGGCCGTGTCGACCGGAGCCGTGGAGACGCACGAAACGGCGCTCGCCGGCCGGATCCGCGAGGCTCGGGCGGCTGCGAAAGCCGGCGACCTGTTCGGTGATGCGGCGCCGTACTTCCGGACGGTCATCAGGAACGACCTCCGGACGCGGGGCGTGGCCGATGCACACGCGGCCATGCAGGAGGTGCCGGTGCAGTCGCCGCCCAGGGTGAACGCCGAGTATCCCGAAGACGCGGCCCTCGCGACGGTGCCACCGCTGATCCTCGTCAACCTGCCCAGGCTGCCGGAGGGTCTGGAATACCGCTTCATGGGCCGGGACCTGATCCTGCGCGATCGCGCGGCGAACCTGATCGTCGACGTCATCGAAGGCGCCGTTCCGATCGTGCGCCGCAGGTAGGCACGCATGCACCGTCAGATGCCGCTGACCGCGATCGTCCTGCTGGCCTGCTCGGTCCTGACCGCTCAGCAGCCGCCGCTCACCGTCACGCTTCCGAACGGGACAGGCACGGTGAAGTTCGCCGCGATGGGCGACAACGGCACCGGACAGCGCCCGCAATACGAGGTCGCGGCACGCATGTCCGAAGCGCGACGGCACTTCGACTTCGACTTCGTCATCATGCTGGGCGACAACATGTACGGACGGCAGCGTCCCGAGGACTTCGTCACCAAGTTCGAGCGCCCATACGAGGCGCTGCTGGACGACGGGGTGAAGTTCTATGCGGCGCTCGGCAACCACGACGACCAGTCGAACCGCTTCTACAAGCCCTGGAACATGAACGGCGAGCGCTACTACACCTACACCAAGGGCGACGTGCGCTTCTTCGTGCTCGACAGCGATTACATGGATCCGAAGCAGCTCGACTGGCTCACGCGGGAGCTGCGGAAGTCGAACGACCGATGGAAGATCGCCTACTTCCACCATCCGCTCTATTCGTCGGCCGCGCGCCACGGATCCGAAACCGATCTGCGCCTGATTCTGGAGCCGCTATTCGTCCGTTACGGAGTGAACGCCGTGTTCTCGGGGCACGACCACACCTACGAACGGATCACGCCTCAGAAGGGCATCTACTACTTCGTGTCGGGTTCGGCCGGACAGCTGCGCCGGGGCGATCTCCGCAGGAGCCAGCTCACCGCGGCGGGGTTCGATCAGGACAACGCCTTCATGCTCGTGGAGATCGAGGACGACGCGCTGTCGGTGCAGGCGCTGACCCGGGGGGGCCGGACGGTCGACGCGGTGATGCTGTCGCGTCAACCCGCCAGGACCGCGTCGACGACCGCTGCCGCGAATCGACGCTAGGCTCGGGACGCCCCGAGCCCAGCGCGCGCCGCCGCCTTCTACCTACCGGCCCGAGAACCGGATGCGCACACCGCCGTTGATCAGCCGCGGCGTTCCCATGGTGGTCGGATAGGTCTGCACGTAGTACACCGCGTTGCCAAGATTCTGAACGCCGAAGAACACCTCGAGGTTGCGGTTGATGCTCCGAAGCGCCGTGAGGTCCACCGTCGTGTAGCCCGGGAGGCCGGGGTTGGAGCAGGGCGAGAACACCGACACGGAGCAGCCGTTCGACGGCACGCCACGCACGTTCTGGTCGTCGTCGTACTGGAGGCCGACGAACTGCATCTGCACCGCCACCGTCGCGAAGCGAGGATTGCTGTAGGCGACTTGCAGCGACCCGCGGTGGCGCGGCACCTGCGGAAGGAAGCAGGGCTCGCCGGCGACGCCGCGGCAGTTGTCGACCAGCGACGGATTCGCCTCGAACTCACGCACGCGGGCGTTGTTGAACAGGTAGGCGCCCGCGACGCGCCAGGCGGCACCGATGCGGTACTCGACGTCTGTCTGGACGCCCTGCACGCGCGTCCGCCCGAGGTTCTGCCGCTGTTGAAGGTTCGTACCAATGGTGACGTTCGAGATCGGATTGCGGATCCGGTTGTCGTACCAGGTGACGCGAGCGGTGAGGTTGCGGGCGATCTCGGCGCTGACCCCGGCCTCCGCGCCCCAGAGGCGTTCGGGCCCAAGGCCTTCGTTGGCCAGCGTGAGCAGCGCTCCGACACGGAACTGCCGGTACAGCTCGTTCAACGTCGGCGTGCGGAACCCTGAGCTGAGCGCACCCCAGACGTTCACACGTTCGGTCAGGTGGTGGATGGCCGCGAGTCTCGGGCTCACGACCGTGTCGGTGCGCCCGGGCAGCGAAGGCTGATCGTTCGCCGTCGGTCCGCCGATCGCGCCGTTCGCGACGGTGTTCTCGAAGTTGTGCGCGTCGTAGTTGCGCCAATGGTCCACGCGCGCGCTCGCGGTGATGGTGACGGACTGGACCGGCGTGAAGATGTCCTGCAGGAAGACGCCGAGGCTGCGCTGCGTGCCGCCGGAGACGCGGCGCAGCGTCCGATTCGAACCGGTGACCGCGTCGAAGGCGTCCTCCTCGCTGTCGCCGTCGACCCAGCGGAGATCGCTGCCGGCGCTGAAGAAGTTCTTCAGGCCGATGGCGCGGGACCACTGCACCATGCTGCCGACATTCGTGGTCGGCACGTTCTGCTCCAGCGTGAGGCGGCCGATCGCCCGGGTGGACGGATTGGGCACTGCAAGGAAGTTGCTGCGGAACCGCACGAAGTCGCTGAACACGGTCGCTTCGAGGGCGCTCTGATCCGGCAGGACGACCCGGACGCCGCCGCTGAGGCTCTTCCACGTGGTGCTGTTCGCCTCGTCCACCACCGGCGTGAACGTCGTCATCTTCCCGTTGTCGCGCTCCTCGCGGAAGTAGCCGCCGCGCACGTGCGCGCGCACGTTGTTGGTCGGCGCGTAGTCGGACTTGACGTTGATGTTGCGGAACGCCACGGCGGCGCGCGTGTCGACCGGACCGCGCTCGGCCGGATCGACCACGGCGAAGCCGTCGGTGTCGAACAGGCTCGCGTTCACGGCCGCGCTGAGCTTGCCCCACACGTCGCTGGCGAAGAGATCCGCCTTCCGCTGACCGTAGTTGCCGAACTGCGGCTTGAGCTCGAGCGCTCTCCGCAGCGACCGGCCGCTGACGACGTTGATGACGCCGCCCATGGCGTAGTTGCCATAGAGGCTGGAGGTCGGTCCCTCGACGACCTCCACGCGCTCGACGTTGTCGAGCGGCACGCGTGTCCAGTACACCCACCCGCCGAACGGATCGTTGAACGGCACGTTGTCGAGCAGCACGAGCGTACGGCTGACGCCGCTCGGCCCGATGCCGCGGAGGGACACGCCCTGAGCCGTGGGGTTCGCCGCGATGGCGCTCGTGCGGCGGAAGAGGCTGAAGGTCGGAATCTGGCGCAGCACGTCGTCGGCGATCACGGCGGGCGACTGGCGGATCTGTTCGGCCGAGAGCACGTTGACGCTGGCAGGCGTGTCGCCGAGCCGCTGCGCCGATCGGGACGGCGTGACGGTCACCGACTCACGCACTGCGGCCGGCGCGAGGACGACCTCGATGTCGCCGGTGTAGGTGAGCGGCTGTCGCGCTTCGGCGAATCCGCCCGCGCGGACGATGAGGGTCGCGTCGCCCTCCGACGGTCCTTCGATCGTGAACCGTCCGTCGGGACCGGTCTGCGTCTGCTGTTCGCTGCCTCCGGCAGTGCGGACCACCACCGTGGCGCCTGGCACCGCGCCGCCGCTCGGATCCCGCACGACGCCCGTGACGGCCGACTGGGCCATCGACAGCGTCAGCAGTACTGCCACTAGCGTCGTCATCTCGTTCCGTCCTCGTCAGTTGTAAAAATGTTGAAAGGCGTTCGTGGAACGCGTGGGAATTATAGTAGCCGGTCCCGGCGGGCGCGCAGGCGTGAGGAACGGCCGGTCAGTAGAAATCGTGCGCGTCGAAGTGGAGGTCCAGGCCCGAGAGCCCCTGCACGGCTTCGGCACGGACCGACGTCACGCCGTCCTGGTTCTGCAGCACGCCTTCGACGAGCAGAAACGGCTCTTCGACGAGGGCCAGACGTTCCCGCGTGAAGAGATCGGGGCGCACGATGATGTTGGCGATGCCCGTCTCGTCTTCGAGCGTCAGGAAGACGAAGCCCTTTGCGGTGCCTGGCCGCTGACGCGTGATCACCATGCCGGCCACCCGCACGCGCCGGCCCTGGCGGATCGCGCGCAAGTCGGCGGCGCGCACGATGCTGCGGGTCGAGAGGGCGTCGCGCCGCAGCGCCATCGGATGGCGATCGAGCGTCAGGCCGGTGCCCGCATAGTCGGCGACGAGCCGCTCCGCTTCGGTCATGGGCGCGAGAGGGCTCTCCGCCCCCTCGTCGACGGTCTGATCGGCGGATGCCGCGGCGTCGAGGAGCGCACCAGACGGCCGTGCCGCCTGCTCCGCCTGCCAGAGCGCCGAACGGCGGTCGTAGCCGAAGGCATCGAGCGCACCGATCTCGGCCAGCGTGACCACTTCGTCGCGGCGGAGCCCGGTGCGAGCCACCAGATCGTCGACCGATCGGAACCGAAGCGGATGCCGGCGTCCGGGCACCCAGTCGTGCGAGCAGTTGTTGCAGAAGATCGTTCCGGATCGCGCGCCGCGCCCGCCGACCGGCTCGAGCAGCGAGGGATCGTCGCAGCCGCATTTCGGACACGACAACCGATCGGCCGGCTGCAGCCGGACGCCGCCGATCGCCTTCGCCACGTCCGCCCGGAGTCCGTTCACATAGCGCAGACCCATTCGGATCGCACCATCCTCCTCCACCGTGCACTCCCAGCCGGACACCTGCACGTCGATCGGCTGGAAGCGGACGCCGCGGCGCTGCGCGTCCTTCACGAGCGTGGAGGGGTGATAGAACCCCATCGGCTGGTTGTTCAGGAGCGCGGTGTAGAACGCCGCCGGGTGGTGCACTTTCAAATACGCGCTCGCATACGCAAGGAGCGCGAAGCTCGCGGCGTGCGACTCCGGGAATCCATACAGCGCAAACGATGTGATCGACAGGATGATCTGCTCCATCGCCGCGGGCGCGATTCCCTGACGCGCCATCCCCTCGCGCAGCTGCACCTCGATCTGCCGCATCCGCTTCTCCGATCGCTTGAACCCCATGGCACGGCGGAGCTCTTCGGCCTGACCGCCCGTGAACCCCGCCGCGACCATGGCGATGCGCAGCAGCTGCTCCTGAAAGAGCGGCACGCCGAGAGTTCGCGCCAGGATCGGCTCGAGCGAGGGATGCGGATACACGACCGGCTCGCGCCCCGCCCGCCTGTTCAAATACGGATGCACCATCTGGCCGACGATGGGGCCGGGGCGGATGATGGCGACCTGCACGACGAGGTCGTAGAACCTGGTCGGTTTGAGCCGCGGCAGCGTGGCCATCTGCGCGCGAGACTCCACCTGGAAGACCCCGATGGTATCGGCTTCGCACAACATGCGGTAGACGGCAGCGTCTTGGGGGAGATGTGCGAGATCGACCACGGGGCCGCCCGGGCGCTGGAGCGCGTTCGCCGGCCCATTCACGAGCGCGAGCGAGTCCTGAATGACCGCCATCATGCCGAGGCCGAGCAGGTCGACCTTGACGATGCCCATGTCGGCGCAGTCGTCCTTGTCCCACTGGACGACGACCCGCCCGGGCATGCTGGCCTGCTCGAGCGGCACGACCGAGTCGAGCCGGCCCTGGCAGATCACCATGCCGCCCGAGTGCTGACCGAGATGCCGCGGCAGATCCTGCATCTGCTGCCAGAGGCCGGCGAAGAGCCGGACGCGCCAGTCGTTCCGATCGAGACCGACGGAGTCCAGGTGGCGCGCCAGCGAATCGTTGGCGTCGACGAACTCGAAATGGTGCATGACCTTCGCGAGGCGATCGACCTGCGCCATGTCGAAGCCGAGCGCCTTGCCGACCTCGCGCGCGGCACTGCGTCCGCGGTACGTGATCACGTTGGCCGTCATGGCGGCGCCGTGCTGGCCGTACTTCTCGTAGACATGTTGAATGACCCGCTCGCGGCGATCGCCGCTCGGCAGGTCGAGATCGATATCCGGCCACTCGCCGCGCTCTTCCGAGAGGAACCGCTCGAAGAGCAGCCCCATCTCGACCGGGTCGACGGCCGTGATACCGAGGCTGTAACAGACGGCGCTGTTGGCGGCCGAGCCCCGCCCCTGCACGAGGATGTCGTGCTCGCGGCAGTAACGGACGATGTCCCAGACGATCAGGAAGTAGCCGGCGAGTTCGAGCTTCTCGATGAGATCCAGCTCACGGGCGATCTGAGCCCGCGCCCGATCGTGGTACGGACGGTACCGATCGCGGGCGCCGAGATCGGTGAGCCGGCGCAGGAACGATGCCTGCGTCTCGCCTGCCGGGACGGGATATTCCGGAAAGCGGTAGCCGAGATCCGCCAGCGTGAACTGCAGCCGGTCGGCCAGCGCCCGCGTATTGGCGACCGCTTCAGGACAATCGGCGAACAGCGCGGTCATCTGATCGCGTGATTTGAGATACCGCTCGGCGTTCGGCGCCAGGAGGCGGCCGGCGTGCATCAGATCCACGTGATGATGGATGCAGGTCAACACGTCGAACAGCGGACGCTCGGCCGCGGTGGAGAACCGCACGCCGTTGGTGGCGAGCAGCGGCAGCCGAAACGAGGCGGCCAGCGCGATGAGCGCGTCGGCGTCGGCCTCCTCGTCGCGGCGGTAGTGGCGCTGCAGCTCGACGAACGTGCGATCGCGTCCGAAGAGTCCGACGAGGCGATCGAGCAGGCCTTCAGTGCCCACACGGCCGGCGGCGAGTACCGCGCGTCCGGCCAGCGCGACGAGCCCGGCGGTCATGCCCTCGAGTGCCGCGAGCGGCAGCATCCCGGCGCCCTTGGGGGCATCGAGCTTCATGCGCGTGATGAGGCGGCAGAGATTGCGGTACCCCTCGGCGCTCTCGCAGAGGAGCGGGAGCGTGAAGGTCTGGACGCTCGGGCGCGTCCGCTGGCTGTCCGGAACCTGATCGGCGTGCAGCGCCATCGTGATCTCGGCTCCGACCAGCGGACGGATGCCCGCGGCGCGGGCGGCCTTGTGAAAACGCGGCAGGCCGTAGACACCGTCGCGATCCAGGAGCGCAAGCGTGTCGTACCCGAGATCGGCAGCCTGCGCCACGAGCGCCTCCGGCAACGAGGCACCCTGCAGAAAACTGAAGGCCGAAGCGGCGTGAAGCTCGACGTAGGACACAGGAAATGGCAGATGACGGTTGGACGACAGATCGGAGATGACGCATCGGGCCTAATCGAGCATGCCGTCGATGAACCAACGCTCGGTCAGCCGGTCCTGAAAGATCCGATAGACCGCTCCATCGCCGAGCGCCACGTCCCATTCATCCCGGCTCCAGGGTCCTTCTTTGTGCGACCTTCTCTCTTCTCCCTTTTCCTTTCTCCCTTCCCCGGCCTCCCACCACGCCCCTGACGTCCGCCACGGCCCTGCGCACGCGAGCACGCGTCCACCGCCGAAGCCGCGCCGATCGCTCGTCACACGACCCGGCCGATCGTCCGGTCCCATCACGACACGGGCCGGAAGGGGCTGGCGACAGCGGCGCACGGCCGAGCTCGGCGCCGGTGGAGCGGCATCAGACGACCGCCCCCCCGACTGCGCGTGTTCGAGGGCGAACGGTGCCATCGCGAAGGCACCGGGACGAAACGTGTCGACGACTGCAGGCGCACCGACGCGGTCCTGCCCCATCAGCGCACCGAGCCTCGCGAGCAGCGTCGAGAGCCGCTCGGGCGTAGGGTGCGGACGCGAGAACAGCGCATGCTGCAGGATGCGTCCGGGCGTCGGCTCGATCGTCACGGTCACCCGATCGATGGCCGCGTCGGGCGGATGCGCCTCGACATCGAGGAGCGCCAACGTGCGAAGCGTCCGCACGTCGCGAATCGGCGACGGCAGCTCGATGCGGCATGTATGGACCGTGCGGGACACCAGACCGAGCGCCACGTGCAGAACCGCCGCGCCGCGATCGCGACGTTCGAGCCGCGTCGACAGCGGCTCCAGCAGCCTGGTGAGCACGAACGAAAGCGGCTCGGCCCCTTCGATCGGCCATTCGAGCTCCGTGATCCCCTCGAACTGCTCTTCCCGCTCCATCGGCACGAGCGGACGCGTGTCCTCGCCGCGTGCGATCGCCTGCCACACCCGGCCGGTGCGGCCCAGCCGCGCGGCCAGTCCGGCAGGCGGCAGCGCCGCCAGCTCGCCGAGCGTTCGCAGGCCCCACCGCTTCAACGTCGCGAGGACGGCCTCGGCAGCGTCGGCCTGGAGTCGAGCCTGAGACACGCCAGGCGCTCGCGGCAGCACATGTTCGTGCAGCCGTTCCAACACACCGATGCCGATCGGCGCAATCGTGCTCGACTCGGCACCCTCGGCAACGACCGTCACGCCAGGACGCGTGAGCGCGATCACGATTGCGGCGATACGGCTGCCTGCCACCGCCACGTGGACACGGACGCCGCGCTCGGCGGCTCCGCGGCGCAGTTCCTCGCCGATGGTCCGAGGCCCTCCGAACAACCGGGCCAGCCCTCGCACGTCGACCGACACCAGATCGCCGCGATGCTGCTCGTAGCGCGGCGAGATGTCGGCCGCCGCCGCCACGAGCGGAGACGTGGAGGCTTCCTCCTCCACGTCGCACCCCGCCTGTGCCGGCGGTTGATACAGACAGGCGAAGAGCCCTGCCTCCTGCACCGGCTCAGACATGGCACGCCGCCCGTGTCGCGATCGGCAGCCCCAGGCTGTCGTGCCGCTGCACGCGCGCCCGTGCCACCTGTACCTCGATATCGAGCCCCGCGAACGATCGCGCGCCGAAGCGGCCAGCCCCGCGAGCCGCCACCCGCGCGCCAGGGCCACCGCCAGCAGGCTGCAGCTTGATCGTCAGCCCCGCGGCACTGCGGGCAAGCGGCGCCGGGCTCACGATCAGGGCCACGGTCTGACTTCCCTCCACCATCCGCTGTATCCGCAGCCAGGTCGTGAACGGCAGCCGCCGGATTTCGTCGGCTGGCGCCTCGCCCAGATCGAGAATCACGAGCCCGAAGTTCCCCGCCTGCAGCACGAGGCTGAGCGCCTTGACCGCCTGCTCGAGCGCCCGCGTGTTCAGATCGCGGCACGGCCCTGGATGCATGACGCCGTGACCACGGATCCAGAGCAGGCGGCTGCACTCGACGCCGGCGGCCAGCGCCGATGCGAGATCGAGCATGTCGAGCGTGTCGACCAGGGCCACGAGCTCGCCGCGCCCGGTAGCGGCGGCAATCGTCTGCAGCATGAGGCTGGTCCGCCCCGACGATCGAGGTCCGGCGATCTCCGACAGCTGCCCGCGCGGCAGCCCTCCGCTCAGACGATCGTCGAGGTCCGGCACACCGGTCGGACCGACCGTCAGGTCGTCGTGTACATGCGCGACCGGCAACGCCGTCGTGAGCGTCTTATCCAGACGACGGGCGCGCAGTGCGCTGATCAGATGCGGAAGACCGGTGGGAGCAGGCAGCAGCGCGGGAGCCATCATGAGTTTCGCTTTTTATTCGCTCACGACGGACTATAGCCCACGCGTTTCTCACGATCAAGTCGAACACTGGTCGATCGCGTCGAACGCTGGAGTAAGATGAGCGGCGCATTTCACGCAGGCTAAACTCCTGCACGACACAACTTTAGTGGCCGAACCCATCTCAACAGAGGCTCCCCCCTCGCCCTCTCCGGCAAACGTCATCCTGGGGTCGAAGACCCTGCACCGGATGCTCGCCGCGTTCACCTATCGTGATTTCCGGGTGCAGTGGTTCGGCGCCTGCACCTCGAGCATTGGCACCTGGGTCCAGCTGACCGCCCAGAACTGGATGGTGCTGGCCCTCACCGGCTCGGCCTTCTTCCTGGGCCTCGACTCGTTCCTGCAGCAACTGCCGATCATGTTGTTCACGCTGGTCGGCGGCGTGCTCGCCGATCGCTACGATCGGCGCCGGACCCTGCTGAGCTCGCAGTTCGTGCAGATGGCCACGGCGGTCGTCCTCGCTTCGCTGGTCTACCTGGACGTCGTCACCATCACGCACATCCTCCTGTTGTCGTTCGTCACCGGCCTGGCGCAGGCCTTCGGCGGACCGGCGTACCAGTCGCTCATCCCGTCACTGGTCGAGAAGAAGGATCTGCCGAATGCGGTCGCGTTGAACTCCATCCAGTTCAACGTCGCGCGTGTGCTCGGACCGCTGCTCTTCGCGGCAACGCTGTCGATCTGCGCCACCTGGGGCATTCCCGATCAGCAGGCGATGGCCGTCTGTTTCGCCATCAACGCCGTCTCGTTCCTCGTCGTCATCTACACGCTGACGATCCTGCGCGTGAAGCACATCCCGCCGGCACAGCAGCGCAGCATGAAGGACGAACTGACCGGCGGCATTCGATACGTACGCGAGCACGGCTCGCTCGCCGCGCTGATCGTGCTCGCCGCGACGACGACGTTCCTGGGGTTCGCGGTGTTGACGTTCCTCCCGCTCTTCACCAAACAGGTGTTCAACGCGGGCGCCGAAACCTACAGCCACCTGCTCGCGTTCTCGGGCGCGGGCTCCGTCGTCGGCGCGCTGGTCGTGGCCTGGCTCGGCAAGTTCAACCGGATGGGATTGACGGCGCTGCTCGTCCAGGGCGTCTATGGCCTCTTCATCGTCGCCTTCTCGATGTCGGAGACGCTCTGGCTGAGCGATCTCCTGCTGTTCCTGACGGGCGCCGCGCTGATGATCGTCTTCTCGACCATCACGTCGCTCGTGCAACTGATCGCGCCCAACGAGATGCGCGGGCGCGTGATGAGCATCTACATGCTGGCGTTCCGAGGCGGCATGCCGCTGGGGAGCCTGGCCAGCGGCTGGGCTGCGAGCTTCCTCAGCCCGCAGCTCGTGCTGCAAATCAACGGCGCGCTGCTCGTCGTCGTGGCGATCTACTTCCTGATCCGCAGCCACGGCATCCGGGAGATCTGAACCACAGCGAAGACGTCAGACCAGATCGCGCCGTTTGATCAGACGGTAGCGGAGGGGAGGCTGCCCTTCGGCAGTGAGGAGCAGGTCGCGCTCCGCGGCGAACCAGTCGTCCCAGTCGTCGCCTTCCGGCTCCCCACGCGCGTGCCAGCGAGCTTGCGCGCGATCGGCCACCTGCCGCTCGTCCTGTTCCTCGTAGACGAGGAGCAGCTCGTGTGTTCGGAAGTGATCGAGCCATTCCTCCCACGAGATGGGACGAAATGGAGCGAAGCCTGGAAAGTTGAACCGGATGCCGACGCCGCCGTCGTTCACGTCGCGCACGCGCGGCCCCGATGAGGTCGCCTCACCGGTCGCCGGTCCCGCATTGTGCCGTTCGGCCCACTGACGGATCGCACGCGGGTCGCTGGTCGTGAACGTGCGCCGGCCGGGGAGATCGCGAGTCGTGTCGCCTGCGACTGCGCTGAATCGGTCTCGAGGAGCCCGCGTCGCCTGTTCGTGGTCCATCACGTCACCTCCGCCGAGCGGCATGAAAATGCCGATGACCTACGCAAGACACGCGCCACTGAAAGGCTGGGACAAAGGCAGCGCGCCTCTGGAAGGAACGATCGACTACACGCCGCGGAGCACCTGCGCGAGCGGATCGCTGGGCTCGACGCCGAACAACTGCGCACGGATCGCCGGCATCACGATCGCGGCCACGCACAGCCCCGGGCTCGCCGAGTCGACGCGGAGGATCCGCACGCGCGCCGGCGGCGCCGGCGTCAACGGCGTCAACGGCGTCAACGGAGGGAGGGCTACAGCGGGGCGTTCGCGACGGCCGCGTCGGACGGCGGCTCCACCGTCGGCGCGTCGGCCAGCTGTCCGTCGAACAGGTACACGTGCCGCTCGGCGTGCCGCGCGAAGCGCGGATCGTGCGTCACGATGCAGATCGTGGCCCCGGCCTGGTGAAGCTCGTCGAGCAGCGCCATCACCGACTCGCCGCTCTTCGAATCGAGATTGCCGGTCGGTTCGTCGGCCAGGAGGATGAGAGGCTCGCCGGCCACCGCGCGCGCAACCGCCACCCGCTGCTGCTGCCCGCCAGACAGCTGGCCAGGTAGGTGCGTGGCGCGGTGCGCCATCCCGACGCGGTCGAGCGCCTCTCGTGCGCGCTGCCGCCGCTCCGCGACGCTCATGCCGCGGTATGTCAAGGGGAGCTCGACGTTCTCGAAGACCGTCAGGTCGCCAATCAGATTGAAGCTCTGGAAGATGAACCCGATCTCGCGGTTGCGGATGCGGGCACGGTCCGCTTGCGACAGGCGCTCGACCGGCCTGCCGTTCAGCAGGTATTCGCCCTGCGTCGGTGTGTCGAGCAGTCCGAGGATCGAGAGCAGCGTCGACTTGCCGCACCCGGATGGGCCGGCGATGGAGACGTATTCGCCGCGATCGATGCGCAACGTGATCGCCGACAGTGCGTGGGTCTCGACCTCGTCGGTCGTGAACACCTTCGTGATGCCGTTCAGCGCGATGAGGGCGTCCATGACTTCATCTCCGTGTGTGTGTGTGTGTGTGTGTGTGTGTGTGTGTGTGTGTGTGTGTGTGTGTGTGTGTGTGTGTGTTCATCTCAGGCGCACGCGTTCGACACCGTCCCAAGCCGCCATGTCCGACAGAATCACGCGGTCGCCTGGCGAGAGACCGTCGACGATTTCGATCGTGTTGACGGAGCTTCGTCCGAGCGCAACCGGGACACGCGTGGCGTAGCTGCCTCCAGCCTCGATCCTGAAGAGCGACACGCGGCCGTGCTCCTGGCCCGCCGCGGGCCGCCCGACGAACAGCACATCATCGAGCCGCTCGAGCTCGATGAGACCGTCGATGCTCAGATCCGGCACGGCACCCTTCGGCAAGGGTTCGTCGAACGCGACATCGAGCGTCCGCGTGCCGGATTGCACCGAAGGGTCGATCCGGGTGACCCGACCGGAGACGACCCCGTTGCGCGTATCGACGTGCGCGCGTTGACCGACCTGGACGTCTTTGGCCTGCGTCTCGGCGATCTTCACTTCGGCCTTGAGGCGGGCCGAATCCGCGACGCGCGCCAGATTGACGCCGGCGGCAACCTGCTGGCCGACGTCGACCGAGATCACCTGCAGCACACCGCTGATGCCTGCGCGTACTGACAGTTCGTCGCGCTGCCTGCGGCGCAGCTCGGCGAGCGCCCGCGCCTGCTCGACGGCGGCCTGCTGGACTCGGATCTGCGCGGCACCGGACTCGGTGCGCGCCGCGAGCTGCTCCTCGGCGAGCACGCGCCGGACCGCCCACTGCTCGGCGTCCATGGCGGACTGGCGCCTGGTCAGCTCGCTCACGAGACGGCGCGCGAAGAGCGCGTCGTTCATGTCCGCCTGGAGCCGCGACTTCTCGTGCTCCGCAGCTGTCGCGGCCAGCGCCGCGCGCTGCTGCAGGGTCTCATTCTGCAGCTGCAGCTCCAGCGTCGTCCGGCCGGCCTCCGCGGCCTGCACTCGCAGCACCGCTTCCTGCAGCTCCTGCTCGAGCTGAGGGTTCGTCAGCTCGAGGATCACCGTGCCCGGCGTGACGATGGTCCCAGGTCTGACCGCGATGCGCTCCACGCGGCCTGCGGAAGGCGCAGCAATCCAACGCAGGTCCTCGGGCACGAGCGTGCCGAGCCCACGCACCTGACGCACCATCGAGCCGCGCTGCACCGTGTCCGACCAGAGCGTCGCCGCGTCGACCACCGGCGCAGCCGGCTTCAGGCGCGCGGCGCCGAGCAGCGCCGCGGCGAGCACGACGACGCTCGCCAGCACGACCAGCGCTCGCTTGATCTGCTCCCGACGCCTGTTTCGCGGCCGCGCGATGTCCATGTGTTCCCGCTAGTCGGCGGTACGCAGCACCAGCCCGATGGCCGCCGACAGCCGCTCCCAATTCGCGCGCTCGCTCTCGAGCTGACGCCGTCCCGCGCGCGTCAACTCGTAGAACTTCGCTTCGCGGCCCGTCTCGGTCGCCTTCCAGGCGGGCTTGAGCCACCCGCGCGCCTCGAGCCGATGGAGCGCCGGATAGAGCGAGCCTTGCTGAACCTGAAGAACGTCACGCGAGATCTGCTGCAGCCGCTGCGCAATGGCATAGCCGTGCAGCGGGCCGAGCGAGACGACCTGCAGGATCAGCAGGTCGAGCGTGCCTTGAAGCAGGTCGGAGCGAGCTGGAGTCATCGTATACCTAGACGTTCGACACTTATGCTCGGCGAACATATGTAGATTGTCAAGGCATCGTGTCTCTTCCCTTCTCCCTTCTTCCTTCTCACTCCCCCTCCCTCCCTCCGGCCCATCTGTCCTAAGATGGATCCCACTGATGCCCCTCCTCGAACTCGTCACCAGCTCGGGATTCGGCTCGCTGCTCGGCATGCGCCACGCCCTCGAGCCGGATCATCTGGCGGCCGTCTCCACGCTCGTGAGTTACGAGCGCGACAGCCGAAAGGCCGCGCTGCTCGGGCTGTGCTGGGGTCTCGGCCACACCGCCGGCCTCGTCGTCGTCGGCGCCGTCCTCGTGCTGCTGCGCGCCGAGATGCCGGACGCGGTCGCCCAGCTCTTCGAGTTCGCCGTGGCGCTCATGCTGATTGCGCTCGGGACGCGGACCGTGCTGCAGGCGGCCATGCTGGGCCGTTCCGGACCGTCGCGCCTGCACCGCCACGGGCTCGTGGTCCACAGCCACTCGGGCATGCCGGCGCACGTGCACATCGGCGCGTGGACGCTCGCGCGCCGTCCGCTGATTGTCGGCGCGATTCACGGCCTGGCCGGCAGCGGCGCGCTCACGGCGCTCGTGCTGACGACGCTGCCGACGACCGCCGCACGCATCGCGTATATGGCGCTGTTCGGCCTCGGTTCGACGCTGGGGATGGCCATGTTGTCGGGGCTGCTCGGCTGGCCGCTGGCTCGGCTCGGCGGGAACGCGTGGGTCATGCGGACCGTTTCGCTGGCAGTCGGCGCGATGTCGGTCGTGCTCGGCGTCGTGTGGGGCTATCCGTTCGTCGCCGGTCTGCTGTAGCCCATCGACGACGCGCCGCCGTGAGGCGGCGCGCCGGCGATCGCACCTAACGCTTCTTCTGCGTCTCGTAGATCGTGCTGGCGCCGCCGCCGATGGCCGCGCCGATCAGCGCTCCCATCTTCCCGCCGAAGAGCCCGCCCACGCCGGCGCCGACGGCCGACGACCCACCGATCACCATCGCGGTCTTCGTCCAGTCGCGCGCACGCGCGCTCTCCGCCTGACGCGCGCGCCCGTCCGAGGAGCTCTGTCGTGTCGGCGAACGGCGCGGAGCCGGCTCGACCCGCGCGATTGACGCCGACGGCTCGGGCCGCACCGGACCTGCGCTCTGCGCAATCCACGCAACCGGCACGATCGTCCCCGGCTGTCCGCCAACGTAGGGCTGTCCGCCAACGTAGCCGTACTGCGACGGTACGCCGAATGGCGCGGCGCCGTAGACGCCGTCACCGAGCGCCATCGGCTGACTCGAGAGCACGTGGCCCGCTGCAGGTCCTCTTTCGGGCGCCAACGGAGTCGCGCGCTGCGGCGCGATCAGCCCGTACGCAATGAGCAGCACGCCAGCGGTCATCACGCTCAGCACACCTACCAGGAACTTCGCCATCTGCCGCATCCTCCTTGCGCTTCTGCGCTGCCTTTCTCGTGACCAAGCGTGATGCCAACGGATTCCCGCCTGTTTTCGGCCGCGTCGCGGATGGGTTGTCCCCTTCCGGTGTCGGAGTACGCCGCGTCACTGCTCGGGTTACCATCACGTAGCAGCCGCACGCATGACACGCATCCTGGTCGTCGAGGACGACCCCGACATCGCCGATCTCATTCGCCGATACCTCCAGAAAGCCGGATTCGAGGTGGACGTGCGACCGTCCGGACGGGACGCTCTCACCGCCATCGCCACGTCTCCGCCGGACCTGCTGGTGCTCGACCTGATGCTTCCGCACATGAACGGCCTTGAAATCTGCCGCGCGGTCCGGCAAACGGAGAAGACGGCCATGATCCCGATCATCATGGTCACCGCGCGAGCGGAGGAGTCCGAGCGGATCGCGGGCCTCGAGCTGGGCGCTGACGACTACCTCGCCAAGCCTTTCAGTCCCGGGGAGCTCGTCGCGCGCGTCCGGGCGCTGCTGCGACGCAGCGCTCGGGGATCGGCCACGTCCGCCGTCACCTACGGTCCTCTCGTTGTCGACGCCACGCAGCACACCGTCACGAGCGGCGGCGCGCCGGTGACGCTCACGGCGAAGGAGTTTCTGCTGCTGCAGTACCTCCTGCAGAACCGGGGCCGCGTGCTCTCCCGCGACCTCCTGCTGACCGACGTCTGGGGCTACAAGTACACTGGCGGGACGCGGACCGTCGATGTTCACGTGCGGCGGCTTCGCGAGAAGCTTCCAATACTCGAAGAGGCGCTGGTCACCGTCAAGCAGTTCGGATACAAGCTGCTCGACGTGGCGCCGCAGTAGCCGTGGCTCGCGCGTCCTTTCAGACGAAGCTCTTCCTGACCGCGTTCTCGACCGCGCTCCTCGCGCTGATCGTCGCCGGGCTGATGGTCGCGATCTCGGTCGGCCGCGAAACGGACCGCCGGGCCGAGCGGTCGCTGGTCTCCGAAGTGCGGCTGGCCGCGGAGCTTCTTGATCGCGCACCCGAGAACCAGCTCTCGACCGCCGCTCTCGACGCCGAAGCCGACCGGATCGGCAGCCTGATCTCCGCGCGCGTCACGCTCATCGCACCGGATGGACTGGTTGTCGGAGACTCGGCCGAGCCGCTGGATGCATTGAGCCACCTCGAGAACCACCTCGATCGACCCGAGATCGTGGGGGCGCGGACGCGAGGGCTCGGCGTCGCGCGGCGGTCGAGCACCACGGTCGAGCAGGAGATGCTGTACGCGGCGATTCCGACGCGCCATCCCCGCGTCGCGTTCGTGCGCGCCGCCGTTCCGGTCGCCAGCATCCGCCAGCAGCTTCAAAGCATCCTGACCGCCACGTTCGCCGCGCTCGGCCTGGCGCTCCTCGTCAGCGCCGTCATGGCGGCCATGTTGGCTGGCCGCATCGGACAGCGCGTCCACGCGATCGCCTGGATCGCGCAGCGCTACCGCCAAGGCGACCTGACGCCGCCGCGGCTCGACTACGGCGACGACGAGCTGGGCGTGGTGGCGAGGGCGCTGGACGACTCGGTGCACGAGCTCGGCACGCGGCTGGCGGATCTCGAACGGGATCGCAGCCGGATGGCGGCGCTGCTGGCCGGCATGATCGAAGGGGTCATCGTCGTCGATCAGGCGGGCCGGCTGCAGCTGGTGAACGCCGCCGCGCGCGAGATGCTGAAGATCGACGATGCGCCGATTGGCAGGCACTACGTCGAGACCATCCGCCACCCGGCGATCGCGGGGCTGCTGACCGACGCGCTCGCCGGCCGGACGCCGACGTCGGTGGAGCTCGCGCCGCCGCGCGATCCGGCCCGGACCTTAATCGTGCGCGCGGCGCCGGTCTCAGGCGGCTGGCCGCACGGCGTGGTGATGGTGCTGCACGACATCACCGAGCTCCGGAGAGCGGACCGCGTGAGGCGCGACTTCGTCGCGAACGTCTCTCACGAGTTGCGCACCCCGCTCACTGCGATCCGCGGGTACGTCGAGGCGCTCTCCGAGGGCGATACGGCCCCGGACGAGACACAGCGCTTCCTCGAGATCATCACGCGGCACACGCGGCGGATGGAGCGGCTCGTGCACGATCTGCTGCGGCTGGCGAGACTCGATGCCGGTCAGGAGACGCTCGAGATCGCCGAGTGCGACCTGTACGGCGTCGCCCAGTCCGTGGGCAGCGATCTCGCGCCGGCCCTGGAGGCGCGCGGGCAGCGGCTGGAGATCGCCGTCGCGAACGATGCGCGGACCGCACTGGCCGATCAGGCCAAGCTGCACGACGTGCTCCGGAACCTGACGGCGAATGCCAGCGCCTATGCGCCAGAGCGGACGACCATCAGCATCGCGACGCGGCGGCTGGCCGACCGGGTTGCGATCGACGTCCTGGACCGCGGCCCGGGGATCCCTGCCGAGGATCGCTCGCGTGTGTTCGAGCGGTTCTACCGCGTCGACAAGTCGCGCGCGCGCGACCCTGGCGGGACCGGGCTCGGCCTCGCCATC
Source organism: Vicinamibacterales bacterium (assembly GCA_050183995.1). Taxonomy (GTDB): domain Bacteria; phylum Acidobacteriota; class Vicinamibacteria; order Vicinamibacterales; family CAVVIG01; genus CAVVIG01. The sequence continues at coordinate 27,630 of JBFXAT010000061.1, forward strand.
GTCAAGCATCT
>JBFXAT010000062.1:0-26695 GCA_050183995.1 Vicinamibacterales bacterium
AGACACGTGTCGAGCATCGACCCGCTGTTCCAGTTCACGACGATCACCGCGACCCGCATCGCGCCGTATTCGTGGGACATGAGCGGTCAGACGCCCGCGGCCCAGCCTCCGTCGGTCGGCGCGGAGCCGAGCAGCGCCTCGTACGCGCGCAGCCCCTCGTCGGTCGGGCCGTCGAAGACGAGACGCCCCTGATGCAGGACGCACACCCGTCTGCAGACCGCGGCCACCGCGGCCGGATCGTGCGACACGAAGACGATCGTCTGTCCGTTGGAGAGCATGCGCTCCATGTTGGCCATGCACCGCCTCTGGAAGTCCTGGTCGCCCACCGCCAGGATCTCGTCGAGGAGCAGGATGTCCGGGGAGAGGTTCGCCGCGACCGCGAAGGCCAGGCGCAGATGCATGCCTGACGAGTAGTTCATGAGCGGCACGTCCATGAAGTGGCCGAGCCCGGAGAACTCGACGACACTGGCATAGATCGACTCGATCTGATCGCGGGACAGGCCCAGGATCGCTGCGTTCATCAGCACGTTCTCGCGCCCGGTCAGCTCCATGTGGAAGCCGACGCCGAGCTCGATCATGCTGGCGATCCGCGCGCGCCGGTTGACGAGCAGGTGGCCGCTCGTCGGGGCCAGGATGCCGGCGATGAGCCTGAGAAACGTGCTCTTGCCAGACCCGTTCCGTCCGACCAGCCCCACCGACTCGCCCGCGCCGATCGTCAGCGACACGTGTCGCAGCGCCCAGAACTCTTCTTCCGACGACGTCTGTCGGCGCCTGCCGATGATCTCGAGCGCACGCTCCTTGACCGTCAGCGGATGGTTGTGCCGCAGGACGTAGCGCTTCGAGAGCTCGATCGCCTCGATCATCCTCGACATCAGACCTGCTCCGCGAACCGCTCCTCGACCGACACGAACAGGAGGAACCCCGAGATCAGCGACACGGCCGCGTAGGCCACCGCGATCACGGACACCCCGAGGTCCGGCCACTCTCCGTACACGAGCACGCGCTGGTACGCGACGATGAACGGCGAGACCGGGCTGAGCATGATCGCCCCGGTGACGTTCGGCGGAAGCTGCCGGTAGCTGTAGATGATCGGCGTCGTCCAGAACAGTACGTTCAGGACCACCTCGAGCAGATGCCGCACGTCGCGGTAGAACGCCGTCGCCGTGGCGACGACCAGCGCGGCGCCGAGCGTGAACGCGAAGTGCAGGGCGACGATCGCGGGAAGCGCGAGCATCGCCAGCGTCGGTCGCACGCCGAAGATCAGCAGCATCAGCGGGACGAACACCACGAGGTTCAGAAGGAATTGCGACAGGTTGAACAGCACGGTCGCCGCCGGGAGAATCGTGCGCGGGAAGAAGACGCTCTTGATGAAGCCCCGGTTGTCGACGATCGCTCCGGTCGACATGCCGAGGGAGTTCGCGAAGAAGCCCCACGCCAGCAGTCCGATGAGGACGCGGAACACGAAGCCGGGCTCGGCCATGCCCAGGATGTACCTGAACGCGACGGTGTAGACGACGAGCATCAGCAGCGGATTCAGCAGCGACCAGACGAATCCGAACGCCGAACCCCTGTACTTCAGTTTCAAGTCGCGCCGCAGGAGGTTCTCGAGCAGCTGCCGGTGAGAGACGATGCCGAAGAGCGCGTGTCTCGCGCGGCTGACGCGATCGGCGCGGTCCTCCATTTCGGGGCCGTCGTCCGCGCGCGAGCGGGGCATCCACGCGGCGAGCACGACGCCGCCCCGCCAGGCGAACGCCCCGAACACGAGCAGGAGCGCATGGACGACGAGGGAGCGTCGAGAGAGCTCGATGCCCGGCAGCGCCGACGTGGCCACGAGGGCCCCGACGGTCGTGCCAAGCAGCGCTCCCAGGAGCAACCGGGGCCAGAGCGTGCGCAGGGATGAGCTGTAGATGCCGGCGGCGGCCAACGAGGCCATCTGCACGGCGACGACGATCGCGCCGGCGCCGCCGGCGCCGGTCCCGGACACCGTTGCTGGAGAGTCGACGAAGCGCGCCTGGCTGGCGAGCCAGTACGACCCGGCAGCGATTCCCACGTCGATGGCGATCTGGAGCAGCAGAGGCATCGCCACCACCGGGCGGCGCGGAGCGTTGATGCGGGCAGGCGGCAAACTTCGCGGCGATGTTATCATGGGCCGCCGTCGTTCCCGCGAGCCGGATCCGGCGCTCGCACACGGGCTCCTCGTCCCCGCCATGTTCAGGTTTCCTCGTCGCAGCACGCTGGCGTTTCGGTGCAACGTATGCGGCGCCGCGAGCGAAACGCGCCTCGAGAAGCTCACCCGCGAGACACGCTCCTGTTCGACCTGCGGATCCTGGCCGCGTATCCGATCGGTGGTGCACGTGTTGTCGTCGGAGCTGTTCGGCGCGAGTCTCGCGCTGCCGGACTTCCCCGTCCGCCGCGACATCAAGGGCATCGGGCTCAGCGATTGGAGCGGGCTTCGCGCGCTGGCAGACAAGCTGGACTACGTCAACACGGCGTTCGTGGGCAAGGCGCCCCAGCTCGACATCAGAGAGGTCGGCGCCGAGTGGCATGGGACGCTCGACTTCATCGTCGCATCCGAGGTGTTCGAGCACGTGGCGCCGCCGGTGTCGCGCGCCTTCGAGAACGCGCGGCGGATGCTCAAGCCTGGCGGGGTGCTCGTGCTCTCGGTGCCCTACACGCCGACGGGCACCACGATCGAACATTTCCCGGATCTGTATCGGTACGAGATCTTCCAGGAGCCCGACGGACCGGTGCTCCACAACACCACGGCCGACGAGCGCACCCAGACGTTCAGGCAGCTGTCCTTTCATGGCGGTGAGGGGGCGACGCTGGAAATGCGGCTCTTCAGCCGCGGCTCTCTCGTCGACGAGTGCGCGCGCGCCGGCTTCTCCGACGTCAACATCTACGAAGACGACGCGCTCGAGTACGGCATCTATTGGCCCGAGCGCTACTCGCGCCCGTTGGCCGCCAGAAGCGCGAGAGCGTAGTCCATGCCGCGTCGAGGATGCCGCGGATGAAGGTGCTGTGCGTCCTCGGGACCAGGCCCGAGGCGATCAAGCTCGCGCCGGTCATTCGCGAGCTCGCCCGACGCGCCGAATGCGCCTCGGTGCGCGTGTGTGTCACCGCCCAGCATCGCGAGATGCTCGATCAGATGCTCGAGGGGTTCGAGATACGTCCGGACTACGACCTGGATCTGATGCGGGACGGCCAATCGCTTGCCGGCGTCTCGTCGGCCGTCCTGGCGGCGCTCGACCCCGTGATCGACGGCGAACGGCCCGACTGGGTTCTCGTTCAGGGGGACACGACGACGGCGATGGTCGCGAGCCTCGCGGCGTTCTACCGCCGGGTCAGGCTCGGCCATGTCGAAGCCGGGTTGCGGACGCACGACAGACAGGCGCCGTTCCCGGAGGAGATCAACCGCCGCATTGCCGACCTCGTCGCCGACCGCCACTTCGCGCCGACCGAACGCGCGCGAGAGAACCTCCTGCGCGAAGGTGTCGTCCCCGCTTCCATCGTGGTCACGGGCAACACGGTCGTCGACGCGCTTCGGTGGACTTCCGGCCGTCCGGTCCCGGACTCGATCGATCGCCTCGTTGATCCGTCGCGCCGGCTGGTGCTCGTCACCGCACACCGGCGAGAGAGCTTCGGCGCGCCGATCGAGGAGATCTGCCACGCGGTGCGGGAGCTGAGCGCCCGCTATCCGGGTGACCTGCAGATCGTCTATCCCGTACACCGCAATCCGCAGATCGCCGGTCCCGTGGACCGCCTGCTGGCCGGTGTGCCCGGGGTCGAGCTGGTTGCGCCGGTCGACTATCTCGCGCTCGTACACCTGATGAAACGCGCCCACGTGATACTCACCGACTCCGGAGGCATCCAGGAGGAGGCTCCGTATCTCGGCGTTCCAGTGCTCGTGCTCCGAGACGCGACCGAACGCCCTGAGGCGGTGGAGTGCGGAGCCGCCAGGCTGGTCGGGACCACCCGCGCGCGGATCGTCGAGGAGACGGCTCGGCTGCTGGACGATCCGGCTGCACGCGCGGCGATGGCGGCACCCGCGAGCCCGTTCGGCGATGGCCACGCTGCGGAGCGGATCGTGGACGCGCTGCTCGCCTAGCGCGATCGCGCGCGCATCGGCAGGTCGTCGAGGAGTTCCACGAACGCCTGCGCCCGACACCTCCAGCTGCTCGTCTCGGCGAGCCGCCGGCGGGCGGCGGAACGCGTGGGATCCGGAGCGCGGATCTCGGCCAGCGCAGCCGCCACGGCGTCCGCCAGATCGATCCCCGCGCCGACGTGGCAGACGCCCCCGTGCGCGACGACCTCGTCGATCGGCGTCGCGGCGATCGGCTTCCCCGCGGCGCAGTATTCGTACAGCTTCACGGGATCGACCGCCCGCGTCAGCTCGTTCACCCGGAACGGAATGAGCAGGACGTCGAGTGCCGCCATCATGCGGGGGAGGCTCGCGTACGGCTGCGCGCCCAGCAGGTGGACGTTGGATGCGCGCGGGACGACGCCGATGCCGCTCCGTTCCGTCGGTCCGATCAGCAGCAGCGATCCCCCGGCCTGCCGGCGAGCGACTTCGGCGAGTGCTTCGGCATCCAGCCATTCGCCGATCGTCCCCACGTACCCGATGCGGGGCCGCGGGTACTGCGCGAGCGCCTCCGGCACCCCGGGCAGCGTGGGCAGCGTGGGCGTCGCGGACGTCGCGGGCGTCGCGGCGAAATGTGCCGCGTCGACGCCGTTGGGGATCCTGACCACGCGCGGATGCCGGGCGCGCCATCGGTGCTCGAGCACGGCTGACGTCACCGTGATCGCCGAAGCCGCCGCCTCGAGTGCCTCTTCGAAGCGCTCGATCGCGCGCCGACGCCGGCCGCGGAAGAACGCTGGAAAGAGGTCGAGGCAGTCGTAGATCAGCCGATGCGGCGCGAGCCGCGCGGCCAGTTCCACCGACGGAGGCCATCCGACGATGGCGTCGAACCCGCCATCCTGGTCCGCCGCGACGAATGGCCGCAGGCTTTTCCATGCGCGCCAAACACTCATGCGGTGGATCGCCCGCAGGTCGAGCGTCCCCGGAAGGACCCAGCCGGGATCGAAGACCGTCAACGTGTCGGTCAGCTTCGACCAGGTGGCGCCAGGAAAGCGGCATGCACCCGGCAGCCGCCCAGTGGTCCTGGCGGTGGGCCGGACGCCCGGTTCGACGAACAGGACCGGTCTGGTGCGTGAGAGCTCCTCGGCCAGGTGCTGCATGCGCTGGCGCGGTCCGCTCCAGCGATTCGGCGCGAAATACAACAGCTGGCGCGGCGTTCCTGACCGTGGGCCGGACGGAGAGGTCATGCGGACACGTACGCTACCATTTGCGCGCGTACCGGGGACCGAAGCGACGTCCAGTTCCGAAGAGACACACCGCGCACTACGACAAGCGCACACGGGCCATCGCCTCAGAATCGACAGCCTTCGCCAGATGCTCGCGCAGCTCGAGCACGAGCGCGCCCTCGTTGCGCCGCTGCTGGCGCGGGAGCTCCTGTGCTGGGGACGGGCCAGCGTACGGCTGATCGCCGGTCGCTGGTCGGCTGCGTCACGCGCCGCCCCAGAACGAAACGATGGGGAGCCGGAGGCGTCGGGGGCGTCGGAGGCACGGACCGATCGTCGCGCAGCGGCGGCACCGTCCCGCGATCGCCCCGTGCAGCGTGCTGCGCGCGTGGCCACGACGATCGCAGCCTTTGCCCTGCTCTACGTGCGCGTCCTCGCGATCCTGTCCGCCGAGCTCGTCCGCCGGTTCCTCAGAGGCGCTCGACCGCAGGTTGCGGGACACCGGACCTCGGCGTCCCCGCCAGGAACGCTGCGTGAGGCGCTCGTCCCGGATGCCGATCTCCCGACTGCCTACGACGTCATCGTCTTTCCGGTGATCGACTGGGAGTTCAGGTATCAACGCCCGCAGCAGATCGCCGCTAGGTTCGCCCACGCCGGGCATCGGGTGTTCTACGTGCGGACCACGTTCGCGCCTGGCGCCGAGCCGCTGCTCACGCTGCACCGGGAACGGATCTACGACGTGCAGCTTCCCGGTCCCGCGGACGTCGTCATCCACACCGGCCGCCTCGACGCCGCCGCGTCTGCGGGCCTCGTCGACACATTCGCCACGCTCAGGCACGAACGCGCCATTCAGGACGCCGTGTGCATCGTGGACCTTCCGTTCTGGACGCCCGTCGCGTTCGAGCTCCGACGACGGTTCGGCTGGAGAGTTGCCTACGACTGCATGGACCACCACGCCGGCTTCTCGACCAACGCCCCGGCGATGCTCGAGGAGGAAACACGCCTCGTGGCTGGCGCCGATCTGGCGATCGCTTCTTCGTCGCCCTTGTTCGAGGAGCTCGCGCCCAGCAATCCGAACTGCGTGCTCGTTCCCAACGCGGCGGACTTCGACCACTTCGCGTTTGCACCCGGCCCGCCGCCTCTTGCGCTGGGGGATGTGCGGCCGCCGGTCGTCGGCTACTACGGCGCGATCTCCGACTGGTTCGATGTCGGCGTCGTGCGACGCATCGCGCTCAGCCACCCGGAGTGGACCCTCGTGCTGATCGGCCGGACCGACGGCGCGGACCTCACGCCGATCGGCGATCTGCCCAACGTCAGGCTGCTCCCGGAGCAGCGCTACGAGGACCTTCCCGCGTATCTGAAGGTGTTCGACGTCGCGATCATCCCGTTCAGACGCACACGACTGACCGCGGCGACCAACCCGGTGAAGGTGTTCGAGTATCTCAGCGCGGGCAAGCCGGTCGTCGCGACGCGGCTCGCCGAGCTCGAGCGTTTCGAAGATCAGGTCCGGCTGGTGGACGGCGACGATGGATGGGCGGACGCCGTCGCACAGGCGCTGGAGTCCTGCCCGCCGGAGCGGGTGGCTGCGCGCGTCGCGTTCGCCCGCGCGAACACCTGGGAACACCGCGCCTCGGTGCTGAGCGGCTGTTTCGATCGCCTGTTCCCGAAGGTGTCGATCGTTATCGTCACCCATGACAACGTCGACTACAGCCGCCTCTGTCTCGAGAGCCTGGCGCGCCACGGCACGTACCCAAGTGTCGAGGTGATTGTCGTGGACAACGCATCGACGGACGGTACCGCAGAGCTGCTGGCGCGGTGGGCATCGGCACATCCCGGCGTCATCGTCCTGCCTCAGTCGACGAATCGGGGTTTCGCCACAGCGAACAACATCGGCCTCGCCAGAGCGACCGGCGACGTGCTCGTCCTGTTGAACAACGATACCGTGGTCACGTCGGGATGGCTGGGCCGTCTGGTGCGGCACTTGGAGGACAAACAGGTTGGCCTCGTCGGGCCGGTGACCAATTTCTCGGGAAACGAGAGCTGCATTCCGGTGTCGTATCGCAGTCTGGACGAGATGCACCGCTTCGCCCGGCGCAGAGCCGTCGAACATGACGGTCAGCTCTTCGATATCCGGATGCTGCCGCTGTTTGCGACCGCCATGCGCCGCTCGACGTTCGAGGCCGTGGGCCCGCTCGACGAGCGCTTCCAGGTCGGCATGTTCGAAGACGATGATTACGCTGAACGCGTGAAGAGGCTTGGGCTTCGGATCGTCTGCGCGGAGGATGTGTTCGTCCACCACTGGGGCCGCGCGTCGTTTCGACGGCTCGACGACTCGACCTATCGGCGGATCTTCGAGGAGAACCGCGCCCGATTCGAGGAGAAGTGGGGCGCTGCGTGGCAGCCGCATCAGCGGCGCTGAACGGCCGCTCGACCGTACGGCCCGGCTCTGTTGCGGGATTCGACGGCTGCGCCGCATCCGTCGACGGCCTCCGCCGAGGACATCCCTGTGGCTTCAACCGCCAGCGGGGTGAGGTAGTATAGGCGCGCTCGTGTCACTCGCCTGGTCGGTCATCGTTGTCAATTTCAACTCGACCGCTCATCTGTCTCGCTCGCTCGAGTCAATCCGCCAGTGTCTCTGCCAGTTCGAGTGGGAGGCGGTCGTCGTCGACAATGCGTCGTCGGACCGGAGTCCCGATCTGCACCGGACCGTTTCGCAGTTCGACCGCGTGCGCGTCATCAGGAATCCGACCAACGTCGGGTTCGCTGCCGCCGTCAACCAAGGCCTGTCCGCCACGACCGCTCCGCTCGTCCTGCTGCTGAATCCTGACTGCTTTCTGTGCGCCGATGCTCCCCGGCTCCTCGCGCAGGAGCTCGACGCACATCCCGATTGCGGCATTGTCGGTCCGGGCCTGCTCGGCGAAGACGGTTCGCTGCAGGGCAGCGCGCGCGGGGATCCAAACATGCTGACCGGCCTCTTCGGCCGATCGACGATGCTGACGCGCGTGTTCCCGCAGGTGCCCGTGGCGCAGCGCAACGTCCGGACGCTCGACGCGCGGGCGCTCGATTCGGATGGTTCGGTGGTGGTCGACTGGGTGTCGGGAGCATGCCTGCTCGCCAGGCGCGACACGTTCGCGCGCGTCGGCGGCTTCGATTCCCGCTTCTTCCTCTATTGGGAAGACGCCGACTTCTGCCGCCGGGCACGAAGCGCGGGGCTCGCGACGAGGTTCGTCCCGGCTGCGCGCGCCGTGCACTTGGTGGGTCAATCGAGCCGGTCCGACGCAGCTCTTTCCATCCGGGCGTTTCACGCGAGCGCGTACCGGTACTACGTCAAGCACGTCGGCCCCTCCTGGATGCACCGTGTGGCTGCGAAAGCACTGCTCTCCTTGCGGTGCCGGTGGAAGCTGCTCACCGCCAGGCCGCCGGTGGGTGTCGGCGGGATCAATACGCCGGTGGGCGCGCCATCGCAGGTGCGGAGTCGTCCCGGAACCGGACGCGATGCGAGCACGCGCGTCGACGCGCGGGAGCTCGGCCACGCGAGAGAGTTCGGCGACGCACGGGAGTTGAGCGACGCGGGCGGTCTGCGCCGATAGCCGGCCGCGCGGTCACGTCCGGCCCGCCGCTCCTCGCGCCCGATCCTCGAGCACCGAACGTTCGCGTTCGTTCCGGGTCAGTTCCGCGGCTCGTGCGAAGGCGCCCGCGGCCTCGGTGTAGCGGCCCGCGCGCTCGAGGAGCTCGCCTCTGGCCGCCGGCAACAAGTAGTACGACGCGAGGCGCCCGTCGTCGGCGATCCGATCGAGCATGTGAAGGCCTGCCGGCGGGTCGCCAGCCATGCCGATGGCGACCGCCTGGTTGATCCGCACCACCGGCGAGCCCGTCACGACAGCCAGCCGGCCGTAGAGCGCCGCGATCCGGGGCCAGTCCGTCTCCGCCACCGAACGTGCGCGCGCGTGGCAGGCCGCAATCGCCGCCTGCAGCGTATACGCTCCCGGCTCGTCAATCGCCTCGGCGCGTGCCAGCGCCCGCAGCCCGCGCTGGACGAGCAGGCGATCCCAGCGTGCGCGAGCCTGCCGATCGAGCGGAACCGCTTCCCCCGTCGGGCCAACACGTGCGCGCAGCCTTGAGGCCTGGAGCTCGAGAAGCGCAACGAGGCCGTGCACTTCCGCCTCGCCTGGCATGCGCCCCGCGAGAATCCGCGCGAGCCGCAGCGCCTCTTCGCAGAGATTGGGGCGGGTGAGATCGCGTCCGGCGGTGGCCGAGTAGCCCTCGTTGAAGATCAGGTAGATCACCTCGAGCACCGACGCGACCCGGCCCTGCCGCTCCTCCCCTTCTGGCAGCTCGAACGCGGGCTGTTCCTTCGCGAGCGTCTTCTTCGCCCGGACGATGCGCTGGGAGATCGTCGATTCCGGCACCAGGAATGCGCGCGCGATTTCGGCGCTCGTCAGGCCGCCCAGCAGACGCAGCGTCAACGCCGTTCGCGCGTCGGTCGACAGCACCGGATGACAGGCGATGAAGATCAACCGGAGCAGGTCGTCTCCCATGTTGTCCTCCAGCGCGGTGTCGACGTCCGGGTGATTCATCGCCTCCGCCTCGTACGCGAGCGCCGCGTGTTTGTCGACGATGCGCCTGGAGCGTCTCAAGTGGTCGATCGCCCGGTGCTTCGCCGTCTGCATGAGCCACGCGCCCGGGTTGCGCGGGACGCCCTCGGACGGCCACTGCTCGAGGGCAGCGACCAGAGCGTCATGAGCCAGATCCTCCGCCCGTCCGACGTCGCGCACCAGCCGTGTCAAGGCGCCGATCAGTTTCGGCGCTTCCATGCGCCAGATCGTTTCGACGGTGGTGCGCGCGTCGGCAGGCAAGCGGCTATTTCTGGCGAGCGGCCTGTTCGCGAATGCGCTCTTCCTGGGCCCTGAGCTCGGGCGTGAACTCAGCGCCGAAGTCGTCGGCCTCGAACACCGGCCGGATCTCCACGTCGCTCTCTTCGTTGTGCGGGTTCGGACAGCGCTTGAGCCATTCGACCGCTTCGTCCATCGACTTGACCTGCCACAGCCAGAAGCCCGCGATCAGCTCCTTCGTCTCCGTGAACGGACCGTCGATCACCGTGCGCTCCGCGCCGGAGAAACGCACCCGCTTTCCCTTGGCAGACGGGTGCAGCCCGTCGCCGGCGAGCATGATGCCGGCGTTGACCAGTTCCTCGTTGTAGTTGCCCATCTCGGCCAGCAGCCGCTGGTCGGGCAAGGCCCCGGCTTCGGACGCCGCCGTCGCCTTTACGATCACCATCACGCGCATTGTTTCGCCTCCTGTTCGAGCCGGTCACATCCAGCTTCCATAGACACGTCGAACGGGAGTAGCTCGGATCGACATGCCGCGACAGGAAATTTTCGTCGATCCGGACGCTCGTCCTCATCTGCCGACGTTCGGAGCCCCGCCGCCGGAGCCTTCGCACCGGCTCGGCCGCCGGTGTCACGGCCCGGCGGTCGTGCCGCCGCGGTCAACGGCCGGAATGACTTGCCGTCACCGGCTGGCTTGCGGTCAGCGGCTCGGATGACTTGCTGCGTGGTGATCCATCTGGCCGCGATGGCCGGCGCAGGACACGGCCGGGTTGTAGGGTGCGAACACACCGTTCGGGTTCTCACGGTAGATCCAGACGTGCCGGTCGAAATGCGGCTCGAACATGTGCGCTTCGTCGAGGGAGGTCGACGGGTCGTCCATCATGCTGTCGTACGGGACGCCGTGGAACGCCGGAGGTTCGCTGTGGCCGGCGGTGCGCCAGGCGGCGCTGAACACGAGGTTCTCGACCGCGACGAGCTGGAGCGAGCCGTCAACCTGCGGCTCGTAGATCAGGATGCTCGGTTGCCGGAAGTCCGTGTGCGTGCCCGTCCCGCTGACCCGCGGCGACGGCGGAGCCGTGATGCCGAGCAGGTCCGGACGGAAGTAGTGAATGCCCATGGCCCCGAGGCTCGCCGGCTTCCCCATCATGGTCGCGGTATCGCAGAGGTCGAACGGGTCGCGGATGTAGCCTTCGGCCAGCGCGACGTCGACGTTCTGGAACCGCGTCGTGGCCGCGCGGATCTCGTCGAGCGTCGGTTCCCCGGTCTGGGGCTCCGCGGCGAAGAGCCGTGCGCCATTGAACGCGCCGGACCATGCACAGGTGAGAGCCACGAATGCCGACAGCAGGAACGAGGTTCGAATACGCATCTGAGTCCTCCAAGAGAAAGTTGGTTGCTCGAGAAAATGTCGGTTGCCACGGATCCAGCACGACGACTGCGCCGGACGTCGGACCGTTTCAGAAGCGCCGGCCGGCAATCCAGCTCGAGACGAGCTCGACTCCCGCGGTGTCGACGATGGAGCTGCCGAGGGGCGGCATCTGCGACGACGGGCGTCGCGATCGCATCCTCGCCACGAGGGCACTGAGCTCCGGCGAGCCCGGTTTGACGAGCGGTGTCGTGCCGGGGGCCGAGCCAGGCGCGTCCCACTTCGTGCTGCGCGGGGCGAGCGTGCTCAGCGTCCGGGCGAGCTCAGCCGGTGACGCGAACGCCGGCATCGACAGCGGGAATTGCACCGTCGCGAGGTCGCTGCGCTCGTTGTGGCAGTATCCGCAGTTCGCCGTCAGGTAGCCCAGCGCCGCGCGCGTGTCGGGATCGCCGGGGATGTGCGGCCTCTCGATTGCCAGCCTCGGATCCATTGGATCGAGGAGGTGGTCGTCGATCAGCCTTCGCAACGTGAGCATGCCCGGCGCCAACGCCTCGCCGTGTGGCGCGGCCGGATCGCGGTCGTCCGACAGTTGCAGTGCCGTGAAGCCGAGCACGGGCGTTGCCCCGGTGTCATGGCACGTGCGGCAGTCGTCGCGCGATGGCACGGTGTGCCGTTTCCCTGGCGCGATCTCCACCACGTCCCGGACCCCATCCGCGGGCGCGAGCACGGCGTCGGTCTGCGCATCGTTCCAGACGTACGCTGCGAAGGTCCATGTGTTCGGGGTCGACCGCCAGAGCATTCGCGTCTCGATCCGGCGGCCGCGGAACGCGAACTCTTTCCAGAAGCGTGTGCCGACCGGAAACCCCCACGCGTCGGCGCGGCGAGCGTCGATGCGTCCGCCACTCGGCAGGCGCACCCACCTGGACTTTCGCGCGCCGTCGGTCCAGAGCGGATACTGCGGCGCGTAGCTCCGATTGCGCGGATCGATGGCCGGTGCGCCGGTCATGAACAGCCCGGTCTGCGACAACCGCTCCGGCAGCTCCAGCAGGTCCGACTGCTCCGCTGTCGAAGTCGCCTGCAGGGCAAATGGGGCTGCGAGCATCCCGACGAGGCCCACGGTTCGGGCAACCGACCAGGCATGCCGCGCGGATCGCACCGGCTTCACCGCGACGGCTCCGCTGTCGCCGGAGCAGGTTCCTCCGCGGGATCGATCGGTGCCGGCACTTTGTTGTGAACCGGCGGCAGCGATCGCAGATAGGCGAAGACAGCCCTGAGGTCCTCGTCGCTGAGCGAGCTCACGTACTGGTACGGCATCGGCGGCAGGATCGGCCGGCCTTTGCCTTCGTGTCGGCCTGTTCGGAGCGCCATCACGAACTGCTCTTCGCTCCAGTTGCCGAGCCCTGTCTCCTCGTCGGGCGTCAGGTTGGCGGTGAAGCTGACACCCCACGGTCCCCAGAACGCGGTGTTCGTTGCGGCGCCGCCCCAGAGCCATGGTCCCGCCGGCGCGGGTGCGTCCGGCAGCGCGACGCCGCTGGGATGGCCGCTGAGCGCCCGTGCGAGATCTGGCTCCGGCCCACGTGCGCCGATCTTCAGCGGGGTATGGCAGTCGTGGCAGAGACCGAAGCGGACGAGATATTCGCCGCGGCTGACGGCCGCCGTGCCGGCCGGCCTGGTATCGGCCGCGCCTGCACCGGCGAGGGTGGCCGCGCCGGCGGCGAGTGTGAGGGTGAACGCAGAAAGGAGCAGAGTCAGTGAACGGCGCTTCATGTGTGACCTCCGTAGTGTCGGAGTCACTGTAGCGAGCCGTTCGATGGGCGAATCCTAAACTGTTCTTACTGCTATCCTAAAAGGACCTTAAGGTCCGCAACTCGATGATCGACCAGGAGTTGGCCTCCTTCCTCCAGCAGGGGATCGCGATTCAGCTCGGCACCCGGAATTCCCGGCTCGAGCCGAACGGCGTCCGCGTCGTCGCCGTCAGCGTCGAGCCCGACGGCCGTCATGTGACCGCGTACGTGCCGGAGGCCGAAGCGCCGGACGTGCTTCCGGATCTCGAGTCCAACGGTCAGGCGGCGCTCGTCTTCGCCCGTCCGCCCGATGAACGGGCGTGCCAGTTGAAGGGCACGTTCGCCGGGTCGCGTCCCGCGTCCGACCGGGAGGAGGCGTTCGTGCTGGAGCAGTGGGATCGCTGGCTCGATCGACTCGCATCGATCGGCTACCAGCGGCCGACGTTCGAGCGCTGGGCGGCCTGGCCGTGTGTGGCCATCCGGGTGCAGGTGAAGGCCATTTTCAACCAGACGCCGGGCCCGGGCGCCGGTGCGCCGCTCGCATGATCCGCCTCGAGTCGCTCGCCTCGTGTTTTCAGGGGCTGATCCCCGCGACGCTGTTCACCTCGTCGCGCGACGGCGTGCCGAATGCCGCCTTCCTGAGCCATGTCGACTACGTGGACGCGGAGCACGTCGCGCTGTCGTTCCAGTTCTTCAACAAGAGCAAGGCGAACATCCTCGAGAATCCGCACGCGCTGGTGCGTCTGATCGATCCCGACACCAGCCAGGGATGGCAGCTTCGGCTTCGCTACGTGAGGTCGGAGACATCGGGACCGGTATTCGAACGCATGGCGCTTCGCATCGAGGCGATCGCGTCGTATTCGGGGCTGAAGGGCATCTTCAGGCTGCTCGCGGCCGACATCTACGAGGTCCTGTCGGTCGCGCCGATCGGCGACGAGGCGCCGCGCGCCGACGTGCGCGAGCAGTTGCGCGAGCGGTCGGCGGGCGCCGTGTTCACGATGAAGGCGCTGCAGGATCTCGCCGAGCGCATTCACCGGGCCGACTCGCTCGAGCGGCTGCTCGACTCCATCCTCGAAGGGATCGAGGAGAGCTTCGGCTTCAACCATTCGATGATCCTCGTGCCGGCGGCCGAGGAAGGCGTGCTCGTCACGATCGCCAGCCGCGGCTACCCGGAGAACGGCGTCGGCGCCGAGGTGCACATCGGCGAAGGCATCGCCGGCGTGGTGGCGGAGGCGCGCAAGCCGATTCGCATTTCCGGTCTGATCCGGCAGATGCTCTACGCCTACGCGGTTCAGAAGCGGGCGTCCGAGCAGGGGCTCTGTCCGCCGCCCGAGCGGCGCATCGCGCTGCCGGGACTGGCTGCGCCGGACAGCCAGCTGGGCGTGCCGCTGCTCAACCGGGGGGAGCTCGTCGGCGTCCTCTGCATCGAGAGCGAGATGCCTTATCGCTTTCACGAAGAGGACAAGACATCGATCGAGCTGCTCGGCAGCTATCTGGCGATTGCGATTCACTCGATGCTCCTGCAGGAGCGCTCCGACTCGCTCGCCGAGACGCCGGCGGCGTCCAGCGCCTCCGCCGAGGCCGCTCGTACGGTGGGGCCGGCGCAGGAGGCGCAGCCGGCGCGCCGGTCCGCACACGAGGTGACCTACTACGGCGCCGACGAGTGCATCCTGCTCGACGGCGAGTATCTGATTCGCAGCCTGCCCGCCAAGATCCTCTGGAAGCTGCTCAACGCCCGGGAGTCGCACGGCCGCTGCGAGTTCACGAACCGGGAGCTGCGGCTGGACAAGTCGCTGAATCTCCCCGAGTGGAAGGACAACCTCGAAAGCCGGCTCCTGCTCCTGCGCCGGCGGCTCGAACAGAAGTGTCCGGACGTGCGGATCGTTCCCAAGGCGCGAGGTCGGTTCACCTTGGAGCTGGCTGCGGACGTGCGCCTGGTGCAGCGGCCGTAGCGGCTGCTTGCGGAGGCTCCGAGCCTGGTGATACGGTCAACGCATGGCCCTGGACCCGACGGCACTGGGAGCGATCGCGGCCGACTACGCGTCACGCGACCCTCAAGCCATTCTCGAGCTCGCGCTGAGGGAATATTCGCCGGACCTCGGTATCGCCTTCAGCGGTGCCGAAGACGTCGTCCTGATCGACATGGCGGCGAAGATCGGCGCGCCGTTCACGGTGTTCTCGCTCGACACCGGGCGTCTCCACGCCGAGACCTACCAGTTCCTCGAACGGGTCCGCACGCACTACGGCATTCCCATCACCACGATGTTTCCGCAACCCAAGTCGGTGGAAGGGCTGGTGCGTGAGAAGGGGCTCTTCTCCTTCTATGTGGACGGCCACAAGGAGTGCTGCGGCATCCGCAAGGTCGAGCCGCTGATGCGTGCGCTCCTCCCGCTTCGCGCCTGGGTGACCGGACAGCGCAAGGATCAAAGCCCGGGGACGCGCGCCGACGTTCCGGTGGTGCAGCTCGATCGCACGTTCGGATCACCAGACCGGCCGCTCGTGAAGTTCAACCCGCTCAGCTACTGGACGTCGAAGCAGGTGTGGTCGTACATCCGCTCCAACGACGTGCCGTACAACCCGCTGCACGATCGCGGGTTCATCTCGATCGGCTGCGAACCGTGCACACGCGCCACCAACCCGGGTCAACACGAGCGCGAAGGCCGGTGGTGGTGGGAGGAGGAGACCAAGAAAGAGTGCGGTCTCCACGTGTCGAATACGGCGCACAGCCAGGCGTGAGTCGACGCGGCGCGCAGGGGCGGCCGACGCCGGATCGTCGAGTCAGATTCCCAGGTCGTCCGCGTCGATCGCCTGTGCCCGCTGCGCGGCGGTGACCTTCACGTCCAGCCGCTCGCGCATCAGCTGCAGCACGCTCGTGTACACTGCTTCTCCGTCCGCGTCGTTCACGATGAAGAACGGCGCCTGATCGACCGCGTGCCGTTCGGCGAGCGTCATGCCGGCGCTCGCCGGGTCGCGTTCGTCCGCCCACACCACATCGTCGACGCGTTCCCAGAGTCCTCGCAGGCGCAGCTGCGCGGTGGCGTCGGCGCACTTCCGGCACTCGCTTCCGTCCGCCAGCCGCTTCTTGACCATGGTGACATGCATGGTTCGATCATGCCACGACCGCTCACCCGGCCGCGGTTGCGCGTTCGCAGGCGCCGCGCCGGCTACGGCCGTTCGCCCTTCTTGCCGGCGATCATGTTCACCAGCTCGATCGGCAGGGGGAAGATGATCGTCGAGTTCTTCTCGGCGGCGATCTCCGTGAGCGTCTGGAGGTACCGCAGGGTCAGGGCAATCGGCTCGGTCGCGATCTGCGTGGCCGCTTCGGACAGCTGCTTGGAGGCCTCGAGCTCGCCGGCCGCGTGAATGATCTTCGCGCGCTTCTCGCGCTCGGCCTCCGCCTGGCGCGCCATGGCGCGCTGCATGTTCTCGGGCAGGTCGACGTGCTTCACTTCGACGGCCGACACCTTGATGCCCCATGGGTCGGTCTGCCTGTCGAGAATCATCTGCAGCTCGTGGTTCAGCCGGTCGCGCTCCGAGAGCAGATCGTCCATTTCCACCTGTCCGAGCACGCTGCGCAGCGTCGTCTGCGCGAGCTGCGAGGTGGCGTAGTGGAAGTTCTCGACCTCGACGATCGCCCGGCGCGGATCGATGACGCGGTAATAGAGCACCGCGTTCACCTTCACCGAGACGTTGTCCTTCGTGATCACGTCCTGCGGCGGCACGTCGAGCACGAGGGTTCGAAGGCTGACCTTGACGATCCGGTCGATCGGCGCGAAGACCAGCACCACCCCGGGCCCCTTGGGCTGCGGCAGCAGCTTTCCGAGCCGGAAGACGACCCCGCGCTCGTACTCCGCCAGGACCTTGATCGACCCAATCAGATAGATGCCGACGACGAACAGGATGATCAGCGAGGGAGAGAGTGTGTCCATGTCGAGGAACCTCATTCTCGGCGAACGGTCAAGGTGAGCCCGTCGATCGACAGGATGCGCACGCGTGCGCCTTGCGGGATGTGTTCGTTGGACTGCGCCTGCCAGATCTCGCCGTGGACGTCGACCTGTCCGGCGCGATCGGGCTCGACCGCGGTGAGCGTCCGCGCCTCCCGCCCGACCATGCCGGCCGCGCCGGTCTGCGCCTGCTGCCGCTGCGCCGCGACTGCCAGCCGCACCAGCAGCGTCGCGATGATCGACAAGGCCGCCACGACGGGAATGACGACGCCCAGGCTGACCCGCAGCTCCGGGGCGCCCGCGTCCGTCAGCATCAGCGACCCGAAGAGCAGGCTGACGATGCCTCCGATCGAGAGCAGGCCGTAGCTCGTGATCTTGATTTCGAGCGCGAAGAGCAGGAGCCCGAGCAGGATGAGCAGGACCCCCGCGAAGTTCACGGGCAGCAGCTGCAGCGCGAAGAACGCGAGCAGCAGCGACAGGCCGCCCACCACGCCCGGAAGGATCGCGCCCGGCGACCAGAGCTCGATCGTCAGGCCGAGCATGCCGAGGCTGAGCAGCAGGTAGGCGACGTTGGGGTGTGCCACGGCGCTGAGGATCCGCTGGCGGAGGCTCATCTCGACGGGAATCACCCGCGCGCCGCGCGTGTGCAGCACCGTGGCGGTGCCGTCGAAGCGCCGGATCGTTCGGCCGTCGAGACGGCTCAGCAGCGCGGGGATGTCAGGTGCCACGAGATCGATCAGCGGGGGCGACGCGTTCAGCGCCTCCGTCTCGGTGAAGGCGCGGCTGTTCATCACCGCGTCCGCCGCGAGCTCGACGTTGCGTCCGCGCCCGGACGCCAGCGTGCGGGCGTACGCCGCGACGTCTTCGGCCGACTTCTTGGCCATCGTCTCGTCCATCTTCTCGCCGCCGCCGGCCACGGGATGCGCCGCCCCGATGTGAGTGCCGGGGGCCATGGCCGCGACGTCCGCCGCGATCGTGAGCAGGAAGCCCGCCGACGCCGCGCGCGATCCGGAGGGCCCGACCCACACGGCCACCGGCGTATCCGCCGCGATCATCCCGGTGATGATGTCGCGCGTCGAGTCGACGAGCCCGCCGGGCGTGCGAAGCGTGAGGACGACGAGCGCCGCGTGGGAGCGATCCGCCTCGTCCAGCGTGCGGAGGATGAACTCGGCCGACACCGGGTGAATCACGCTGTCCACCTCGGCGGAATAGACGACCGGAGCTTCCGGTGAGGGCTGCGCTTCAGTGACGGCGAGCGCGCCCAGCAGCGTGGCGGCGAGCCCGGCGATCACGTGAATGCTGCGAGGGATCGGCATCGGACACCGATCGCAGTATACGCGCGGGACCGATCGCCCCGGGCCGTCGGAATCGTGTCACCCCGTGCTCCGAAACAGCACACGCGGTGTCGTCTCGCCTCCCGTTTCAGCATCGACGCCCGCGACGATGACGCAGCGAATCAACGACTTAGGTGGATATCCTCGAGGTGGTGCACCGCTTGCGTGACAAGGCCGGGTGGAGCACACACAGGCACTCCCAGCCGGTCGGCTCTCTGACGAGCTCTCGGGCTTCCGTCTCTCGTTCGTGGCCGAAGTCTTCGCGTTGATCGCCGGCGGGCCTCTCGCGATGACCGCGGCGGCGCTCGCCTCGATCGTCATCCGCTGGACGGTTGGCCTGATGGGACCGGTCGCGGCCGTGCCTCTGCTGTTGCGCGCGTGCACGCTGGCCGCCGGCACGCAGATCTCCGGTCAGGTGTATTCGCTGCTCGCTCCCGACGCGATTCGCGCCGGATGGCCGTGGACGGCGCTTCCGATTGGTCTCGCGATCCTCGCGTATTGCGCGGTCACCCTTGCAGCAGCCGAGGCCCTCGAGTCGCTGGCGGCCCGGCGGTCGTCATTTCGGTTCGGTGTGGCGCGCGCACTCCACGTGTGTGCCTGGCACGTCGCCGCGGGCGCCATCGGCACCAGTCTGGCCGTGATCGTGGACCATCGCGCGTGGTCGTTCGCACCGATCGCCGGGATCCTCACCCTCGCCGTCTGGTGGGCGTCGAGGTCGACTGGCGTACCATCCGCACGCGTCCTCGGAGCCCTCGATTCGCCCGACGCGGGTCTCGTCTCGACCGACGCCGACGGCTGCATCGTCATGTGCACCGAGAAGGCGGGCGAGCTGCTCGACTGCGTTGCGTCGGCGGCGGTCGGAATGCGGCTCGCAGATGTGGTGGGGGGACTGCCTGACGGGATCCCGCGCGCCATCGCTGAGGTCGTTCGTACCAGAACGATCCGCGTGTTCCCCCGTGTGATCGTCCGTGAATCCCGATCGACACGGACGCTCGATCTGACCATTCTCCCCGACGGCGAAGGGGCTGCGCTGGTTTGGAGGGATGCCTCCGAGCACGTGGGCGTCCAGCGCGATCTGGCCGAGATCACCGAGCGGTTCGATCTGGTCTCGGCCGGCGCGAACGACGGCCTCTGGTTCCTGAATCAGGGCACGCGCCACCTCCACGTCAGCGCGCGGTGGAAGGCCATGATCGGCCTGCCCGGGGGCGAAGCCACGATCCCGCTGTCGGAGTGGTTCGACCGTGTTCATCCCGACGATGCGGCCGGGTTGAAGAGCGCGATCGCCGCGCACCTCGAAGGCAAGGCGGCATCCATCGAGCACGAGCACCGCGTGCGCCACGAAGACGGCGGCTACCGCCGCATGCTCTGTCGAGGCATCGCCGGCGAGCTCTCGAAAGGGGGCGCGATCGGCATCGGCGGATCGCTCAGCGACGTCACCGAGAGTGCCATGGCGCGCGAGCACCTGCTCGACGCGGGTATGCGCGATCCGTTGACCGGCCTGTCGAACCGGACCGCCTTCGTCGAGGAGCTCGGGCAGCGCCTCAGCGACCTTCAGCAGCGCCGCGGCGCCCGCTTCGCGGTGCTCTATCTGGACCTCGACCGTTTCAAGGTCGTGAACGACAGCCTGGGCCACCTGGTCGGCGACGAGCTGCTGGTCGCGGTCTCGCGTCGAATCGAGTCGTGTCTGCGTCCGGCCGACACGATCGCGCGGCTGGGCGGCGACGAGTTCGCCCTCCTTCTGCGTGGGCTCGCCGACGGCATGCAGGCGAACGTCGTCGCCTTCCGCATTCAGGATGCGCTGCGCGTGCCGTTCACGATCGGGGGACGCGAAGTGGTCACCTCCGTCAGCATCGGCATCGCCTTCAGCCGCAACGAATACACGAACCCCGAAGAGATCATGCGCGACGCCGACACGGCGATGTATCACGCCAAGGCGCACGGGAAGGCGCGTCACGTGTTCTTCGACGCCGACATGCACGCGCGCGCACTCGATCGCTTGAGCGTCGAGACCGACCTGCGCCACGCCGTGCAGAGCAGCGGGTTCGAGGTCCACTATCAGCCGATCGTCCGGCTCAGCACGCGGATGTGCGTCGGGTTCGAGGCGCTCGTCCGCTGGAAGCGGCTCGGGCGCCCCGTGTCGCCCGGCGACTTCATCCCCATGGCGGAGGAGCTGGGATTGATCGAGCCGCTCGGGTCCTGGGTGCTCGCGCAGTCGTGCCGGCAGCTCTCGGAATGGCGGTCGCGTCATCCCGACTCCGGCATCGAATACGTGAGCGTCAACGTGTCCACGCGCCAGCTGACGCAGCAGGGCTTCGCGTACCTCGTCGAACGCACCGTGGGCGAGGCCGGGATTCAGCCGTCCGACCTCCGGCTGGAGATCACCGAGACGGCCCTCATGGACGCTCCTCAGGCGGCCGCGAACGTCCTCGCCGAGCTGCGCGATTTCGGCGTGAAGATCTACCTCGACGACTTCGGCACGGGGTACTCCTCGCTGAGCCACCTGCACAAGCTGCCGGTGGACGCCCTGAAGATCGATCGTTCGTTCGTGACCGGCATCCTGCTCGACGATCGCCCGGCGATCGTCGAGAGCATTCTGGCGCTCGCGCGGACGCTCGACACCTCCGTCATCGCCGAGGGCGTGGAGCACGAGACGCAGGCGTGCGAGCTCGAGCGCCTGGGCTGCGCGCACGCGCAGGGGTTCTACTTCTCGCGTCCGCTGCTGCCGGCCGGGGCCGAAGAGCTGATTGCCGCGGCGAGGCCGCTCGGCTCGTACCCTTACGTCGCGCGCGCCGCGGCCGTCAGCTAGCGTCCCGCCCGATCCGGTCCGCCCGCCGGTCCGCCGCTCTCCACACACGCCGCAACGATGCGGCTCGCGGGGGCCATAGACTTAGGGAATGGCCGCCTACACGGATCTGCTCGCCCAGCTTCGCACCGCGTTCCCGGCTCCGGTCTCAGACCGCGTTCACGACGCCTACTTCGTGTTCTCGTTCCTGCGCGCGCTCGATCAGGTCGATGCGCTGAAGTCGGCGGCGCCGATGCTCGGGACGCCGGTGACGCTCGACTACGACGCCGCGAGGCTCCGGCGCGTTGACGATGCGCCAGGCACCCTGGAGGGGGTCACTGCGGATCTCGTTCGCTACTTCTCGGGGATGTTCATCTGGGGGCATCCGCGCGCGCAGATCAACGTCGTGCCATCGCCGACGATCCCCAGCATCATCGGTGGCCTCCTGCCGTCCATCTACAACCCGAATCTCGTGAGCGAAGAGTCGTCCCGCCAGGTGGCGCTCGCCGAAGTCGAAGCGGTGGCGATGACCTCGGCGCTCGTCGGATACGACCCGGCCCGCGCCGACGGCGTGTTCACCTTCGGAGGGACGGGCACTCTCTTGTACGGGGCCAAGATCGGTCTCGAGAAAGCCGTGCCCTCGGCCCGCCGTGAGGGGCTGCGGACGCCGGCCGCGATTGTCTGCTCGGACCGCGCGCACTATGCCTGTCTGACGGTCGCCAACTGGCTCGGCATCGGCGAGCAGCACGTCGTCCGCGTGCCGACGACCGACGACAATCAGATGCGGATCGACGAGCTCGCTCCGCGGCTTCGCCAGATCGAGCGCAGCGGCACGCGCATCGCCTGCATCGTCGCCACGCTTGGCACCACCGACGCGTTCGGCCTCGACGATCTGGCCGGCATCGTCCGCGCGCGCGACGAGGTGGCCGCGGAGTTGGCGCTCGACTACGTGCCGCACGTGCATGCCGATGCCGTGGTCGGATGGGCCTGGAGCGTCTTCAACGACTACGACTTCGAGGCGAACCCGCTCGGATTCAGGCCCAGAACCGTTCGTGCGCTGGCGGGCACGGCGAGGCGCGTCCGCCACCTCGGCCTGGCCGACTCGATTGGCGTCGACTTCCACAAGACCGGCTTCGCGCCGTACGTGTCGAGCGCGCTGTTGCTGCGCAACGGCGACGATTTCGGGTACCTCGAGAGGCGCGAGGAGGACACGCCCTACATCTTCCAGTCCGGCACCCGCCATCCCGGGCGGTACACGCTCGAGACGACGCGTCCGGGCAACGGTCCTCTCGCGGCCATCGCGAACCTGCGTCTCTTCGGGAGGCAGGGGCTCCAGGCGCTCCTCGGGCACACGGTGACGATGGCCGAAGAGCTGCGCGATCGCCTCGAGGGGCACGCGGCGACGACGGTGATGAACGGCGACAACTTCGGCCCGGTGACGCTGTTCCGCGTCTACCCGGACGGCGTCGACACGTTCAGCATGCCGCAGCAGGAGCGCTCCGATCCCTCGTGCCGCGAAGCGCTGCTGCGCCACAACGAGTACAACCGCCGCATCTTCGAACTGATCCAGGCCGACGCCCTGCAGGGGCGAGGCGTCGTCATCTCGATGACCGACTGCTACCGCGTGAGCGACTACGGCGAGCCGATCAACGCGCTGAAGTCGTACATCCTCAGCCCGTTCTCCGACGATCAGCATGTCGAGGCCGTGCTCGAGTCGATCTGGAAGGCGCGGAAGCAGATCGGGTAGCGACGGTCCCGCAAGAGAATGCGTCCTCTGTAGCGCCGGCCGCCCGCTCTATCAGGTGCTCGTGAGGCGGCAAGCGGAAGAGGACGCATTCTCCTGCGGAACGCCACAAGGCTGCTCCCGGCCACGGCTGTCGCCCTCTTTCGGTCGATCCCGGCGAGTCGACGTCGTTCCTGGCGTTACGATGCCCCCTCGCTGGCAATCATCGTCGCGATTTCGGTCACGTCGTAAGGGGCGCGTTCATTGGCGCTGGAGGTTTCCTCTATGGCGCCTACCTCTCGCTGTGGCAGAATCACCGCGCCTGGACTGAACAGCTAACCCTGAATAGTCGCCAAGCTGTGCGCCGGTCGGCGTTTGCTGCTATCGCAGCAGGACCGTCGGCTCGAGACCGCCATGCACGACCCTCATAGGCCGAGCGCCATCCCGAGCAAGCCGTCACGTGAGTCAAGGCTGCACAGCCATGACGACTGGATGGCGTTAGCAGAGGGGCGTGCGTCCTGGGAATGCTGGGGAAAAGCACATCCCAGCGAGGGCTGTCCGGCACATGCCCTGCTGTGCCATCTACTTGATGTAGCAGCAGTCGCGCATCATCTGCTTACGACGCACGGGCCTCGCGCGCTACGCCAACGCCTGCTCGGGCTAGTGCCGAACGCGGAAGACGCCTCTCTGAAGCTGTTGCTCTTCGTCATCGCCCTGCACGATCTCGGCAAGTACACACCAGCCTTCCAGGCCAAGCTTGATTGGGCTCGATCGCGGCTCGTGGCGAGCGGATTCGATTTCGATCCTCCGGCCACCGCGCAGCGTCACGGCGCTGCGGGCTTTGAATTCATCCGGGACGCATTGATCGCCGTGGACGTTCCATCGGCGACCGCCAGGTCGCTGGCGCGAGCCGTCGCGGCTCATCACGGTGAGTTTCCGAAGGACGCACTCCTCACTCGAGAGCGGTTGGGAAGCGGGGAACGTGGACGGAGTCCGCGTTGGCAGGCTGCACGTAACGAGGCAATCGTTTCGTTGCGCTCCTGCTTCGGCGTGGAGCTAGTCAGGGGGGTGGCGGTCGATCATGCCTCGGTCATGCGTCTGGCCGGTCTGACGTCTGTAGCAGATTGGATTGGCTCAATGGAGGACTTCTTTCCTTACGAGGCACCGCAGTCATCGGTCGAGTCGTACTGGCCGGTCGCCCTCGAACGCGCCGCAGCTGCCCTCCGGGACGTGGGAATGCGGCCAATGCAGGCGAGGGGCCGACGGAGCTTCGCGTCGCTCTTCCCTTCGTTCTCGCCGTGGCCGCTGCATGTGATCGCGGAGTCGATTGGCAAAGGCCTC
Organism: Vicinamibacterales bacterium; assembly: GCA_050183995.1. GTDB lineage: Bacteria > Acidobacteriota > Vicinamibacteria > Vicinamibacterales > CAVVIG01 > CAVVIG01. Next base: position 24,402 of record JBFXAT010000062.1, read on the forward strand.
TCGTCCCCGACGCTCGTGGTCATCGAAGCACCAATGGGCGAGGGAAAGACCGAAGCCGCGCTGCTGCTCGCTGATGCCGCTGCGTGTCGTCTGGGTCAGCACGGCCTGTACATAGGTCTTCCGACGCAAGCCACCGCCAACCAGATGTTCGGCCGGGTGAAGACGTTCCTCGACAGCGGTGCCGAACCGTCGACGCTGGTGCTAGCGCATGCGGAAGCCAATGGCATCGAGACCTTCCGCTCGATCGTGGCGGTGTACGACGAGGACAAACAGCGCCTCGGCGGAGTGCGCGCGGAGGAATGGTTTCTTCCGAAGAAGCGCGCCCTCCTGGCGGAATATGGCGTGGGCACGATCGATCAAGCCCTGCTCGGCGTGCTCAGGACGCGTCACGGCTTCGTCCGTCTCTTCGGCCTGGCCGGCAAGACTGTGGTCCTGGACGAGGTGCATGCCTACGACACCTTCACCAGTACGATTCTCGACCGCCTACTCGAATGGCTCGCCGCCCTGGGGGCTACCGTGGTTCTCCTCTCGGCAACTTTGCCGCGAGTTCGGCGGAACGAGCTGGTGGCCGCGTACCGCAGCGGCCGTGGCGCGACGAACGGGACGATGGTGGTCGAAGAGGGGGGGTATCCCCGCATTACCACCGCGAGCCAGGATCAATGTTCCGTTGTGCGAGTTGAGCCGCGGGCTCCCTCGACGGTTATCGATATTCGACAGGTCGACCCGGAGGTTCAAGTCATCGCCAGACTCCTCATCGAGGAGATTCGGCGGGGTGGCTGTGCGGGGTGGATCTGCAACACTGTCGAGCGGGCACAGACTGCGTGCAAGGTCGTCGCGGCACTGGCGCCAGAGATCACCCGCCTTCTCATCCACGCCCGGATGTTGCCCGAGGAGCGGAATGAACGCCAAGGGCGACTCGAACACTGGCTGGGCCCTGAGGGTCGTGGCGCGCAACGGCCCGCACAAGCGCTGGTAATCGGTACCCAAGTGCTCGAACAGAGCATTGACGTGGATTTCGACCTCTTGGTCACGGACCTTGCGCCGGTGGACCTTGTTCTTCAGCGGGCAGGTAGGTTGCATCGCCATCGAAACCGCACGAATCGCTCGGCCGCTCACCCGACACCGCGTCTCTGGATCGCATATTCAGTCGGCGCCGCAGAAGACATCTCCGTCAAGGCAATTGCCGGAGTCTACTCGGAAGCCCTTGTTCGGGCGAGCGTCAGGGCACTGGACGGACGTGCGCAAATCACGCTGCCGGAGGATATCGAACCGCTCGTTGAAGATGTGTATCACGGAACGATTCCAGAGCCTGACGACGTTCTGCATGAGGCTTTCATCGACCACACCGGTCGTTCGATCGCCAAACGCCAAACTGCACAGACGAAAGTCATACCGTCCCCCGTAAGCGAAGATGACATCTTCGGTAATTTACGGATGCCGTTCAGCGACGATGATGACCTAGTCATGCATGAGACGCTTCGGGCTATCACGCGCGACGCGGAGCTTTCGGTACAGGTCGTCTGTCTAGTCGGCAGAGGTGAGCAGTGCTATGTCTCTGAGAATGCCACCGACTCACTGGACTTGACGGTCGCTCCCTGCCGCGCCTTGACGGGCCAGCTGATCAAGCGCACCATTGCGGTTTCTCGGCCAAGCCTCGTGCGCGCGCTGTTGGATGGCCCAGAGCATCGGCCAGACGGGTGGCAGGAGAGTCCCCTGCTCCGTCATCGTCGTGCAGTCGTCTTCACCGACAGCGTCGCCACCGTAGGTCGTGATCGACTGCGACTTGATTCTGAACTTGGCCTTGTAATCGAGAAGGCCGATCGTGAGCCTGCCGGATGACGATCTTCAACCTCACCCGGGAACCATGGATTCCGGTCGAAGCTCTCGACGGGCGCGTCTTCGAGCTCTCGACTCATGATGCGCTTAGACGGGCACACGAACTGCGCGCCCTCGCCGACCCATCGCCACTGGTAGTCGCGGCGCTCACCCGTCACCTGCTTGCGGTGCTCCATCGCAGCTACGACGGGCCTCGATCCATGAAGGAATGGGTGTCGATTGCCAGGTCACGGCGGTTTGACGTGACTTGCGTGAACGACTATCTAAGTCGCGTCGAGGACCGGATGGACCTGTTTCACCCTATGCGTCCCTTCGGGCAGACGCGAGGATTGCTGGAGCAGTTCGGCGACTACGTGATGCCGATCGACGAACTGGAGGTGTTTCGCTCCCGGGGGGGTACGGGACGCGTGTTATTCCGCCACGCACCAGATCGACAGCCCCGGAGGTCCGCCGCACGC
>JBFXAT010000063.1:0-25903 GCA_050183995.1 Vicinamibacterales bacterium
GCGCCGGACCGGAACGTGAGCCGGGCCACGGGCGCCAGCACGCGCGCGACCGGACGGAACGACGGCAGCAGCAGATCCAGCATGCGATCCGGATCGCGGCTCGCAAGGAGCAGCGGAAAGGCGAGCTCGAAGATCGCGATGAACGCGATCACGCTGACCGTGACGATCAGCAGCGGACGCGGTCCGTACAGTCCGATGCCCCGCGCGAGCAGGACCGTCGCGAGCGCCGTCACCAGGGCCAGCAGCAGGCGCACCGGTCCAAACAGCAGCATCGGATCGTCGAGGTACTCCCCAAGCGCACCCTGGCGGGTGCTGCGCTCGGCGAGCAGCCTGAGCGAGAGCCGCATGAGTGCGCTGAAGGCCGCGTCAATAGTTCCGAGATAGACGGCCGCGCCGGCAAGGAGGAAGACCAGCAGGGGGATCATTGGCGTTCGATCAGCCCTTCGCGCAGACCGCCCTTGCGCCGCAACCGCCGCTCGAGGCGCGCCATTTCTCCGTCGTCGCGCTCGTGATCGTAACCGAGCAGATGCAGGAGCCCGTGCAGCGCCAGGACCCGCAGTTCCGTGGACTCCGGATGACCGGCGGCGCGGGCCTGCCGCCGCGCCACGCCCGCCGCGATCACGATGTCGCCGAGCACCGGCGCAGATCCCGGCGGCACGGCGTCATCCTGGCCGGCCGGGAACGACAGCACGTCGGTCGCGTAGTCACGCCGGCGGTACAGGAGGTTGAGCGTGCGGACACGGCGGTCCGGGACGAGGGCGAGGCGGACGGTTCCGCGCGCGCCAGCCGGCGCAACCGAGGCCAGCCACAATCCGAGCGAACGCGAGACGGGACGTCCGCGATCGTCGGACACGCTCACGTCGAGACGGCGCGCGCTGCGGCGTTGGTCGCCGGGCGCCATGACGATCAGGCGGACCGCGGCGTCACCGCCGCGGGCCGGCCGGCTCCCGATCCGCCGGAGAACGACTCGTACGCCTTCACGATCTGCTGCACGAGACGATGACGCACGACGTCCCGGTCGTCGAAGTGAACGAACGCGATCCCTTCGATGTCCTGCACCACCTTCAGCGCCTCCACCAGCCCGGACGTGCGGCCGGTGGGGAGGTCGATTTGGGTCACGTCGCCAGTGATCACCGCCTTGGAGCCGAAGCCCAGGCGCGTGAGGAACATCTTCATCTGCTCGGAAGTGGTGTTCTGCGCCTCGTCGAGGATCACGAACGAATCATTCAGCGTGCGTCCGCGCATGAACGCGATCGGCGCTATCTCGATCGTGCCCCGCTCGAGATAGCGCGCGACGCGATCGACGTCGAGCATGTCGTACAACGCATCGTAGAGCGGGCGCAGGAACGGGTTCACTTTCTCCTGCAGGTCGCCCGGGAGGAAGCCCAGCTTCTCGCCGGCTTCGACCGCCGGACGAGCCAGGATGATACGGCTGACCTTCTTGTTGACCAGGAACGAGACGGCCTGCGCCATCGCCAGATAGGTCTTGCCAGTGCCCGCGGGTCCGACGCCGAAGACGATGTCGTTGGCATCGATGGCGTCGAGATAGCGGCGCTGGTTGATCGTCTTGGGCGCGACGCGCCGCCGGCCCGCCGGCGTCAGCGTGCCCTTGAGGAAGTGCTCCTGCAGGTCGATGTCCGGCTCCCTCGACACGAGCTCGGCCGCGACCTTGACGTCAGCCGGCGACACCTTGTATCCGTCCGCCATCAGCGCCGACATCTGGGTGACGACGCGCTCGACCTGGTCCGGACCCGCATCCGCACCATCGACCAGCAGTTCGTGGCCCTGCGTGCGCACCTTGACGTGAAAGAGGGATTCGAAAAGCTTCAGGTTCTCGTCGTAGGAGCCGAACAACGTGGCGATGCCGACTTCCGGCACAGTGATGCGCTTGGTCACGTTTACCGCAGGCTCCTTGTCCCGCGGGGATGCGGACGCGACGCGTCCGCGCGTCTGGCTGCGCCGTATCTCCTTGGGATGCAAATATTTACAATAAGCATACCATCGGTCTATCGAAGCGTCCGCAAGTGCAGCTCCCGCAGCTGCTTCGCGTCGACGGTCGACGGCGCGTCAGCCATCAGGTCGACGGCGGCCGCCGTTTTCGGGAACGCAATCACTTCCCGGATCGACGACTCACCCGCCAGCAGCGCGATGATCCGATCGAGCCCCAGCGCGATGCCGCCGTGCGGCGGCGTCCCGTATTCGAGGGCCTCGAGGAAGAATCCGAACCTGAGCTTGGCGTCCTCGTCGGAGATCCCGAGCCGCGTGAAGATCTGCGCCTGCATGTCGGCGGCGTGGATTCGAACGCTCCCGCCGCCGATCTCGCTGCCGTTCAAGACGAGGTCGTACGCCTTGGCCCGAACCGATCCCGGATCGCTCTCCAGGCGCTCCACGTCCTCGTCCCGCGGCGCGGTGAACGGATGGTGCATGGAAAACCAGCGTCCGTCCTCCCCGTTCCACTCGAGCAGCGGGAAGTCGGTCACCCAGAGCAGCGCGTCCTGCTCGCCGGCGAGGTTCTCCCGCTTTGCGATCGCCAGCCGCAGTTGACCGAGCAGCTTCGAGGTCGCGTCCGCCGCGCCCCCCGCGAGCAGCAGCAGGTCGTCGGCAGACGACCCGATCCTCGTCAGCGCGGACCGCAGCGCGCCCTCGGCGAGCGCCTTGACCGAGCTGGTCGGCGGCTCCCCAGGCCTGACCCAGATCAGCCCGCCGAAGCCGAGCTGCTTGGCGAGATCGACCAGGCCGTCGATCTGATTGCGCGTGTAGCGGTTGCCGCCAGGGATCGCAAAGCCGCGGATGACGCCTCCGTCTCCCACGATCTGCCTGAACACCCGGAACTCGGAGTCGGCGAACAGATCCGAGACATCGCCGATGGCCATGTCGAAGCGCAGATCGGGCTTGTCCGATCCGTACTTCGCGACCGCCTCCGCGTACGGCATGCGCCGGAACGGCGCGGCGATCTCCTTGCCGACGACGGCGAAGATCCGCTGAACGAGCGGCTCTATCAGCGCATAGATCGAATCGGGCGTCGCGAACGACATCTCGACGTCGATCTGCGTGAATTCCGGCTGCCTGTCGGCGCGCAGGTCCTCGTCGCGGAAGCATCGCGTGATCTGGAAGTAGCGATCCATCCCCGCGATCATCAGGATCTGCTTGAAGATCTGCGGTGACTGCGGCAGCGCGTAGAACTCGCCCGGATGCACGCGGCTGGGCACGAGGTAGTCGCGAGCGCCCTCCGGCGTGGACTTGGTCAGGATGGGCGTCTCGATCTCCCAGAACCCGTTCTCGTTGAAGTAGTCCCGAACAGCGAACGACACGCGGTGCCGAAGGCCGATGTTGTGCTGCAGCCGCGGTCGGCGCAGATCCAGGTAGCGGTACTTCAGCCGCACGTCCTCGGAGACCGGCGTGTCCTCGGCGATCTGGAACGGCGGCGTCCGGGCCTCGTTCAGCAGCCGTACCTCGCGCGCGAGGACCTCCACTTCACCAGTCGCAATCTTCGCGTTGACGGTCTCTGGCGATCGGCGCTCGACCAGCCCTTTCACGCCGACCACGTATTCGGGCCGCAGGCGCTTCGCCTTGGCGAGCAGCGCGTCGTCGTCTCGAAAGACCACCTGCGACACGCCTTCGCGGTCGCGAATGTCGATGAAGAGCACTCCGCCGAGATCGCGGACCCGATGCACCCACCCGAGCAGCGTCGCGTCCGTGCCGAGATCGGTGGGCCGCAGTGCGCCGCAGGTGTGCGTGCGCGTCCAGTCGCCGAGCTGTTCTGCCATTCGTCTACGTTGCCTCGATGCGCACGCGCCGGGCGATCTGTCCCGCCGCCCCCGCGCGCGCCACTGCGTCCTGCTGCCGCGTCTGCAGATCGCGAACCGTCACTTCGCCGCGAGCCCGCTCGTCCTCACCGACGATCGCGAGCACCGGCACGCCGCGACCGGCAGCGTACTTCAACGGCTTGTCCAGCTTCCGCGCCGCCTCCGGAAACACTTCAACGCGCAGCCGCTCGGCGCGAAGCTCCGACGCCAATCGCAGCGCGTCGCCGCGCAGATCGTCCGCCAGGAACGTCACCATCACGTCGACCGCGCCGCGGGAGACGCGCGCCGGGAACATCCCACGCTCGCCCATGACGACGATGATGCGCTCCAGGCCGAGAGAGAAGCCACACGCCGGGACGTCGCGGCCAAGGAACATGCCGACCAGATTGTCGTAGCGGCCGCCGCCGCCCAGGCTGCCGGCGAGATCGGAGACCGCGATCTCCATGATCGTGCCCGTGTAGTATGACAGCCCGCGCGCCAGGCTCGGGTCCACGCGGATGCGCCCGCGCGCCGGCCCTTCGTCCGCCAGCCGCACCACGCCGTCGAGATCGTCGATCGCCCGAGGGCCGGAGGGATGCTCGCGGACCATCTCCCGCATGCGCGCGATCGCGTCGGCCGGCGCGACAGTCCCATCACCGGAGAACAGCGCGAGGCACGCCGCGGCGGCGCTCGCGCCTATTCCGCGCAGCGCGAGCTCCTTCTCCACGCCGGCCCGCCCGATCTTGTCCAGCTTGTCGATCGCAATGAGCGCCTCGCCGTGCAGCGCCGCGGGCACGCCTGCGCACTCGAGCAGCGCTCCGAGCGCCCCGCGGTGGTTCACTCGCACGACGAAGTCCTCGAATCCCAGCCGGGCGAGCACTTCGGCGACGGCTCCCATCAGCTCGGCCTCGACGACCGGCGAGGTCGACCCGACGGCGTCGATGTCGCACTGGTAGAACTCACGGAACCTGCCGCGGGCGGGACGATCGGCGCGCCAGACGGGTTGAATCTGATATCGCTTGAAGAAGCGCGGCAGATCCGATTGATACTGCGCCACCACGCGGGCCAGCGGCACGGTCAGGTCGTATCGAAGCGCCAGATCCGCTTCCCCGCTGCCCTCGTGTTCGCCGCGCTTGAGGATCTTGAAGATCAGCCGGTTGCCTTCCTCGCCGTACTTCCCCATCAGCGTCTCGATGTTCTCGAACGCCGGGGTCTCGAGCGGCTCGAACCCGTAGCTCTCGTACACGTCGCGCACGACGCGCATCACGTATTCGCGCCGGCGGATCTCGTCCGGAAGGAAGTCGCGCGTGCCGCTGGGAGGTCTGGTCGACGTGGTCACATGTAATCCAGGCGGTACTGCACGTATCGATCGGCGTACATCTGAATCTCCGCTACCCCCGCGTCGTCCAGCGCGCGGCGCACCTTGCCGGGGCTTCCCATGACGAGCGACCGGGGCGGCACCTGCATGCCCTCCGGGAGGAGCGTGCCGGCCGCCACGATCGAGCCCGTGCCGACCACGACGCCGTTCAGGAGGATGGCACCCATGCCGATCAGGCACCGGTCCTCGATCGTGCAGCCGTGCACGACTGCCGCGTGGCCGATCGTCACGTCGTCGCCGACCAGTGTCGGGTGGGTGTCCTTCATGACGTGCACGATCGTGCCGTCCTGAACGTTCGACCGGCGCCCGATGCGGATCCGGTGCACGTCGCCACGAATGACGACGCACATCCAGACGCTGCTCTCTTCGCCGATCTCGACGTCGCCGATGATCTGTGCGCTGGAGTCGACGTAGGCCGAGGGGTGCACGCGAGGCGAGGTCCCGCGATACGAACGAAGCATTCCGGGCAATTATAGCCGGGCGGTCGCACCCCGGCGGCGGATCGCCCGACGATTCGGTCCGCCGCGGTCGTCGCGCCGATCGTCAGATCTTCGGGAGCGTGACGCCGCGCTGGGCTTGGTATTTGCCCTGCTTGTCCTTGTAGGACACGTCGCACGGCTCATCGCCCTGGAAGAACAGCACCTGGGCGATACCCTCGTTGGCGTAGATCTTGGCCGGCAGCGGCGTGGTGTTGGAGATCTCGATGGTCACGTGCCCTTCCCACTCCGGTTCGAAGGGCGTGACGTTCACGATGATGCCGCAGCGGGCGTAGGTCGACTTCCCCAGGCAGACGGTGAGGATGTCGCGGGGAATGCGGAAATACTCGATGGTCCGTGCGAGCGCGAACGAGTTCGGCGGAATGATGCAGACGTCGGCCTTGATGTCGACGAACGATCGCGGGTCGAAGCTCTTGGGATCGACGACGGTGTTGTAGATGTTCGTGAACACCTTGAACTCGTCGGCGACCCGGATGTCGTAGCCGTACGAGGACACGCCGTACGAGACCACTCCCGCGCGCGTCTGACGCTCGACGAACGGCTCGATCATGCCGTGCTCGAGCGCCATCCGTTTGATCCAGCGATCCGCCTTGATGCCCATGTGTCAGCGCCGAAAGAGGGCCAGCAGTAACGTCAGCACGATGCTCACGATCACGGAGGTCGTGAGCGGGAAATAGAACGAGAAGTTCCCGCGGCGGACGGCGAAGTCGCCGGGGAGACGGCCGAGTGGTACGCCGAGCATCATCACGACGCCGATCGCGGCGATCACGAGCCCGACCATGACCAGCGCACGCGCCACGTGCCGTTCTCCCTGCTGACTCGATGCCGGTGCTAGATCAGGTCCACTCCGGCGAAGAAGTACCCGATCTCGTACGCCGCCGTCTCTGGCGCGTCCGAGCCGTGGGTGGCGTTGCGCTCGATCGACTCGGCGAATTCCTTCCGCAGGGTCCCGGCGTCCGCCTTGGCCGGATCGGTCGCGCCCATGAGCGTGCGCCACTTGCGGATGCCGTCCTCGGCCTCGAGCACCATGACGATGACCGGACCGGACGACATGAATTCCGTCAGGCTGCCGAAGAACGGGCGCTCGCGATGGACGGCATAGAACCCTTCGGCCTGCGCCCGGCTCAGGCTGACGCGGCGCATCGCACGAATCCCGAATCCCTCGTCTTCGATGCGCTGAATAATCCGGCCGGCCAGCTTCCGTGCGACCGCGTCCGGCTTGATGATGGCAAGCGTGCGTTGAGACATCCGGCGATTATACCTGCGACGGCCGAGCTGCCCTCAGCGGCCGAGCCGATCGCGCATCGCGGTCCCCATGTCCGCGGGGCTCTTCACGACGGTGACGCCGGCGTTCGACAGCGCGGTCATCTTCTCCGCGGCCGTGCCCTTGCCGCCGGCGATAATCGCGCCCGCGTGCCCCATCCGGCGGCCGGGTGGCGCCGTCTGACCGGCGATGAACGCGACGACCGGCTTCTTGAAGTGCGCCTTGATCCAGGCCGCGGCGTCTTCCTCGGCGCTCCCGCCGATCTCGCCGATCATGATCACGGCCTCGGTGTCCGGGTCGTCGGCGAACAGCTGCAACGCGTCGATGTGGCTCGTACCAATCAGCGGGTCGCCGCCGATGCCGATGCACGTCGTCTGGCCCATGTCCAGGCGCGAGAGCTGGTGAATCGCTTCGTAGGTGAGGGTGCCGCTCTTGGACACGATCCCGATGCGGCCCTCCCGGCAGATGTGCCCGGGGATGATGCCCGCCTTGCCCTTGCCGGCGGAGATCACGCCGGGACAGTTCGGGCCGATCAGACGTGTCGACGGCCGCGCCTTCAAGAACGTCATGGCGCGCATCATGTCGACCGTCGGAATGCCCTCCGTGATGCAGACGACGAGACCGATGCCCGCGTCGGCGGCTTCCATCACGGCGTCCGCCGCGAAGGGTGGCGGCACGAAGATGACCGTCGCATTGGCGCCGGTCTTCTCCACGGCCTGGTGGACGGTGTCGAACACCGGCCAGCCCTCGTGCGTGGTTCCCCCCTTGCCCGGGGTGACACCGCCGACGACGGCCGTCCCGTACGCCGCGGCCTGCTTCGCGTGAAACGTACCTTCGCGGCCTGTCAGCCCTTGCACGATCAGCCGCGTCTGCTTGTCGATGAGTACTGCCATCTCTTAACTCGCGAGCTCCACGACCTTGGTTGCGGCCTCGCCCATCGAGTCCGCCGTGGCGAAGTTCATCCCGCTCTCGCGCAGGAGCCGCTTGCCCTCCTCCACGTTCGTCCCTTCCATCCGGATGACGATGGGCACCGGCACGCCCAGCTCCTTGACCGCGGCGATGACGCCCTGCGCGAGGACGTCGCAGCGGAGGATGCCGCCGAAAATGTTGATGAGCACCGCCTTCACGTTCTTGTCCGACATCAGGATCTTGAACGCGTTGCGAATCTGTTCGGCGTTGGCGCCGCCCCCGACGTCGAGGAAATTCGCCGGCTCCCCGCCGGCGAGCTTGATGATGTCCATCGTCGCCATCGCCAGGCCGGCGCCGTTGACCATGCACCCGATGTTGCCGTCGAGGTGGATGTAGTTCAGCGAGAACTTCGAGGCCTCGATCTCGAGGTGATCCTCCTCGTCGAGGTCGCGCAGGTCGCGGATGTCCTGGTGACGATACAGCGCGTTGTCGTCGAAGTTCATCTTCGCGTCGAGCGCCAGGAGGTCGCCGGACGCGGTGACGACGAGCGGATTGATTTCGATGAGCGAGGCGTCCGTGGCCAGGAACGCCTCGTAGAGCGCCGTCATGAGCTTGACGCCCTTGCTGACCTGCGTGCCCTCGAGCCCGATGGCGAACCCGAGGTCGCGCGCCTGAAACGGCACCAGCCCGACGCCCGGCTCGATGTAGATGCGGTGAATCTTCTCCGGCGTCGCGGCGGCCACTTCCTCGATGTCCATGCCGCCGGCGGCGCTCGCCATCATGACCGGCTTGCCGGAGGCGCGATCGAGCACGACGCTCAGATAGAGCTCGCGCGTCATCTGCAGCCCTTCCTCGACGAGGACCCGTGACACCACGCGGCCTTCGGGACCGGTCTGATGGGTGACGAGCGTCATCCCGATCATCTGCTTCGCGATCGCTTCCGCCTCGTCGGGCGACTTGGCGAGCTTGACGCCGCCGCCCTTCCCGCGGCCGCCGGCGTGGATCTGTGCCTTGACGACCACGATATTGCCGCCGAGGCGCCTGGCGATCTCGCCCGCCTCCGTGGCATTGAAGGCAACTTCACCGCGCGGCACCGGCAGCCCGTGGCGCGCAAGAATGGCTTTGGCTTGATACTCGTGAATTTTCATGGGCGTTGTAGGAGCACCTGATGCTACGTGCCGAGCTCGTGTTTCGTCAACGCACAAGCGTGTTCGGCGAACGGTCTCGGGCGACGATCGTGTCGGAACCCGCGGCTCCTGCCGTCACGATGCGCCGATGTCGAGCGAACACCACAGCAGGTCGAGCGAGCATCGCCGCAGGATGTCGAACGACCATCGCGCCAGGTCGTGCGCGAGCGGCGGCAGGGCGCGCGATCGCCGCACCAGAGCGGCGCGCGGCGCGTGCGCGCGGCGCAGATGCGACGCTCCTTTTGAGGTAGACTCTTCTGTTGATGTCATCGCGGAGTTCCGTCCTTACGTCGTCGGTCGGCATGAAGCTGCTGATTGGCGTGACCGGCCTTGCCCTGTTCCTGTATCTGATCACGCACATCGCCGGTAACGCCCTCGTCTTCTTCGGACCGACCCTCTTCAACCAGTACGCACACACGCTCACCAGCAACCCACTGATCCCCGTGATCGAGATCGGGCTGCTGCTCATCTTTCTGTTGCATGTCTATAAGACCGTCACGATGTTCCTCGCCAACAGGCGCGCGCGGCCGGTCGGCTATGCGATGAAGCGCAGTCAGGGCGGGCCGAGCCGCAAGACGCTCGCCTCGTCCACCATGATCGTGACCGGTCTCTGGCTGCTCGCGTTCGTCGTCATCCACGTCAAGGCCTTCAAATACGGCGCGGAGTACGAGCTCGACGGCGTCCGCGATCTCTACCGGCTCGAGCTCGAGAACTTCCAGAGCCCGCTGACCGTCGGTTTCTACGTGCTGAGCATGGTCGTCGTCGGCTCGCATCTCTGGCACGGGGCGTCGAGCGCGTTCCAATCGCTCGGCGTGGATCATCCGCAGTGGACACCCCGGATCCGCGCGTTCGGGAAGCTCGTGGCCGTGCTGATCGCCGGCGGCTTCATCGTCATCGCCCTGTGGGCGCATCTGGCGGCGCCCGGGCAGGTGGGACGATGAAACTCGACGCGAAGATCCCGGCTGGACCGATTGCCGAGAAGTGGGACCGGCACAAGTTCCAGATGAAGCTGGTGAACCCGGCCAACAAGCGGAAGCACACGATCATCTGCGTGGGCACGGGCCTGGCTGGCGCATCGGCCGCCGCCTCGCTCGGCGAGCTCGGGTACAACGTCCTGAACTTCTGCATCCAGGACAGCCCCCGCCGCGCCCACAGCATCGCCGCGCAGGGCGGCATCAACGCCGCCAAGAACTACCAGAACGACGGCGACAGCATCTACCGCCTCTTCTACGACACGGTGAAGGGCGGCGACTATCGCGCGCGCGAGGCAAATGTGTACCGCCTCGCGCAGGTCAGCGTGAACATCATCGACCAGTGCGTGGCCCAGGGCGTGCCCTTCGCCCGCGAGTACGGCGGCCTGCTCGACAACCGGTCGTTCGGCGGCGCCCAGGTGTCGCGCACTTTCTACGCGCGCGGACAGACCGGCCAGCAGCTCCTGCTTGGCGCGTACCAGTCGCTCATGCGCCAGGTGCACGAAGGGACGGTCCGGCTCTTCGCACGCCGGGAGATGCTCGACGTGGTGATCGTCGACGGCAAGGCACGCGGCATCATCGTGCGCAACCTGATCACCGGCGAGATCGAGCGCTACGCAGCCGATGCGGTGATCCTGGCGACGGGCGGATACGGCACGGTCTACTACCTGTCGACCAACGCGGTGAACTCGAACGTGACGGCGGCGTGGCGCGCGCACAAGCGCGGCGCGCTCTTCGCGAACCCCTGCTTCACCCAGATCCATCCCACCTGCATTCCCGTCTCGGGCGACCACCAGTCGAAGCTCACGCTCATGAGCGAGAGCCTTCGCAACGACGGGCGGGTGTGGGTGCCGAAGCGGCAAGGCGACACGCGGTCCCCGGATCAGATCCCCGAGGAGGACCGCGACTACTACCTCGAACGGAAATACCCGAGCTTCGGCAATCTCGTGCCCCGCGACGTCGCCTCGCGCAACGCCAAGCAGGCGTGCGACGACGGGCGCGGCGTCGGCGACAGCGGACTGGCCGTCTACCTCGATTTCAAGGATGCGATCAGCCGGCTCGGCGCCGACGTCATCCGCGAGAAGTACGGCAACCTGTTCCACATGTATCAGAAGATCACCGACGACAATCCGTATGAGGTTCCGATGCGGATCTACCCGGCGATCCACTACACGATGGGCGGGCTGTGGGTCGACTACAACCTCATGAGCACCCTTCCGGGACTGCACGTGCTCGGCGAGGCGAACTTCTCGGATCACGGGGCCAATCGTCTCGGCGCCAGCGCCCTCATGCAGGGCCTGGCCGACGGCTACTTCGTCATCCCGTACACGATCGGCCACTATCTGGCGGGCACGTCACTGCCGAAGGTCACGACCGATCACGACGCGTTCACGGAGTCGGCGAACGCGGTGCAGCAGCGCATCGATCGGCTCCTGTCGGTGAAGGGCAATCGCGGAATCCGGGAGATCCACCGCGAGCTCGGCCGGATCATGTGGGACGACGTGGGCATGGCGCGTACCGAGGAGAGCCTGACGCGTGCGCTCACCCGCATCCCGCGCCTGCGCGAGGAGTTCTGGCAGAGCGTGTCCGTCCCGGGCTCGGCTGACAATCTCAATCAGAGCCTCGAGTACGCCGGCCGCGTGGCCGACTACCTGGAGTTCGCCGAACTGCTCGCCCTCGACGCGTTCCAGCGCCGCGAATCCTGCGGCGGCCACTTCCGCGAAGAGAGCCAGACGCCCGACGGCGAGGCGCTGCGCGACGACGAGCACTTCTCGTACGTGGCCGCCTGGGAGTTCACCGGCGTCGGCACACGCCCGGAACTGCACAAGGAGCCGCTGGTGTTCGATGAAGTGCATCCGACGCAGCGCAGCTACAAATAGCGGGCCCAGACGCCCGGAACCTGAAGCCTGAAAGGGTTCTTTCGTGAAGTTGAATCTGAAAATCTGGCGCCAGGCCGGCCCCACATCCGCCGGCCGGCTGGTCGATTACGTCGCGGAGCACGTGTCGCCGGACATGTCGTTCCTCGAGATGCTCGACGTGGTCAACGAGCGTCTCGTGAAGCAGGGCGAAGACGCCATCGCCTTCGATTCGGACTGCCGCGAGGGCATCTGCGGCATGTGCAGCCTGGTCGTGAACGGCGTCCCCCACGGCCCGGATCGCGGCACCACCGTCTGCCAGCTGCACATGCGCCGGTTCACGGACGGCGATACCATCACGATCGAGCCCTGGCGCGCGAAGGCGTTTCCGGTGGTCAAAGATCTGGTGGTCGACCGGAGCGCGTTCGACCGTATCATCGCAGCTGGCGGGTACGTCTCGGTGAACTGCGGCGGGGCCCCCGACGGAAACGCGATCCCCGTGCCGAAGGACGTCGCCGAGACCGCCATGGACTCGGCGCAGTGCATCGCCTGCGGGGCCTGTGTCGCCGCCTGCAAGAACGCCTCGGCGCACCTGTTCATGAGTGCGAAGATCTCGCACCTGGCGCTGCTTCCACAGGGCCAGGTCGAGCGCCATCGGCGCGTAACGGCCATGGTGGCGCAAGCCGATGCCGAGGGCTTCGGCAGCTGCTCGAACGAAGGTGAATGCGAGGCGGTGTGCCCGAAGGAAATTCCGATCTCGAACATCGCGCGGATGACTCGCGAGTACGTCAAGGCCATGCTGGCCGCGAAATAGCTCGCACTGATCGTGGAGAGACATCGCATGAAGAAGTACGTGGCGCTCAGCACTCTGACGACCGGGTTCGCCATCGCGGCCCTGGTGACCGTGGCCGCACAGCAGAGCGGCTTCCGCCGTACGCCCCTCCAGCAGGGCGAGCTCTCGATTCCAGGCTACGACGCCGTCTCGGCGCTGGCCGAGCTGGATCCGAACGCCCAGTCGGGCCGTCACACTCATCCCGGTGAGGAAATCGCCTACATCGCCCAGGGACCGGTCGTGCTCGAGATCGACGGCCAGCCCGCCCGGACGCTGCAGACCGGCGAAGCGGTGCTGATCAAGAAGGGCGCGATTCACAACGTGAAGAACACCGGCACGGCGACGGTGAAGATTGTCGCGAACTGGGTCGTCGAACACGGCAAGCCGGTCGCGACGCCCGCGCCCTGACGAGCGGTCATCCGCACGACGCGCCCATAACGGCTCCAAAACGACACGAGGGCGACGGACTCACGTCCGTCGCCCTCGTGCTGTCTTCGGTCCCACTGCGGGCACGTCACCCGACACGCGCGCTGACGTTCACTGTGCGGCGCCGTTCCCCCGGCTGGTCACGCGTCCCACCGGCCGGCCGTGCACGCGCGGCGCTTCTACGGCTTCTGCTCGGGCGTGAGGAACTGGACCGTCGAATCGTGCATCCAGCCGGCGTTTTCGTTCTTGTACCAACGCATCAGGATGCCGGTCTTCCGCAGTTCCGGGATCAGCTTCACCTGAATCCACTCCCCGCGGCGGCCGACCATCTCCATCTCGGTTCCCTGCGGCGCGAGCACGAGGATCTCGCTGCCGCTGCCCGGCGCCGCCTGGATGTTCGCGTGCGACGTCGGCACGCGCACGCGCGCCAGCACCTTTGCGTTGGCCGCAACCTGACCTTCCCCGCGGCCCTGCCCTCCTCGCTGCACCTGGCCGGTCAATCCCTGTCCATCCGGCAGGTCCTGCGCCACAGCAACTGCGGACACCGACACCAGGAATCCCAGGAGCGAGCCAACCAGCATCCGTTTGGGTGTGTTCATAGGCCCGTAGTCAACACCTGCCCTCACCCAGTTGTCAAGAACACGTTAAGACGACGGCGCCAACCGAGACCGCGCCCGGTGCGAAGTCATTGACAGGCGACGGCTCTACGGTCAGCATAACGCTTCCATAAGGAGGTCGAATGCGCGTACGGATGGTCTTGATCCCCGCGGTTCTCGCGCTCGTCGCCATCACCCTGGTGGGCGGGCAGGTCGCAGGGCCGACGGTGCTCGCACAGGCAGGAGTCCAGAAGGTCGACATGGGCGACTACGAGCCGGTCGTGCCATGGCCCCTCCCCCTGCCGGACACCGATCTCTCCCACGACGGTTGGACGTGGGGCTCGGGTGCCGGCGTGTGGGCAGAGAGCCCGGACAAGGTCTGGGTCCAACAGCGCAGCGAGATCGAGTTGCCGCCAGGCGCCGCCCCGTGGACATGCGCCTGCCTCCTGAACCCGCGCCGCACCAACACGGGACGCCGCGACTACACGGGCACGCCGTACGCCTACAAACAGCGCACGCACCATCTGACCTTCGCTGTTGACGGCACCGGCAAGACCATCGTCGAGTGGCTGCAACACGACAAGTACCAGAAGCCGGATCGCGGCACGGGGCTCGGCGAGATGGGGCGCGGCCCGCACAAGATCCTGATGAACCCGTACGACAAGGAAAAACACATCTGGATCGTCGACGACGACATGCACGAGATCAACGTCTACACCAATGACGGCAAGCGCGTGAAGACGATGGGCGTGCGCGGCGTGCCCGGGCGCGGACCGAACAACTTCAACCGGCCGACGGACATCGCATGGCTTCCCGACGGCACCTTCTTCGTCGCCGACGGCTACGCCGGCGTGCGCGTCGCGAAGTTCGATCCGAATGGCAACTTCATCAAGGACTGGGGACGCCCGCCCGTCGACCCCAACAACCCGCAGCCCTACGAATTCTGGTCGGTCCACAGCATCGGCATCAGCCGCGACCGTCGCGTCTTCGTCGCCGACCGCGAACACCACCGCATGCAGGTTTTCGACGAGGACGGCAACTTCCTCACGATGTGGCCGACCGGCTACAACTCGTCAGTCCTCGCGCACATCGTCACCAACGACGATCACGTGTGGGTGGCGGACTGGACCACGGACCGCCTGGTCAAGTACGACCTCGACGGTCACTACATCCTCGACATCGGGGGACACGGAGCGCTTCCGGGGCAGTTCGACGGCGTCCACCAGATTCACGTGGACACGGATCGCAATCTGTACGTGACCGAAGTGTCGAACGATCGCTCGCAGAAGTTCCGTCCGAAGCCGAACGCCGATCCCAATCGGCTCGTTGGCATGCAGGCCGTGGTCAACCCCGTCCGCACCGCCCGCTAGCGGCGCGCAGGCTCGCGCGAGGCTGGCCGCACGACACGGCGGCCGGCCTCGTTTCCGAGTGAATCGAGCGGGACGACCTCGGTTCGACGCCCCCAGCTCGACGCTCGGCTCGACTACCTCGGCTCGACTTCCACGATCTCCAACGTCTGCTTCCCTGCCACGAGCGGTGCCGACGCCTCGTCGGCGTCATGCCACCGCCACGTCCCGGCGTCAGGCCCTCGTACCACGATACTGACGTAGGCGGCGCCATGCCGATGTTCGGCCATACGCTGCCCGGGAGCGAGCCTGACGCGGTACACGTTCGCACGCGGAGTGCTGAGGGTCAGCTCGTGATCGTCGAGCCCTTCGCCGCGGTCCGTGTAAGGCGGCGGGGCCAGGAGCTCCACGTCGATGAACCGCATCGGCACCGTGTTGGGATTGGTGACGACGTGCGAATATCCGCCGCGGCTGAACGCGGCGAATCCGATCCGGGACTGCCCCTGGGCATCCTCGCGGCCCGGCCGGATCGTCACGGCGATGTTGTCGTATTGGTGCGAGTGGTACTGGGAGACGGCGAGCGGCGGGAAGACGGCGTCGATGATGCGAACGTACTCGTTCGCGAAGACGACCCGGTGGTGCGGTTCCTGATCGAGGGGCACGGCAACGGGATCGATGCCGTCGAACTGTTGGCCTGCGACCGCCGAGTGGCCGGCCACAACCGTACTGGCCGCCGCCAGCGCGCAGGCAGCGAGGAGCCGCCTCAGGCGCGGCATCCGTGCCGAACGCGGATGTCGCGGCCGTTCGTTCGGGGATGGCGCGAAGGAGCTCGAGCTCCCCCGCGCCGCCCGCGTTGCGTTAGACACCGATGACGTCGGTCAGCTCCTTGACGGCGCCGGCCGACTTCTTCAGCGCGGCGTCTTCCTCGGCGGTGAGCGTGATCTCGATGATCTGCTCCACGCCGCGCGCCCCGAGCTTCACCGGCACGCCCACGAAGAGGTCGCGGATGCCGTACTCGCCTTCGAGGAAGACCGAGCAGGGGACGATCTTCTTCGTGTCCTTCAGGATGATCTCGACCATCTCGGCCGCCGCGGCGCCCGGCGCGTACCAGGCGCTGGTGCCGACCAGCTTCGTGATCTCTGCGCCGCCGTTCGCGGTGCGCTCGCAGATCGCCTTGATGCGGTCGGCGGGCAGCAGCTCGGTGATGGGGATGCCCGCCACGGTCGAGTAGCGCGGCAGCGGCACCATCGTGTCGCCGTGGCCGCCCAGGACGAAGGCGTGGATGTTGTCGACCGACACGTTCAGCTCCATCGCGATGAACGTCCGCATGCGCGCGGAGTCGAGGACACCGGCCATGCCGATGACGCGCTCGCGCGGGAAGCCGCTCAAGCGATAGACCGCCTGGCACATCGCATCGAGCGGGTTGGCGACCGGAACGATGATCGCGTTCGGCGAGTACTTGATGACCTGTTCGGTGACCGCCTTCATGATGCCGAAGTTGACGTTCAGCAGATCGTCTCGGCTCATCCCCGGCTTGCGCGGCACGCCGGAGGTGACCACGACCACGTCGGAGTCCGCGGTCTGGGCGTAGTCCGATCCGCCGATGACGCGGCTGTCCGAACCGGTGATCGGGCACGCCTCGAGGATGTCGAGCGCGATGCCTGCGGCCTTCTGATCGGCGATGTCGACGATGACGACGTCCGCCAGTTCCTTGTCTGCGATGCAGCGGGCCACGGTCGCGCCGACATTACCGGCGCCGCCCACAACGGTCACTTTGCGATTCATCTGCCTGCTCCCTCACTGGGCTGTGAGCCCGGGCTACATGTTCTTGATGATCTCGTCCCCGAACTCCGACGTCTTCAGCTCGGTGGCGCCGTCCATCAACCGCGCGAAGTCGTAGGTCACGCGCTTGGAGCCGATGGCGCCGTCCATGCCCTTGACGACCAGGTCGGCCGCCTCGTTCCAGCCCAGGTGGCGCAGCATCATCTCGCCGGAGAGGATGACCGAGCCCGGGTTGACCTTGTCCTGATTGGCGTACTTCGGGGCGGTGCCGTGCGTCGCTTCGAAGATCGCGTGGCCGGTCACGTAGTTGATGTTGCCGCCCGGCGCGATGCCGATGCCGCCCACCTGCGCGGCGAGGGCGTCAGACAGGTAGTCCCCGTTGAGGTTCGGCGTGGCAATCACGTCGAATTCGTCGGGGCGCGTCAGCACCTGCTGCAGAGTGATGTCGGCGATCGCATCCTTGATGACGATGCCCGCACCCGGCTTCCCGTCTGGGATCCGGCACCACGGTCCGCCGTCGATTTCGACGGCACCGAAGAAGTCTTTCGCGACCTGGTAGCCCCAGTCGCGGAACGCCCCTTCGGTGAACTTCATGATGTTGCCCTTGTGCACCAGGGTGACGCTCTTGCGATTGCTCGCAATCGCGTAGCTGATGGCGCTGTGCACGAGCCGCTCGGTGCCGAGCTGGCTGATCGGCTTGAGACCGACACCGACCTGGATGCCGACCTCGCGCGTCGGGGCCCCGATGCCCTCGAGCTGCGCCTGCCAGTCCTTCGAGGCCTGTTCGGTAGCGAACCGGATCTTCTTGAACTCCTTCGGGAACTCCTTCTCGAAGAAGTCCAGCACCTTCTGGGCCTCAGGCGTACCGGCCGCGTATTCGATGCCGGCGTAGATGTCTTCCGTGTTCTCCCGGAAGATCACCATGTCGACCTTCCCCGGCGCGCGGACCGGCGAAGGCACGCCCTTGTACCAGCGAACGGGTCGGAGGCAGACGTAGAGGTCGAGCAGCTGGCGCAGCGCGACGTTCAGCGACCGGATGCCGCCGCCGACCGGCGTGGTCAGCGGACCCTTGATGCCGACGAGATAGGTGCGGAACGCTTCGACCGTGTCGTCCGGCAACCAGGTGTTGAACTGCGTGAAGCTCTTCTCGCCCGCATACACCTCCATCCACGCAATCCGTCGAGCGCCGCCGTATGCGCGGGCCACCGCCGCGTCGAGCACGCGAACGCTGGCGCGCCAGATGTCGGGACCGGTGCCATCGCCTTCGATGAATGGAATGATCGGGTTGTCGGGCACGACGAGCCGCCCGCCCTGCCTGGTGATCGCGGCGCCGTCCGACGGAGGATGCAATGTAGGTGTATTGGACATAAGCGTGATGAATCTCGTTAGGTCAGTTCCCCGCCCGCTTCCAATCGATTCGCACAGCTTCTGTGGAAAACTCTGTGGAAAAGAGCCGGCGTTTACGCCACCGTGACACGCAATCCGAACGTTTTAGCGGATTGCACCACAGCAGGGCGAGTGCACAGCGCCCGCGTCGACGAGCGCACAAACCTCGGGATTATACTGTAGAGAACACTCGGTACTCAGTACAGACTCCGCGATTTTCGACACGACTATTCCGCGCCGGGACGCGACGGGGACCGCCCCGCGCCGGGCGGCGCGGCAAGGATGAAACCTGACACATGGAACGCGGTCAACAGCTCGAGACGCCCATCGCCCTCGCCACCCAAGCCACCATCAAGGTCGTCGTCTCCGACGATCTGCCTGAGTCCGCTCTCGGCATCCTTCGCAAGGAAGGATGGGCGGTCGACGCCCGGTCCGGGCGGCCGCCGGCGGAGCTCGCCAAGGATCTCGGGGACGCCGATGCCCTGATCGTCCGAAGCGCGACCAAGGTCACCAAGGAGCTCCTCGCCGCGGCGCCGAAGCTCCGGATCATCGGCCGCGCCGGCAGCGGCGTCGACAACATCGACATGGCCGCCGCCAGCGGGCGGGGCGTGCTCGTGGTCAACGCGCCTGGCGCCAACAGCATCGCCGTGGCCGAACACGCGCTCGCCCTCATGCTCTCGCTCGCGCGGTCGGTACCCGCCGCCGATCAGGCCATGAAAGCCGGCAAGTGGGAGAAGAAGAAGTTCATGGGGACCGAGCTTCGCGGCAAGACGCTCGGCATCGCCGGCCTGGGGCGCATCGGCCAGGAAGTAGCGACCCGCGCGCGCGCCTTCGGCATGAAGATCGTCGCGCACGATCCGTACATCTCGCGCGAGGTCGCCGGAACGATTGGCGTCGACCTGCTGCCGCTCGACGATCTCTGCGCGGTCTCCGACTACATCAGCCTGCACCTCCCGTCGACCCCGCAAACCAAACACCTGTTCGACGATGCGCGGTTCGCGAAGATGAAGCCCGGCTCGCGCATCGTGAACACCGCGCGCGGCGAGCTGATCGACGAGGCGGCGCTGCGTCGTGCGATCGAGAACGGCACGATCGCTGGCGCAGGGATTGACGTGTTCGAAAAGGAACCCCCGTCCGACTGGGCGCTTCCGCAGCTGGCCCGGGTCGTCGCCACGCCGCATCTCGCCGCCTCGACCGAAGAGGCGCAGGAACTGGTCGGCCTGGATACGGCCGGCGCGGTCCGCGACTTCCTGAGCGAAGGGATCGTCCGCAACGCCGTGAACTTCCCGTCGGTCCCGCAGGACGAGCTGCAGCGCCTGCAGCCCTGGCTCCGCCTGGCCGAGGGCCTCGCCGCGGTCGTGTCACAGATGGGTCCCGCGCGGGTCGAGCAGATCAGCCTGCGCTATTACGGCGCGCTGGCCGACAGCGGCGCCGCAGGGCTGCTCGCATCCAGCGCCGCCGCCGGCGTGCTGCGTCCGATTCTTTCGGGCGGCGTCTCGGTCGTCAACGCGCGGTCCGCGGCACAGGAGCGCGGCATCGAGATCGTCGAGACGCGCAGCACGCGCGCGCGCGACTTCGCAGGCCTCGTCTCGCTCAAGCTCCACACGAGCGACGGCGAGCGCTGGGCGGAGGGCACGGTGTTCGAGCCGAACAACCCGCGGCTCGTGTCGGTCCGCGGCATCAGCGTGGAGGCGCCGCTCGCCGGCACGCTGCTGATCATCTCGAACGACGACCAGCCCGGCGTGATCGGCGAAGTCGGCACGATCCTCGGCCGGCACGGCGTGAACATCGCGAGCTTCGCCCTCGGTCGCAACGAGAGCGGCGCGGTCGGCGTCGTGAACGTCGACGTGGAGACGACGCAGGCCGGCGAGCTGATGGCGGCGGTGGACGCGATCCGCAAGATCAGCGCGGTCCAGGACGCCTGGGTCGTCCGCCTATAGCGCAGCCACCCGCAGGACGCCAGGGAGGACGCGTGCCTCGAGGCACCGCCCTCCCTGGACCGGTTCGCCGTCGACGTGATACGTCATCGGCGCCTCGCTTTCCACCCGCGCACGTTCGACCTGCCTGATCGCCACTCCCGGCACCCGCTCCGCCCCTCCCGTGAACAGCCGCGGCAATCCGCGGATGGTCGCCGCGCGCGATCGTTCCGCCACCACCACCATGTCGAGCAGCCCATCGTCGAGCTTGGCGCGGGGCGCGATGCGCGCGCCGTTGCCGAACTGCGAGGTGTTCGCGAAGGTGATGAGGAGCGCCTCGCGCCGATCGGCGCGGTCGACCGAATAGACCCCGCAGCGGTATCGCCAGAGCTCGCGCGCGGTGATGCGCACGTATGTCGAGAAGCCGCGCCGCAGGTGCCCGCCGCGGTCGAAGGCTGCCGCCACGTGCGCGTCGAACCCGATGCCGGCGATGCTGACGAACAGACGGCCGCCGATCTCGCCGGCGTCGATGGTGCGAACCGGTGCGTCGAGCGCCGACGCGATCGCGTCGGCGGGCCGCCGCGGCACCCGAAGCTCGCGCGCGAGGCCGTTGCCGGATCCCGACGGCACGATACCCAGGCGGGCGACGCCGCCGAGCAGCGCCGACGCGACCTCGTTCACCGTACCGTCGCCGCCCCACGCGACGACCAAACGATGTCCCCTCCGGCAGGCGGCCTCGGCGAGCTGCCTCGCGTGACCGCGCCGCTCGGTGACGAAGACGTCGCCGGAGATGCCACGCGCCGCGAGGATGGCGGTGGCCAGTGTCGCGCGGCGGCGGCCGTGCCCGGGCGTCGCACCGCCCGCGACGGGATTGATGATGATCGAAACCATGCGCGTAGCCGCGCGCAGCTAGCGGAGGGTGAGGGTGACCGGCGTGCGCGCGCTGTCGAGCTCGGTGAGCTCGAGACTGTGCGGATCCACGCTGACCACGCGGAAGCGGCCGGCCACCACGTCGCCAGGCTTCAGCAGCTGCACGTCGCCACGCACTGAAACGATTGCCGTCCGGACGACGCCATCGGGCGTGGCGTCCTCGGCGACACCGATGAGGGTGAACGGCGGCGCAGGTTCGGCGGCGGGAGATGCGGAGGCCACCGGTGCCGGCGCGTCAGGCGACGACGGCGGCTGCACCTCGGTCGCGCGGAAGCGGAACAGATCGCGGCGCGCGAGCGGAACCGCGGAGGGTGCGATCCGCTGATGCAGCCGATCGACGTCGTGCTGCAATCCGGCCATCGAGCGATCGACGGCCGACTCCCGATCGCCGGCGCGGGGCGGCACCGGAGATCGGATGCCGGATGGCGTCCCGGCCGCGAGCCACGTCGCGACTGCGATGGCGCCTGCGCCGAACCGAAGGGTTCGCTTCACATGCATCGAGAGACGCGGCGGATCGTAGCACGCGCCCGCAACGACTATGTTACTATTCGTCGTGCACCCTGCATCGACTGGCCCTGCGGTCGATTCTACGCTCCCGCTCGACATCGTCGCCGTCATTCCCGCCCGATTCGCCTCGACGCGATTCCCCGGTAAGCCGCTCGCCGACATCGACGGCCGCCCCATGATCGAGCACGTCTATCGGCGCGTCGAAGCGTCGCCGGTCGTCTCGAAAGTGATCGTTGCCACCGACGATTTGCGGATCGCGACGCGCGTCGCGGAGTTCGGCGGCAACGTGCGTCTGACGCGGGTCGATCACCTCACCGGCACCGATCGGCTCGCGGAAGTGGCGGAAGGGCTCGACTGCGACGTCGTGGTCAACGTGCAGGGGGACGAGCCGCTGCTCGACCCGCGCGCCATTGCCGAGCTCGTCGCGCCGTTCGAGGACGCGTCGATCTCGATGACGACCCTGTACCGGCGCATCGAGCGGACCGCGGAACTGTCCGATCCGAACATCGTGAAGATCGTGCTGGACCGCGCCGGCTACGCCCTGTACTTCTCGCGCGCGGCCATTCCGCACGCGCGCGATCCGCGCGGCGGCTGGCCGCCGCTCTACAGACATGTCGGCGTGTACGCGTACCGACGCACAGCGCTGCTGGTGCTGGCGTCGCTCGAACCGACGCCCCTCGAGCGTGCCGAGGCGCTCGAGCAGCTGCGCGCGCTCGAACACGGGATCCGCATCAAGGCCGTCGAGACGATGTACGACTCGATTGGCGTCGATACGCCCGACGATTTGGAGCAGGTCCGGCGCCTGCTCGCCACCGGTCGACCCAGTTGACCGTGCTGAGGTCCGAATGGCCCGGGATTCGCACATGACCGCTACCAAGTTCATCTTCGTCACGGGCGGCGTCGTATCGTCGCTCGGAAAGGGGCTCGCCGCCGCGTCGATTGGCGCGCTGCTGGAGGGCCACGGCTATCGCGTCGGACTCCAGAAGTTCGATCCCTACATCAACGTCGATCCCGGCACGATGAGCCCGTACCAGCACGGCGAGGTCTACGTGACCGACGACGGGGCCGAGGCGGATCTGGACCTCGGCCACTATGAGCGATTCACGCATGCGTCGGCGACCAAGCTGTCGAACTGGACCACCGGCAAGATCTACCTGAGCGTCATCCAGAAGGAGCGGCGCGGCGACTATCTCGGACGAACGGTGCAGGTCATTCCGCACATCACGAACGAGATCAAGGACGCGATCCGCGCGGCCGCGACAGACGTGGACATCGCGCTGGTCGAGATCGGGGGAACCGTCGGCGACATCGAGAGTCTGCCGTTCCTCGAAGCGATCCGGCAGTTCCGGCAGGACGTCGGCCGCGACAACACCCTCTACGTGCATCTGACGCTGGTGCCGTTCATCGGTGCCGCGGGCGAGCTGAAGACGAAGCCGACGCAGCACAGTGTGCGCGATCTGCGGTCGATCGGCATCCAGCCCGATCTGCTGCTCTGCCGCACCGACCGCTTCCTCGACCCAGACTTGAAGCGGAAGATCGCGCTCTTTTGCGACGTGAACGAAGAAGCGGTGATCACGGCGAAGGACGTCGCGAGCATTTACGAAGTCCCGCTCGTGCTGAAGGCCGAAGGGCTCGACCGGATCCTCCTCAAGTATCTGCACCTGCCGCAGTCGGACTGCGACGTGCGCGCGTGGGAAGATCTCGTGCAGCGGATCAAGAATCCGACCGGCGAGATCACCATTCACGTGGTCGGCAAGTATGTCGGGTACGAAGACTCCTACAAGAGTCTGAACGAGGCGCTGTACCACGGCGGGTTCCAAAACCGCTTGAAGGTCAACATCAAGTGGATCGAGGCCGAGGCGCTCGAGGAACCGGGCGGCACGTCCCTTCTGGACGACGCCGACGGGATCCTGGTGCCGGGCGGCTTCGGCGATCGCGGCACGCGCGGCATGATGATCGCCGCGCAGCACGCGCGCGAACACGCCATCCCGTACTTCGGCATCTGCTACGGGTTCCAATGGGCGACGGTCGAATACGCGCGCAACGTCGCCGGCCTCGCCGACGCCGACTCCACCGAGTGCACGCCGGACACGCCGACCAAACTCATCTACAAGCTGCGCGACCTGCTCGGCGTGGACGACCTCGGGGGCACGATGCGCCTCGGGAGCTATCCGTGCGAGCTCGCGCCAGGCTCGCTGGCCCAGAAGGTCTATGGCACCTCGCTGGTCGAGGAACGGCATCGGCACCGGTACGAGTTCAACTGCCTCTACGAGAAGGCGCTCGCCGACAAGGGGCTTCGTATCTCCGGCCGGTCACCTGACGGGCGCTTCGTCGAGATCGCCGAAGTGCCGGATCATCCCTGGTACATCGCCGTGCAGTTCCACCCCGAGTTCAAGTCGAAGCCGACGCAGCCGCATCCGCTCTTCGCGGCGTTCGTGGCGGCGAGCTATCAGCACAAGACCTCCGCGGCGCAGCAGCGGCAGGCAACCGAAACGGTGGCCTGAGGCGTGGACCCGATCACGCTGCGCGAACTGACCGTGGGCGGCGGCGCGCCCATCGTGCTCATGGCCGGCCCGTGCGTGATCGAGAACGAGGCGCACGCGTCCGAACTGGCTGAAGCGCTGTGCGAAATCACCGGGCGCGTCGGAGTGGGATTCATCTTCAAAGCGTCGTACGACAAGGCGAACCGGACGTCCGGACGTTCGTATCGTGGCCCCGGTCTCCAGGAGGGCCTCCGGATTCTCGGCGCAGTCGCGAAGCGCTTCAACGTGCCGATCCTGACCGACGTGCACGAGGTCGCCGAGGTCGGTCCCGCGGCGGAAGTGGCCGAGGTCCTGCAGATCCCCGCGTTCCTGTCGCGGCAAACCGACCTGATCGTCGCCGCCGCCCGGACCGGCCGCGTCGTCAACATCAAGAAGGGACAGTTCCTCGCCCCGGATGACATGGTGCACGCCGTGTCGAAGGCACGCGACGCGGGCAACCCCAGGGTGATCGTCACCGAGCGCGGCACGACGTTCGGCTATCACAACCTGGTCGTCGACATGCGCGCGTTCCCGATCATGCGCGAGCAGGGCATTCCGGTCGTCTTCGACGTGACGCACAGCCTTCAGCTGCCCGGCGGCGGGGACGGCGAAACAGCGGGCCTTGCGCAGTACATCACGCCGCTGGCGTCCGCCGGCGTCGCCGCCGGCGTGGACGGTGTGTTCCTCGAGGTCCACGAAGAGCCGGCGCGCGCGAGAAGCGACGCGCAGAACGCGTTGCGCCTCGATCTTCTCGAGCCGCTGCTGGTCCGGCTGCTCGCGATCGACGCGATCGCGAAATCGACCGAGGGCGCTGGCACCACTGCCGCCGGCGTCGACCACCGACATGGCTGATCTCGCGCTCGCACGCAGAGTGCTCGAAACCGAGGCTGCCGCCATCCTCGCGCTCGTGCCCCGCATCGACGCGCGCTTCGATGCGGCAATCGACCTGCTGCGCCACTGCCGCGGACGCGTGGTCGTGACCGGCATGGGCAAGTCCGGAATCATCTGCCGCAAGATCGCGGCGACCTTGACGAGCACCGGGACCGCCTCCCTCTTCCTGCATCCCGCTGAAGCCATTCACGGAGACCTCGGCGTCGTGCAGAGCGAGGATGTGGTGATTGCCGTGTCCTCGAGCGGCGAGACGGCCGAGGTCCTGCGCCTGCTGGAGACGATCAAGCGCATCGGCGCCCGTCTGATCGCGATCACCGGCGTCGCGCACTCGACGCTCGCGGAAGCGGCGGACGTCGCGCTCGACTGCAGCGTCACCGAGGAGGCGTGCCCGCTGAACCTGGCGCCCACGGCGTCGACCACCGCCGCGCTCGCCATGGGCGACGCCCTGGCGATGACGCTGCTGGACGCCAAAGGCTTCCGCCAGGAGGACTTCGCCAACCTGCACCCCGGAGGCAAGATCGGAAAGCAGTTCATGCGTGTCGGCGCGCTCATGCACGGCGGCAAGCACTGCCCCATCGTCCCGACGGGCACGCGGATGCGCGACGTGATCTACGAGATGTCGCGCAAGGGGCTCGGCATGGCATGCGTCGTGGAGCCCGGCGACGTCCTGGCCGGGATCATCACCGACGGCGATCTGCGGCGGCGCATGGAGAGCACGTCCGACATCCTGGCGCTCACGGCGGGCGACGTGATGACACGCGATCCGATCGCGGTCCCCCCCTCGATGCTGGCGGCGGAGGCCCTGCACGTCCGCGAGCAGCGGACGATCACCGCGCTCGCGGTCGTCGAAGGCGAGCCCCGCCGCGTCGTCGGGGTCGTGCTCCGGCTCGATCTCTGGCGCTCGGTGCTGGTGTGTCCCCGT
>JBFXAT010000064.1:0-25009 GCA_050183995.1 Vicinamibacterales bacterium
TTCCCTCGTATAGACGACGTCCACGCCGCAGCCGAGAACGGCTGCGGTGATCCCGCGTGGGGCGATCGCTCCGCGATGGGCCGCGGAGTCGACTCCGCGCGCCAAGCCGCTCACCACCACGAGCCCCCGAGAGGCCAGGTCGGCGGCCAGCGCTTCCGCGACGCCGACCGCATACTGCGTCGCCGCGCGCGAACCGACGATGGCGACCGCCGGTGCGTTCAGCCGTCTGACGTCACCCGCAATCCAAAGGACAGGGGGTGGGTCGTGGAGCGTGAGCAGGGGCGCGGGATACTCGGGATCCGACCAGGCGATGGCCGCGAACGCCCCGCTTCCAGACGCAGCCGCTCGTGTCGCACGCTCGAGCAGGCGACCTGCGTGATCGTCCCCGCTCTCGCCCCCTCGGCGCCGTGCGAGCTCACCGCACTGGTCTCGCAGGATCGCTGCGGGATGGAGGCCGGCGCGTAACTGTTCCGCAACGCGCGGCCAAAGGCGAAGGGGGAGCAGGGAGAGGGCGATCAGGTCGGCCGTCGGAGCCATGGAGACACCTCGGATGCTGCGAGCGTCCGGATGAAGCGGACATCACGCCGGCACGAGGCCCGACCGTATGGAGTATATCGTCCGGTGTGCCAGCGCGGGAGGACAGACGCGCAACCTCACGCGACACTGGCGCGTCCTTATTGTGCAAAAGGGCAGAAATCCTCGAGCCTCGTCGTGGCACACGGCTTGCTCGACGTGTGCTGCATCCACGCGCCAAATACTTGCCTGTGTGGATTGGAGCCGCGCTATAGTGGAGCGGAATCACTCGATGAAGACGATGCGGATATTTGCCTTTGCATTCCTCGTTGCCACGTTCGGCGCGACGGCTGCGCAGGCCGAGCCGCGCGACTCCGCCAAGTCGCACGTCTCCTTCGGTATCGATGTGGCGCAGCGCGGACTGTGGCGCGAAGCGATCTACCAGTGGGAACGCGCCATCGAGATCGATCCCTCCTACGCGGCCGCGCTCAACAACCTCGCCGTGGCGTACGAGCACGAAGGTCAGCTCGAGAAGGCGCGCGACGCGTACGAACGGGCGCTGGGGATTGAGCCGAACAACGCTCAGATCCGCCAAAACTACGAGCTGTTCAAGGAAATCAATGACAGGTCCCGCGCCGAGGAACGCCCGTAGCCGCCACCTGGTCTGGCTCGTGGCTGCAGTCGCAGCCACGCTTGTCGCCTGTGGACCGGCCTGGTACGAAATTCCAGTCGAGACGCCGATCGAACCGAAGCTCGACGTCTCGCCGTTCCAACGCGTACTGATCGCCGGGTTCGTCGCCGGCGGATCCGAGGACGTCGACACCAATCAGGAGACGGTCCGGTTGCTGCGTAGCCAGCTCCGCTCCAAGTCGTCGCTGCGTGTCATCGACGCCGACGTGATGCCGTTGCTGGAGATCGCACAGGAGCAGAGCCGGCTGGCGCGCGCCGAGTTCGCGAACGCAAACGGGCCTGATGCGGCACCGGCCGGCCAGCCGACGGCGCTGCCGCTCCGCATACGCGACGAAAAGGACCTGGAGCCGTACGAGCGGATCTTCGCGAACACGGCGTACTGGAAGCGCATCGGCGAGGAGTACCAGAATCCGCTCATCGTGACTGGGACCGTGCTCTTCACCCCACATTCGCGATCCGGATTCGTCTCGCGCGACGTCGAACAGTACGACTCGCTCGGACGTCGGCGCGTCGTGCCGGTGCGGACCTACATGGAGCGCAAGGGCTTCATCCTGCGACCGAAGCTCGTGTTCATCGACGGACGTTCGGGCGCCACCATGTACTCGGAGAGCTATCGCGAAGAGGTCCTGTACAACGCGCAGCAGAACACCCCAGCGTTGTCTTCGTACTTCGAGCTCATGGATCGGCTGGTACCGAACTTCCTGAGCACACTGAGCAGCCAGAAGATCCGCGGAACACGGGTCCTTCTGAAGTAGCAGGCTCGCATTCTCTGACGTCGCTCGACGAATGATGTCGATCGACGTAAATCTCCGAGACCAACCGCTGTTGATACGTGTGCCAGGATCGCCCGAGGCGCGCTATCCTGGCACACCGATCGTGCGATTCTGACGCAATGGAGCGGACTTTCTCGCACGCTCGATCCTCACAAGCGGCTCATCTCCAGCCACTTACAAGATTCGACAGTTGTGGTTCAGCTCTTGCGATGTGTGGGGCATCGGGTGCTTTCAGGCACCACCCCCAGGAGAAGATCGCATGCGCGCCCAACTGTTGAATCCGAGCCTGGCCAGACACCTCAGAATGGCCGCCCTGCTGGGAGGACTGATCGGCTCAGTGGCCTGCGCCGCTTCGCCCTCCGCGCCCTCACCCGCTGGAACCGCGGGCCTCGACTCCACCCTCACGTTCTGCGCAGACGAAGCCAACCGGTACCGGGCGAGCGTCGGCCTCCCTGCCCTGGGCCGTTCGTCGGCCCTCGAAGCGTTCGCGGCACAAGCCGCCGAGCACGACCACGGAGTCGGCATTCCCCATCAGTTCTTCATCAGCACGAACGGGGGCGGCGTCGCCCGGGCGGAGAACCAGCTCCTGCGCTGGCGCGGCTACGGCATGAACGAGGTCATCACGAAGGGGATGGCGAACATGTGGGCCGAAGGCCCCGGCGGGTCGCACTACGAGGTACTCACGGGCAGCTACACCGAAGTTGGGTGCGGCGTATACGTGAACGGGAACGAGGTCAGCATCAGCCAGGACTTCCGCTAGCCCCACGCGAGCTGACCAGATCCAACCAGTCGAGCCGGGTCAGACGGGGCCCGGCTCATCCATCCTTTTCATTCCAGCGTTTCGGTTGTACACTACCCCCTTTGCACAGGTGTCGAATATGTACGCAATCGTTCAGACCAATGGACGGCAGCTGCGGGTCACGCCCGGTGCCGTTGCCCTCGTCGACGGGACCGCTGGCGAGCCTGGCGCCGAGCTGACGCTGGAACACGTGCTGCTCGTGGAACGTGACGGCGGCGAAGTGCTGGCCGGCGCGCCCTACGTGGCAAACGCTCGGGTCCTCGCTGTCGTCGAAGGCGAGGCGCGCGGGCCCAAGATCCGCGTTTTCAAGAAGAAGCGCCGGAAGGGAATGCGCCGCACCAAGGGGCACCGCTCCACGTTCACGCGTCTGCGCATCAAGGACATCGTTCTCTAGGTCAGTCTAGGTCAGCATCATGGCTCATAAGAAAGGTCAGGGCAGCTCCCGCAACGGACGGGACTCCAACTCGCAGCGCCTCGGCGTCAAGAAGCACGACGGCAATGTCGTCACCGGCGGCAGCATCATCGTCCGTCAGCGTGGGCGGCGGTTCCGTCCCGGTCTGAACGCCGGTCTCGGCAAGGACGACACCATCTTCGCCAAGATCGCTGGGCGGGTTCGCTTCGAGGACCACGGCGCCAAGGGCCGCGTCATCAGCATCCTGCCGGTCGAACAGGCCTGACGCCGGAGCCGTGCGATCGCCTCGACGATCGACGGCAATGGCCGGCCGCGGCGGACCGATCCGTGCAGGCTTGCGAAGGAGCTCGGTCGCCCGAGCGTAAAGCACGCGACAGGATTCGATGTTCGTCGACGAAGTAGACATCCACATCACAGCCGGGCACGGCGGGCGCGGCTGCTTGGCCTTCCGGCGCGAGAAGTACGTGCCCCGAGGCGGTCCCAGCGGGGGCGACGGCGGCCATGGCGGCTCGATCTACGTCACGGCCAGCCCCCACCTCAACACGCTCGTCAATTTTCGCTTTCATCCGGAATTCGAAGCCGAACGCGGCAACCACGGCGAGGGATCGAACCGCACGGGGCGAAACGGCCGCGACCTGGAGCTGCAGGTTCCGATCGGCACGATCGTCTACGAGAAGCCCGCCGAGCCTGGAGAACCGCTCCGCGTGGTCGCGGATCTCGCACACGCCGGGGATCGCGTGCTGGTGGCCAAGGGTGGCCGGGGCGGTCTCGGCAACGCCCACTTCGCCACGTCCACCAATCGGGCTCCGCGCAAGGTCCAGCCGGGCGAGCCCGGCGAAGAGAAGTTCCTGCGTCTCGAGCTCAGGCTGCTCGCGGACGTCGGCCTGGTTGGGTTTCCGAACGCCGGGAAGTCGACGCTCATCTCGCGCATCTCCGCCGCGCGTCCGAAGATTGGGGACTATCCCTTCACCACGCTGACGCCCAACCTCGGCGTGGTCAGCCTCAGCGACGACCGCAGCTTCGTCGTGGCCGACGTTCCCGGCTTGATCGAAGGTGCGCACCGCGGGCTTGGACTCGGACACCAGTTCCTGCGCCACCTCGAACGCACGCGCGTGCTCGTCCATCTCGTCGACGTCTCGAGCGCGACGGGACGTGACCCGGTCGAAGACCTCGAGACGGTCAGACGCGAACTGGAGCTATTCGATCCCGAGCTCGCATCCAAGCCCCAACTGGTCGCCGCCAACAAGATCGACGCCTTGGACGACGAGAGCAGGGCGACGGCGTTGAGCGAGCGCGCTCGCGCGCTCGCTCTGCCCTTCTTCAGAATCTCCGGCGTCACGGGCGCCGGCACCCACGACCTGCTCGAAGCGGTCTGGCGCGTGCTGGCACGCGCGCGTGTCTCCGACGCCAGCGCCGCGGATGCCGACGCTCCCGCCAGCGGCACGATGGCGGCCGAATGAGCGCGCGCCGCATCGGCCTGCTGGGAGGAACCTTCGATCCGATTCACATGGGCCACCTCGATCTCGCATCGGGAGCCCAGGCGGCCCTCGCGCTGACCGAGGTGCAGGTGATTCCCGCCAACGTGCCGCCGCACCGCGCGAAGCCGCTGACGTCGAGCTTCCACCGATTCGCCATGGTCGCGATCGCGGTGGCGGGTCGCGACGGCTGGCGCGCTTCCGATGTCGAACTGCGTCATGAAGCACCGTCGTACACCTCGACGACGCTGCAGCGCTTCGAGTCGCGGGGCTATCTCGCGTCCGAGCTGTATTTCCTCATCGGGGCCGACGCGTTCGCCGACATCAGCACGTGGCGCGAGTATCCGCGCATCCTCGACCGCGCGAACTTCGTGGTGGTCTCACGTCCCGGCTGCAGCGTCAGCGAACTGCCCGCACGACTGCCCGCGCTCAGCCGACGAATGACCTTCGACCCGTCCGGCGCACGCGACCACGCCTCGACGTCGATCTTCCTGATCGATCACACGACGGCAGACGTGTCATCGACGGCGATCCGCGAGCGGCTGTCTCGCGGCCAGTCGATCGCGGGCCTGGTCGATCCGCGCGTGCAGCAACACATTGAGCAGCACGGACTTTACCGATCCTCAGGCATCGAGCGACGCGGTGCGCTCGGGGCGGACCAACCCGCGGCAGGCAGGTTGCATGACGAGAACTGACAAACGACGGACGGCTCGCATTCCCGATTCGATCACTCGGGCCATTCGTGCAGCGGAAGACAAGAAGGCGGTCGACATCGTCGTCCTCGATCTTCGGAAGGCCGCGGGGTTCACCGATCACTTCTTGATCTGTTCGGGGACCAACAGCCGACAGGTCCGGGCTATTGCCGACGGCATCCTCGAAGCGCTCGCTGCCGAAGGCGAGGAGCCGGCCCATGTCGAGGGCTATGAGCGTTCGGAATGGATCCTGCTCGACTACTTCGACTTCATCGTGCACGTGTTCGCACCGGACACCCGCATCTTCTACGGCCTCGAGCGGCTGTGGGGCAACGCCGAGCAGGTCGAGCGGGGGCGCAGCACGCGTTCCTGACGGTCCGCGTCGGGTCTGGGCTTCTCTGTCCACAGGCCGCGCTCGCGTGACACGACGGTGCGAGGATGGATCGATGCACTCCTCGCCGTCTTCCTCGCACCACAGTGCGCGGCATGCCGCGATCCGCTGGAGCATCCAAGCCGCGGCTGCGTCTGCGACGCATGCTGGAGGGCCATCGAGCGATTTGCTCCGCCGCTGTGTGATGCGTGCGGCGATCCGCTGCCCGGCCTGGCCACATTCCGGTCGGCGCACGGTCCGTCATGTCCTCAGCGACCAGGTGCGTCAGCGATAGACCGGGCTCGGTCGACGGGGCCTCATGCGGGCGCGCTGCGCTCGATCGTGCACGCGCTGAAGTACGACGGTCGCCGGTCGGTGGCCGCCGGGCTCGGGGCGTTGATGCGGGTGGACGGAGCCGACGTGCTGGCGGACGCGCACGCGCTCGTCCCTGTTCCGCTCCATCCGGCGCGTCTCCGCTCCCGCGGCTTCAATCAGGCCGAGGACCTGGCGCACCACCTCGGCGTGCCGGTCGTACGCGCACTCCGACGCACCCGGCATACCGACGCGCAGGCCAACCTCACGGCGCGGGACAGGGTCAGGAATGTGTCCGGTGCATTCGCTGCCACCCGCGCCGCGGCAGCGATCCGTGGCGCGACGGTGGTACTGGTCGACGACGTGCGCACGACCGGCGCAACGCTCGACGCGTGCGCCCTGACCCTGAGGGAGTGCGGCGTGCGGGGCGTGCGCGTGCTCACCGCAGCGCGAGTCGCGCCGTCGTCTCTCTGAACACGTCGGCGGCCACATCGTCGCGGGAGCGCTCGCCGTCGAGCACGAGCCAACCTTCGCCCGTGGCGAGCCGGCGATAGCTGTCGCGCACGCGCGCCTGCAGCGCCAGGTCGCGTTCGTACCGATCGCGATCGGCAGACTTGCGCTGCACCGCGGTCGCTGGCGCAATGTCGAGCAGGACCGTCAACGACGGCTGCGGCAGGTGGCGCTGGATGCCCGCCAGCCACGCCGGATCGAGCCCGAATGCCTCGCCATAGGCGATGCTCGACGATAGGTAGCGATCCGAGACGACGATGGTGCCCGCATCGAGGGCGCGGACGATCTCGGCCTTTCGCTCGTACCGGTTCGCAATGTACAGGAGCTGCATCACTTCGGGCGAGTAGTCGCGTTCCCCGGCAAGGGCGTTCGCGAGCTCGATTCCGATGGCGGTCGTGTAGTCGGGAAACGAAAGGAGCTGCACGGGCCGACCGAGCGCCGACAGCCGGTCTCGCAAGCGCTCCGCCTGGGTCTGTTTGCCGCTCTGGTCCAGCCCTTCGAAAGCAATGAGATGGCCCTGCATAGGGTTCACGCGCCGCTCGCGGCGCCGTCGAACTCGAGAGCCAACATGTCGTCGACCGTCTGCCGGCGGCGAATGACCCTCCAGGTCCCGTTGTCGACCAGAACCTCGGCGGGGATGGGGCGGCGATTGTAGTTGGACGCCATCACGGCGCCGTACGCGCCGGCATCTCTGATCGCCAGCACGTCGCCGGTCATCAGGGGCGTGAGGGTGCGATCGCGACCGATGACGTCACTGCTCTCGCAAACCGGTCCGACGATTTCATAGCTTCTCGCCGCGCCCTCGCGCGGGCGGACCGGCTCGACCGCGTGGTACGCGCCGTATAGAGCGGGCCTCATCAGCTCGGTCATCCCAGCGTCGAGCACCGCGAACTCGCTGATCGCATCCCGCGGCTTCAGGTCTATGACGCGCCCGAGCAGCACACCTGCCGGTCCGACGATCGACCGTCCGGGCTCGACGACGACGGGCAGCCCGGAAGGGCGAACGGCATCGACGACCGCTGCCGCGTACTCCTCCGGAGCGAGAACCGGCGAGCCGTCGTAGGAGATGCCGAGTCCACCGCCGACGTCCACGTACTCGATCGAAAAGCCGGACGAAACGAGGTCGGCGGCGAGACCGGCGGCAAAGGCTGCGGCGCGTCGAAGCGGTTCGACCGTCGTGACCTGCGAACCGATGTGTACGTGAACGGCGACGAGCTGGAGGAGTGGCCGCGACTTCAATCCGGCGAACAGATCCCGGGCATCAGCGAGGGCGATGCCGAACTTGTTGACCTTCAGTCCGGTCGAGATGTGGGGATGGCTTCGCGCGTCGATATCGGGATTCACCCGGACGGCGACACGGATCGGTCGACCGAGCCTGCGCGCGATCGACTCGATGCGGGTCAGCTCTCCGGCAGACTCCACGTTGATGGCGCGGAGCTGCAGCGGGGCTGCGGCCTCGAGCTCGGAGTCCGACTTGCCGACGCCCGTGAAGACGATCCGGGAGGGCTCGAACCCGATGCGCCGTGCGACCTCGATCTCCCAGATCGAGTTCGCATCCGCCGCGCTGCCCAGATCGTGCAGCAGTCCACCAATGGCGAGATTCGAGTTCGCCTTGAGCGCGTAGTGCAGCGCGTGCGGGTAGTCGCCGAACGCCTCATCGAGGACGACGTAGCGGCGGCGGATTGTTGCGGCGCTGTAGACGTAGAGCGGCGTGCCTTCGGCGTCGGCGATCGACGAGAGTGGGACGCCGTCGCACACGAGCTCGCCATCTGAGCGGAAGAAACCAGTCACGAATCGACTAACGACTATACCACCTGCTATCATCGCGGCCATCCGCCCGCCCACCATGTCACCTGCTCCACGTGCGTCGACGGACGATATCGAAGCGCTCATCCAGCAGTGCCTCCAGGGTGACCAGGCCGCATGGGAGACGGTGGTGCGTCTGCACCGCCGGAAGGTCTTCAACGTCGCGTACAAGTTCGTCGGCAAGCACGACGAGGCCGAGGATCTGACTCAGGACATCTTCCTCAAGGTGTTCCGCTCGTTGAAGACCTTCGACAGGCGGGCGAACTTCCAGACGTGGTTGATCAGCGTCAGCCGCAATCTCTGCATCGATCACTACCGGAGCGTGCGAAAGGAGCGCGAGACGATCGACCGAGAGGTCGATGCGGCCGAACTCTCGCCCGCGGCCTCCGGCACCAGTCCCGTCGCCGCGCTCGAGCAGCAGGACCGCGTGGCGCTCCTCCGGCAGGCACTCGATCGGCTTCCGGCCACACTGCGGATGGCGGTCGTCATGCGGGACATCCAGGAGTTGAGCTATCAGGAGATCGCCGAACGGCTCCGGCTGCCCGAAGGCACAGTGAAGTCACGAATCAACCGCGGCCGCGCGGAGCTCGCCAAGCAGATCCGGAACCTGCGCGGCGACGACTATGGCCAGGGCGGCGCCCCGGAGGGACGCCCGCGCAATGGAGCTCACACATGAATCTCACGACCGACCAGGCCGGCGACGTCTCCATCGTCCGGGTGCACGAGACGCGCATGATGTATCCGATGCTCGGGGACTTCGCGGCGGCCGTTGCCGCGCTGGTCGGCGGCCGGACACCTCACGTCCTCATCGATCTGACGCCCGTCACCTACGTCGACAGCGCGACGATCGGGTGCCTGATGGATCTGTATCGCACCGTTTCCGGGGCTGGCGGCCAGCTGAAGCTCTCTGGCGTGCAGAAACGGGTTGAGACGATGCTGACGATGACCGGCGCGCAGAACTTCATCCGCATACACGCCGATGAAACCGGCGCGCTGGCCAGCTTCGGGGCCTAGCCATGCGGACGATCAAGACGACCACGGGATCCGAGCTCGCGCTGGACGGCGATCTCCTGGCGATGATGGAGCTCCTGTATCGAGAAGTCACCGCCCGGCAGGCGCTCGAGCGGAGCTTCGAGGACATGGTCCGGGAGATCAACCATCTCATCGATCAGATGACGGATCAGGAGCGGCGGGCCTACTTCGCCGAGAGTCTGTTCCTGAACACCGTGCGATACGAGAACGATCGCCTCGAGGCGTACATGAGAAAGCTGTCGCAGAAGTAGGCTCGCACATGTCTCTGAACTTCCTCGCGACGCGGTTCCAGTGCACCTGGCCCTGGAACATCCTGGTGATGCTCTGCGACGGCAGGTTCGTCTGCGGCTGCGCCGACCCGTATGGGCGCCGCGTCCTCGGTGACGCGCGAGCCGGCACGGTGCAGGACACGTGGACGGGACCGACGATCTCTGCGCTACGCCAGGACCTCAACGACGGAGGTTCCAAGTTCTGCGGCGACTGTGCCTTGAAGCTGCCGCTTCCGAAGGGTGAGACGCCGCGCGTCAGGCCGCTCGATGCGGGTCCGCTGCCCAACCGCATGTACATCGAGTGCACGGCAGCCTGCAACATCTCGTGCGCAGAGGCCTGCTGTGCGCCGGAGACCGGAATCACCCGGACGCGGCAGGCCGGCATGCTCGATTTCGACCTCTTCCAGCGCGTGATGGACGAAGTGGGGCCGACGATCGGCCGCATCGACTTCTTCAACTACGGCGAGGCGTTCCTGCACAAGCGGGCGGTCGAGATGTGCGAGTACATCAAGACGCGCTTCCCGCACATCTATCTCTATACGAGCACCAACGGCCTGGCGCTGTCGGAGGAACAGGCGCGACGGCTGGCTCGTTCCGGGATCGATGAGGTGACCTTCTCGATCGACGGAGCCACGCAAGCGAGCTACGAACAGTACCGGCGGCGCGGAAAGATCGACGTGGCCTTCCGGAACCTGCGCGCGGTGGTGGACGAGACCCGCCGCACCGGACGGGATCTTCCCTACGTGAACTGGCGCTACATCCTCTTTCGCTGGAACGACAGCGACGCTGAGATGAACCGAGCGCGCGAGCTCGCCGCGGAGTTCGGCGTCGACCGGCTCTGCTGGGAGATCACGGACCATCCGGAGGGCGCCTTCTCGCGGCGATTCATCCCGGGCAGCCCAGACTACGAGCGGATCCGCCGCGAGACGTGGGACGACAGCAACCTCGGCAACGCGATTCCTGGCGCCACGCCGCGCGCACGGATCGACGTGAACACACCGCTGCCCGGTGCGCCCCTGCTCGGATTGCGGCGACGCCCGCTGACGGTCCGCACCCGCGTACACAATCTCTCGGCCCGGGCCTTTCCGGCTTCGGCGACCTACGGGCGCAGGCTGGTCCGGCTCGGCGCGCAGTTGTGCCGTCGGGACGGTTCCCTCATCAATCTGGACTTCGCGCGTGCCGATCTTCCGGGTGCGCTCGGGGGCGGTGAGTGTGTCGACATCGCGGTGCAGCTTCCCGCTCTGCCCGACGCCGGACGCTACGTGCTGAAGTTCGATCTGGTGAACGAAGGAGTGGAGTGGTTCGAGAAGTGCGGCTCGCCGACAACGGCGCAGCCGCTGTGGGTGCTCTGAGCGCGACTGAATTCAGGTCAGAACGGGTCGACGATGCGCCGTGTCGTGCGACGGCCCGTCAGTTCGCCAGACGGGGAGCGGTCGCTGGGAGCGCCGCGGCCTCGACGGGCGCGTCCGCGGAGCCTTCGACCAAACGCCAGCAGTCAACCGACTCGAGAATCTTGCCGGCGAACTCCGTGTGGAGCGCGTGACCGGCCCGGTGGGCGACCAGATGGCCAATCACCGGATGCCCGACCAGCGCGAGGTCGCCGACGGCATCGAGGATCTTGTGGCGGACGAACTCGTCCTCGAACCGAAGGGCGTTGTTCAGGACACCCGTTTCACCCAGGACAATGGCGTTCTCGAGGGAACCGCCAAGCGCCAATCCGTTCTGGCGCAGCATCTCGACATCCTTGAGGAACGTGAACGTCCGCGCGGGCGCAATCTCCTCGATGAAGCTGTGCTCGGTGATCCGCAGCGTCCGCGCCTGATGCCGCAGCAGCGGATGATCGTAGCTGATGCTGTAGGTCACCTTGAAGTGGTCCGAGGGGTAGAGCGCAATCCGCTTGTCGCCCCGTGACAGCGCGATCGGCCGCACGATCTTCAGGTACCTCCGAGCAGCTGACTGCGGCTTCACGCCGGCTTCCTGAATCAGGTAGATGAAGGGGGCGGAGCTCCCGTCCATGATCGGCACTTCGGGAGAGTTCAGCTCGATGAGCACGTTGTCGATGCTCATGCTCACCAGCGCCGCCAGCAGATGCTCGACCGTCTCTACCGAGACCGCATTGCGCGACAGCGCCGTCGCCAGCTGGATACCGGCCAGGTGCTGCACATTCGCCGGGACCTCGTGGTCACCCAGATCCGTCCGACGGAAACGGATGCCGAAGTCGGCCGGAGCCGGCTTGAGCGAAAGCTGAACCTTGTTGCCGGAGTGAAGACCGATTCCGACACAGGAGATCGCGCGACGAAGGGTACGCTGTGCGTCCATTAGCCTCTCAGCGGAGCAGGGACGTGCACACATCAGCTGAGCAAACCCAGTGCCTGAAGGACCAGAATGCCCTGTGTGCCAAAATGCTGAGAAATCCAAGCGAATTTGATGATTTCGCGTATGTCTTCGCCAGAGGAGCCGCACCGGTGTGGCTACATGACCACAGGCGCATCCGCCGAAAGCGTGGCGATCTTACCACAAGAGCTTAGACTGCCTCGACCCGAAACGGCCGGCCACGCTCGTGCGAAAGCAGCTCAGCCAGGTAGCGCCCGGTCGCCGACCCATCGTGCCCGGCGACTTCTTCGGGTGTCCCTTCCGCGACGATCCGACCACCGCCGGCTCCCCCCTCGGGGCCCAAGTCGATCACATGGTCCGCGGTTCGGATCACGTCGAGATTGTGTTCGATCACGACGACCGTGTTGCCCTGATCGACCAGGCGGCAAAGCACGTCCAACAGGCGTCGCGTGTCCTCGAAATGGAGGCCTGTGGTCGGTTCGTCCAGGATGTAGAGCGTCCGTCCCGTTCCTCTCCGCGAAAGCTCCTTCGCCAGCTTGACCCTCTGCGCCTCGCCACCCGACAGCGTCGTCGCCGACTGGCCGAGCGTGATGTACCCGAGCCCGACGTCCTGGAGGGTCCGAAGCTTGTTCGCAATGGGCGGAAAGTTCTCGAGCAGCGGGACGGCCTGATCGACCGTGAGCTCGAGCACGTCGGCGATGGACTTGCCCCGATACAGGATGTCGAGCGTCTCTCGGTTGTACCGGCGCCCCTTGCACTGCTCGCAGGTCACGTACACGTTGGGCAAGAAGTGCATTTCGATGGCGATGACGCCGTCGCCCTGACACGCCTCGCAGCGTCCGCCCTTCACGTTGAAGGAGAAACGGCCAGGGCGGAAGCCTCGCTGCTTCGCCTCGGGCATCATGGCGAACAGGTCGCGGATGAAGGTGAACAGCCCCGTGTAAGTGGCCGGGTTGGACCGCGGCGTCCGCCCGATGGGCGACTGATCGATCTCGATGACCTTGTCGATGAGCTCGATCCCCTCGATGCGGTCGTGCGCGCCCGGCTCATCGGCCGCTCTGTAGATGCTCCGGGCCAGGGAGCGGTACAAGATGTCGTTCACCAGCGTGGACTTGCCCGATCCGCTGACCCCGGTCACCGCCGTGAACAGCCCGAGGGGAAGCTGGACGTCGATGTTCTTCAGGTTGTTCTCGCGCGCACCGCGAATCACGAGATGCCCCTTCAGGGCGGCCCGGCGCGAGGCTGGGGTCGCGATCGTGCGGCTGCCGGTCAAGTAGGCCCCGGTGAGCGAGGACGGGTCCTCCATCAGGTCGGCAGGGGTGCCCTGGAAGATCACGTGCCCGCCGTGCTCACCTGCTCCGGGTCCGAGGTCGATCACCCAGTCGGCCGTCCGAATCGTCTCTTCGTCGTGCTCGACGACGATGACCGTGTTGCCGATATCCCGCAACCGCGACAACGTGTTCAGGAGCTTGCGATTGTCGCGCTGATGCAGGCCGATGGACGGCTCGTCAAGCACATAGAGGACGCCGGTGAGATTGGCGCCGATCTGCGTCGCAAGTCGGATGCGCTGTCCCTCGCCACCGGAGAGGGTCGCGGCGCTTCGGCCGAGCGTCAGATACCCGACGCCGACGTCGTGCAAGAAGCGCACCCGATCCTGAATCTCGCGCAGGATGCGCTCGGCAATCAGGCCCTCTCGATCCGTCAGCTGAAGCGTGTCGAACACCGTGAGCGCTTCAGAGATCGGCATGTCGACGTATTCGGCGATCGAACGTCCCTTCACCTTCACTGCCAGGCTGTCGGAACGGAGCCGTCGACCGTGGCACACGCCGCACGGGCGCAAGGCGCGATAGACCTCGAGGTCGGCCTGCTCAGCCCAGGTTCCATCCTCGTACCGGCGGCGAAGGTTCGGCACGATGCCTTCGAAA
Organism: Vicinamibacterales bacterium; assembly: GCA_050183995.1. GTDB lineage: Bacteria > Acidobacteriota > Vicinamibacteria > Vicinamibacterales > CAVVIG01 > CAVVIG01. The sequence continues at coordinate 13,913 of JBFXAT010000064.1, forward strand.
CGCTGCGCGGCGCCCTTCGGTGTACCCAACAGGAGGAGATCGCGCTGCTTCCGAGGCAGCTTTCCAAACGGCGCCTCGAGGTCGATGCCGAAGTCCTTGCGCAGCGACTGCAGCGCGTCACGTACGAGCTTGCGGTCCCCTTTCGCCCAAGGCAATATCGCGCCTCCCGAGAGACTCTTCGATTCATCGGGAACCAGCCGCTGCGGGTCGAAATCGATGAGCGCACCGAGCCCCTGGCAACCGGGGCACGCGCCATGCGGGGAGTTGAACGAAAAGGCCCGCGGCGTCATCTCGGGCACGCTGATGCCGCAGTCGACGCAGGCCATCTGCCGGGAGAAGAGGCGGTCCCCCTGCTCGAACGCGTTGATGACGACGATGTCGTCGGCCAGGCGCAGCGCGGTCTCGATCGACTCGGCGAGCCGACGTTCGACGCCACCACGTACGATCACGCGATCCACCACCACTTCAATCGAGTGATTTCGTCGGCGGTCGAGCTTGATGTCGTCCTCGAGCGACCTGAACTGCCCGTCGATGCGTGCCTTGGTGAAGCCGCGGCCGCGCAGGTGCGCGAGCTCCTTCTTGAACTCGCCCTTCCGCCCACGCACGATCGGCGCCAGGACGTTGATGCGCGAATCCTGCGGGTAGAGCATCACCATGTCGACGATGCGCTCGAGCGATTGGCTCGAGATCTCCTTGCCACAGTTGGGGCAGTGCGGCACGCCGATGCTCGCGAACAGCAGCCGCAGGTAGTCGTAGATCTCGGTGACGGTGCCGACGGTCGATCGCGGATTCGACCCTGTGGTCTTCTGCTCGATGGAAATGGCCGGAGAGAGACCGTCGATCAGATCGACGTCGGGCTTCTCCATCTGCTCGAGAAACTGGCGGGCGTAGGCCGAGAGCGACTCGACGTACCGACGCTGGCCTTCGGCGTAGATGGTGTCGAACGCGAGCGAGGACTTACCAGAGCCGGAGAGTCCCGTGATGACGACGAGACGGTGTCGCGGGATGTCGACGTCGACGTTCCTGAGGTTGTGCACGCGGGCGCCGCGTACCGAGATCCATTCGTGCGCCATGCTCCCCCTGCCGGACAATCGTGGCCAACCGAAACGACGATCTTATCACCTGGAACCGCGCAGGCGGCTCTGCCGGAATCCGTAGACGGCATAGACGATCAGACCGGCCGCGAGCCACAGCCCGAACCGTTCCCAGGCCTGTCTCGGGAGCCCGAACATCACGTACAGGCAGGCCAGCGTGCCGGCGACAGAGACGACGGGCAGCGCAGGCACGCGAAAGGGCCGGACCCGCTCCGGGTCCGTCGCGCGGAGCACCAGGACGCCGACACACACGATCGCGAACGCGGACAGGGTACCGATATTGGTGAGGTCGTAGATCTCGTTCTCGTCCAGCACGAGCGAGCCGCCAGCGACGGCGACGCCGGTGATCACGGTCGTGACATGCGGGGTGCGGAATCGCGGGTGCACCCTGGCCGCCCAGCGGGGCAACAGCCCGTCGCGCGCCATCGCGAAGAAGATCCGTGGCTGCCCGTACTGAAACACCAACAGCACCGCCGTGAGCGACACGACGGCTCCGAATGACACGATCCAGCCGGCGGTGCCAAGCCCAGCGAGTTGCAGCGCACGGGTGAGCGGATCGGCGGCTCGGAGCTGTTGATAGGGAACCAGACCGGTGGCCACCAGGCCGACGACGATGTAGATGAGCGTGCAGATCGCGAGGCCGCCCAGGATGCCCGCGGGGACGTTGCGCTGCGGATCACGCGTTTCTTCGGCGGCGGTCGACACCGCGTCGAAGCCGATGTAGGCGAAGAAGACGATGGCGGCGCCCTGGTGGATGCCGCGCCATCCGTTCGGGGCAAAGGGCACGAAGTTGGCGGAGTCGACGTGAAACGCGCCGACAGCCACGAAGAGTCCGAGCACGAGGAGCTTGACCAGCACCATCGCGTTGTTGACGCGGACACTCTCGCGCACGCCGAGATAGAGGAGCCATGTGATGACGCCGACGATCGCGCATGCCGGAATGTTGAGCAGGATCGGCACGCCAGCGATCCGCGGCGCCGACTGAAGCAGCGCGTGGACGGCTGGATCGGAGCTGAGCAGCGCCGTGCGATAGCCGTGCGTGAGGGCTGGCGGCAGATGGATGCCGAAGCCAGTCAGCAAGGACGTGAAGTATCCGCTCCACGCGATGGCGACCGCGACGTTGCCCACGGCGTACTCGAGGATCAGGTCCCACCCAATCACCCATGCCACGAGCTCGCCGAGGGTCGCGTATGCATAGGCGTACGCGCTGCCTGCCTGTGGGATCATCGCGGCGAGCTCCGCGTAGCAGAGTGCGGCGAGCCCGCAGACGCAGCCGAGGAGCGCGAACGAGAGCACGAGGGCCGGCCCGGCACCGTAGCGCACGACTTCGCCCGACGCCAGGGTCTCCCCCGCCGCAGCCGTGCCGATGGACGAGAAGATACCGGCGCCGATGACGGCGCCGATACCGAGCAGAATCAGGTCGGCCGCGCCGAGCACGCGGTCCAGTCGCTGATGCTCGGTGCCGGTCGCAGCCTCGTCGGCGATCGGTTTTCGCTGGAACAGCTGCCGAGGGAGCACCGGCAGATTCTACTTGCGAAGACTCCGCCTCAGACCTGGACGCGATACGCCGTGTCGCCGCTGCATACCGCGAGGACTCCGGCAGCGTCGAAGGCGAATCCGATCAGTCCCGGTCCTGACAGGACGAGCTCGGCCCCCCCTGGTCCAAGCCGGTAGAGACCGCTGGCGCCGGCGAGCGCCTCGACGACATGGAGATGTCCGTCAGGACCGAAGCCCAATCCCTGCGGCCGACCGAACCCCGTGTGCATCACGGAGACCTCGCCGCTGAAGGTCACGCGATAGACGACGTCGGCGGCCGACAGCGTGGGCGCAGTCACGTACAGACCGTCTGGCCCGACCGCAAGGTGGAAGGCCGCAACACTGGCCGGCAGGCTGGCGAGCGTGCTCGTCTTCCCGTCGCGGTCGACCGCGAAGATCGTTCCCGAGCGATCTCCCACGAACAGCGTGCCGTCGGGCGCAAACGCTAGACCGCAGGCAATTCCGAGATCGGAGGCGTAGGTCTCTGCGTTCCCGTCTTCGTCGAGGCGGAACACCGTCCCTTCGAACCTGCTCGACACGAAGAGCTCGCCGTCCGGCGACAAGGCCATCGAGGTGGGATTGGTCACAGCCGACGAGAAGCTCTCGCGCACTCCTCCCGGCAGCACGCGAAAGATCGACACCGGGACCTGTTGACCGCGACTGCCACTGTAGGTGACGTAGAGATTGCCGTCACGATCGAAGACCGGATTGTCGACCTGATGAAGCCCTGTCGCCAGTGGGATGGCGACGTCCACGGGCACCCGCCCGTCCACGCCCTCGACGACGGCCTCCATGCGGCCACCTTGCGCATCGCTCACGACGACCGCAAGATCCGAGGATGAGGCGAACACGACGCGAGCCGGATGTCCGTCGAGTCGGACGACCGGGAGACCCGCCGTCGTCACCGGCAGGTGCGCGCCGTGCAGCACGATGCGACCGCCGGGTAGGGTGAGCCGTGGCGTGACTGAGGAAATCGTCGGAATGCCGGCCATGGATGCGATCGCCGGCGAACGGACTAGGTGTCGTCCAGCTCGGCGTTCCAGTACAAGTAATCGCGCCAGCTCTCCGGCGCGTTCCGCAATCCAATCGTAATCCGAATCGCCGGCGCAGAGTCGGGCCGCTTCGGCGGTCGGGACAGCTGCATACCCGCCTCAGCCGGCGTGCGGCCTCCCTTGCGTCGATTGCACTGAACGCAGCAGGTGACGATGTTCTCCCAATCCTTCCGGCCACCGTGCGCAACAGGGACCACGTGATCGAAGGTCAGTTCGTTGGTGGGAAAGAGATCGCCGCAATACTGGCAGCGGTGATCGTCGCGGGCATAGATGTTCGCGCGTGAGAACGGAACGTAATCGAAGCGCCGCTTGATCTTGATGTAGCGGAGGAGCCTGATGACCGAGGGGAGCTTGAAGCTGATGGACACAGCCCTGATCTCACGGTCGTAGACCGAGATGACCTCGACCTTTCCCTGGCACCACAGCGTGACCGCCTTCTGCCAGTGGACGATCTTCAGAGGCTCATACGACGCATTCAGGAGAAGCGTCTGTTCCATACTCGCTTCGGGTTGCTTGCGCCCTTCCTTCGCCGAGCGTGTCTAGGAATTCTGCCCGAGCGCAGCCGAGGTGTCAAGGGAATGACGCCGTAAACTCCGGGAAACGCTGCAGTTACGGCAGACTGTCTTACAATTCCAAGGTGCCACCATCGACCGCCGTCCGGCGGACCATGCTTGGGGCGATCGCCCTCGCACTCTTTTCATCCTCGTGCGCCTCGACCGGAGGGACACCGAGGCCCTTCCCGACGCCCGGCGGTGCACCCTCGACGCCAGCGCGGTCGACGGGACGTTCCCCCGGCTCCCGCATCGTAGAAACGGCCCTGACATTCCGCGGCGTACCGTATCGCAACGGTGGATCGACGCCGTCCGGTTTCGACTGCAGCGGATTCACGCAGTTCGTGTTCGCTCAACACGGCCTGACGCTGCCGCGTGAGGTCCGCGATCAGTTTCGGATCGGGCGGAGCGTCAAGCGGGGCAAGCAGGTCCCTGGCGATCTGATCTTCTTCTCGACCGTGGCCCCTGGCGCGTCCCACGTCGGCATCGCGCTCGGCGACGATGCGTTCGTGCATGCGCCGAGCTCCAGAGGCGTCGTCCGTATCGAGCGGGTGACGTCGAGCTACTGGTCGCGGCGACTGGTGGGGATTCGACGCCTGCGCTGAAGAGGGGTCGTGCCTGCTTCGCGCAGGCCGTTCACTTCGCGCCGACGCAGGCCGGGCGCGGATCTCAGGCCGCGCGGAATTCGTGCTTCGGCAGGTAGCGGCGGGACGCTTCCGGCAGGAACTGCCGGATCTGCAGGTCGGCCTCTGTGTAGCGCGCGCGCCGTGCTACGGGGCGCCACGGTTCGACGTCGATCGTGGCAAGCGTCGCGTCGCAAGGCGGCTGCAGGTCCAACCGCTCGAGAAATCGCTGTGGATACGACGGGAACGGTCGAAAACTGGTGCCCACCACGACGGAGTGCTGGGCACGCAACCCGTCGAAGTCCAGCTTGAGAAAGTCGTAGGCCGCCGGGTCGGGGCGGGTATCCAGGTAGTCGGACACCATCTGGGCCACCTGTGTGAAGAACTGCGGACCATGGCAGTTCGCCGCATAGGTGCCGTCCTGCTTCTCGATCCGGCGAATTCCCTTCTGCGCGGGATCGATGTGATAGAGCTCGTGGACGACCGTGTCGAGCTTGGCTATCCAGGCGTCGCCGGCGCGTCGGTAGAATCGCTCCTTGCGTGAGCGATCCAGCGACTGCTCACAGAATCTGGGCAGCGTGAAGGAGATCAGGTACTTGATCTGCCGCCCGCGGATGTCGACCACCGGCGACTTCGAGATGAACCACTCCGAACGGCGCGTGATCTCACCGCTGTGGCGATCGCGCCAGAAGTAGTAGCCGGGCTCGCTCGGAGGCAGGCTCAGGCAGTGGCAGGTCGCGAAGACCCCGTCGGTTCGCGCGCGTCCGAATCGCGCGAACACGAGGATGTCGTCCACGTCGATGAACGACAGGACCGGCACTCGGGCGACGATGTCGCGCATGAGCAACGTGAGCCGTTCGGTGTAGTTGATCATGCACGCGCGCCGCGGAAGAGCGTCCGCCGCCTGCGCACACATCGGGCTCGTCCGAAAGGCGACGCAAGCGAATCTGTCAAGATCGTGAGTGTGCCTGCTACCTTAGCGAACGCGGATTCGCACCGTCAAGCTGAGCAGACGGCCCACATCTCGACCGTTTTTCTCGAAAATTCACCTCGATCGCAATCACGCCTCCCCTGCTCCAGCCGCACCTCGGGCACGGCGGAGCGCCCCATCCTGCGAAGGATGATCTCCTGACGGCGACGGAGCCGCGCCGTCGGCTTTGCAGGATTCAGGAGTCTGGGATTGATGATGGCTCCTGCCAGGAGCGCGGCTTCGGCCGGATCGAGAGCTGCGGCGGACTTCCCGAAGTAGGTCGATGCGGCAGCGTCGGCACCGTAGACGCCGTCACCCCATTCGATCACGTTCAGATACAGCTCGAGAATCCGGCGCTTGCTCAACTCCGCTTCGAGCCGTCTGGCGATGATGAGCTCGCGCACCTTCCGCAGCGGGTCACGTGAAGGCGAGAGATACAGGTTCTTCGCAAGCTGCTGCGTGATGGTGCTCGCACCGCGAACGGCCTGTCCGCGCTGCAGGTCGAGCTCGATCGACTTCTGGAGCTCGTTGTAATCGACCCCGTCGTGTCCCCAAAACGCCGCATCTTCGGCCACCAACACGGCACGCGTGAGATTGGGCGAGATGCGACGGTAGGGAATCCAGTGCTGCACGTGTCGAGGCTTCCGCCCTGCGGCGCGCGCCTCGCGGGCACGCAGTTCGGAGAAGGCGGTAGAAGCCGGGTTCAGATCTCGGAGCGGGCGGACGTCCGGCAGTGTCAGGAAGGTGTACGTGACGACGGCGTACATCGCGGCTGCGGCTGCGCACGCGCCACGGAGGATCGGACGGCCTCTCATCCCGTCACCGCGACCATTCCGCCTCATCGACAGCCTGCGCGCCGTACCGCCGACTCGGCGCCGGCGCCCCTCCGTGTCCGCGTACGGTCGCTCAGCATTTCTCGCAGTTCTCGTGCGCGACGCCACGTCAGATTGCGGGCCGGTATCCGCGCTTGGTGAGCGCGCGGCCGAGCGCTCCAGCAAGCAGGATGATCAGCCGCTCGGACGAGCTGTTCCCCATTAGACCCACACGCCAGATGCGTCCGGCGAGCGGCCCGAGCCCGGCGCCGATTTCAATCCCGTAGTCGTCGAGCAACTCCCTGCGCACGGCAGGTTCGTCCACGCCCTCAGGTACCCGGACCGCGTTCAGCGTCCACAGCCGCTCGCCTTCCGGCGGGAGTACCGACAACCCAAGCGTCTGCAGTTCACGCAGCAGCACGCGATGGTTCGACGCGTGGCGGGCCCATCGGGCCTCGAGTCCCTCCTCCTCGACGATCGCGAGCGCCTCGTCCAGCGCATACACCAGCGTCGACGACATGGTGTGGTGATACTTTCGCCTGAGCCAGTAGTCGGAGATCAGATCGAGATCCAGATAGAAGCTGCGGCTCTTGACGCGTCGCTCGAGCGCGCGTGGTCCGAACACGACCGGCGCCAGGCCGGAGGGCGCCCCCAAGCACTTCTGCGTGCAGCTGTAGCACGCATCGATGCCCCACGACTCCACCTCCAGCGGGTGACCACCGAGCGACGTGACGGCATCGACCAGCACCAGTGCTCCGTGCTCGCGCGCTACGGCGGCAAGCGGCCCGACTGGATTCAGCGCGCCGGTCGACGTCTCTGCATGGACCATCGCGACGATGTCGGCGGGCGACCCGCGTAGATGGCTTCCGAGCACGTCAGCGTCGCAGGCTCTTCCCCACTCGACCTGCAGGCGCGAAACCGAGGCGCCGTATCTCCCGCACATGTCGGCGAGCCGTTCGCCGAAGTAGCCGTTCACGACGACGAGCACGCGTGCACCCGGCGCAACGAGATTCGCCACACACAGCTCCATGCCGGCGGTGCCCGTTCCCGACACGGCCAGCGCGAGCGAGTCCGCAGGAGCCCTGAACACCCGGAGCAGTCTCGCCCGCACATCGTCGAGCAGCGCCAACATGAGCGGGTCCAGGTGACTGATGGTCGGCGCCATCATCGCGCGCATCACACGCGGGGACGTGAGGCTCGGGCCTGGGCCAAGCAGAATTCGATCGGTATCCGGAAGCAGGGTCATGCGAACTGGTCCTCGAGGGAAAGGAGGGCGCGCCGAATCGCCGCGGCCGCGGTATCGGGCACCGGGGTCAAGGGGAGCCGCGGCAGGCCGGCGTCTACGCCCACCAAGGCCAGCGCTGCTTTCACTCCCGGCACGCCGAGCTCCGACGTGACAAGGCGCGCGAGTGGTGCGATCCGTCGCTGGAAGGCCCGGGCATCATCGTGCCGGCCCTGCCGCACCAGGTCGTAGAGGCGCGCACAAACATTGGGAATGACGCATGCGAGCGCAAGGATCCCGCCTGACGCGCCGGCACACGCGGCCGCGTAGAACGTCGTGGCTGAGCCGGCCATCACACTGAAGTCATCCGGAACGGCGGCGATCAACTCGGCGATGCGGGCAACATCTGCGCCGGACTCCTTCATCCCGACGATGTTCGGGTGATCGGCCAGTCGGCCAACGAGGTCGGGCGTGAGGGTGACGCCGGTCGCGGCCGTGAAGTTGTAGAGGAACACCGGAATCGGCGAGGCGTCCGCCACTTCGGTGTAGAAGCGCTCCAGGACGGGAGCGGTCATCAGAGCAGCAAAGGCGCTTGGCGTTCGGACGAGCGCCGCGTCGGCCCCGAGTGCGGAGGCCCGGCGTGTCGCTTCGACTGTTTGCCTCGTCGACTCTCGCGCGGTGCCGACGAGCAAGGTGCGGCCCACCGGAACGAGGGCGCGTGTTTCGGCAATGACGCGCGACGACTCCTCCTCGTTCAGGAGGCCGGCTTCACCCGTGGTTCCGAGGGCCACGAATCCGTCGAGGCGGCTGTCGACCCAGCGAGCCAGCGCGGCGCGCAGGCGTCTGACGTCGACGTCCCCCTGCTCGTCGAACGGCGTCGGGAGCGGCGCCAGAACGCCGGCAAGTCGCATGCTCTCCATTGTATGGCGGCGTACTGCGCCACTCCGTCCGACACGGCCGTCACCCGCTGTTGTCAACGTGGAACGCCGCAGACGTCTTGCGCCGACGGTATTCCACCGTCGCGGCCAATTTGCTGGCCGCTCCAGACCCCTCACTGACCGAGGCCGGCAGGGTGCTTTTTGCAGGGAGCGGAGATTGGGGTCGGAGCCCGGCGGCGCAGGCCAACGCGTTGTCCGACCCACCGTCGCTCGGCCAGCCAGACACCGTCCGGTCTTTTCCATCCAACCCGTTGCACAAGAATGACTTAGCCGCACAATCCGCGGGCTGACAAGCATGGCACTCCGCGTGCCAATTAGTGAAGTGGATACACGTTTCGGCGGCTGGTATCGCGGCACCGATCGTCAGCCCTCGCGGAAGTGGCTGGCGACATCCCCGCACCGGGGCGGCGTGAGTGTGTCGGGATAGTTCAAACAACGTTCATTTGGAATCTGGAGCGTCTTCGATGGTTCCCCTTCGGTCACTGACCACCTCGACCCTCGCGCTCATCGCGGCCCTCACCTGGATGGCACCGCCGGTCAGCGCACAGCATCAGCACCGTGCGAGGCTCGGCGCCGATCTGAAGCGGCAGCTCGTCGAGGGCTCGCCACACATCGACGTGATCGTCGAAGGAGACCAGAACAAGGTCGATCGACTGGCGAGGCGCTACAACCTGCGCGTCAAGAAGCAGCTTCGGGGCGGCGCGGTGTTCTCGGTGAACGCCGGGCAGCTCGATGCGCTCTCGCAGGACGAGGTCGTCGATCACCTGGCGGCGGATGCGACGGTGCAGTCGAGCAACCTCACCGCGGAGAGCATCGGCGCGGATCAGGTCTGGGCCGGCGCCGGGCCGCTGAAGGCGCACTCGGGCGGCAATGTGGGCGTGGCGCTGATCGATTCCGGAATCGACCCAAAGCATACGGCGTTGGCCAAGCGGGTCGTCTTCACCAAGGACTTCATTGGCGGGAACGGATCGGATCCATTCGGACACGGGACGCATGTCGGATCGCTGATCGCCGGGCAAGGCGGCAAGACGGCGGACACCCGGGATCTGACGGGCATGGCACCGGGAACGCGGCTCGTGAACCTCCGCGTGCTCGATGAGACGGGTGCGGGCAAGGCCAGCGACGTGATCGACGCCATCGACTGGGTCATCGAGAACCGGAAGGCGTTCAACATCCGGGTGATCAACCTGTCCCTGGGTGCCGCGGTCGCGCAGTCGTATCGAGACGACCCGTTGTGCGAAGCGGTGGAGCGCGCGGTGGCGGCGGGGATCGTCGTGGTGGCGGCGGCGGGCAATCAGGGTGCGACGCCGGACGGCACTCCCGTCTACGGCAGCATCACGTCTCCTGGAAACGACCCCAGCGTACTGACGGTCGGCGCCGTGGACATGCACGGGACGCCACAGCGGTCCGACGACACGATCGCGAAGTTCAGCGCGAAGGGCCCCACGCGGTACGACCTGGTGCTGAAGCCGGATCTGGTGGCGCCTGGCGTGCGGGTGGTGTCGGCTGAGGCGCAGGGGTCGTACTTCTCTGTGACCTACCCGGAGCGGCACTACGCAGGGACGGCGCAGAACGCGTTCATGCAGCTGTCCGGCACGAGCATGGCGGCTGGAGTGGCGAGCGGCGCGGTTGCGTTGCTGGTGGACGCGGAACCGAAGCTCACGCCCGGACAGGTGAAGGCAGCGCTGCAGCTGACGAGCTCGCTGGTGAGCGGCGAGGGGATGTTGAGCAGTGGCGCGGGAAGTTTGAACGTGGCAGGGGCTGTCGCGTTCCTTGCGGAACCGAACCAGCTGACACAGATCACAATCGCGGGGGAACCGACCACTTGGGGCGGGCTGTCCACCGCTGCGGAAGGGGGCCTACAGCTCCTTACGGGTTTGGGATCCAGCGCCAAGGGGCCTAAGGGCGTTAGTCGAATAAGGGCACAGGCAGCCGAGTCCATCGTCTGGGGGAACCTGCTAGGGATGCCCATCCTGTGGAGCGGCTCGCTCGTCAGTCCGAGCGCGTCGGATTCGATCGTCTGGGGCAACGCCTCGACGCCTTGGGGCGTGGCGCTCGTCCGAGGATCGGCGGTGGCGGACACCATCGTCTGGGGCAACGCGGCCGATTCAATCGTCTGGGGGAATGCTGCGGACTCCATCGTTTGGGGCAACGCCGCCGATTCAATCGTCTGGGGAAATGCAGCGGACTCCATCGTTTGGGGCAACGCCGCCGATTCAATCGTCTGGGGTAATGCAGCGGACTCCATCGTTTGGGGCAACGCCGCCGAATCAATCGTCTGGGGGACTGCCGCGGACTC
>JBFXAT010000065.1:0-24774 GCA_050183995.1 Vicinamibacterales bacterium
CGGTGTTCGCCGCGGCGATCGTCGGTCGGGAAGAGATCCCCGGCCGCGTCCGGCGGCTCTTGAACGTGGAGAGCGGATTGAACGACGGCCTCGCGCTTCCGTTCGTGCTGGGCCTCACGGCTTTGGCCAGCGGACGAGAGCTGCATACCGCTTGGCTGCTGCTCGAGCCGATCGGAGGGCTGCTGTTCGGCGTCGGTGTGGCGCTGGCCGCGGGACTGCTGCGCCGGATGCGAGTCTTCTCCGTGTCGAGATCCCACGAGCCGCTGCTGCCGCTCTCGGTCGGCCTCATCGTGCTCTCCGGGGCGCAGACGCTGCACGTTAACGAATATCTGGCGGCGTTCGGCGCGGGTGTGACGCTCGCGTGGGTGAGCGAGCGATCGCGGCAGGAGTTCCACGACATCGGCCAGCGGATCAGTGAGCTCTTGAAGCTCGCCGCGGTGCTGATCATCGCGGTGACGTCAGACATCCTCCAGGTGTCGTCGTGGCGCGTCCTGCTGTTCGCGGTGCTCGTCCTCGCTGTCGCACGGACGGGTCCCATCCTGCTCGTGCTCGCCGGGACACCGTTGACTCGTGACGAGCGCCTCGTCACCGCGTGGTTCGGACCGAAAGGGTTTGCCTCGCTAATCTATGCACTGATCGTGCTTCGATCCAGCGTGCCGAATCGCCACATCCTCTTCCACGCGGCGACGCTCACCGTGCTGATGTCGATCGTGCTGCACTCATCGACCGATGTGCCCGTGGCGCGCCGGTTCGGTGACCAGGGCGACCAGGGCGACCAGGACACCGGGGCTCGCCAGGACTAGGCGATCTCGAGGTACACGAGGATCTGATCCCCGCCGTGATTGAACCAGAGGCGGTAGTAGTTGTCGTCGCGAAGCCGCTCCGCCCGAACGTTGCCGCGCCCCGGAGGGGCGGTCTCGGCAACCTCCTGCACCGTCGAGGACGGCACGACCGGCGCCAAGGCGCGCCCTTTCACCTCGCTGCCCTGAACGAACTCCACCCAGCGTTCCAGCTCCGCCGTCTGTCCCGCCACTTCGTCCTTCGCGTGTTCGCCCGTGAGCCTGACTCTGTAAGTGCCCGGCGCGAGCGCCTGACCATCGGCCATGACTCGCACAGGGATCCGCACGGTGCCGATCCATACGGGGGAATTCGGCAGCTGTGCGGATGCCGCAGCTGTCGGTGCCGGCGAAGTGCCACCAGAGCCGGCCGTCTGGCCCGGTCGTGCTTGCGCCGCGGCTGACCCGGCGAGCAATACGCCGGACGCCGCCAGCGCAAGAGTGAACCTGATCGCGTGCATGCCAACCTCCTCTCGCGAGCCGTTGCAACCATGATTCCGGCTTCCGCCGATTGAGTCCGGAGGGCGAGCGCGGTTTCGCCGAGGATCTCCCACTCCGCTCCGGCGGTGGGCAGAACATCCGACAGGGCACGACTGAGGTCCGGCATGGTTCGGCTGCCTGGCGCGTGTAGTGTCAGGACGCCCGCGTCGCTAGGTATCCCGCGCGGGTGTGCACGCGCCTGTTCGGCGCGTCAACGTGTACCGCGATGCAGCGGGAGTATGCGAACGGCGCGCCACGACCGGGTCATCAGCGAGGCCGACCCGTTCAGGAGCATCCGGTTCAGGAGCTGACCGGCGAGCTCACTGGGGTGAACGTTCAGGACGGGCGTGGCGTCGGGATGGTGCACGCGTCCTCTGTCATGGCGACCGAGTCGACGCTGATCCGTGGAAACACGACGCCCCGCACCGCCTGCATCTGGTCCGTCCCCACGGCTCGAGTGTGCGGGAACGCGGTCCGGCCACTGACGACGACGATGTGGCCGGACAGCCGGTCGAGGTCCACCTCGCCGTCCAGCACGAAGGTCCGTGTGCCGATCCACGGACCGCTGAGACTCGTCGAGACGTCCGAGCGCGCGGGAGCGTGAATGCGAAGCGCCGAACCTCCGCTTGCGTCGCCGCTGCCAGACACCGTGGCGTCGACGCGCGAAGGTACGTGCTGAAGCACCACGTCTCCCTCTCGCGCCTCCACGCATCCGCGGAGTGTTACCGGGCCGCTCGGCTCATCCGCGAGCGCGTGCACGTTCTCGTCGACGGGACGGCTGCCGCGGCCGTCGAGCGTGCAGCCGGGCAGCAGCATCAACACTGCCGGCAGGAGCAGGAACCGACACGCATCGTGCACGCCCATGCGCGCCATCCGAACACCTCGTTCATGCGATTCGTCGTTCATGCGTTGCCCATTCGTTCATGCGCTGCCGGTACAGCGCCGGCAGAGTCGCCAGCAGATTCGATGCTCGGCCTGTGTTCTGAATCCTCGGCCTGGCCAGGTTGTCTTCACTCGCACTGCAAGGCGCGCTCCTCGTCAGAACCGCGTCGCGGCGCAGCGACGCCACCACCCGGCCGCGGCGGCGGCAGGAAGACTGCATGGCAGCCTGCAGTCGTCCTCATGTGCGACGGATGTCCTCATGGAGGTGAGTCGTGAGAAGCGGATTCGCCGGTCTCATCGGCGCCACGGCGCTGAGTGTTGGGCTCGCTCTCCGCCGCGCAGGGGCAATGCCGGCAGGGGACGGCACGATAGCTGACACGTCGTTGTCGCGCGCGTCGCTGGCCGTGTCCCAGGGCGTGGACGAGCGTTGGCCGTTCACGAACGGCCGTGTCCTCGCGTGAGGCTAACGCGGGCCCCGCTGACGTTGAGCGCGGCGAAGTATCCACAGACCCAACACCACGGCAACGAGGAAGATGACTATGAAACCAACCAGCGTCTCGTGCATGGTACTCACGGCGATCGGATCGGCCAGGTCGAGCACGGTGCTCCGGCGGGTCAGATCGCAAAATGGCGTTTACTCATTCGCAGCGCTCCTGCTTACGGCGGTTCTGGTGCAGGGGAGCGCGCAGGCTCAGGTACCCGCAACGAGCATGCCGAGCGGCGGCGAGGCGTTCACAGCCAAGGACGCGCTTACGGCCAAGGCGGCGATGCAGGACCGTTCGGGCCGGAACGTTGGAGACGCAGCCCTGCGCGACACGCCCCACGGTGTGTTGCTGAAGGTCGATCTGCGAGGCGTGCAGCCGGGCATCCACGCCTTTCACATCCATGAGACGGGTCGCTGCGACGCACCGCAGTTCAGTTCCGCGGGCGGGCACTTCGCGCCCGAAGGGCACCAGCACGGCGTGCTGAACCCGAGTGGAGCACATGCGGGCGACCTGCCGAACGTGCACGTATTGGCTGCGGGCGACGTCTCGTTCGAATACCTCGTGCCCGGCGCGACGCTGCGCCCGGGAACCTCGACGTCGCTGCTGGATCAGGACGGCTCCGCGCTCGTGATGCACGCGGGGGCAGACGACTATCGCACCGATCCGTCTGGCGGAGCTGGCGACCGCCTGATCTGTGGCGTCGTCATGCACTGATCAGCATGTCCCCAGCATGTCCGCAGAACCCGCGATGTCCGCAGAGCCCGCGCGTCCAGGCCGCGGTCAACTTGGCAGGCGCAGCGGGTCGGCTTCGTACGTGTGCTCGTCCGTGGTCCCGCCATCGGGACCATGGACCTTCACCACGGATGGGACTTGCGCCTGCGCCAGTTCCTCCGCGGCGCGCACGGCCTCGTCCTTCGTCGAGTGTTCTTCGCGAAAGGCGGCGTCGCCTTCCCGGCTGACGACCCACCGGCGCCCGGTTCGGTCGGGTACGACGTGGTAGACGACTGTGTCAGTCATCGATGCACCTCGACACTCATCCGTGCAACGGGTGATCCAGGTATCCCGATCGTTGTAATTGAAAGAAGTGTCGCGACGGATCTACGCTAGGGACAGGGCACACGCTCAACGCCCCGATCCGCAATCCCACTCCTTCAGGGGGCTACATGGACCGCGTTCTCTTCCTCGATGCGGACGCCGACTCGCGTGAGTTGTACGCCGAGTTCTTCCGGTTCCTCGGTTATGGCGTGCGAACGTGCGACAACGCTGACGATGCGGAGCAGGTGGTGCGGGAGGCGGACGTGCTCGTCACCGGCATCGGGCTCGCGGGGCGCATGGATGGTGTGGAATTCGTGCGCGCGCTGCGTCAGCGTCCAGCGACCTGTGCGCTGCCGATCGTCGTGGTGAGCGCCCACGTGCGGGAGTCGGACAGGGAGCGCGCACGCCGGGCGGGATGTGACCTGTTCCTGCCGAAGCCCTGTCTGCCAGAGCAACTGGTCGACGGCGTGCGGCATGTCCGGCGGTCCCGCTCCGGAGGCTCAGCGGCGCAGCCGCGGCAGGGCCGTTGCTGGCGCGACGTCGACGAGACCTCGTGACCGCGGCCGGTCGAGCTGGCGCGCCTTCTCGGGCGCCGCTCCCCGGTTCGTCGAACTTCTTCCCATCCTTTTTCGTCCTCTCCTTCTGACTGATCAACGCGTCCCGATTGCGGCGACCCGTCGTCCCGGCTCGCTGGGCTGGGACGCGCCGCTGTAACCGTTCGCGATCCGCGCAGTAATCCGGCACAGGAAGGAGCGTATGGACGTCGTTCGCCCTGCGAGCACTCGCCAGAGGTATGCGCGTCGCGCTGTCTATGCCGTCGCCGCCCTGGTCGTGACGGGTGGGGGAGCCGTGGCGCTCGGGCGCCTGAAGCCGGCCGTCCCGGGCATCGACGCCGCCTCTGTCTGGTCCGACACGGTCCGTCGAGGGCAGATGGTGCGCGAGGTCCGCGGGCTCGGCACCCTCGTGCCAGAAGAGCAGCGCTGGATCACGGCCAGCACGGAGGCGCGCGTCGACGAGATCGTGCTGCGTCCGGGCACGCAGGTCAGGCGTGACACCGTCATCCTTCGCCTGAGCAATCCGCAGGTCGAGCAGCAGCTGCAAGACGCCCAGCTGCGGGTGCAGTCGGCGGAAGCCTCGCTGGCGAACGCACGCGTGCAGGTGCAGAACGAACTGTTGGAGCAACGCGCGTCGGCCGCCAGCGTCGAGGCCGAGTACACCAAGCTGAAGATGCAGGCCGACATGAACGATGCCCTCGCGGGCCGAGGCCTCGTGTCGGATCTGCTGTTGCGCCAGCTCCACGTGGATGCCGACCAGCTCGCGATCCGCAATCAGATCGCGCAGGAGCAGCTTGCGAGCCGAGCCGAGTCGGGGCGAGCCCAGCTCGCGGTGCAGGAGTCGGCCGTCAATCAGGCACGCGCGCTCCTGGATCTGGTGCGCCGGCAGCGCGACGATCTGAGCGTTCGCGCGGGTCTCGACGGCGTGCTGCAACTCGTGCCGGTCGAAGTCGGACAGCAGGTGGGGCCGGGCACGAACGTCGCCCGCGTCGCGAACACCGCGCGCCTCAAGGCGGAGATCAAGGTCGCCGAAACACAGGCCAAGGACATCGAGGTCGGACAGACCGCCACGATCGACACACGCAACGGCATGGTCGCGGGCCGCGTCGCGCGCATCGATCCGTCCGTGCAGAACGGCACGCTGACCGTCGACGTCTCGCTCGAGGGGGAACTACCCCGGGGCGCGGTGCCGGACCTGAGTGTCGACGGCACGATTGTGCTGGAGCGGCTCGAGGACGTGCTGTACATCAGCCGCCCGGCGTTCGCGCAGGAGCACGCAGCCGTGACGGTCTTCAAGGTCGGCGCCGACGACATCGCCTCGCGTGTGCGGGCGACGCTCGGTCGCGGCTCCGTCACCACCGTCGAGGTGACCTCGGGGTTGCAGGCGGGCGATCGGGTGATCCTCTCGGACATGTCCGCCTGGGACGCCTACGATCGCGTTCGCCTGCGTTAGGCCCGAGTCTGGAGCCGGGGAGCGCGTATGCACTCGCAACGCACATCCTTCACTGACCCCGAACCGCAGTCGCCCGATCAAGCAGTCGCCCGATCAATCGGCAGAAACGGAGCCGCGCAACATGAGCACGACCGAACCGTCCGCCGTCATCCGGTTGCAGGACCTGACGAAGATCTTTGCCACCGACGAAGTGGAGACGCACGCGCTCTCCAGCGTCTCGCTCGACATCCTGCAGGGCGACTACGTGTCGATCGCCGGTCCATCCGGCTGCGGCAAATCGACCCTGCTGTCCATTCTCGGGCTCCTCGACGCTCCGACCAGCGGAGCGTATTGGCTGATCGGCCAATCGGTGGCGGGACTTTCCGGCACCGACCGGGCTCGCGTGCGCAACCGGCAAATCGGCTTCATCTTCCAGAGCTTCAATCTCATTGGCGATCTCACCGTCTTCGAGAACGTCGAGCTCCCGTTGACCTACCGGGCCATGCCCGTTGCCGAGCGGCGCGAGCGTGTCGCCGCGGCGCTGGCGAGGGTCGGCATCGCGCATCGTGCCAAGCACCTCCCCAGCCAGCTCTCCGGAGGCCAGCAACAGCGGGTCGCCGTGGCGCGTGCCGTCGCCGGCGATCCCTCGATTCTTCTGGCGGACGAACCGACTGGCAATCTGGACTCCAAGAGCGGTGAGGCGGTCATGGGGCTTCTCGACGAGCTCCACCACGCCGGAGCGACGATCTGCATGGTGACGCACGACGCGAGGTACGCCGGCCACGCGACGCGCAACGTTCATCTGTTCGACGGCCGCGTGGTCGACGCTGCCGTGTTGCAGAGCTGACCCATGCGCAAGGATCTCGTCTTCACGTTTCGGGCGCTCCGCCGGCAGCCGGCTTTCACGGCGGCGGCAATCGGGACGCTTGCCGTCGGCCTCGCCGCGGCGATCGCCATCTTCAGCACAGTGAATGCCGCGCTGCTGCAGCCCTTGCCGTACCCGCACGCCGGCGACATCCGGGTGCTCGGCACCGCGATGACCGACGGGCGCCCCACCACGGGGCGGGTCGCGGCGGTGGAGTTCGGCCGGCTGCTCGACCCGGCCCTGTCGATCGACCAGGTCTCGATGGTCACCGCGCCGTTCGACGCGACGCTGTTGGACGATGCGGGACGGCCCACCCCGGCGTCGGTTGCCGCCGCCGGCGAGGGGTTCTTCGAGCTCTTCGCACTGCCGATGAGCCTGGGCCGACCCTTCACTCACGAAGAGACGGTCGGTGCGCAAAACGCACCGCCCGTGGCGATCCTGTCGTATGCCATATGGCAATCGATGTTCGGCGGGGATCCCGGAGTCCTGGGCGGCACGCTCCGCGCACCTGAAATCATCGAGCCTGTCCGGATTGTTGGTGTCGCGCCGCAAGAGTTCGACGTGCCGCACGGCGTCCAGATCTGGATCAACCTGCGCGTGGATCTCCGCGCGAGCGCGAGCGGGTCGACGCCCGCCTCGCAAGGGCACAACTTCGTGGGCTACGTCCGCCTCAAGCCCGGAACGTCCGACGAGCGCCTGGCAAGCGAGCTGAAGGCGGTGATGTCGGGCATCGAACGCGACATCCCGCTGGTCGGACGCTCCCGCATCTACACGGCTCACACACTGGTTGACGCTCTTGTCGGCGACCTGCGGCCGATGCTGCTCCTCATCCTGGCGGCATCGGCGGTGGTGCTGGTGCTCGCGTGCATCAACGTCATCAACCTGCTGCTGGCGCGAGGTGCGGTCCGTTCGCGCGAGATCGCGTTGCGCGTGGCGCTAGGGGCGACGCGCGGGCGCGTCGTGCGTCAGTTGCTGACGGAAGCGTTCGTACTGGCGGCCGGAGGGGCCGCGGCCGGGCTCGCGCTCGCGTATGTGGCGGTCAAGCTGCTCATCCGCTTCGGCGTGTCCGGCCTCCCCAGACTCGACGCGATTCCGTTCGACGCCACCGTGCTGCTCTTCGTGTGCGGCATCGTCGTGGCAGTGTCGCTGTTCGTCGGGAGCGTGCCCGCCCTGCGCTTCTCGACGGCCAACGTCAGGAGCGTCATGGGAGACGGGGGGCGGGCCATGACGGTTGGACGGTCGCAGCACCGCCTGCTGGCCGGCCTCGTCGTGCTCGAGATCGCGCTCGCCATCGTCCTGGTCGCCGGCGCCGGCGTCCTCCTGCGCAGTTTCGACAATCAACGGCGTGTCGACCCGGGCTTTGCCTCCGACGGGAGACTCGAGGTGGACCTGGTCGTTCCCTTCGCGCGATACAACGCGCCGGAGAAGATCCAGGTCTGGACCCGTGCCGTCGAAGAGCGGCTGCGCGCGATCGGCGGAGTCAGCGCCGTCGGGTCGTCGGCGCTGTTCCCGCTGAATCCTCGGCGCAGCGGCGCGAATGTGACCTACCTGGCGTTCGCCGAACAGCTGGACGACCCGGATCACCCGCGTCCGGCGCATGCGATTCCCGCGAGCCGGGACTTCTTCCAGGCCATGGGGATCAGGCTGATCGCCGGCCGCTCGTTCAGCGCCGACGATCGCCGCGGAGGTCCGCTCGTCGCGGTCGTCAACCGCAGCTTCGTGCGCCGCTACCTCGACGGGCGGGACCCCCTCACGACGCGCTTCGCGTTCGGCTACCCGGTCATCGACGCGAAGACGATGACCCAGATCGTGGGTGTCGTGGACGATGTGAAGTACGGATCGCTCCGGGAGGAGGTCGAGCCTGTCTTCTACACGCCAGAGGAGCAGACACCGTATTGGCGCAAGGCGATCGTGGTGTCGACCGCCCTCCGCGATCCTTCGATCATTCAATCGCAGGTGCGTGCAGCGATCGCTGCGGTCGACGCGCAGATGGCCGTGCAGATGGAGCCGGTGAGCGCGATCGTGTCCGCCTCCCTGGCGGGACAGCGGCTCGGCATGGTGTTGATGCTCGCGTTCGCGGCGGCGGCGCTCGTGCTCGCGGCCATTGGCATCTACGGGGTGATTGCGTACTCGTCGGCGCAGCGCGTGGGGGAGGTGGCGACCCGCATGGCGCTCGGGGCCACGCCGGTGCACGTGTTCTGGATGATGATGCGACAGGGCGGGCGCATGTCCGCGCTCGGCGTGGCCGGCGGGCTGGCCGGCGCGTATGCCGTCGGCCGCATCGTCGCGAGCCAGCTGTACGAAGTGCGTCCGACCGATCCGGCCACTCTGGCGGGTTCGGTCGGACTGGTGTCGATCTTCACCGCGGCGGCGGTGCTGATTCCCGCGTGGCGTTCTGCGCGCGTCAGCCCGGCGCGAGTGTTGCGGCTGGAGTAGCGCATCGCCTGACAAGGTCGGAGGCCGGCGTGATGCGCTCGGCTTCGAAACGTCGCATAATCGCCCGGTGACCACGTCTCCTGCCGCCGCGACCTTCGATATTTTCGCGTTGACGCTGCCCGCTCGTGCCTCGTCGCTGCCCATGGCGCGGGCGCTGGTCGACCCGCTCGTGGCCAGCCTTGGGTTCGGTGAACGCGATGCGTACCGGGTGCACCTGGCGGTCGAGGAGGCGTGCTCCAACGTCATCGAACATGCGTATGCACCCGGGCAGGCGGGCGACTTCACGCTGCGCGCGCGCGTAGAGCGCTCCAGCCTCGTGCTGGCGGTGGAAGACCGCGGACTCCCACGCGACCCCTTTGCGCAGCCAGGCTTCAGTCCTGATACGCCGGAGGGGCAGGGACTGGGTACGCGACTCCTCGAGGGGATGACCGACGAGGTGCGCTACCTGGCGCTGGGGCGGGGCGGCAAATCGATCGAGATGCTCATTCGCCTTCCGGCGGCGATCCCGGAGAGCGGGACGCCGGCAGCGGCCGAAGCGCCGGTCGTGCGGATCGATCCGGAGTCGCTGACCATCCGGGGCTTTCGCCCGCAGGACGCGGGGCAGATCGCCCAGTGCGCCTACCGTTGTTACGACTACTCCTACGTCGGTGAATCGCTCTATGTGCCCGAGCGGGTCATCGAGATGAATCAGACGGGCGAGATGGTGAGCGTCGTCGCCGAAGGCCCGGATGGAAAGGTCTACGGTCACGCCGCGCTGCTGTTCTCAGCCGGCGCGCCGGCGCCGGAGTCGGGTTGTGCGTTCGTCGTGCCGGAGGCGCGAGGGGGAGGTACGTTCGTCCGGCTGAAACGTGAACTGCTCGCAGCCGCCCGGGAGCGCGGGGCGCCCGGCGTCTGGAGCGAAGCGGTCACCAACCACCCCGCGTCGCAGCGCGCGAACATCGAGCTCGCCGCTCACGAGACCGGCATTCTGTTCGGCATCATCCCCACATCGCTGCGGATGCGGAATCTGCCGGGCCTCTCGCGGCGCGGCTCGCTCCTGCTGTTCTATGTGTCGTTCGAGGAGCGGCCCGTGAGCCGGGTCTGTCTGCCTCCTCGGCACCGCGCGTTCCTGGAGGACGTGTACGCCCGCATGGGATTCGCGCTCGACGAGGTCCCACCAGCGGAGGCTCCAGCCGACGACGCCAGCGCCGTGACGGTCAGCGTGAGACCAGACGTCGGTTTGGCGTCGATGCGCGTGCAGACAATCGGCGGAGACCTGGTCGACGTCGTGCGCCGGGAGATCACGAGGGCGTGCGACGCAGGCGCACGTACGGTATTGCTGGATCTGCCGATGCGGGATCCCGGTCTCCCGCACGCGGTCAGCGCGCTCGAGCGGCACGGCTGCCACTTCGCCGGCATCATCCCGCGCCGTTATGCGGACGGTGATTCGCTCCGCCTCACCTACCTCGATCACGTCCAGATTGATTTGAGCGCGCTCAGGATCGCCTCGCCCTTCGGACAGACCGTTCGCGACTACCTGGTGCGCGGATTGTCGTCGGAGCTGCTCGTCCGCAGCGACACCCAGCCGGTCTAGGATCTTCACTGGCGCGGCGGCTCGACCTCCAGGTCGTCTTGCGCCGGGGAAGCGGGGCACGCCGAAGAGCGTCATCGGCATCGGGTGCCGATGTCCCCACGGAGCTCCTCCGCCCTTGGCGTGGCGGGCCAGGAAGGGGTCGGTGTCCTCACCCGGGTCCGCTGCGGCGGACAGGAGATGTGCGGCGGAACGATGGGCGCGCCGGCGCCGGCGAGGGCTCGCACCGGCTAGACTTCAGGAGCAGCGCGCCGGCCGTCGCGACTCGGGCCGGGATGCAGATGAGGGCTGACGAGATCGAGAAGGAGTCTGCTGTGGTGAGAAGAGTGATGAGGAGCGTCGGGATCGCCGCGTCGCTGGTGGCGGCCCTGGGGGCGCTGACCGGGAGCGGCGCACTGCGGGCGCAGACCAGCGCGGTCGACGCGCTCCAGAAAGCCAATGTGCTGGAGCGTCTGGCGGGTCGGCTGCCTGCCGCGGCCGACGGCCGGGCGCCGAGCTTCGTGGTCGATCCTGCGTGGCCGAAGCCGCTGCCCAACAACTGGATCATCGGGGACGTGGGCGGGCTCTTCGTCGACGGCCAGGACCACATCTGGGTGTACCACCGTCCGCGGTCGCTGAGCTCGACCGACAGCGGCGCCCAAGGTGTTGCGGGGAAGGATGAGAAGGGCAACGACATCAGCGCCATGGGATTCCGCCGGCCGTACGGCCGCTTGTCGGGATGCTGCATTCCCGCGCCTTCGATCCTCGAGTTCGATCGTGACGGGAATCTCCTGCACGCGTGGGGAGGTCCTGGCGACGCCGGTTTCCTCGAGACGAAATGCCGCGTGCAGGACGGCTGCACCTGGCCGGCTCGCGAGCACGGGATCTTCGTCGACCACAACGGGTTCGTCTACGTCTCGGGCAACGGACAGGCGCGCGACTTCCACGGGCAATATCCGTGGGCGCCGAACTTCGGCAACGACTCGCACGTGTTGAAGTTCACGCGCGACGGCACCTTCGTCTACCAGATTGGGACGCCCGGCGCGAAGGGTCCCAACAGCAACGACACGCGCGGCGGCGTCAACGGCACGCCCCAGCCCTACCTCGTCGCCGACATGAACGTCGATCCCAAGACGAACCTCCTCTACATCGCCGACGGCTACGGCAATCGCCGCGTCCTGATCGTCGATGCCGCGACGGGAAAGTACGTCGGGCATTTCGGCGCCTATGGTGCGAACCCTGTCGTGGACGACCCTGGGGCGTCGGTGGAAGGTGAGGGCGTCGGCAACTGGGCGGCCGACTACGCGAAGGGGCTGATGAAGCCGGTCAACTTCCGGAGCCCGCTGCACTGCGCGAAGCTGGCCAACGACGGCCTGCTGTACGTGTGCGATCGCGGCAACAATCGCGTGCAGATCTTCAAGGCCTCCGAGGCCGGAAAGCCGTGCGCGAATCCGAACAAGGAGGTTGGGCGGTGCGGGTTCGTCGGCGAGATCCACGTGGCGCCGCAGACCTCGAGCGGCACGTCCGGACAGGTGAACTTCTCGTCGGACCCTGGGCAGACCTGCCTCTACATTACGGATCTGACCAACGACACCGTCTACGCGGTCAACCGCTCGAACCGTCACGAGGTGGCCAGGTTTGGAACCGGCGGACGGCAGGTCGGCAACTTCCACTGGCCGCACGTGGTCGCCGTGGACAGCCAGGGGAACCTCTACACAGGCGAAGTCGACGGTGCGGCGAGAGTGCAGAAGTTCCTCCGGTACGGCGCGACCGGCTGCTCGGGAGAGGGGAACGCGGAGGTTGGGCGATATCTGCCGTGAGTCCGCGCCGACGGCTCATCCGCGCGTCCGGCAGGGCTCGGTCCGGACGCGGCTGACAGTCACGTCTCCGGGCCCTCCGCAAAGGAGGCCGGCGCCCGCCGGCCTCCACATTTGCGATCTCGAATCAATACAGGTAGATTCAATGATGTAGGTTGCGCGCACCCTCCAGCCGCACACGAGGAGTCATTGACCACACCTGTCCCCGCCCCACACGCCGACACCGCCGCCGAGACGCCGGAGGCGCCCGCGCATCCGCTCCAGGAGCTGCTCGCGCGGCGAATCGCCATCATCGACGGCGCCATGGGCACGACGATCCGTACCTACGGCATGGGCGAGGCCGACGTTCGCGGCGACCGCTTCCGCGACGCGTCGAAGGATCTCCTGAACAACGGCGATCTGTTCTCGCTCACGCAGCCGGGGATGATCTGCGACATCCATCGCCGATTCCTCGAGGCGGGCGCCGACATCATCGAGACCAACACCTTCGGCGCGACCGCCATCAGCCAGAGCGAGTTCTTCGTCGACGATCCCCGGGAGCACGGTGGCCGGAAGGATCCGGAGTTCTACCAACGCATCATCGAGGATCCGTTCCTGCGCGGCCTCGCGTGGGAGATCAACGAACAGTCGGCGCGGCAGTGCCGCGAGTGGGCGGACCGGGTCGCCGATGCCAGCGGCCGCCGCCGGTTCGTGGCCGGGGCCATCGGACCATTGACGGTATCGCTCTCCAATTCGCCGGACGCCGACGACCCGGGGTTCCGCGTCGTGACCTTCGACCAGGTCAGGACCGTCTACGTCGAGCAGGTGCGGGCGCTGATCGCCGGCGGGGTGGACGCGCTGCTCGTCGAGACGATCTTCGACTCGCTGAACGCGAAGGCGGCGCTGGTGGCGATTCAGCAGGTGTTCGCCGAGGATCGCGTCCGACTGCCGATCATGATCTCCGCGGCGGTCGGCCGCGGCGGCGAGACGATGATCTCCGCGCAGACCATCGAGGCGTTCTGGACCGCCGTGTCGCACGTGAACCCGCTGTCGGTCGGGCTCAACTGCTCGCTGGGTCCCGATCTCATGTATCCCTTCCTGGAGCAGCTCTCGGCCAAGTCGACCGCGGCGATCTCCTGCTATCCCAATGCGGGGCTCCCGAATCCGCTGTCGCCGACGGGCTTCGATCTCGGTCCGGCCGACATGGCGCAGCGTCTCGGCCGCTTCGCCGCCGACGGACTGATCAACATCGCGGGCGGCTGCTGCGGCAACACGCCGGAGCACATCGCCGCGATCGCGAAGGCGCTCGATGCGCAGCCGGGCCGTACCGTGCCCGCGCGGGCCGTCGCCGGCGCCGAGGTACGGCGGCGGTCCGTGAGCGTGCCTCGGCCGTTGCAGCTGTCGGGGTCGCAGCCGTTCGTGCAGCAGCCGGGTGTGTTCATGATGATCGGTGAGCGGACCAACGTGGCCGGCTCTCCGAAGTTCGCCAGGTTGATCAAGGAGGGCAAGTACGACCAGGCCGTCGGCGTCGCGCGCCAACAGGTCGAGAACGGCGCCAACGTCATCGACATCTGCATGGACGAAGGGATGATCGACGGCGTGGCGGCGATGAGCCGCTACCTCCAACTGCTCGCCAGCGAGCCGGAGGTGGCGAAGGTGCCGTTCATGATCGACTCGTCCAAATGGGAGGTGATCGAGGCCGGCCTCAAGTGCCTGCAAGGCAAGGGCATCGTCAACTCGATCTCGCTCAAGGAAGGGGAGGAGGCGTTCCGAGAGCGCGCAC
This sequence comes from Vicinamibacterales bacterium, assembly GCA_050183995.1. GTDB lineage: Bacteria > Acidobacteriota > Vicinamibacteria > Vicinamibacterales > CAVVIG01 > CAVVIG01. The sequence continues at coordinate 14,134 of JBFXAT010000065.1, forward strand.
GGGTCGTCCACACCTACGGCGCGGCCGTCGTGGTCATGGCCTTCGACGAGGAGGGGCAGGCGGCGACCTACGCCGACAAGACCCGCATCTGCGCGCGCGCGTACCGCATCCTCGTCGACGAGATCGGCTTCGCGCCCGAAGACGTCATCTTCGATCCCAACATTCTCACGGTCGCGACCGGGATGGAGGAGCACAACAACTACGCCGTCGACTTCATCGAGGCGACGCGCTGGATCAAGGCCAACCTGCCCCACGCGAAGGTGAGCGGCGGCGTCTCGAACATCTCGTTCAGCTTCCGCGGCAACAACGTCGTGCGAGAAGCCATGCACTCGGCGTTCCTCTATCATGCGATTGCCGCCGGCATGGACATGGGCATCGTCAACGCCGGGATGCTCGAGGTCTACGAGGAGATCGACCCTGAGTTGAAGACGCTCGTCGAAGACGTGCTCCTCAATCGACGGCCGGACGCGACCGAACGGCTGGTCGAGTTCGGAGAGGCGCTGAAGGCGGCCGGCGCGGGCGCCACCGCGGACGAGAAGAAGACGGAAGAGTGGCGGCTCGGCACCGTCGAGTCGCGGCTGTCGCACGCGCTGGTCAAGGGGATCGACGCCTATATCGAACAGGACACCGAAGAGGCACGCGTCAAGCTCGGACGACCGCTCGCCGTGATCGAAGGGCCGCTCATGGACGGCATGGGCGTGGTCGGCGATCTGTTCGGCGCCGGCAAGATGTTCCTCCCGCAGGTGGTGAAGTCCGCGCGCGTCATGAAGAAGGCCGTGGCGTACCTGTTCCCGTTCATGGAGGCGGAGAAGGCGGCGCAGGCCGCGGCCGGGCAGGTCGTGAAGACACAGGGCAAGATTGTCCTGGCCACGGTGAAAGGCGACGTCCACGACATCGGCAAGAACATCGTCGGCGTGGTGCTCGCGTGCAACAACTACGAGGTCATCGACATGGGCGTCATGGTGCCCTGTGAGAAGATCCTCGAGCGGGCGCGCGCCGAGAACGCCGACGTCATCGGGCTGAGCGGACTGATCACGCCGTCGCTCGACGAGATGGTGCACGTCGCGCGCGAGATGGAGCGCCAGGGCTTCTCGTTGCCGCTGCTCATCGGCGGCGCCACCACCAGCCGCGCCCACACCGCGATCAAGATCGCGCCGCACTACAAGCAGCCGGTCGTCCACGTCCTCGACGCAAGCCGCGCCGTGCCCGTCACCACCAGCCTGCTGAGCGACGAAGGCAAGGGCACGTTCGTGGCCCAGCACGAGGCCGATTACGAATCCATCCGGCGGAACCACGCGACGTCGCGTCAGCCTCTCGTCGATCTCGCGACGGCGCGTACGCGGCGCTTCTCGATCCTCTGGCGCGAGGAGGACATTCCGCAGCCGGACGTCGCCGGCGTGCACGTGCTCGACGACTTCCCGCTGTCGACGCTCCGCGAGTTCATCGACTGGACCCCGTTCTTCCACACGTGGGAGCTGAAGGGCGTCTTCCCGCGCATCCTCGACGACGAGAAGTACGGGACGCAGGCGCGGCAGATCTTCGCGGACGCCAACACGCTGCTCGATCGCATCGTCGAGGAACGCCTCCTGCGGGCGCGCGGGGTCTATGGACTCTTCCCGGCGAACGCCGTGGGCGACGACGTGGAGGTTTATGGGGATGGCGGGCGCAGTCGCGTGCTGACCCGCTTCCATTTCCTGCGCCAGCAGATCGATCGGGGCGCGGAGCAGCCGTGCCGGGCGCTCAGCGACTACATTGCGCCGAAGGACACGAGGCTTCCCGATCACCTGGGTGCGTTCGCCGTCACGGCCGGAATCGGCCTCGGTGAGCTCTGCGATCGCTTCCGCGCGCAGCACGACGACTACAACGCCATCATGGCGGAAGCAGTCGCCGATCGTCTGGCCGAAGCGTTCGCCGAGTGCCTGCACAAGCGCGTGCGCGACGAGTGGGGGTACGGCCGGAACGAAACGCTGACGCCGGCGGAGCTGATTCAAGAGAAGTACCGCGGCATCCGTCCCGCGGCCGGATACCCCGCGTGTCCCGATCACACCGAGAAGGGGATCTTGTGGGACCTGCTCGACGTGGAGCGGTGCACCGGCATGACGCTCACCGAGTCGTACGCGATGTGGCCGGGCTCCAGCGTGAGCGGGCTGTACTTCGCGCATCCGGAATCGCGCTACTTCACCGTGGGCAAGATCGCGCGCGATCAGGTGGCCGACTACGCCGAGCGCAAGGGAATGACCCTCGGCGACGTCCAGCGATGGCTCGGGCCGAATCTGAACTACGATCCTGCCGACGTCGATACGCCGTAGCAGGTTGCCGGGAAAGCCGGCAACCTGGTCGGCGGTACGCGCGTCCAGAGCCCGTACGCCTGTCATCCTCGATGGAGCCGTTGTGACTGACCAGTTTGCCGATCCGGCGCGTTGTCCACTCTGCGGTGAAGACAATCGTTGCGGGATGGCGAAAGGCGATCGCACCTGTTGGTGCGCGTCGCGTCAGATCCCCGCCGAGGCGCTGCAGCGCGTGCCCGAGCCTCTGAAGGGTGTCGCATGTCTGTGCGAGCGCTGCGCGACGGCCCGGATCGATCCGCCGGAGTCGCTCGCCGACACGTTCCGCCGCTAGCGGCCAGCCGTTCAGCACAGTCCACTGGCACGCGGCAGGCATCGCGGCGCCTGCGGCACGCCTGCACATTCCGGCACTCCTGCACGTTTTCCATACACCTGCACGCTTCGACAGACGGGTGACCGGCGCCGATCACCCGTGCGCACCGACAGTCTTGTCGGTGAAGCCCTCGGTCATGTTCCGGTGGCCTTCATCCGCCGAAAGTACAGTCATTCGACGGGAAGGAAACCTCGTGTCGGCGGGCACCGTTCGCTATAATCGATGGATACCTCAACTGTACGTCGTGCGTAGCGCGATGACGGTGTTGCTGGCGGCGATATGTGCCAGCGTGACGTCGACATCATGCGGCTCGGGACGAGATCCATCGACTGGTGAGCGTCTCACTCCCGAGTACGACGCGGCCACCGGCCGCCTTACGCGAATTACCTACGACCGGGACGGAGACGGAAAGCCGGACACCTGGGGTGTCCTCGGCCTCGACGGACTTGCACGCGTCGACATCGACGAAGACAGCGATCGCCAGGTCGACCGCCTCGAGTACTACGAGCGCGACGCCGGCACCGGCGAGTCCAGACTGGTGCGGATCGAGCGGGCGCTGGATGCGGCCGGCCGTCCTGCCCGCCGCGAATTCCTGGTCGACGGCGTGCTCGCGCGCGTCGAAGCCGACACGAACGCGGACGGCCAGGTCGATGTGTGGCAGGTCTTCGCCGATGGCCGCCTGGTCACGGTCGAGATTGACACCGACCACGTCGGGTACGCAACGCGGAGGCTGACCTACAGCCCCGATGGAGCCGTGAGCGTGACGCGGCTCGATCGCTCCACCATCTCACGCACGGAGCCACGGTAACGTGTTCGAAGGCTCAGACTCCTCACGATTGACGCTGATCCACGGGGCATCCCGTCGCTATGTTGCGCTCGCGCTCGCCCTGTTGCTGGGCGGCGTCAGCTCGGGTGCTCAGATCGGTCCGCCACCCGACAGCGGCCTGGTGCTGCTCGCCGGCCGCGCCGACGATGAAGCCGAGAAGCCGTATTCCCGTTACACGGTGCAATTGCGCGACATCGAGGACGCGCGCGTGACCGGATCGTTGCGGTTGGACGAGAAGGCGCGCTTCGAGTTCTCGGGCCTGCCGGAAGCGGTCTACCTCGTCGAGCTGCTCGATGCCCGCGGCCGCGTCGTCTGCACGGAGGGCCCGTTCGATCTCCGGAAGGACCCGGCGACCCGCGATGTCGTGATTGCGTGCGGTCACATTCCGGCGGCGTGGTGGCTGCTCGCCGGCGCGGCAACGGCAGGGATCACCGCCGGTGCGTTGGGGCAGCAGGCCAGCCCGTCGCGGTGACGCTATGAACGCGAACGCCCTGAAGTCTTTCTCTGCCGTCGTCCTGGCGCTGACCGTCGTGGTCGTGTTCGTCGTCGGCGGCGTGCCGTTGCGCGGACAGGTCCGCGCCGCTACGTTGACGCCCGATCGAACGGCTGGCTCGTCCTCGATCGCCATCCCCGCGGTTCGAGTGCTTGGCTCCGTGCGATCGCCGGGTGACTATTCGTTCATCGAGGGCGTGACGCTTGGCCGTCTGTTGTCCGCCGCGGGCGGACCAACGCCGGCAGCCGCAGAGATCGTGCTGCTTCGCACGCTCTCCACCGAGGATGTGCCTGAGCGCACGCCGCGGCTCCGCGTCTTCCGTGTGGAGTGGCCGTTCGCGGAGTCGCGCACGAAGGACCGCCGGTCGTCGCCCGATTTGCGGCTGCGGGCCGGAGACGTCGTCAACGTCACGGAACGCGACGCCGTGTTCGTGGCGGGGCTGGTGAAGTCACCAGGCGCGTATGCGATCGAACGACGCGCGACGGTCGCGCAGGCCATCGGGCTTGCGGGAGGGGCAACGGTCGCCGATGAGGAAGTGCTGGTGCGAGTGCTGAGGACCGTGCCGCACACGAAGCAGCGTAAGACGGAACTGCTGCCGGATTTGAAGGATCGTGTGCGAGTGGGCGACACCGTCGTTGTCACCGATCGCGTGACGGAGGGATTGACGCCGTGGGACCGCTGACGCCAGGTTCGCCGCTTGCCGACCACCCGCACGTCGAGCATCGCCACGTGATGGATTACGTGCGGATTCTGTACAGGCGCCGGTGGCTCGCGGGGCCGCTCTTCGTGGCCGTGGCGCTGCTCGCCTCCTTGAACGCCCTGCGGCAGACGCCGATCTACCAGGCGCGAGCACAGCTGCTCATCGAAGGTGATGCGCCGAAGGTGGCGCAGATCGATCAGGTATTCCAGCCGGACGGCGCGTTCAATGACGACTTCCGGGAGACGCAGTATCGGCTCCTCCAGAGCCGCAGCCTTGCGAGACGTACGATCGACCAGCTTCAGCTGTGGGATGCGCCTCGACTTGGCAACGGCCCGCCGCCCACGCGCGGCCTTCTGCCGATGCTTCGCGATCTCGGCGCTCGCGCCCTGGACGATGCCAGGACTCTCGTCGAGCGGGTTGCGTTCGGTCGGACCGAGATCGTCCGCCAGGCTGCCCGGTCATCCGCGGCTGCGTCCGGAGTTGGTGCGGCCGCCGTCGAGTCGGCGTCCGTGACCGACGGCGCGAAGACCGCCGCGGCGGCGAAGACCGCGGAGACGGCGTCGCAGACGGCGCGGATCGACGAGTTCCTGGACGGGCTCGCGATCGCTCCGGTCCGGAACAGCCGGCTGGTCGAAGTGATGTACCGATCGAGCGACCCGGCATTCGCCGCTCGAGCGGCCAATGGTCTGGCTCGCGCCTTCATCGATCAGGATGTGGAGCAGCGGTCGAGCAGCACGCGCGATGTCGCGGACTGGCTGTCGGCGCGGCTCGAAGAGCAGCGGCGGGCGCTCGATGCGAGCGAATCGGCGTTGCAGGCGTTCAAGGAAAAGAACGGCACCTTGTCGCTGACCGACAGCGCGTCGAACCTGATCGTGCAGCGCCTGACCGATCTGAATACCGCCTTGACGCGGGCGCGGACGCAGCGCATCGACAAGGAATCGCAGTACAAGCAGCTCCTGTCCGCCGCGAAGTCGGGGTCCATCGACGCGCACCCGAGCGCCATCGCGAGCGATTCGATCCAGGCGGTGGAGGCCGAGCTGACCGCGCTGCAACGCCAGCGGGCGCAGCTCGCCCAGCGGTACGGCGAGCGGCACGCCGAGATGATCAAGGTCACCACGGCGATCGAAGACGCGGAGCGCAAGCTGCAGAGCGAGCTGACCAAGCTCGTCGAGGTGGCCCGCATCAGCTACCAAGCGGCGGTGGCCGAGGAGGACAGCCTCCGAGCCACGCTCGACTCGCAGAAGCAGGAGGCGCTCGGCGCCAACCGCAAGTCGATCGAGTACAGCGTTCTCCAGCGAGAAGTGGACAGCAACCAGCAGATCTTCGACACGCTGCTCCAGCACACGAAGGAGACCGGGCTGACGGCCGCGCTGCGGTCGAAGAACGTTCGTATCGTCGATGAAGCCGAAGTGCCGACCGTGGCCGTCGAGCCGCGGCTGCGACGCGAGCTCGCGCTCGGCCTCGCGGCTGCGTTGCTCCTCGCCGTCGCCTGCACGTTCCTCGTGGACTACCTCGACGATCGGATCGATTCGCCGGCGGAGATCAGGCAGCGGCTCGGTGTGCCGTTCCTCGGTCTGATCCCGGCGGTCTCGGAGGACGCGGAGGAGTCGGCCCTGCTGAATCGCCAGCAGGATCCCCTGTTCGCGGAGGTCTTCAAGACGATACGCACGAACATCCTGTTCTCGATTGCGGCCGAAGGGCCTCGCACGATTGTCGTGACGAGCGCGAGCCCGCACGAAGGCAAGACGGTCGTCGCGTCGAACCTGGCGGTCGCCCTTGCTCAGTCCGGACAGCGCGTCCTGCTGGTGGACGCGGACATGCGACGGCCGCGTCTGCACGAGGTCGTGGGCATCCCCCAGGAGCCGGGGCTGTCGAACGTCCTCACGGCGAACGCGCAGCCGAGTGCGGCCATTCGTGCGGGACAGGTGGAGAACCTCTGGGTGTTGCCTGCCGGCGTCATCCCGCCCAATCCGGCGGAGCTGCTCGGATCGCAGCGCTATCGGGTGCTGTTGGGATCGATCGACAGCTTCTTCGACTGGATCGTGGTGGACTCGCCGCCGGTGCTCGCCGTCGCGGACGCCTCGCTGCTGGCGAACGAGGCCACGGGAGTCATCTTCGTCGTCGCGACGGCGCAAACGGCGAGGTCCAACGCCACGGCTGCGCTCGAACAGCTGGCGCACGCGCGGGCGCGGGTCCTCGGTGCCGTGCTGAACAAGGCCCAGGTCGGAAAGCACCCGTACTACTACGCGCGGTACTACCGCAAGCAGTACTCGGTCTATCACATGCCGGCCGGCGTGGAAGGGGCGGCGTAATCCGTGCGTAGCGCCAGCCGTCGACGCATCCGGCGTGCCTCATGCGGCTGCTCTACCTGAGTCCCGCCGCAGCGCTGGGAGGCGCCGAGCGGGTGCTCCTCGATCTGCTTGGGCTGCTTCGATGCCATCGACCGTCCTGGACGCTCGGTCTCGTGGTCTGTGACGCGGGGCCCCTCCCCGACGCCGCGCGGACGCTCGGCGTTCACGTGACCGTGCTTCCGTTTCCCGACCGCGTTGCCCGGATGGGCGAGTCCCCACGGCCGGCAGTGTCCGCCGGCTTCACGCCGTGGGTGCGGCCGGCGGCGCGCGCCGCCGCGGCTGCGCCGGCCGCCGCAGCCTACCTTCGATCGTTGCGTGCGGCCGTCGCCGCCTTCGCGCCAGACCTCGTGCACTCGAACGGTCTCAAGATGCATCTGCTCGGCGCGTGCGCCGTGCGTCACGGCACACCGCTGCTCTGGCACGTGCACGACTACGTGAGTCAGCGGCCGCTTGCGAGACGCGCGATGCGCCTGGCTCGCGGCCGGTGCCGCGCGGCCATCGCCGTATCGGAGAGCATCGCCACCGACGTGCGCGAGGCGCTCGGTCCTGGCATCGCCGTCCGCGCCGTTCGCAACAGCGTCGATCTCGAACGGTTCAGCCCGGATGGCGAACGGCTCGATCTCGACGCGCGTGCGGGGATGCCCCCTGCCGGCGCCGGCGAGATCCGGATCGGCATGGTCGGCACGCTCGCTCGCTGGAAGGGGCACGAGACGTTTCTGCGCGCGCTGCGTGCCCTTGCGGATCGAGGGTGTGCCTTCCGCGCATACGTGGTGGGCGGCGCGATCTATCGCACCGACGACAGCCAATGTTCGATTTCCGATCTGCGCGGCGAGGCAGCGCGGCTCGGCCTCTCGGACCGCGTGGGCTTCATCGGCTTCCTCCCGGATGTGGCGCCCGTGTATCGCGCACTCGATGTGGTCGTCCACGCCAGCACGCAGCCGGAGCCGTTCGGCCTCGTGATTGCCGAGGGCATGGCGTGTGGCCGGCCGGTCGTGGTCAGCCTGGCTGGTGGGGCCGCCGAGCTCGTTCAGCCCGGGCAAGACGCGCTGACGTTCGCGCCCGGACGTGCCGACGAGCTCGCAGGTCAGCTCGGGCGCTTGCGCGAGTCACCGGCGCTGCGGAACGATCTGGCGGCGCGCGCGCGTGCCGCGGCGGTGGCGCGGTTCGACCCGGCGCGCTTCGTCTCGGAAATCCTCGACGTGTACGGCGATGCGAGCGCCGCGACGGCTGCATGACATGCGGCCAGCCCGGAATCCGCTGCGCGCGCTACTGCTCCATGCCGGCAACCTGTACGGCGGTACCGAGCGCGTGCTGGCGACCATCGCACGGGCGTCGGATCCAGACTCGGGCCTGCAGCCGTCCTTTGCGTTCACGGCCGATGGGCCGATCGCTCGAGAGCTCCGCGAGTCTGGCGTCAACCCACACGTGCTCGGGACCGTTCGGCTCTCGAGGCCCGATCAGGTGTTTCGCGCACGCCGCGCGCTGACGCAGCTGATCGCCTCACGCGAGTTCGACGTCGTGATCACGCAGTCCGCCTGGAGCCATGCCGTCTTCGCGCCTGCGGTCCGGCGGGTCGGTCTGCCGCTCGCGCTCTGGGTACACGACACACTTCGCGGTGAGATGTGGCTCGAACGGCTCGCCATCCGGCATCGTCCGGACCTGCTCATCTGCAACAGCCGTTACAGCCTCGAGTGCGCAGCGCGGGTGTTTCCAGCGGTGCGCGCGCGCGTGATCCACGGACCCATTCAGGTGGAGTCCCCGAGCGTCGCGCGGGCGGTCACGCGCTCGAGACTCGGGGTCGCGCAGGACAGCGTCGTGTTCGTCAGCGTCTCGCGCATGGAGCCCTACAAAGGGCACCGCGTGCTGATCGAGGCGCTGTCGCGTATCCGGCAGGACGTGTCCTGGGAGTGCTGGATCGTCGGCGGCCCCCAGCGACCGCAGGAGATCGCATACCGCGACGAGCTCGTGCAGGCGGCGCAGCAGTCCGGTCTCGGGAGTCGCGTCAGGTTTCTCGGACAGCGTCGTGACGTGATGGACATCCTCGCGGCGGCCGACGTGTACTGCCACCCGGCGATCGAGCCCGAGCCGTTCGGCCTTTCGATCGTCGAGGCGCTCCACGCGGGACTTCCCGTCGTCGTGTCGAAGCTCGGCGGCGCCCGCGAGATCGTCACACCCGAGTGCGGCTGGCTGGTGGATGCGTCGGACGTGCCGGCGCTGGCGCGGAGACTCGAGGCGATTGTCGGTGATGCGGAGGCCCGCGCGCGCCGCAGCGTGAGTGGACCTGCGCGGGCGCGCGAGTTGTGCGATCCGTCCCAGGCGCTTCGAGCGCTGACCGACGAGCTGCAACAGCTCACACAGGGGGCCGCGGCGTGAGTAGCCTTCCGGTCGCATCGCCGCTTCCCGCGACGACGGCAGATGCCGCGACGCCGGCAGACGCCGCGACGACGGCAGACGCCGCGACGATGGCAGGCCCCGGGACGCCGGAGGGCACGGGGGCGAGGCGCCGCTACAGGATTGCGATGTTCAGCTACGGACTGCCGTGTCCAGGAGAGAAGCGCGGCGGGATCGAACAGGTCGCGCACGATCTCGCTAACGCGCTGGTCGATCGCGGTCACGTGGTCACGGTGTTCACCTACGATCCGCGGCCGGATACCGCGCGCTACGCCACGGGACCGCTGCCGTTCCGGGCGTTCGTGCACACGTGGTTCGGGCGCCGCGCCACGATGGGATATCTCGGGAATGTGTTCGCGCTCGGGCCGGGATACCGTGACGCCGATGTGGTGATCGCGCACGGCGACAGCCTGCTGCTGCCGCTCTGCGGGCGGCCCGTGATCAGGATCATGCAGGGGACCGCGCTGCAGGAGGCGCGATCGGCCACGTCGATCGGACGCGCGATCCTCCAGTCGGGCGTGTACGTCCAGGAGATCCTCACGAGCCTCTGCCAGCGCGCCACCGTCGCCGGCAGCGTCAATACGACCCACTACCATCCGTTCATCCGGCGCGTCATTCCCAACGGCATCGACATGGAACGGTTCCGGCCGGAGCCTCGCGCGCGTTCGGCCAACCCGTCGATCCTCTTCGTGGGGGCTCTGACGGGTCGGAAGCGTGGACAGTGGCTGCTCGATCGATTCGATACGGAGATACGCCGTGCGTACCCGGACGCCGAGCTCCACATGGTGACGCCGGCGGGGCCCGCGGTACCCGGCGTCACGTATCACACCGGGCTTCCGGTCGACGCGCTCGTCCGTCTGTACCAGTCGTGTTGGGTCTATGCGTCGCCGTCGACCTACGAGGGATTCGGCTTGCCCTACGTCGAAGCGATGGCCTGCGGTACGCCGGTCGTGGCGACGCCCAACCCGGGGAGCCTCGAGGTGACCGACGATGGCCGCTACGGATGTCTGGCCGCCGACGAGGCGTTCATCGAGGCCGTGATACGGCTGCTGGGCGACGAGGGGGAGCGCCGTCGTCTCGGACGGGAAGGGCTGGTGCGCGCGCGCGACTACGACATCGCTCGAACGGCATCGCGCTACGAGGACGTGATCCGGGAGATCCTCGGCGCGTGAAGCCCATACCATTCGACCAGATCGACGAGCGATACGCCGCCCAAGCCGGC
>JBFXAT010000066.1:0-23973 GCA_050183995.1 Vicinamibacterales bacterium
CGAAGGTCTGGGTGAAGCCGGAGTTGTTGTAGGTGCCGGCAAGGAAGTTGGCAAGCGACGAGAACGTGTACGCTCCGCGATACGACCGTGGGAAGTTGATCGTGTCGGTGTTGTACATGAAGTCCACGCCGGTCTTGAAGGCGTGCGCGCCGCGGCGGTGCGACAGGCTGTTCACCACCTGGATCATCTTGTTCAACCGCTTCTGCGGGCTTCCAGACAGCGTGCCGAAGGACGCCACGCCGGAAATGTTCACCGCCGGTCCGACGCGGTCGGTCGAGAGCGCGGCGAGGTCGCTGTAGACGAACTGGGCACGCGTTTCGTTGTAGGTGCGCGGCGACAGCGTCAGGGTGTTGCTGAAGGCGACAGCCTGATCCCGGTTGTCGAGGCCCGACGAGGCCGACGGCGCGCTCAGACCGCCGGCTCCCCGCGAGTTGCTGGACGTCACGTCATAGGCGCTGTAGCGGATCCACATCTGGTCGCGGCCGTTCAGCTGGTGATCGATCTTTCCGAGCACGTTCGTGCTGTTCACCGGGTTGTTGTAGATGCCGGTGACGACCGGCTGGCCCTGATACCCCACCGCGGCGAGCCGCGCGTTGACGGCGTCGACGTTGGCTTGCGAGATCGTCGTCAGGCCGCTTTGATCGAGACGCCGCTGCTCGAGGTTGACGAAATAGAAGGTGCGATCCGCCGTGATGGCGCCTCCGAGACTGCCGCCGTACTGCTTCTGCGACATAGGCAGCTTGGTGCCCGTCAGCGCGTTCGCGGCATTCAGGTTGTCGTCCCGGAAATATCCGTAGATGTCACCCTTGCGCGTGTTCGTGCCGCTCTTCGTGACGACGTTGACATAGCCGCCGAGCGCGCGGCCGAGCTCCGCCTGTCCCCCAGACGTGACGACCTGGAACTGCTCGATGGCGTCGACGCCGTATGGCAGCCCGCTCAACCCGGCCGCATCGTCGTTCGCCGACAGGCCGTCGACGATGAAGCTGTTCGACAGATTGCGCTGGCTGCCGACCGAGAGCCCCTGGCCGGGAACCGCCGATGTCTCGGGGAACAGCTGCGTGCTCGCGGTGTTGGTCGGCGACACGCCGGGCACCAGCAGCGCGATGTCGAGGAAGTTGCGTCCGTTCAGGGGCAGGTTGCGCACCTCCTCTTCACGAACGGTGCCGGCGATCTGGCTGCGCGCCGCCTCGATCACCGGCAGCGGGGCCACGACATCGATGACGGTGTCGACCGTACCCAGCTCGAGAACGATGGGAATCTCGAACGCCGAACCTGCGTTCAGCGTGAGCGTTCTGCGAACGTCGGCGAACCCGCTCAGGCTCACGCCCAGTTCGTAGTCGCCGAGACCGAGATACGGGAACCGGAAGCGTCCGTCCGAGTCGGTCACCGCCTCGGTCCTGAGGTTGGTGGCGGTCTGACGCACGGAAACGATGGCGCCTGGCACGGAGGCGCCCTGTGTATCTGTGACGCGCCCGCTGATGCTGGCGCGGTTGATGGTGTCTTGCGCCTGCGCCGGGGCCACGTGCAGCAAGGCGGCCACCAGCAGCAGGAACGTGCATGCAATACGGAATCGTGTACTCACGTCTCTCTCCGAAGTCCCAGACGTAGGACTCCATGAATACGTCAACGGGCGCGGGATGCCGCGTGGACCAGGACCACCGGCAGCGCGCGTCCCAACGCGAAGGACACGCGCCCCTTGGGCGCGCCCTTCGAAATGGATGTCGAGGGAGAACGTCAGACTCGGGGAGGTGGCGTGTCACCCGGCGCGGCGCGCTCGAGCGGAGACGACTTCGCCGCGGGCAGCGGAACCGACACGAGACGAGGCGTGGCCTCGGCGGTCACCGGCATGACACCCGGAATGGACAACAAGGCACGCAGCGCCACAGCCGGCGCGTCGCAGACGCTGCCCATCGAACACGTGGGCATTGGTGAGGATTCGCCGGAGGCCTCGTCCGCGACGGCACTGCGCTGATGCATCGGACACTCTTCGTCAGCGGACGCGTGCATCGGGCAGACAACCGTCGCTTCCGAGTCGTGGCACTCGCGTTCTCCACGCGACTCGTGAACGGCGCAGCAGGCGGACGGCACCAATGCGGATAGCGACGCCGCCTGGCAGACCAACCAGGCCAGCGTCACGGCGCGCAGGCGTCGTCTGAGCAACGTCACGAAACCCTCCGCCGAGAACGCACCGGCAACCCCAGCGCCTTCATGGATGAGCCGTTTCCGTCAACCAGGCAGTCACGGCGACGACGAGCCCAGCCGCAATCATTTCGGCACGGGCGAGCCGCGCGTGGGGAGGCTTCCCGGCGCGATGCATGCGCCACCAGTTGGCCGCCCCAAGGGCGAGCACCAGAGCGACGCCCGCCAGCTTCAGCAGCAGCAGGCGTCCGTATTCGGTCGTCCACAGGTTCGACCACGCGTCCAGGTAGGTCCACGCTGCCACGACGCCGCTCGCCAGCAGAAAGCCGACGCTGCCCATCGCGAGAGGCGCGAACGCCTGGAGCAGAACGGCGCGAACCGCACGCGACTCATCGGATCGCACGATGAGCATGCAGCTCAAAGTGCCGACCCAGAGACCGGCGGCCAAGACATGGAGCCCATGGATCGCGACGCGCGAGGGCTCCCCTGCCGCATGACCGAGCAGCGGCAGCACGAAGCAGAACGCGATCGCCGCCACGCTGGTCACGGGGATCAGCGCCGGCAGCCGCCTCGCTCCCATCGCGGTCGCCAGCACGAGCGCGCCGACAGCACACTGGCGCTGCCATCCGCCGCCCCACCGGCTCTCCACCGCGATCACGCGGAGATTCTCCCAGCGCCATGCCTCCTCGAAGCCGAAGGCCGCCACGGTATGCGCGACGACTCTGAGCGCGAGGCCGGCAATCAGGAGAGCGGCGGCGCCGAGGAAAATTCCCTCGGCGTCCGCCCTCAACACCCGCGAGTGCGATGTGTACAGAGTGCTCCTGACCTGCGGCACGAGAACCCAGCGAAGGCCCACGGCGCCGACCAGCAGCAACGTCGCAGCGTACTCCACCGCCTTGGCGCCGATCTCGAGCCAGGACTCCATACAGGAGCTGCAGCGAACTTATGCCCGCTTCAGCGTGAACGAGATCTCGCCCTTCTGGATGTGGCCGTCGTCTCCAGCGGCTTGCCAGGAGATGGTGTACGCACCATCCGGCATGTCGCCCTCGACCATGGCCATGAGCGAGTTCCCCATGACGTGCAGCTGTACCAGCTTGGTCTGCGCGGAAGGTCCTTTGATTTCGAGCTTGCTGACCTTGAGGTCTGGCGCTTCGCTGAAGAACACCTGAACGTGCTTCAGCGGCTCCTTCACCACCGCATCGGCGGCGGGCTCGCTCTTCTCCAGCTTCATGTGAGCTTGGAGCAGGGCGGACGATGTGCTCAGGACGGCCAGCGTGACGACGACGCCGATCAGCGTGCGAAGAGTTCTCATGACGTATTTCTCCCTCGGCTTTTCTACGATGGTAGATCCAGTGCGCGGGCCCTCCACCTGGACGGCCTTCGCCAGGCGCGGCTGTTCAGCCGGCTGGCGTGCACGCGCACACACCACGACAACGATCGATGTGGCGCTAGGCTCGCGGCGGGGGGAGGTCGGGGAGATCGGAACGGCTCGACGACGAGGTGCTCGGGAAATGCAGGGCCGTCGTACGCGCGTCGCGCGCGAGCGCGACACCATCGGGAAGTACGGCCGTGATCTGCAGCGACAGGACCGCGTACTCGAGCGGCGTGCAGGTGCTCCGCACCGTGCACGTGGCGGCGTCGTCGTGTCGGGTCTCGCTGGCGTGGCGCGCGGCCTCCGCATGCATCGGGCACGCGGGGTCGTCGCCCATCGGACAGACGCAGAGCGACTCCGCGTCGAGGGGCCGGGACGCATCGGCGAGCTGACTTGCCGCGAGCGGCGCAGCAAGGGCGCACAGCTGCACCAACAGCCACCCGAGCCAGACGAACGTGGAACCGCGTCGTAACATGCGCATGAACCCGACTGTCTGGAGTGTAGCACGCAGCCGCGAGAGGCCTGCCCCCGTGGTCGCGAGGGCTCTGCCCGGGTGTAAGATCCGCGCCGTGCGGAGCCACCGCGAGATCGCCGCGTCGGCGCGTTCCCGCCGCGCCTCGCCAGCGCGCGCGCTTCGTGCAACTGCGTTGTCGGCCATCGCGATCGCCCTCTTCTGGGCAGGCAGCTTCCCCACAGGGCCCGTCCCCGCACACGCACAGCGGGCCGCCGCTCGTGCATTCCACGTACGAGAGCCGATTGGCATCCGCCGCACCGAGTACCCGGTCAGCGCCCGGGTGCCGTTTCCCAGAGGTGTCCTCGCGGCGCCCACGCAGGCGCGCCTCCTCTGGAACGGCGCCGAAGTGCCCGCGCAGTTCACCGCCAACGCGACGTGGGACGACGGATCCGTGCAAGCGCTCGACGTCGATTTCAACGTCAGCCTGGACCCGGAAGAAGATCGCCGCTTCGAGCTTCAGTATGGCGACGGTGTGAGTCCGTTGCCGTTCGATGGGCGGGGGCTGACGGTCGCCGAGGATGCGGCAAGCGTCACGGTCGGCAGCCTGCGGTTCTCGAGGAGCGGAACCCCGCTGCTCGCGTCGGTAGGATACCGGGGAGAGAACATCGGTGCGGGCGCCAACGGCCTGACGATCACCGACGCCAACGGGCAGCGCACCGATCTCACGGCCGCGACTGACGCCCGCCTGGAGGTCCTCAAGGCGGGACCGCTCCTCGTGACGCTGCGCTACACGGCGACGATCCGCCTCGCGGACGAGGCCGGCATTCCGGTCGAGTTGTTGATGGAGATACCCAACAGCAAGAGCTGGATCAAGACGACGGCGATCGTCACCGATCGCACCCGCCGCCTGCGCGACATTGCCGTCGAGCGCCCCTACCGCTTCGGGAGCCTTCCTCTGCTGTGGGATTTCGGCACCGACAGCGGGGCCTATGGCGTCTTCAGATCGGACGCCGACACGGCGCTGCTCACCCAGACCGTCTCATCGTCGGGCCCGACCGGATGGAAGATCGAAGCGGGGCCGGGGACACGGCGCCGCGCGATCGAAACCTCGGCTGGCTCGCGCGGCAAGAGCGCCGCCGGATGGGGCCATCTCCACGATGCGGGCTCTGCCGTGGCCTTCGCGGTGGCGCGGTTCGGCAAGGATCCTGGCACGTACACCCTGCTCGCCGGCGCCGACGGCCAGGCGACCTACCGCTTCGCGCCGAGCGATCGCCTGGGGCAATATCAGGTGGTCCTTTACGAACATTTCGTCGCCACTCCCATACAAGTTGGAGCAGCAACTAATCCGACTTCCATGGTGACGCCGCTTTCGGTCGCGCTGGAGCGCTGATTTTTCCCCGCTGAGCGGGTTCAACCTCGGGCATCCCGAATTCCATATATGGATCGGCGATTCCCGTTCGGTACAATTGGACCATGCGCTACTACTTCGCTGGTCTCGCCGTCTCGGCCCTGGCGCTGCTCGTGTCGACCGCGCCATTGGCCGGCCAGGCGTCCCGAAACGCTGCCCAGGAGTTGCCGCCGCTCTCGTACGTGTGCCCGATGCCGGGTGACGAAGACGTCATCGAGGACAAGCCGGGCGATTGTCCAAAGTGCAAGATGGCGCTCGTTCCCGTCCGGCTGGACGCCAAGTGGTGGTGTCCAGTCCATCAGGCCCTCGAAGTGCACGACGGCCCCGGCAAGTGCCGCCGCGACGGGCGCGACCTCGTGCAGGTGACGGTGTCCGAATACTGGACCTGCGCGGATGCTCCCGACAAACATCTGCTCGAGCCCGGCGCCTGCGGGAACGGTCAGGCGCGGAAGATCAACTACGAGCTTCGTGCCCACGGCGATCACAACCCGCGGCACGGCGGCCAGTTCTACATGGCCTCCGACGCGTGGCACCACATCGAAGGCGCGTACCCGCAAGCCGGACGCTTCCGCGTGTTCTTCTACGACAACTTCACCAAGCCGCTGCAGGTGAAAGGGTTCACCGGCTCCGTGGTCATTCGCGATCGCGCCGACAAGGAAGTCGCCTCGGTGCCGCTCGCCATCGGCGCTGACAAGACGACGATGGAAGCGAAGATTCCGGCCCAGCACGCGGGGCTGCCGCTGCGTGCGACGGTCATGCTGAAGTTCAGCAGCACGATGCGCGAGCAGCCGTTCGACTTCCAGTTCAACGAGTACTCCAAGGAACCGCCGCCGGTCCCGGGTGCTCCGGCCACGACGCAGCAGGCCGCCGCGCCGTCCAAGCCGCAGGCCGCCGCGGCGCCACCCAAGCCGGCTGCGAAGCCGCAGGCAGCCGCGGCGCCAAAGCCCGCGCCTCCGGCCGCGCCAAAGCCGGCCGCGGCGCCCGCACCGGCACCAGCGAGCGCGCCGAAACCCGCGGCCCCTCCGAAGGCGCCTCCGGCGCAGACGGCCCGCGTCACGCCGCCGCCCGCGCCCCCGGCACCAGCGGCCGCCACATCAGCTCCGGCGCCGCCGCCTGCCACGGCCGCCGCCTCCGCACCGGCGGGCAACGCTCCGGCCGACGCGCCTCGCGACATCTTCGCAGGAGAGATCGCCGCGATGCCGCCGGCACTCGCCGCTGCATTGGACGAGACATCGCTGCCGCCTACCGTCCCTGGCCTGATCGGTGAGCTCGACAACCGCGTCGCCCAGATCAACACGTTCATCCGCGCCGGAAATCTCGGCGAAGTGTGGGTGCCGGCGATGGGCACCAAGACCGTCGCGCTCGTGCTCGAATCGCATCTCAACACCGTTCCCGCCCAGCAGCGCTCCGCCGCGACCGACGCGATCAAGCGCGTGGTGACAGCCGCGTGGGAGATCGACGGCTACGCAGACCTGGGCAACCGCACCAAAATCGTGGAGGCGAACGATCGACTCACGTCGGCCGTCGCCGATTTGAAAATGGCTTATGACGCTCGGTAGGTTCCCTCGCCCGCACGGGCGAATGCTGACGATCTGGGGCGGGCTCGGCGTGCTGACGCTGGCGCTCGTCACGGGATCGACGACGCGTGTGGATGCTCACAAGGCGAAGATTTCACCTTACGCCTACAACACCGAAATCTTCCCCATCCTCCGCGACAAGTGCGGCCGATGCCACGCCGAGGGCGGGCCGGCGCCCATGTCGCTCATGACCTACGACACCGACGGCGGCGCCATCGCCTGGGCGGAGTCGATGCGCGAGATGCTGCTGATCGGCGCGATGCCGCCGTGGTACGCCGATCCCTCGGGACCGGCCGTGCGCAATCACGAGGGTCTGACCGCACGCCAGCTCGACACGCTGATCACCTGGATCGTCGGCGGCACGCCACACGGCGATCTCAGCAAGACGCCGCCTCCGGTCCAGGCGCCCACCGGTTGGACGATGGGCAAGCCGGATCTGACGCTGCAGATGCCCGAGCCGTTCGCGCTCGGCCCGGGAACCATGCAGGCATCGACCGAGGCCGTCATTCCGACCGGGCTGACCGAGGAGAAGTGGGTCAAGGCGGCCGACGTGCTCCCGGGCGTGCCGTCGATGGTGCGTCGCGCGTTCGTCAGTCTCGAGGGAGGACCGCTGCTCGCCCTGTGGGAGCCGGGCGACGAGGCGATCGCCGCACCATCCGGCGCGGCCTTCAAGCTGCCGGCCGGTGCGAAGCTGCACCTGAAGATCGACTACAAGAAGTCCTGGCAGGACGAGCAGAAGTCGCTCGAGGATCGGAGCCAGGTCGGTCTCTACTTCACCGAGGCTCCCCTCTCGGGCAAATCGATCGAGTCGGCGTCGATCGACGCGTCAGCCGCCGAGAGCGGCGCGCTCGAACCGACCACGTTCAGCGGCACACTGGCGAAGGCAGGGCGCGTGATCGCCGTCCGGCCGATGCTCGACGAGGCCTATGCGAACGTGGAGGTGACCGCGATCGCGGCCTCGGGACGCAAGGTGCCGCTACTCAAGCTGCGCAATGCGCGTCCGGAGTGGCCTCGTCGCTACTGGCTGGTGGATCCGGTCGAGCTGCCGGCGAACACGAAGATCGAGGTCAGCCTCGTCCCCGGCGATCCCGACACCGGCCCGCTCGTCAAGCCGGAAGGCTTCCCGCTGCAGGTGGCGCTCGACATCGTGCCGCAGTAGCCCGGCGAGCCCAGCGACCGAACCGCTGGGCCGCAGGACTGGACTGCAGGACTGGACTGCGGCCACGGCGCCTTGTGGACGTGCGAGCGGGACTCACGCCCCGGAAGGTCGGGGATCAGGCGGAACGCCGGACGGCGCGCTGCAGCAGATCCTCGATCTTCCCGATCACGATCGGCCAGCGGTACTCGCGCTCGACGTACGCGAGGCCCTGGCGTCCAAGCTGGCGCGCCAGGTCCGGATCCCCCGTCAATCGCGACAGCCCGCGCGCGAACTCGTCATAGTTCCGGTAGTAGAGCGCCCCATTCGCTCGGAGCGCCTGCCCTTTCAGTACCGCGCACCGCCCGTTCACCAGGGCCGGCAGGCCGTGGTTCCACGCCTCGAGCAGCACCAGGCTCAGACTCTCGTAACGCGACGGCATCGCGAGCAGAACCGCCTGCTCCAGCAGCGCCTCGCGCGTGGCGTCGTCGACGAAGCCGAGACTGCGGATCGCGCGGTGTTCGGGGATCGGCATGCTCGCGGGTCCGGCCAGCACGAGCTGAAGACTTCCGTTCAGTTCGTCTGCGTACCGCATGAAGTGCCGAAACAGATCCCCGCAGCCCTTGTTCGGATCGATCCGGCCCAGATACAGGATGAACGGTGCGCGCACACCGAGCTCGGAAAGGGATCGCGGCGACCGCGCTGGCGCAGGCTCGAGACCAGAACCGATGACGATCGACGGCGGAGGATCGGCCAGCCGGCGCTCCACGAGCGCCTGCTCCTCTGGCGTGAGGTAGATCAGGCCTCTGGCGCGCGCGAAGAACGGCGCGACGATCGGCATGCGCATGACCGGGTCGTCCTCGGCGGTCGGCACGAGCACGGCGCGGTCCTGCACGAGGGGGAGGCCGAAATACACCTCCGCGTAGCGGAAGGCCCAGAAGAGGATGGCGTCATAGCGGTGACCGTCGTCGCTCAAATGCCTGAGCAGACCCGGAACGTCGGGACCGTTCTCGGCGAACCAGTCCTCCTGCTGACGCTCGGACGCGGATCCGCTGAAGGCCACTTCGCTCGCTTCGGCGAACCGGTGCAACGAACGCGGCCTCGCCACGGCGAAGCGCCTCACCTCGAGCGCGCCCAACGACGAGAGTCCTTCCGGGTGCTCGTTGCGCCAGGAGATGTGATCCCTGGCGCACGTCGTCAGCACCGTGACGTCGTGTCTGGCGGCGAGGCGCTCGGCAACCTGGCGGCAGTGCGCTTCGGATCCGCCGGCGATGTCGGCACCGAACCGGTGCACGACGCACGCGAGCTTCATGGGCGGCTCGGTTGGTCGATTCGCGTCACGAGGCGCGGCCGTCTGGCGCCGGGATGCCGTCCTCTTCGGCCCCTGCCTCGTCGTCGATCCCCTGCATCTGGAGCGCGCGGCGAAGCCGGGCGTTTTCGATGGCCAGCTCCTCGATGCAGGCGAAGAGGACCTCGTTGATGTGGCGCTGCCGCCGGAAGTTCTCGAGGCTGAACTCATAGAGCCACCGCATGACCGGCAGCAGGAGGCGGCGCTTCAACGCGATGAGCAGGCGGCCGATCACCGGCCGGTGACTGGCGTAGCGGAGGTGCAGGGACAGCTGCCAGTCGGGCTGCCCGCTCAGCAGGTCCGGCAGCAGCAGCGCGTCGGGGTCGCGCGCGTCGATGGCGCGGCGCAGGACCTCCTCCACCTCCGCGTAGAGGGCGGGATCTTCGTAGTCGTCGGCGCCGCCGCGCGCGAGCAGCCTGCTGCGGCGCACCTGTCGCACATCGTCTTCGATCTCGCGCATCAGACGCTCGACCGGGACGTGCGCCTGCATCCCGTGTGAACTTGTCCGGCCGGGCGACATCACATTCCTCTTACGCGCCATTATGCTCCGGCTTCGGCGCTCGCGGAAATCGTGCGCGCGGCGATCGCCTCGCTGCATTCGGGCGCTCGACCTCAAACGTCACGGCTTCACACCTGCTGTCGCGCACTCCAACAGCTCAACTGGACCCAGGACGCTGCATTCGCGGGCATTGCCATTGCCTGTCGCTGAGCGGTCCCTCCCTGAGGCCATCCGTTTTCGAACAAGTCCGGAGATGCCATGCGCCGAGTCGCAATCCTGGTGTGGTCCCTGTTCGTCGTGTTCTTGTCGGCGGCCCGCGCCGACGCCGGCGAAGAAGTGGTGGTCTACGCGTCTGACGCCTCGGCCGTCCAGGGCTCCTGGGTGTCCACCGCTGACGGCAGCGCCGCTGGCGGCCGGAAGCTCTCATCCCCCGATCGCGGACTCGCCGCGACGACGACGGCGCAGGCAGCTCCAAGGGACTACTTCGAGGCATCGGTGCCGGTCGACGCGAACACGCCGTACCACGTATGGCTTCGCCTGCGCGCGGGCGGCGACTCGAAGTGGAACGACTCGGCCTGGGTGCAGTTCGACGCCGCGATCGACGGCGCGGGCGCCCCCCTCTACCGGATCGGCACGACGTCCGGATTGCTGTTGAACCTCGAGCCGTGCAACGCGTGCGGCACGGCGGGATGGGGCTGGGTCGACGGCGCGTACTGGCTGGCGCAGACGTCGACCGTGCGCTTCTCATCGGGCGGCACGCACACCATCCGTGTCCAGGTGCGCGAGGACGGCGTCGAGGTCGACCAGATCGTGCTCAGCCCCTCGGCCTGGCTCTCGTCAGCTCCAGGGCAGGCACGCGGCGACAGCACGATCGTCCCACGCTCACAGGCGTCCGGCGCCGCCGCCTACTCCGGCTACCCGGTGACGCTTCCGGGAACGATCCAGGCGGAAGCATTCGACACCGGCGGGAGCGGTGTCGGCTACCGCGACAACTCGCCGGGCAACAGCGGCGGACAGTTCCGCAACACAGACGTGGACATCGAGCCGTCGTCGGGAGGCGGCTACAACGTCGGGTGGATGTCGGCGGGCGAGTGGCTGCGGTACTCGATCGACCTGCCGGCCGGGTCGTACGCGGCGGAGTTCCGCGTCGCCTGCTTCGGGCAGGGCGGGACGTTCCATGTCGAGCTCGACGGCGCCGACGTCACCGGCGCGATGCGCATTCCGGACACTGGAGGCTGGCAATCCTGGCAGACACTCACACGCGCCATCTCGGTTTCTTCGCGCGTGAGCACCGCCAGGCTCGTCGTCGATAGCGAAGGCACCACTGCTGGCGGCAACATCGACTGGATACGTGTGTCTCCAGGCGGCGGCGCTTCCGGCCAGGCATCCCCGTACACCGGCTCTCCCGTCCCGATTCCCGGGTCGATTGAGGCGGAGCAGTTCGACAACGGCGGCGAAGCGGTCGGGTATCACGACACGACGAGCGGCAACAGTGGAGGCGTGTTCAGATCGGCCGATGTCGACGTCGAGCCGGCGGCGGGCGGCGGCTACAACGTCGGCTGGATCGAGGCCGGCGAGTGGCTGCAGTACACGGCCGACATCTCGGACGCGGGCGCCTACACGGCCGAGTTCCGGGTCGCGTCGCTCGGGCGTGGCGGCAGCGTCCACCTCGAGATCGACGGAACGAACGTGAGCGGTGGGCTGTCGATTCCCGACACCGGCGGATGGCAGAACTGGCAGACCGTCTCCGCATCCGTCCAGCTGCCCGCCGGCAGACACGCGGTGCGCGTCGTGGCCGACAGCCGGGGCGTCAACGCGGTCGGCAATATCGATCGGGTACGCTTTGCCGCCGGCGGCGGCGCGCCACCGCCGGGGCCGTCGTCCAACGTGATCACCGTCACGCCGGGACAAGACCTGCAGGGCGCCATCGATGCGGCGAGGCCGGGCGACACCATCGTGCTCACGCCCGGCGCGGTCTACGAGGGCGGCCTGATCCTGCGGGCGAAGAGCGGCAACGAGTACATCACGATCCGGTCTGCGGCACCCGACTCGACGCTGCCGGGCCCGACCCAGCGGATCACCCCGCAGGATGCGCCGCAGCTGCCCAAGATTCAAGGGGGCACGGCCGGTCTCCCGGCCATCATGACCGAGCTCGGGGCGCATCACTGGCGCCTGCAGTTCCTCGAGCTGGTCGACACCTGGCCGTACGGCGACATCCTCGCGTTGGGCGACGGCTCCAACGCGCAGCGGTCGCTCGGGACCGTCGCGCACGATCTCGTCGTGGATCGCGTGTACGTCCACGGCGTCAGCGGTCAGCAGCAAAAGCGGGGCATCGCCCTGAACTCGGCGTCCACGACCATCGTCAACTGCTACATCTCCGATATCCGCCTCGCGAACGGCGACTCGCAGGCGATCGCGGGCTGGAACGGTCCGGGCCCCTTCACGATCGAGAACAACTACCTCGAGGCCACGGGCGAGAACTTCCTGCTCGGGGGTTCGGACCCGCCGATCCCGAACCTCGTGCCGTCCGACATCGTGTTCCGCGGGAACACGGTGACCAAGCAACCCTCGTGGCGGTCGCAGGGGTACGCGGTCAAGAACCTGATCGAGCTCAAGAACGCCCAGCGCGTGACGATAGAAGGCAACGTCATCGAGTACAACTGGTCGGGCGGGCAATCGGGTCACGCCATCGTGCTCACCCCGCGCAACCAGGACGGCGGCGCGCCGTGGTCTGTCGTGCAGCAGATCGCGATCACCAACAACGTCATTCGACACGTCGCCGGCGTGCTGAACGTGCTCGGCACCGACTATCGATTCACCTCACTGCCCCTGCGTGACGTCACGTTCCGCAACAACCTCGTCGTCGATCTGAGCAAGGCGAACTGGGGCGGCGCCGGCCAGCTGCTGCTCACGAGCGGCGGGACGAACCTCACTGTCGATCACAACACCGTGTTCACCGACGGCACGTCGGTCGTCTACGCCGACGGTCCGCAGGTGCAGGGGTTCGTCTTCTCGAACAACATCGTGCCGGACAACGCGTGGGCGGTGATGGGCTCGGCGGTGAGCGAAGGCAACGGCACGCTGTCCGCGTTCTTTCCCGGAGCCGTCTTTCAGCGCAACGTCATCGCAGGCGGGCAGAGCTGGCTCTACCCGTCTGGCAACTACTTCCCTGTTTCCATGAGCGAGGTGGGGTTCCTCAACCCGTCGGGGAACTACCGGCTCGGACCGTCGAGCCCGTATCGGTCTTCGGCAACCGATGGCGGGCCGCTTGGCGCCGACATCGACGCGATCGGCGCGGCGACCGGCACGGACTACTAGGCCGTTGGGCCACCCTCCCGCCTGCCGCTTTACACGGCGGCCTGCATCGCCTATCGCCTCGGATACGCGACACTGGCCGCCGCGTCGATCGAGGGGATCGCGACGGGCGGCGATTCACCAGGCCCCGATCGCGCTATCGCCGTTCATTTGCCAGACACGCGGCGCGCCAGCGCCGATCTCCAGCACGCTGATGCGCCCTGGGCCGAGCTCGAGCCGGAGCACGGCGTCGACAGGCATGCCGAGGAAGTACAGCAGGATCGCACGCAAGACGTCGGCATGCGACACAACCGCCACCACGTCGTCGGGGTGCTGCCGATGGATCTCCAGCAGCGCGTTGACGGCGCGCTGCTGCACGTCGAGCAGCGACTCACCCTGCGGCGGCCGCGTGATGCTGCGAACGCGGTTGTACAGCTGCCAATGGGGATCAGCGGCCAGGTCCGCAAAGCGGCGCCCCGTCCATCCGCCGAAATCCACTTCGATCAATCCCCGTTCGATCTGCACGTCGAGCCCACGGGCGTTGGCCAGCGGCTGCGCAGTGGCCATCGTCCGCTCGAGGGGACTGGCGTAGACAGCGGCGAGCGGCACGCCGGCCAGCCGCGCCGGCAGGGTCGCGGCCTGCTCCACCCCCTTGGTGTTGAGGACGACACCTGGCGCGTGTCCCGTCATCAGGTGGCCGACCGCGTCCGTGTCGCCGTGTCGAATGAGCAGGAAGAAGGACATGAGTGACAGCTACTCCGCGTCTCCGCGCGCACCCGGCTCCGAATGCGCGGCGAACGCGTCGATCTCTGCCAAGGTGGACATGAAGTCGCCACGAACGCAGACCGCGCGATCGTCGACGAAGACGTGCGCGGCCGGCGTTCGATCGATGACGTCCTGGACCAGCCCGTCCGTGCGATGCTCGCGCCGCCAGGTGCGGGTCGGACGCGCGGGAGTCCGGAAAGATGGAACGCTGACGCGGAGCGGTGCGAGGGCTCCGCGGGCCAGGAAACGATCCTGGCCCCGCGGTTCGGTGTCCTACTTGCCCTCTTCCGCGTAGATGGCCTCGATGGCGGCCTTCATGCGGTCCGAGCGATAGTCCTTGAACGTGGGCGTCAGATCGATCGACGCCGCGGCCTGCTCAGCCGTCTTGCCGGCCTTGATGGCCGCTTCCGTCTCGGTGAGCAGCGCGGCCGTGAAGCGCTGATACTCCTGCAGCGAGGCCGGAGTGGTGACCGGTGAATGGCCCGGGATCACCGTATCGACGGAGCCGCCCACCGCCGCGATCGCCTTGGCGATCGTCTTCGGGAACTCGACTCCGCTGCCGCCATTGGCCCGGTCGACAAACGGCGCATCCTTCCAGGGGAACATGTCGCCCGTCTGGAGCACCCGCAGCGCCGGGTACACGATCCACGTGTCGCCGTTGGTGTGTCCGGGGCCGAAGTAGTAGAGATCGACGCGGTCGCTCCCGCTGCCGACGGTCAGCTTGTCGCTGTAGGTCCGCTTCGGCAGGAACTGCGCCTTGTCTCCCTTGAAGGCGTCCATCTTGGCCATGTTCGCCTTGGTGTTCTCGTGCGCAACGATATCCACGGTCGTCGGGAACGCTTCGTTGCTGCCGGTGTGGTCGCCGTGCGTGTGCGTGTTGATGATTCGGGTGACCGGCTTGTTGGTCACCGCTCGTATGCGCGCCAGGATGTCCGGTCCATATCCGGCGAGCTTCGTGTCGACGACCGTGACGCCGTCGGACATGATGAACACCGCCACGTTGCCGCCGGTGAACTGCGAACGGTCGACCGGACTCGACGCGCCGATGACGAAGAGGTTGTCCTTGACCTTCTCGAGCTCAGGGAGCGCCGCCCGCTGCTGCTGACCGGCGACCGCGACGGTCAAGGCGCCGGCGGCAACGAGTCCGCCGAGAACTGCTGCACGTATCATGCGTTCCTCCAGGGAACAACCGCATCCGGGCGGCCAGGCCTGCTCGAACCGCACGCCGCGGGAGCCCCCGACATCCGAACCGCGCCGTGAACTACGCGGTGGATTATAGCCAACTCGCCGCGGCTCAGGTGGCGGGCCGGCTCTCGCCCGCCGGGTCGGCGGCTCACTCGATCTCGGCCACGAACCCGTTGCGTGCACGGACGCGATACTCGCCACCCCGAATGCGCACACGCAGGCTGTGATACCGGCCGTCGGGCCGGCGAGGCGACGTATAGCCAATCAGGTACTGGCTGTTCAGTTCGTCGGCGATCCGTTCGAGCGCGAGTGACAGGTCGGTCATGTCGTGAACGATGTGCGTGCGGCCGCCGCTCAGATCGGTGACCTCGGCCAGCGCCAACGGATTCACGGGCGCGTTGATCGCCCGGCGTCCGGGCGAATCGACCCCGATGGCGTACACGAATGCGTCGGTCCTCAGCAACGCCCGACGAAGATCACGCAGCGGCGTGTCGCTCGCCGTATCGGCGCCGTCCGACACGACCAGCACCGCCGCACGTGGGCGATGGCGTGTCGCCGCGAGCGGGAGAGCCGCGAAGACCGCGTCGTACATCGCGCTCGATCCCCACGGCACCACCGGGTGGAGCACCTCGAACGCCCGGGACCGATCGTCGGTCCAGTCGCTCAGGAGCTGATGGTGATGGTTGAACAGCATCACCGCGAATTCGTCGGCCGGGTCGAGCATGTCCGACACGAACCGGTAGACCGCCTGCCGCGCATCGGTGATGCGCTGGCCGTACATGCTGTCGCTGGCGTCCAGCAGAATCGCCACGCTGACGGGCACGCGCTCGTTGGTGAACTGAGTGATCGCCTGGAGCTCGCCGTCCTCGTAGACCTCGAAGCGCTCCTGCGGGAGCCGAGGCACGAGCCGGCCGTCCTCGTCGGTGACCGTCGCCGTCACCGTCGTGAGGCTCACGGCCGACCGGAAGTGCGGGCGCGCGGTGTCGGCCGGCAATGACGGCGCCTGCGCGTGCGCCGGCGGCGAGCCGATGGAGAGTCCGGCGAGAAGGCATCCGGCGAGCCACTGCGCTCCACGCGCGCGCATGTCAGATTCTAACGCCTGCGCGCCGATGGCACGACTCGTGATCGCAGATCCTCATGTCACGCCAATCGACGTCGAGCTGGTGCAAGTGTCCAGTTCGCGCGTCATAAGGAGAATGCTGATGCCGATCGCGAAACGCAATACCCCCGCCCGCCCCAGTGCTGCCCGCAAGATCGCGGTGACCGGTCCCAAGAGTGCGGGGACGGCTCGGAAGAAGACGACCCGCTCGAAGAACCCGGGCGAGGTACTCGGCCTCGGGACCCAGAAGCCGGTTCGCACGCCGATCAGGGCCGCGAAGCCGACGCGTGGACGCAGACCGAAGGGCATCGAGATCGGTCCCACCTCGGAGCGACAGCCGGCTCGCAAGCCGGCGCGCGTACGCGGCTGAGCCGCGAGTGCAGCCTGCCGCCCCGAACCGCCACCGATCCGTCGAGCGCGGCTGGTTCGTGACGGGCTGCTGGATTGACGAACGAGGCAGCGACTCGCGCGCCACGACCGGGCCGAGCGCTGCCCCTCCTCGCGCGCTGACGCTACTTGGCCCTGCGAAGATAGACGTTGCCGTTGAACGTCCTCAGTTCCAGATCGGCTCCGCCCCCGTTGATCGTGCCGTAGATGGAGCGGTCCACTTCGATCTTGAATGGCGGCTCGTCGGCGCGCGCGCTGCGTTCCCGGCGTGCGCCGCGGGAGTCGGTCACTCGCCCGCGATCGGCGCCAGGAGGCGGCGGGATCGGGCTGACCTCGAAGTCCGTGTAGACATCGCCCCGGTCGCTTCGCAGCTTCAGGTTGGCCTTGGATGCCGGCGGCAACGTCACGTCGACGCTGCCGTTGAACGACGTGAACGACATCGGCGAGTTTCCAGGCATCTGGCGCATCGACGCGACGATCCGGCCGTTCACCGCGTGAGCGACGACCGGACCGCCGACATCGACGAGCCTGATGGATCCATTCACGCTGTTGAGCTCGATGGTGCCCGTCACCCCTTCGATCATCACCTCGCCCCCGTTCACCGTCCGCACGACGAGATTCGACGAAGCAGGAACCTCGACCGCGATGTTCCCGCGCGATCCGGAAGGCGGAGCTGCGATCGTGACGGTGTTGTCTTCTTCTTCCACGGTCAAGCCGCCCGGCTGCGTGAGGCGCCTCAGACCATCGGCCCGCTGGTCCCGTTCACGCCGGCGCTCGACCTCACGTTCGCTGCGGCTGGTCGTCACGACGACCTCGCGCCCAGTTCCGCCACGGACGGTCACTCCTCCGTTGACGAGCCTGACCTTGACCGTGACGACGCGCGCCGGGTCGGTGAGCGGAACGGTGATCTGTTCGTTGCCGGTCTGCGCCGCGGCCCCGGCCGCCAGCAGGCCCGCCGCGACGAGATTGAGGACGAGGGCTCTTGGAATCATCGCCACTCCTCTCAGCGGCGCCGGATGCGGACGTCGCCGTTCACGGTTTCGAACGTCAGCTCCGGACCACCCTGCCCCACGCGAACGGCCGTGTACCGGTTCGCGCGATAGACCCGGCGTGCACCGCGCTGTTCCTGCATCGGCGCCGATGCCATACGAGTCGTCTCGAAATCAGTCAGCAGCTCCCCATTCAGCGTGCGCAGGCGGAGGTCCGCCGAAAGGGTGCCGGGAAATCGGACCTCGATCCTGCCGTTCACGGTCTTGAATCCGGACGCCGTCGCCGGCGGCTCGATAAACGACGCGTCGATCGCGCCGTTGACGGTGCGAACAAGGCCGCTCCCCCGCACGTCCGTCATCGTGACGCTGCCGCTCACGGTCCGCAGTTCGTAGCGTCCTTCGACGCCTTCCACGACCACCTGGCCCGACACGGCGCACACGTCGAGCGCCACCTGCCTCGGCACACGCAGCTCGAGATCGACCCGCCGATCCGCTCCGTCTCGGCTGCGCCGCCTCGACCGGGCGTCCTGATGACAGCCGCACTGCTCGGCGTCACCGCACACCAGGATTCGGTCCGACTCTTCCCGGAAATCCGGGCCCGGACTATCCGATGCCTGCGCCGCCGCTTCTCCCGCCGGCCGAACAGCGACGATGCCCACGTCCTGCCGGTCCTCGGCGATGATCCGGACGCGCCCGTTGACGTTGCTGACTTCGAGCATGCGGCCCGGTCCGTCGCTCCCGGGAAACCGGAGTGTCCGCCGCGTGGTGTCAGGCTCCTGTTGCACGACGGCGCTCGACGACACGATTGCAGGCAGCATCGAGAGCATCGCGCTGATCACGATCGCCGCAAGGTCCATAACGTAGGCCATGTCGCGCTCCTCACGAGATGAGGCGGGCGAGCGCCGAGGCGGCCCGCCCGCGAACTGATTCGTCAACCGCGGGATCTTCCGCGAGCTGCCGCAAGGTGGACTCCGCGCCCGGCTGACGCATGTCGACAATGAAGTCGATGGCGGCAACCTGCAGCATCGGGGAGCGCTGATCCGCGGCGGCGCGCAGCGCGGCTCGCCGCACATCCTCGCGATCGCTGAACCGGCGCAGCGCATCGACGGCAGCCAGCCGCACGTTGTCGTTCGAATCGTGCAGCAGCGCGTCGAGCAAGGCGGCGACAACCTCGTTGCCCGGATGATCGATCTGCTCGGTCCAGCTGACACCCCGAAGCCGTTCGGCCGCCGACTGCTGCTGCAGGAGCGAGAGCGTCAGGAGCTGCCGCATCTCGCGGAGCTCGCTCCGCACATCGGCCATCTCGGCTGCCGGCGCTGGCGGTGGCGCCGGCGCGGATCCGAGGCTGCGACCGATCAGGACGCCGGCGAGCAGCAGCGACGCGGCAATCGCCATCTGCGCCAGCGGTGCCGAACGCCGGAACGCCGCGGAGGCGGCTGCGCCCGGCGTCTCCTGCCGCGCGAGCGCGTCGGCTCGCAGCATCGCGTCCTCTGCGGCAACCTCCGCCAGCAGACGCGTGCGCATGCGGTCGGAAGGGACAGGCGGATCCGACAGTTCGCCCATCGCGTGCCACAGCGCGTCGAGGTCCTGGAGCTCGGCGCGGCACGCCGGGCAGAACTGAACGTGTTCTCGTACGGCCTGCTCACCAGAAGCGTCGAGACTGCCCGCCAGGCGGTCGGCCCAGCGCTGCCTGATCGCTTCGCAACTCATCGCTTCACCACTCATCGCTTCACACTCACACCGCTTCGTCACGGTTCACGTCGTCGCGGTCCACGTCGTCGCTGTTCACGTCGTCACGGCCCACATCGTCACGGTTGCTTCGCGGTCCGCGTCCTCGCGGTTCACTCCTTGGCGGCCCAGTCGACACGCTCGAGCTTCACGAAGGCGGCGCGCAACTGCTTGAGCGCGCGATGGACGCGCACCTTCACGGCGCCAATCTCGATCCCGAGCAGCTCGGCGATCCGGTCGTACGGCATCGCCTGGTACCGGGCCAACACCAGCAGGTCGCGCCGATCCTCGTCGAGCTGGCTCATGGCGCGGGCGAGCTGGCGCAGATCCATCTCGCGCTCCAGCAGATCCGCCGGTCCCTGCCCGGCGGCCGGCACCTCGAAGGCCGCGTCGACGCGGTCGGGCTCAGGACCGCGCCGCCGAAAGTGGTCGACACGCGCGTTGCGGGCGATCCGATAGAGCCACGTCTCGAACCGGTGCGTCTCGTCGTAGGTGCGGCGATAGCTCAGAATCCGCACGAACACCTCCTGAACCAGGTCCTCTGCCGCGGCCGCGTCGCCGACCGATCGGGCGAGGAAGAGGTACAGCCGCCGGTGATGGCGCTCGAAGAGGTCGCCCAGGGCGGCGAGATCGCCGTCCCGGACGCGCTGCATCAACGTCTCGTCGGTCACGTTCCGTGGATGATTACCCGAACTCGGCGCGGAGGTTACAGCGGGCGCTGGTGCAGGGGCTCCCCGGCGCCGATCGAAGGGGGACGAAAAGGGAGGAATGGGAAGCCGCCGACCTGCGTGGGCGGCCCCCAAGGACGCGGACGAGAGGCTATTCGTGCCGGTGTGCCGCCGGCAGCCCGAGCCGTTCGATCGTCTCCCGCTCGAAATCGATCTCGATGAGCACCGCGGGCTCGCGTCCGACCACCCACCCGTCGTGACCCGGCTCGATCACGACGACCTGCGGAGCCTTGAGCTCGACGATGCAACCGTCGGGATATTCGATATGAATCTCACCGTGCGCAAGGAACCCGACGTGAGCGTGCATGCAGAGCTCGGTGCCCGTCACCGGCTTCATGTCGCGCTCCCAATGGAAGCCCGCCGGATACACGAGCCGCTTCACGCGGGCGGCGCCCGCCGGCACGACATCCAACCGCACACCTCCGATGACGCGGGGCTCGCTCCCCGCCAACGGGGCGAACAGCCGACCTCGCTCCGAAGCTCCCCGTGTCCTCGCGCCGCGCGACTTCGCCGCGCCTCGCGTGCTCGTCGCGCGTTTCGAGCTCGCGGTGCCATTCGAGCCCGCCGTGCGCTTCGAGCGCTTCGTGCCCTTCGAGATCTTGGAGATCTTCGTGCTCTTCGTGCTCTTCGTGCTCTTCGTGCGTGTCGGGACCGACCGTGAGACACGCCTCGCTGCGCGCTTCTTTGCCATGATGTCCTCGGAGCGTCGAAACGGAGTTGGAAAGCGCCTGGATTATATGTCCCCGGATGCATTGATACACTGCCCGGCGTGGCCGACCTGACGGACGCGGCTCCGGGAATCTCAGAAGCGCTCGCCGAATCCCGTGCGGGCCGCGTACGCGACCTCCGGTACGCATTGACGCTTCGTATCCCGGACGATTCGGACGAAGCCGTTCACGGGGACGCACATCTCGCGTTCGACCTCACGGACGCTGGACGACCGCTGCTGCTCGACTTCGCGCCTCGCCGACCGCACTCATTGCGACACGCATCGGTGAACGGCGTGCCGGCGCGCTTACGCCACGACAACGGCCACCTCGTCGTCGAAGCCGAGCGGCTCCGTGAAGGGGCCAACCGGATCGAGCTGGCCTTCGAAAGCGGCGATGGACCGCTGAACCGACGCCCGGACTTCATGTACACGCTGTTCGTGCCGGCGCGCGCCCACGAAGTCCTGCCATGCTTCGACCAGCCGAGCATCCGTGCGCGATGGTCGCTGACCCTGGACCTCCCGACCGGCTGGACGGCGGTGGCCAATGCCGCTGAGGTCTCCAGTCGCGACACGAGCGCGGGATTGGACCGCCCGCGTGTGGCGATCGCCTTTGCCGAAACGGAGCCGATCCCGACCTACCTGCTGGCCTTCGCGTCTGGCCGCCTCTCCGCGGAGCTGCGCACGTGCGCCGGCCGGCCGATGCGCCTGTTCCACCACGACGCCGATCCCGTGTTGCTGGCGCAATCAATCGACACCATCGTGCGGATTCACGAGCAGGCGATCGACTGGCTGGAATCGTACACGGGCATCCCCTATCCATTCGCGAAGCTGGACGTCGCGATCGTGCCCGCCTTCCAGTTCAGCGGCATGGAACACCCCGGCGTCATCTACTACAACGCAAGCGCACTACTGCTCGACGCCGCCGCCACACGGCAGCAGCTGACGGCGCGGATTCACCTCATCGCGCACGAGACGGCGCACATGTGGTTCGGCAATCTCGTGACGATGCGCTGGTTCTCGGATGTGTGGATGAAGGAGGTCTTCGCGAACCTGGTGGCGGCACGGATCGTGGCGCGGATCTCCGCTGCGGACCTGCCCCAGCACGCCGGGAGCGATGATGCGCTCGCGTTCCTGCATGCGCATTACCCGGCGGCATACGACGTGGATCGGACCGACGGCACGAACCCGATCCGGCAGCCGCTCGCGAACCTGCTCGACGCTTGGTCGCTCTACGGACCGATTGTGTACCTGAAGTCGCCGATCGTCATGCGTCAGCTCGAGCAGATCATCGGTCCGGACGCCATGCGTACCGCGCTGCGGCGGTTCCTGGAGCGGTTCCGCTTCGGCAGTGCCAGCTGGCCGGATCTCCTGGCGCTCTTGCAGGAGCACGCCACAATCGATCTCGCCGCGTGGAGCCGAGACTGGATCGCCGAGGCAGGACGGCCGTCGATTCGAACCCACCTCTCCGAGAGCAGCGGTCGCAGCGTCCGGGTCACCCTGACCACGTCCGATCCGGTTCGCGGACGGACGTGCCGCTGGCCGCAACGGCTCGAGGTCGCGCTTGGATATGCCGGCGGCGTCGAGCGCGAGGCTGTCTTCCTGGATGGCGAAGCGGAGCTGGAGATCAGGAGCGAACGGCCACTTCCCGACTTCGTCCTTCCGAACGGTGGCGGAATCGGATACGGCGCGTTTCGGATCGACCGCCGCAGCCGGACGTGGCTGCGGGCGAACCTCGAAACGGTCGACGACCCGCTCACCAGGGCCAGCGCCTGGATCACGATGTGGGACGCACTCCTCGACGGCGACATCGATCCCACGGCGTTCATGAGTCTCGCGCTCAGGAGTCTCGCCACGGAAACGAGCGAGCTGACGACTGCGCGAATCCTCGCGTACCTCGAGCGAGCGTTCTGGATCGTCCTGCCACCGGAGGAGCGCGGGCGCTGCGCTCCCTCTCTGGAGCAGGCACTGCGCGGGCAGGTCACCCGAGCCGGCACGCCAACGGCGAAGGCGGCATTCTTCGCGACGCTCAGAACCGTGGCGACCACGCCCGAGACGACTGACTGGCTCGGCGCTCTCTGGCGAGGGGCCGAGTCGATCGCGGGGCTACCGCTCGGCGATCACGACCGCGTCGCCGTCGTGCAGGAGCTGGCCGTGCGGAACGTGCCTGGCGCCGACGCGCTCGTCGCGTCGCAGATCGACAGCACGGCCGACCCGGATCGTCGCGCCGCGCTCGCGTTCGTGCGTCCGGCGCTGTCGGGGGATGCGGAGGAGCGGGCGCATTTCTTCCACGCGCTGCACGACGTCGTGAACCGCCGGCGTGAGCCCTGGGCGATCGAGGGGCTGCGGTGGCTGCACCATCCGCTGAGAGGGGCGGTGTCGATCGGCTACCTCGAGCCCGGCCTCGCGCTCCTGGAGGAGGTGCAACGCACGGGAGACATCTTCTTTCCGAAACGCTGGGCCGACGCACTCCTGAGCGGCCACCGCTCACCGGCGGCCGCAAGCATCGTTCGGACGTTCCTGGAGAGCAGGGCGCCGGGCTATCCGGACGTGCTGCGTCGACTGGTGCTGGTCGCGTCCGATCTGCTGCGCAGAGTCGCGTCGCCTACGGCTGCACGGTGAACGGTGCGCTGGCGGACGTCGTGCCCCATTCGATCCGGAGCGCACCTCCCGCGGCAGTGTCTTCGACCTGAATGGTCAGCTGTTCGACCGGAGACCGCGTCTTCGACACCTTCATCGGCATCCTCCCGACGTCCTGGCCGACAGGATACGGGATGCCCCAGCCGCTCGAACGCTTGCTGATGATGAGCTGCCATTCCTTCTCGCCGGGAATCGTATGCAGCCCGTACGCGCCAGGAGGAACCGTCAGGGTGCCGAACTTCAGCGTCTTGTCGGTCCGGATCGTGGTCTGCTCGTCGGCACCGGTCCGCCACACCTCGCCGCGCGGCATCATTGCGGTTTCTGAGCGGCCCTTCAGGTACGGCCGGCCGTATTCGACGGCGATCGTGGCTCCGTCGATGGACCAGTCGGAGCGCACATGCGGACTGCCGCCAGAGCCGGTGCGCATCGGGGTCGTCTTCTGGGCGCCGAGTGTAGTGGAGAGCAACAGGGCCGACAGGGCGGCGGCAAACGTCGGATATGAACGCATCATCAGGAGACT
>JBFXAT010000067.1:0-23907 GCA_050183995.1 Vicinamibacterales bacterium
TCGTCAACGAACGCGATCTGCGGATGCGCACGCACGCCGCGGCGCTGGGCCGCTTCTATCTCGACGCGCTCCTCGGTCTGACGGCGATTCGCGCTCATCAGGCCGCCAAGGCGGTCAGGCATCAACACGAGGGGCTTCTCGTCGAGTGGGCGCGGTCGAGCCTGCGGGTGATCCGCGCGTCGCTTGCCATTGGGGCCGTGCAGTCGGTCGTGTGCACGGGACTGCCTGCCCTGATGCTGGTCGGTCACTTCAGGCGCGCGGGAGGCGTCACCGGTGCGGACCTCCTGCTCGTGTACTGGGCGCTCAAGCTGCCGTCGCTCGTCGGCACGCTCGTCGGCCTCGCGCATCAGTACCCGACGCAGCGCACGATCACGCTGCGCCTGCTCGAACCGCTCTCCGCGCCCACCCACGTTCACTCCGCCGAGGGATCGGCGGCGGGGCCCCTGCCAGGTGCGGTCGATCCACCGCGAGCGACGGGGAGACGGTCGCCGAGCCGCGGTGCGGCGATCTCGCTCGTCGAAGGGACCGTTGTCGCCGGAGGCCACGTGATTCTCGACCGGGTGTCGCTCGAGATCGCGCCAGGCGAACACGTGGCGATCGTGGGTCCGTCTGGAGCGGGGAAGTCGACGCTCGTCGGGTTGCTGCTCGGCTGGCACCGGCTGGCACACGGATGGCTGCGGGTCGATCAGGAGTCCCTGTCCGCCGACGTGCTGGTCCGCCTGCGGGAGCGGACGGCGTGGGTGGACCCGGCCGTGCAGATCTGGAATCGGACGCTGCTCGACAACGTCGGCTACAGTTCGCGCCGTCTGGACGGCGTGCGGGCGGCGGCGGCCCTGGACGCGGCGTCGCTGCGGGATGTGGTCGCGCGGCTGCCGCAGGGCCTCCAGACGTGTCTGGGCGAGGGCGGTGGGCTGCTGTCAGGGGGCGAAGGGCAGCGGGTCCGTCTGGCCCGCGCGTTGGCACAGCCGGACGTCGCCCTGGCGCTGCTCGACGAACCGTTTCGCGGACTCGATCGCGAGCGGCGCGCCAGCCTGCTCGCCGAGACGCGTGCGCACTGGTCGTCCTCGACGCTCCTGTGCGTCACGCACGATCTCAGCGAGACGAAGGCCTTCGATCGTGTCCTCGTCGTCGAAGGCGGACGGATCGTCGAAGACGACGAGCCCGGGACGTTGGCCGCGCGGTCCTCGCGCTACCGAGCGCTGCTGGACGCCGAAGTTCGCGTTCGCGATCGTCTCTGGCGCAGCGAGGCGTGGCGGCGGGTGCGCGTCGAGGCCGGCGCCGTGCACGAAGACGATCTGCGTCCCGAGCCGTGCCCGGCAGTGGTGAGGCGCTGGTGATGCCGGGCGCCCTGCGCGCAGCCAGCTGGCCCACGGACAGCCTGCCGGACGCGATGACGACGCTCGCGCAGCGTGCGGGGCTGGCAGCGGAGCGCGTGGATCCCGTGATCGTGAGTCAGGCGGCGGAGGCGGATGAGGAGGACGGTCCCCGCCTGGTCGACTGGATCGCCGAGCGCCTCGGCCTCGAGGCCGAAGCTGTCCGTGTGACGCCAGCGAGTGTCGACGCGTTCCTTCGCGGTGGTGCACCTGCGCTACTGAGGTACCGCGATGGCCGGGAGTTCCGCCTGCTGCTGCTCGTCGGATCGAAGAGGGGGCGCGTGCGGCTGATGGGACCCACCATGCGCACTCACGCATGCCCGATCGCGACCGTCGTGGATGCGCTCTGCGGGGCGTCTGACGCGTCCCTCGGCCCGGAGATCGACAGCGTGTTGGAGATTGCGCGCGTCTCGACGCGGCGCAAGGCGCGCGTCAGATCGCTCCTTGCGCGCCAGCGTCTGGCGGACGTCGAGGTCGCGGACGCGTGGTGTCTGCGCCTGCCGCCGACGGCTTCGTTTCGTGCCCTGTTGAACGAGGCGGGCGTGCCGCGTCGGCTCGTCCGCATGCTGACGGTCTTCGCCCTGTTGTACGCGATCGAGATCGTCGGTTGGAGCACCATCGGTGCCGCGGCGCTCGACGGCCGGCTCGATGCCGGATGGCTCGCGGCGTGGGTTCTGCTTGTCGTCTCGATGATTCCCTTCCAGCTCGTGGCGCGGTGGCTCGACGCAACGCTGGCACTGGATGTGAGCCGGCTGATCAAGACGCGACTACTGCTCGGGGCCCTCCGGTTCGATCCGGACGGCCTGCGCCGGCAGGGCGTCGGTCAACTGCTGGGGCGGGTGCTCGAGTCGCAGGCGTTCGAGTCGGTCGCCCTCAACTCAGGGCTGGGATCGGTCGTCGTCGGTCTGCAGATCCTGTTCGCGGGCTGGGTGCTGAGCCGCGGCGCGGCGCCGGCGCTGCACCTCACCTTGCTGGTGGCGTGGGTCGCGATCGGCGCGTCGATCTGCGGCGCATACGGTCGGCGTCTGTCGTCTTGGACCGCCGACCGGCTGGCCATGACGCACGCGTTGATCGAGCGGATGGTCGGGCACCAGACGACACTCGCGCAGGAGTCGCCGCAGCGGCGTGATGCCGAGGAGGACGCGGCGACTGCGAGGTACTTGAAGGCATCCGAGCGGCTCGACGCGGCAGCCGTGCCGTTCCTGCTTGGTGTACCGAGCGGCTGGCTGGTCGTCGCGCTATTGGCGATCGCTCCGACGTTCGTGTCGGGGGACGCCACGTCTTCGGAACTGGCGATCAGCCTGGGCGGGATCGTGATGGCGGGACGCGCGTTCGTCGCGTTCGCGGGCGGCCTGTCCGGCGCCGCCGCTGCCGTCGTTGCTTGGCGGCAGATCGGTCCGCTGTTCGCTGCCGGCGCGGCGACGCCGGGCGGTGGACCCTCGCCACCGTTCATCTGCTCGCGCGACATTCGCGCCTCGGCTCACGCGCGGTCCGTTGCGCTCGTCGACGCCGAAGGCCTGTCGTACCGGTACGGCGACCGGGAGCAGCCGGCCTTGCGAGGCGCCAGCCTGACGATCCGGCATGGCGAGCGGCTCCTCGTGCAGGGACCATCAGGAGGCGGCAAGTCGACGCTGGCGTCGCTGCTCGTCGGTCTGCGCCAGCCCGATACGGGGCTGCTGTGTCTCAACGGCCTCGATCGTCACACCGTCGGGAGCACCTGGCATCGCATCGTGGCCGGCGCGCCGCAGTTTCACGAGAACCACCTGTTGTCGGGCCCGCTCGCCTTCAATCTCCTGATGGGGCGTCAATGGCCGCCGAGCGATCGCGACCTCGTCGACGCTGGGGAGATCTGTGCGGAGCTCGGCCTGGGCCCCTTGGTCGAGAGGATGCCGGCTGGACTGATGCAGCAGGTGGGCGAAACAGGATGGCAGCTGTCGCACGGGGAGCGCAGCCGTGTCTTCTTGGCGCGAGCGCTGCTGCAGGATGCGGAGCTGACGGTGCTCGACGAAAGCTTCGGCGCCCTCGATCCCGAATCGCTCGAGACCTGTCTCGCCGCCGCCATGCGCCGATCGAAGACGCTGGCCGTCGTCGCGCATCCGTGAGCGCTCAGGCGTGTCCTGCGATCTCTTGTGCCTCCTTGCGTACCGGCCAGACGTGGCCGCAGCCGCCGCACCTGAAGTGATCGAAGCCGCCGGTCCGCGGGCTTGCATGCGGCTGCCACTCGCCGTACGAGCGCTCGCAGCGCGGACACGGCCTCGGCGGCACGATGGGCAGGTCGCTGGCGTTCACGACGCTTCGCGTTCGTCGCCGGGTTCGCGCGGCAACCGTACGCTTTTCGCGAGCCCGGTCCACTGCAGTGGAAGGATCACCGCCCAGTAGCCCCAGTCGGCGACCGCTTCCCACTTGGTCCAGGCGAAGCGCGCCGTGCCCGGCTGGGCGTGGTGATTGTTGTGGAAGCCCTCGCCAGCCGTGAGCGCCGCGACGATCCAGTTGTTCGCGGTACGCCACGCGTGGGCCGCCTTCGAGTTCTGGTATCCCCCCAGCCATCGGTGCGGCCAATGGCAGAGCGCGTTGACCGACGGGTTGAGGAGAAAAACGAACGTGATCGCATGAATGCCGGCCGCGGCGCACCCGATCGCAAGCCCACGTTCGACCGCCGTCGCGAGCGACGCGTCACCCAGCCACGAGCCGACGCCGACGATCAGACACAGCAGGACAGTGCCGGTGAGGAGACCTGCCCAGCCGCGCCGGAAAACATGGCGGTCCAACCAGCCGCGCTGGTTGAGGACGTCGCGCGCAAAGGTCGTGAGCGTCTCGGGATGTTTGCGGAGCTCGGCGAGGTAGTACCACACGTTGCCAAGCTGGATGTGCCAGAACCCCTCGAGCCACGGACTGTGCGGATCGCGGCGATCGGGTGCGACCTCCACGTCCGAGTAGGCGTGATGCTTTCTGTGCACCGCCGCCCAGACGGCCGGATCGACGCCCGTGCTGATCCAGTTCGTGAGCTTGAACCACCCTTCGGCGAACGGGTGAAGCCTCAGGGCCCGGTGCGTCACGGTCCGGTGCAGGTACACGGTTGTCGCCGGCACGGCCAGAAAGAATGTCGGGATGAGAGACCAGAGCCAGGCTTCGAGCATCGGTGTCGTTCTCCATCCGGCGCGAAGAGTTCCCGGTCAGTGCGGGAAAGTTCGCGCCGTTCGCCAGATTTGGCGCCATTCGGGCTGTCTTCTGCGAAAATCGATCTCGGTCTTCAAGTCTTGGGCCAGGCGGTCCGTCAGCGGACGCGGGCCTACGACCGCAGCGTCTGTGCGGGCCCTCGGTGCAAACGGGTATGTGAATCACCCCGGCCGGATTCTCACGGAGGCGGAGATGAAGCAGAACATGGGCGCGACCGATCGCACCCTCAGAGCCATCGTCGCGGTCGGCGTCGGGATTCTCTATGTGGCGGGCGCGATCAGCGGGACGGTGGCCCTCCTCGTCGGGGCCCTCGCCATCGTCTTTCTGGCGACGAGCGCCGTCGGATGGTGCCCGATCTACGGACCGCTGGGCATCTCGACGCGAAGGTAGCCAGCCGCCGCGTCTGGCGCGCGCGCCAGGGCCGACCCCCGGCTCGGTGAACGGGAGGGTGCGCGGCAGGTGAGGATCCTGACCATATGCCGCATCGCAACCTCCTCGATCCGCAGCTGCAGTCCGACCGGTTCACACGCTTCCGGAACATCGAGCGCCTGAACCGGGAGCGGAGCGGGCACGCGTCGATCGAACATGTCAGGCATCATCTCTACGTCGCGCGGGATCAGGAGACGCGCGCCAACGCGCTGATCAAGCTGACGTCGAAGCCGGGGCTGGTCTACGAACAGAATCTCGCGAACGAAATCGCCGC
Source organism: Vicinamibacterales bacterium (assembly GCA_050183995.1). Lineage (GTDB taxonomy): Bacteria > Acidobacteriota > Vicinamibacteria > Vicinamibacterales > CAVVIG01 > CAVVIG01. Next base: position 5,254 of record JBFXAT010000067.1, read on the forward strand.
GCTGACGTCGATCAACGCCGGGCTTCCCGACTCGCGTCACTTCCCGCTGCTGCTGGATCACGGCCGCCTGTCCGACGGCCGGGTGTTCCTGGTGATGTCGCTCTTCGACGAGTGGCCGCTCGCGACACGAATCGGATCGGAACGGATGCCGGACAGGCTCGTGGGCCACCTCCTGACGTCACTCGAAGTGGCCGCGGCGCTCGGCGAGCTGCATGGCATCGGGATCGTGCATGTCGACTTGAACCCGATGAACATCCTGTACCGGCCGGAGGGGAGCCGGCCGATCGTCCGCGTCGTCGATTTCGAGTCGTCTTATCAGGCGGCACGGCACGAGAGCGGTGTCTTCTACAGCCCGCCGACGACAACCGGGTTCTCCGCGCCGGAGCTCCGCGACTCCCTGCCGGATCGCCGCGCCGACGTGTTTTCGCTCGGGGCCGTTCTGTACACGATGATCGTGGGATACGACTGGACGTGGGAAGGAGCCTTGTCGCCGACGATCGAGGCGGACGCGGCCATCGACGCCGACCTGCGCCGCATCCTGCTGACGGCCGTCCACGCCGATCGCGATCGGCGCTACGGATCCATCGACGAGATGCGCGCATCGCTCGCCGGCTATCTCGACGCGATCTGGCCAGGCCGATCGCGGTGACCGGCTGCTCGAGCATGGAGGAGTCTCATGGTGACGGACCCCGGAACCTATGCCGCACGGCTGCAGGTCGATTACCCGGAGCGGCTCGACCGTGTCACGACCTTCTTTCGACTGGTGCTGATCGTGCCGATCGCCATCATCCTTGCCCTCGTCTCGGCGTCGGGCGGCTCGCATGTCGTGGGGGAGACGGGGAAACGGGTGAGCGACTCGGGCGGCGGGATCGTGGGCGGCCTCGCCGTCGCGACCGCGCTGATGATCCTCTTCCGCCAGCGATATCCGCGCTGGTGGTTCGACTTCGCGCGTGAGCTGGCGCGGTTCTCCGCGCGCGTCGGCGCGTACCTCGCGCTGCTGACCGACCGGTATCCGTCGACCGTGGACGAGCAGGCGGTGCACCTGGACATCGACTACCCGAACGTGGAGCAGGACCTGAACCGATGGCTGCCGCTGGTGAAGTGGCTGCTTGCGATTCCGCACTACGTCGTGCTGGCCCTGCTGGGCATGGGCGCCGTCGTTGCGGTGGCGATCGCCTGGTTCGCGATCCTCGTCACCGGACGCTATCCCCCAAGCCTGTTCCGATTCGTCGTCGGCGTCGGCCGCTGGGCGCTTCGCGTACAGGCGTACGCGTTCCTGCTGGTCACCGATCGGTATCCGCCGTTCACCACACGCTGAGCTCTGCCGTCGCGTGAACCGCGTCACCGCGCGCCCGTGGCCGCGGCCGCAGGCGATCACGGCGGCCCTTGGCTGGGCTGCGCTTGGCTGAGCTTCGCTTCACGAATCCTTCACCGCTGGTTCTGTATAGATGCAGGCATGGACCCGGTGCGCCTCGCCGTCTTGCTGGCGGTTTCCCTCGTGCTCGCGACAGCAGCCCGGCCGGGTTCGGTCTTTGCGCAGGCGGCGCCGAGTGAGGCCGATCTCGATGCCGACGCGGTGGACACGGCTGGCGCGTCCGCTTGGGCGTCGTTGCTGCCGGACGGCCTGATGCCGCCGGATCCGCCCGCCGTCCTGTCGAGCGACGAACAGGGCCGGGTGGTCGTACGTGCGGTTCGCATTCAGCAGCCGTTGCGCGTCGACGGCCGCATCGACGACGAGGCGTACGTGGTCACGCAGCCGATCGACCGGTTCGTACAACAGGTTCCGCGCGAAGGCGAGCCGGCCACCGAGCGCACGGAGGCGTGGGTCTTCTTCGACGACGTGAACTTCTACGTCGCCGTCCGATGCTGGGAGAGCGACCCCAGCCGGATCACGGCGAACGAACTGCGGCGCGACAGCAGCAACATCATCAACGGGGGTGACAGCGTCACGCTGGCGATCGACACCTTCTACGACAAGCGCAACGGCTTCGTCTTCCAGACCAACCCGCTGGGCGCGGTCCGTGAACAGCAGATCGCCGACGGCCGATTCAACGAGAGCTGGAACACCATCTGGCAGGTCAAGTCGTCGCGCTTCGCCGGCGGCTGGAGCACCGAGATGATGATCCCGTTCAAGTCGCTGCGCTACCGGGAGAGCGGGCCGGTCATCTGGGGCATCAACCTTCGCCGCGTGCGCAGGTGGAGCAACGAGATCGTCACCATCGGCGCGCTGCCCGCGGCTTTCGGCAGCGGCGGCATCGCGCAGATGCAGATGGCGGCGCCGCTGGTCGGGTTGGTGACCCCGTCCCGGTCGCGCAACATCGAGCTGAAGCCCTACGGCGTCTCGTCGGTCGTCACCGACAACGTCTCGGCGGCTCCGCGGTCGAACGACCCGGGCGCGAGCTTCGGCGGCGACTTCAAGTACGGCCTGACACGGAGCCTGATCGCCGACTTCACCTACAACACCGACTTCGCGCAGATCGAAGAGGACGTGCAGCAGGTGAACCTCACGCGCTTCAACGTGCTCTTCCCCGAGAAGCGCGACTTCTTCCTCGAGGGCCAGGGCATCTACGAGTTCGGCGGCAGGAGCAGCACCGACAACGACGACGTGCCGGTGGTGTTCTTCAGCCGGCAGATTGGGCTCGACGACGGCCAGCCCGTCCCGGTCGTCGGGGGAGGACGGCTCACCGGCAAGCAGGGGCCCTACGACATCGCCGCGCTCAACATCCAGACGGGCGACAAGCCGTCGATCGGCGCGCTTGCGACCAACTTCTCGGCGCTGCGCGTGAAGCGCGACATCCTCAGCCGCAGCAACATCGGGATGATCGCGACCATGCGCAACCCGTCGGCGCCTGGACAGTCGTCCACGGCCACCTACGGCGTCGACGCGAGCTTTCGCCTGACGCCGACCACGACCGTGCTCGGCTACTTCGCGCGCGCCGATACGCCCGGGACGGACGCCACGCGATCGAGCTTTCGCGGGCGCTTCGAGCACCTGGGCGATCGGTACGGCGTCGCCGTGGAGCACCTCGGCGTCGACCGGGGGTTCGAGCCGTCGGTCGGCTATACACGGCGGACCGACTTTCGCCGCTCGACGGCCTACGCCCGCTTCTCGCCGCGGCCTCGCGACAGCCGGCTCGTGCGGAAGCTCACGTGGGAGGGCACGTTCACCTACTACACGGACGCCGCGAGGACCCAGGTGCAGAACAGATCCGTCGACGCCAACTTCAACGTCGAATTCCACAGCGGCGATCAGGCCGAGGTGCGGTACACGCACGAGTACGAGCTGCTGCCCGTGGACTTCGCCATCGCGAGCGGCGTGACGGTGGCGGCGGGCGGCTATCAGAGCCGATCGGTGCGGGGCACCTACTGGCTGAACAACCGGCGCCGGTTCGCCGGCCGCCTGAGGTGGAGAACCGGCAGCTTCTACGACGGCACGCGCCAGGAGGCGAGCTACACCGGACGCGTGTCGATCGCGCCGCGGTTCGCGCTCGAGCCCGGGATTTCCCTCTCGTGGGTCGATCTCCCCGCCGGAGCGTTCACCGCGCGTCTGCTGACCAACCGGTTCATGTTCACGCCGACGCCGCGCATGCAGGTGAGCAGCCTGGTGCAGAAGAACCTCGACACGCAGCAGCAGTCGCTCAGCGTCAGGCTGCGGTGGGAGTACATCCTCGGGAGCGAGCTGTTCGTGGTGTTCAGCGACGGCCGCGACACGAGCCGTCCGCTCGGCAGCCAGCTGCTCAATCGCACGTTCGCCGTGAAGATCACGCGCCTGCTGCGGTTCTGACGGCGGCCGGGACCGCCGGCCGGCCGGTCCGGCCGGTCAGCGGGTCGTGCCGTCGTCAGTGCGTCATGCCGTAGATCAGGTAGTTGACCATGAACTTGTAGGCTTCGTTCGTCGACTGCGGGTTGTAGAGATCCTCCGCAGACCACTCCACGTAGTCGCCCAGGTCGATGTTGTAGTTGATGATCACGCTCAGCGGCCGGGTGGGATCGTTCCGTTCGTGAATGCCGTAGAACTCGCCCATCAGCCCCTGTTCTCCGAGCCGGCCCGGATACGGGACGCGCAGCGAATCGATCTCGAAGAACGTGTGGAAGATCGGATGCGCGAGGTCGAGCCGTTCGATGCGTCCGGACGGCAACACGCGCCGCATGGCGTCTTCGAAGACCTGCCATTCCCGCTCGAAGTGGAAGTCGTCGACGATCAGGAAGCCGCCCTTGGCCAGGTATCGACGCAGGCCCTCGACTTCGATGTCGCTGGGGAGCCAATAGCCCGGCTCGGACAGATATGCCACCGGATGATGCAGCAGCTCGGGATCGTCGAAGGTGTACACGTTGCTCGCGTCGCTCCAGGGCCGGAGCGCCGTGATCTCCCGCATGATGGTCATCAGGTTGCGCTCCATCGTCGGGTAGTCGGCCGCCCATCCGCCGTATCTGGCGTAGCGCACGCGTACGAACGTGAAGCGTCCGTCGTAGGGTGCGTTGGGGTGGATGGCGAAACGGGAGCCGCCGAAGTATCCGCGGCGTTGCGCGGCGGCGGTCAGCGACACCGCGAGTGTCAGGACGAGGGCCAGCCATGCGGCAGAGCGGCGTCGCTGCACCGTTCTACCTTCGCACAGATCGAGCGTCCCGGAGATGATTCGTGCCGAGCGGTGCGCCCGGCAGGCGCCACGGCCCGCTCACGCGGCTGGCTGTGGCATCTGGTCGTCCATCGTGCGCGGGAAGCGCAGCAGGAAGGTCGTTCCCTCTGGCCCCGTCCGTTCGACGACGACCGTGCCTCCGTGCTGCTGCATGACGTTCTGGACGACCGCGAGCCCGAGTCCGGTGCCCTTCTGCTTGCCGTGGCTGACGAACGGCTGGAAGAGCGTGTCGACGATCGCCTGCGGAATGCCGGGCCCGTTGTCGCCGACCCGGAGCTCGACCGAGTCCGGCGTTGTACGGCAGCGGATCTCGATGCGTCCGCCGACGGGCGGCACCGCCTCGGCCGCGTTGAACAGCAGGTTGAGCATGACGCGTTCGAACTTGCCCGGATCGAAGCTCGCGGTGCACTCGCCCCCGGCGTGGCAGGTGATGGCCACGCCCTCGAACTCGGGCAGCGCCTTGACCGTACGAATGGCCCGCTCGATTACCTCGTCGAGCCGTCCGATCGCGGTTTGAAGGGCCTGGCGCTGGTGCGAGAAGCCGAGCAGCGCGTTGATCTCATCGGTCATGTGGTTGACCGCGATCCGGATCTCCTGGAAGAAGTCGCGCCGCTGCGCCTCGGTCAGGTCCCCCTCCGCGAGGAACTCGGCATAGGCCTGGATGGCGGTGAGCGGGTGACGAAGGTCATGCGAGATCGTGTTGGCCATCCGGCCGATCAGCGCCAGGCGCTCCGATTCGATGAGCTGCCGCTGCGTCGCCTGGAGCTGGTGCCGCATCCGGTTGAAAGCCGCGGTCAGCACCGAGACCTCCTCGCTGCCCTGCTCGTCGAGGGGGAACTCGTAGTTCCCCTGCTCGAGCGCTCGGACGCCAGACGCCAGCCGAGCGAGCGGCCGCGTGAAGGTGGTGGACACCAGGAAGACCAGCGCGGCGCCGGCGAGGACGCCGGCGATCCCAATGCCGACAATCCATCGGTTCAGGCCGCGCAAGAACCGCGCGCCTTCGTCGTAGGACTTGAGCACGGTCAGCGTGACCGGCGGGCCGCCGCCGTCCGAGAGTCGCACCGTGCTGGCGAGGAACGGATCGCGGCCGACGGTGGTCTGTCTCGGGTTGCCGACCGCGTCGGTCGGCTGTGCGACCAGAGCCGCCACGTCGCTCCGCATCGGCTCGCCGACAGTGGCGACGACCAGGGAGCCGCCGTAGGCGAACGCGACCTCTCCATCCGCCAATCGGCCGACGTCGCGAGCCACGCCGCCATCCACCTCGTACCCGACGGCGAGCAGTCCGATCGGGTACCCGTCGTCTCCGCTTCCCACTGAGATCGGCTGCAGGAACACCTGGAACAGGTGTCCTCCGCCGAACCACCAGTCCCGCATGGCCCCGGTCGCGACGAAGCGGTCGATGGCCGCCTGCGCCGCCTCGCGGGGAAAACCGGGCGTCGAGGCGTGGAACGCGGAGACGAGCCCTTCGCGTGTCGCGAGGACGAAGACCTGGCTGCCGGCCAGCCGCCAGAAGGTCTCGGACGCATCCTGGATCGTCAGCGGATCGCTCGACGTCATCAGCGCCTTGAGCGGCGGCAGCGCCGCCAGCAGCGCCGCCGACCGTTCGAGCGTCTGCTCGCGCTGCTGCTGGAGCCTCCCGAACGCGTGAACCGACGTGTCGAGCGCCGTCGTCAGCTCCTCGTTGACGCGGAGCTGGACGCGGTAGCGAACGACCAGCAGCACGGCGCTCGTGATGAGCGTCGAGATCAACGCCAGAGCGAACAGGAACTGCGTGCGCAGCGTGACCTTGAACACGAGCGCGGCTCAGGGAACGAACTTGTAGCCGGCGTTGTGCACCGTGACGAGGTGCACCGGCGTCTTGGGATCCCGTTCGAGCTTCTGCCGCAACGTGAGGACGTGCGAATCGACCGTGCGCGTCGACGGGTAGGAGTCGTATCCCCACACGTCGCTGAGCAGCTGATCCCGCGAGACGACGCGATGGGGGTTCTGGGCGAGGTACTTCAGCAGCTTGAACTCTTGTGGTGTGAGGGCGACCGGACGGCCGCCGCGCAGCACCTCCATCCTCCCGAAGTCCACGGCCACGTCGTCGAAATAGAGCTGCTCGACCGGGGCGGTTCTGCGCGTGCGCCGCAGCACCGCGCGGACGCGCGCCAAGAGCTCTTTCGGACTGAACGGCTTGGTGACGTAGTCGTCGGCTCCCAGTTCCAGCAGCAGCACCCGATTGACTTCGTCGGGCGAGCCCGTGAGCACGATGATCGGCACGTCTTCGGACTCGCGCCGGATCGCCCGACAGACATCCTGTCCTCGCATGTGCGGCAGCCGGAGATCGAGGATCACGAAGTTCGGACGCTCGCCGCGGAATGCCGCGAGCCCGTCGGTGCCGTTCTGCGCGAGCGCGACGGGATGCCCCTCGGCCTCGAACAGTTGCTGGAGCGCCTTTCGTGTCGCGCGGTCGTCCTCGATGATCAGGATCTTTTCCATCGCACTTCCGGGGAGCGGTTAATATTAGTGCCTCGATGTCGGTCTGGCGATCCTGCCGCGGCGCGGCAGTCCTGGCGGTAGTGGTCGCGTTGGTGACGTCGGCGGCGGTTGGCGCACAACAGACACGCCCCGCTTCCGCCGATTCGGGCCAGACGGCGGACGGCGCCGGCACCGGCAGTGACACCGACGCGCTCCTCGCGGAACTCCGCCGCCTCCAGACGGCGATCGACGCCCTTCAGACAGAGCTCGCCGACTCGCGGCGCCAGACCGCCGCGCTCGAAGCCGTGCTGCAGGCGCTCCGCGAGGAGATGGCCGAAGAGCGCGAGCTGCTGAACGCCAAGCTCGGAACGCTGGAACAGAGCAAAGTCGAGAGCGGATCGAAGTACCGGGTGCGTCTGTTCGGGCTTGCCTTGATGCAGCTGGTGAGCGCCAGGGGCTCGGTCGACAACATCGACCTCCCGCTGTTGGCGCTCGAGTCGGTCCCTGGCGACTCCGGCGGGAACCTCTCGGCCGCCGTTCGACAAACCTTCCTGGGGGTGGCCGTGTTCGGTCCGCAGCTGCGCGGAATGGACACGTCGGCCAACGTCCAGGTCGACTTCTTCGGGGGCTTTCCCGACGTGAACGATGGTCTGAGCGCGCCGGGTGTCAGGTTGAAGACCATCGCCTTCGCCGTCGACGGGCGGCAGACATCGATTCGTGCCGGCCAGACGGCACCTTTCTTCTCGGCGCTCTCGCCGACGTCGATCGCGTCGACCGCGTATCCGGCGCTGTCGTCCGCCGGCAACATCTGGGCGTGGGTCCCGCAGGTGTACGTCGAGCGCCGCATTTCTCGACCGGGCGCCACGACGCTCGTCCTGCAGGCAGGAGTGCTCGACGCGCTCACCGGCGAGCTGCCGGCCGGCGAATACAGCCGGCTGGCCACGGCCGGCGAGCGCAGCCGGCTGCCGGCGTCCGCGGCACGCATCGGGTGGCGTCGCGGCGAGGAGCGTGTCCAGGCGGTCGGAGGCGGGTTCTATTACTCCCGGCAGAACTGGGGCTACGACCGCGGCGTGCACGCGTGGGCCGCGACGGGCGACTTCGAGCTGACGCTCACGCCGAAGATCGGATTGTCGGGGGAGCTCTATCACGGCCAGGCCATTGGCGGACTCGGAGGCGGCGCTCATTCGAGCGTGCTGTTCGCCGGGCCGCCGGACGATCCGGCATCGAAGGTGCGTCCGCTGAAGAGCTCCGGCGGCTGGGGCCAGCTGAAGGTCAAGGCCACGCCGCGGCTCGAGGTCAACACCGCGATGGGCATCGACCGTTCCAGGCCCGAGTGGACGGGCGCGCTGCTGTTGCCGCCCAACGATGAGACACCCTCCGCGTCCCGCAACGCGTCCGCGTTCGTGAACGTCATCTATCAGCCGCGGTCCAGCCTGATCTTCTCCGCCGAGTACCGGCGTCTCTGGACGCGCCGCTTCGACGGACGTTCGTGGCTGGCCGACCATGTGAGCGTGAGCAGTGGCTTCGTGTTCTAGACAGGCGTGGACGGCGGCCGCCGCGCGCGCGTCGGCGGCCCTGATCCTGTCGACGCTCTGGCTCGCGCCGGTCCGTGCGTCGGACGGCGAGCCCGTCACGGTCAGCGGTACGGTGCTCGTGTCCGACCGCGATCGAGCCGCGCTCGACAAGAGCGGAGTCGTCGTCTGGCTGACTCCCTTGGATGCACCCGCCCCGCCGACGCCGCAGCGGTTGAAGATCGTCCAACACGGCAAGAAGTTCGAGCCCAGAGTGCTCGTCGCGCCTGTCAGATCGTCGGTCGAGTTCCCGAATCTCGATCCATTCCTCCACAATGTCTTTTCGCTCTTCGACGGCAAGCGGTTCGATCTCGGTTTGTACGAAGCAGGCACGTCCCGAAGCGTGACGCTGTCGCGCGAAGGGGTGTGCTACGTCTTCTGCAACATTCACCCGGAGATGAGCGCGGTGATCGTGGTGGTGGGCTCCACACTGTTTGCGCAGACCGACCGCGGTGGGATGTTCAGCATCCCTGGGGTTCCACCCGGCCGATACACGGTCACGGTCTGGCACGATCGCTTCAAGCCCGAAGCCACCGGCAACGTGTCGCGCGACATCGTGGTCTCGGCGTCAGCGTCGACGGTGCCGCCGATCCGGTTGGCGGAGACGACGCGCATCGCGCCGCCGCATCGCAACAAGTTCGGTCACGACTACACGCCTCCCCCTTCTATCCTCTATCCATGAGGCGTGCGTCTCTCCTGCGGGAGGCGCCGTCGGATCGGAGAGGCCTCAGCATCGGAGAGGCCCGCATGTCAGTTCGGCTGCCGCTCACACGTCCGCGACCAGCGGCGCACGCGCCTAGGCGCCGCCATTGGAGGAAGAGCTCGAGCTGGACGACGACGAGCCGCCGCCAGAGGATCCCGAGCCGGACGAGCCGGACGAGCCGGACGAGCCGGACGAGCCGGACGAGCCGGACGAGCCGCTCGAACTCGACGAACTCGAGCTCGACGAGCTGCCGCCCGACGATCCGCTCGAACTCGAAGATGTGCTCGAATTCGATGAGCTGCCCGACGAGGACGTGGAACTCGACGACGACGAACCGGAGGAAGCACTCGACGATGAGGAGCCGGACGACGACGAGCTGGACGACGAGGTCCCCGACGATGACGAGGTCGAGGAGGTCGACGAAGAGCTCTGAGCCGTCGCGCTCGAGGACGAGCTTCGGGAGGCGTCGGCCGCGCTGCTGGACGTCGAACCGGCGGAGCTTGACGAGGCTCCCGGGTTCCCGCCGTTGGACGCACTGCTGTCGGACGAGGCGACGATCGCCTCGGTCGAGCCAGTCGGTTCGGTGATGCCGGCGCAGCCGGCCGCCACGGCCGCCACCGGCACGCTCACCAGAAGCAGGAGAAAGGCGCGTCGCTCGGACAGCTCGCGCTGACGCGCGCGATCGTCCGGGGTCGGCTGGCAGGTCGGGTTCGAAACGTCGGTCACGGCAAGGCTCCTCCGCGGAAATAGAGATCGATTCGGCGGATCACCTCGTCCGCCGTGATGAGGTCCATGCACCGGGGCAACGTCCCCATCACGTCGACGCAGAGCGCCTCGGGGCGATCGTTCACGTCGCCGTCATGGAGCGGGATGGCGCGAGACTTCCAGCACCCGCCGTTGTCGCAGCAGCGCAGGGCTCCGACCGTGTGGATGAATTGGTGGTGAGGGTAGGCGGTGAAATGCGGCGGCTCGCGGCCCCCGGCCACGACGACGCACGGGCGATTGAGCGGCGTGCCCGGCTTCACCTCGACGGCGGCAGCGAGGTGCATCAGCAGGCTGACGCCGGAGACCGCGCCCTGGGCGTGATACATCAGCCTGACCAGCTGACGCAGTGTCGTCTTCCCGCGCAGATCGACGACGCCATGGATGGGAGGGTGGTGATGGTGGTCTTCACCGATCTGAACGAACTGGATCTCTCCCTGGAAGTGATCGACGACCTGCTGATAGCGAGCGGCGTCCCACCACTTGGCGGTGTAGTCGAACTTTCCGCCCGACGCGAACAGCCAGAAGGGGTGTGCGGATCCCTGACGCGCCTCGATGTCGAGGAACCACGCCTTCTCTTCGTTGGAGATGTGGATGTCGCCCTTGAACGCAGTGACGCGGATTCGAAGTCCGAGCTGATCGTTGAGGTACTCCACGAAGCCATCCAGGAAATGGCGGGGCTCCTGGTTGCTGCGATGGATGAGCGGGTAGTGGCAGTCGACCACCTGGACGTCCGGGTCCCGATCGTCGAGCGGTGTGAGGTGCGGGTTGTGGTGCCAGAGATCCGGACAGGACGTGCGGACATCGGTCAGGAACTCACCCGGGTGACATCGATGCAGGTCGCGGACGGCGGCCGTGAGCATGAGAATGTCGCCGGGCGACTGGAAGTTTCGAAGGATCAGCTTACGCACAGCGGTTCAGGTCGCGATCCGATGATCGCGTTCGTGAGCCGGCGGGTTGTCAGCGTGATGTCAAGAAGTTGTCAATATGCGCGGGTTGAGGGAGCGGCGGTGGCACTGGGGAGAGGCGTCATCGAACCGGACCCCCGAAGTCGGAGGGAAGATCCTGGTGCGTGTCTGTGAGGATCTCGACGATCTGCTTTCGCACCGGCAGCGTCAGGTGCGCGAACCGAGGGGCCCGATCGCGCCCGCTCAGCACGTCCCATAGACGCCGGTAAACGGCGTCGCGTGCCTCACGAGGCAGCGCCGCGAACGCGGGGGCGTCGATCATATAGCTGCACGGGTAGCGCATCAGGCGGGTCGACAGGTCGAGATCGCGCAGAGACCGGTTCAAATGGTCGCGCCGCCCTGCGGCTTCGAAGCGCCGTGCGAAAGCGGCGCATGAACCTGATACTCCCGGCGGCAGCGGCGCCTCGTCGACGAACAACAGGTAATCGACGAGATCGCCGACCATGTCCCGAACGCCGGCAGGCAGCGGCGTGGTGTCCACACCCGCCGGCGGCGGCGCGCCGCGCGCACGGTCGTGGAGCGCGACTCGTGTCTCCCATCCAAGCCTCGTGATCAGGTCCATCATGCGCGTCTGATGAGCGAGCACCAGCTGGGCGTCGACGTCGCTGCACGCCGATGGGAAACCGCGCGTGTCGAGCGTACCGCTCACGTCGTCGAGCACGGGCGGGGCCTGTTGCGGCCGGTGCAGATCGCGTTCGGGGACGACCACCGGGACGTTGCCCTTGTGAGGAGCGTCGACCCTCCCGGTCACGTACCAGCCGCCCCATCGCTCGCTGATCGGCGTGCGGTGATCGACCGGCAGGCCAAGCGCGTACGCCGTGGGGCTGTCTGACATCCGGAACGTGCTGAACGTCAGGAGGCCCGGCACGCCGAGTGTCTCCGCGACGAGATGGCATCGCAGGCAATCGTCCCTGCGCGAAACGACGGGCAGGACCGACTGCCTCTGGGCCAGTGTGTAGAAGGTGACCCCTTGGCGAGGGTCCTGCGCGGCGAGCTCGATCTCGTCAGCGCCGCGCACCCACCCGACGGCGACATCATCGCTGAAGAAGATCGCGCGAGGATTGGACGGCCCGATGAGCGACCCCTGAGCGCTGCCCTGCGAGAACACGAGCGACTGCGACTCGATCGGCACGGCGAGCGCAGCGAGCACGGACGTCAAGTAGCCGGACGTGGGCTCGAATCGCAGGTGCGCCTTTCCCGTTCGCAGCCGGCGGTTCAGATCGGCGACTGCGTCATGACGTTCCGGATCCGAGTAGGCGATGGCTGGATGGTCCCGGGTTGCAGCGAACCGATCGAGCGACTGCGCGGCGGTGCCCATCGTCGCCAACGCCGTGCCGGCGGCAATCGATGCAGCGCACCAAGGGAGCATCCGCACGCGCGGCATCATGTCACAAGACGGCCGGCCCGGCGCCGCGGCGGGGCATACCGGAAAGACGGGAGTTGACGCGATCGGCGCGTGCGAGTATTCGGGAGTACGTGGATCTGCGTCGCCTTCCGATCGCCACCGGTGCTCTCGTGCTCGCGGCCGTGCTCTGCTGCAGCGGCCAGATCAGCGCGTCCGCCTCTGACTCCGTTCAGCCGCCAGGCTGGGACGAGCCCGTGCGGCTCGCCGACGTCGTCGACTACGACCCCGATCCGCACGTCGTCGAAGTCCACCTCGAAGCGATTCCCGCGGTGGTGGAGCTCGCATCCGGCGTTCGTGTCGAGGCGTGGACGTACAACGGCAGCATGCCGGGACCGCTGATTCGAATCCGCGTCGGCGATCGGCTCGTCGTGCGGTTCACGAACCGGCTTCCCCAACCGACGACGATCCACTGGCATGGGCTCAGGATTCCGGCGCAGATGGACGGTGTGCCTGGGCACTCGCAGCCAGAGGTGCCGCCGGGCGGAACCTTCACGTATGACTTCGTCGTGCCGGATGCCGGGCTGTTCTGGTACCACCCGCACGTGCTCTCGGCGGCCCAGGTTGGATTCGGCTTGTATGGCGCTTTGCTCGTCGACGATCCCGATGACGGCGTGGCCGTCGAAGACGAGATCGTGCTCGTGTTGAGTGACATCTCCGTGTTGCCAGACGGCCGGATGGAGCCACCCGACAGCGGCGGCGCGACCGCGATGGTATTCGGTCGAGAAGGCAATCACGTCCTGGTGAACGGCCGTGAGCGCCCTCGACTGGTGGTGCGTGCAGGCGCGCCACAGCGATGGCGTGTCGTGAACGCCGCCAAGAGCCGCTACTTTCAGCTCTTTCTCGACGGCCAGCCTCTCGTGCAGATCGGCGGCGACGGCGGGCTCCAGGAATCGCCGGCCGTGAGAGATCGCATCCTGCTCGCGCCGGGTGAGCGCGCGGACCTGCTCGTGGCGCCCCAGGCGACACGCGAATCAGAGCTCACGCTGGCGTCGCCCCTGCACGATCGCGGCTACGGGAGCGTCGAGTATCGCGAGCAGCCGGACCTGCTGACGTTCCGGTTCGCGGATCTGCCACCCGTGCCAGGGCCGCTGCCGCTTCCGGCCGGGCGGGTCATCTCGCCGCCCGCTGTTGCAGGCGCAACGAAGGTCGGCATCGACTTGACCCTGGGGCAGGGGTCGGACGGGACGTTCGAGTTCGGGATCAACGGAGTGCCGTTTGCGAAAGACAGGCCCATTGTGGCGGCGCTCGGCGAGACACAGATCTGGACCGTGACCAACCGGACGAAGTGGTCGCATCCGTTTCATCTGCACGGCTACTCGTTTCTCGTGCTCGATGGCAGCGGTCAGCCCATCCGTCCGCTGGCGTGGAAGGACACGGTGGACGTGCCACGCGAGACGTCGGTTTCCTTCGTGGTGCGCTTCGACGACCGTCCAGGCATGTGGATGTATCACTGCCACATCCTGGACCATGCCGACGGAGGAATGATGGGCATGGTCGAAGTCCGACATACCCGAAAGCAGTGAGCAGCGCCGGCGCGGAAGGACGGCTATCCTAGCGCCGGACTACGCCGCCGGGTCGTCGAGCACAGGCAACCGGCGGGAGGCGACGCCGGCATGCCGCTCTACGAGTATCGCTGTTCACGCTGCGACCACCAGTTCGAGGCGCTCGTCAGAGACGTGCCACCCCTGGTCTGTCCTCAATGCGGCTCGGATGGGCTCGAACGGCTCATGTCTGTGTTCGGCGTCGCCACGGAAGGCACGCGGCGAGCGGCAGTGAGGCAGGCGCGCAAGCTCGGGGAGAAGACGCGGCGGGACGAGGCGGTGGCCGAACGCGAGCGGCTCGAACATCATCACGACTAGCAACCTCATGATGCCCGTTGATGTGACGCGGCGATCGTCGGTGGCATAATGCCGCGCGCATGCTGAAGCGGGGCACGCCGCGGCTGCGGCTGATCGCGGTGGTGCTGCTGGTACTGCTGCGGGCTGATCCGGCTCGCGCCGTCGATCTCGGGAACGTACTCACCGGATACACGCTCACCTCGTGGGGCCAGAAGGACGGCCTGCCACCCACGGTCATCTGGGCTGTCGCTCGCGATCGCGACGGCTATCTCTGGCTCGGGACCGACAACGGTCTGTTCAGATTCGACGGCGTCCGCTTCGTCCCTTGGCGTACCGAGCGTCTGGCGCAGTTGCCGGATCTCGGCGTGCGCTCGCTCGTCGCCGCGCGTGACGGCAGCGTGTGGGTGGGATTTTCCGAACCCGGTGGAGTGAGCCGGCTCGTCGGCGGCGCCGCCGTCACGTTCGGACCGGCTGAAGGGCTCGCCGAAGGCGCCGTCACGATGCTGATCGAAGAGCCGGACGGTTCGATATGGGCAGGCAGCCGTCAGGGGCTGTATCGATTCTCCGGCGCGCGGTGGAGCGCTGCAGCCGCAGGACTGCCAAAGGCCGCTGTGTACGGAATGCACGTCGACGCGCAAGGGCGCAGGATGGTGGCCACGGCAGAAGGGTTGTTCGACCTCGCGCCAGAGGGTGACGGCTTCCGCCGCGTGCCGGGCGTCCAGGGAGCAGTTCGAGCGGTCGTCGGTGACGGCCGGGGTCGCGTCTGGCTCACCGACACGGTCACCGGCTTCCGCCGGGCGGACGCCGGTGGCGCTGCTTCGTCCCAACGCGGGAATGGCATCAGCCTTCTCCGCGACTCGCGGCAGAACCTGTGGATTGGAACGGGCGGCCAAGGGCTCTGGCGTGTTCGCCTGGACGCCGACAATCCATCGGCGATCGAGCGGATCACCAGCCTCATCGGTTTCTCCGACGATGGTGTGACATCGATCACCGAAGACGACGACGGCAGTATCTGGCTCGGAACCTACGACGGCCTCAACCGGCTCGTGCCGCACCGGATGACCCCGTTCATGAACCTCGGCTTGATCGGGGGGATCGAGGCGACCGATGACGGGAGCGTCTGGCTCGGCACGGTCGATGCCCTCCTGCGGTTCGCCCCCCCCACGATCGAGCCGGTGCGATTCCCGCAAGCATTTCACGGTGTGCTGCCGTCGGCCATGCACACGGATGAAAGCGGGGCACTCTGGCTCGCCACGAGTCGCGAGCTGCTTCGCATCGTCGACGGGAAGGCGTCGGTGGTGCCGCTCGCCGATCAGCCGTTGGAGCAGATTGCCGCGATCACTTCCGACGCCGGCGGCGGCATCTGGATCGCCGACCGCCAGCGCGGTGTGTTCAGGTTGGAGAAGGGACGCCTGAAGGCGCTGGAGCTGCCGAGCGAGCTCGCAGGCGTGCAGATTGTTTGCACGTATGGAGACCGGGCGGGACGTGTGTGGTTCTCGTTCGCGGATGGGACCGTCGGGGTCGGCGATCGACAGGGCATCTTCGAGACCCGTATCCACGCTGATGCGTCAGCGGGTGTGGTGGTGCGAGCCATCCATCAAGACAGCGACGGCGTGATCTGGCTTGGACGGAGCCATGCGGTCGTGACGCTGACAGACGGGGCCGTGAGCGAGATTGGGCCCGCCAACGGCTTCCCGTCCGGTTCCGTGATCTCGCTGGTCAAAGATGACAGCGGAGCGCTCTGGATCGGCCTGGAAGGCATCGGCATCGTCAGAATCAGCAACGAGGAGCTCGCGCGAGTCGCCGCCGACCGCACGCACCAGATCCGCTACCGGCTCTACGACAAGTTCGATGGGTTTGCGGGAGCGCCCCGGTGGCGCGGCAACAGCAGCTCGGCGCGGAGCGCCGACGGCCGCCTCTGGTTCGTGAGCGCCAGGGGCGTGACCATGGTCGAGCCGAGGACGTTCGAGAACGACCGCACCGCGCCGGTGGGAGTCAGCATCGAGCGGGGCGCCGTCGACGGGCGGCCGTTTCGGCTCGATCACGCCGTGCGGCTGCCGGCGCGAACGTCCGGGGTGGAAGTCGAGTACACCATTCCGAACCTGCTGTCGCCCCTGAAGACGAAATTCCGGTACCGGCTGGACGGCTTCGATACCGATTGGGTGAACGCGGGAACGCGGCGCCAGGCCTTCTACACCAATCTCCCACCGCGCGCGTATCGCTTTCGGGTGCAGGCTACCAGCGCAGACGGCACCTGGGACGAGCGGGAAGCCTCCTGGGATTTCGCCATCAATGCCCGGCTCTACCAGACCAACTGGTTCATCGCGGCCTGCGCGGCCGCTGTCGTCGCGCTGCCCTGGGCCGCCTGGCGGCTTCGCATCCGCCAGGTGCGGAGCCAGTTCTCCCTCCTGCTCGCCGAACGCGCGCGCCTCAGCCGCGAGATTCACGACACGGTCTTGCAGGGCCTCATCGGGCTCGGGCTGCAGTGCGACGTGATCGCCGGCGAACTGGAGGAAACGCCGATTCCCGCCACGCGCGAGCGTCTCCTGACGGTGCGGCGCGACGCCGAGGAGTTCGTGCGCGAGGCGCGGCAGTCCATCCTCAACCTCCGGTCCGTGAAGCTCCAATCGGTCGATCTGGTCTCGGCGCTCCGTCAGGCGGGGGAGCGCGCGACGAGTGGGCACGGGATCTCGTTCGACATGACGGTGAACGGCACGTTCTCGGGACGCTGGGCCGACGCCGAGGAGCAGCTCTACCGAATCGCCCAGGAAGCATTGGCCAACGCGGTCAGGCACGGGAGCGCCGCGTGCATCCGTCTGGAGCTCACCCAAGAGCCGAATGCGATCGTCCTCAGGGTCACCGACGACGGCCGCGGATTCGATCCGAGCCGTGTCGTCGAAGCAAACGGCCACTGCGGCCTTATCAGCATGCAGGAACGCGCCGAAGCCATCGGCGGTACGCTCACCATCAGCACGTCCCTCGGACACGGCGCGCAGATCGAAGTCGTCGTCCCTACAACGGGCGGGTAATCCACTCATGGCCACCGAGAAGATACGCGTCCTTTGCGTCGACGACCACCGGATCGTCCGAGACGGCTTGGCGATGATCATCAATCGCGAGCATGACATGTCGGTGATCGCGGCAGCCGCGACCGCCGAACAGGGCATCGATCTGTTCCGCCGCTACCAGCCCGACGTGACCTTGATGGATCTCCAGCTGGGCTCCATGAGCGGAGTGGAAGCGATTCGCGCCATCCGCGTCGAGAGCCCTTCCGCGCGGATCGTCGTGTTGACGATGTCGCAGGGCGACGAGGATGTCTATTCGGCGCTGCAGGCGGGTGCGACGACCTACCTGTTGAAGGACACCGTCGCCGACGACCTCGTGGACGTGATTCGCGAGGTCAGCGCGGGAAGACAGCCCACGGTCGTCGGCCAGGTGCAGGCCAGACTCGAGCAACGCGCCTCGCGGCCGCACCTGAGTCCTCGTGAAGTGCAGGTCACCGAGCTGATCTCGCACGGCATGCGCAACAAGGAGATCGCGGCCGCGCTCGGCATCAGCGAAGAGACGGTCCAGGTTCACGTGAAGAAGATCCTGTCGAAACTCGGCGTACAAGATCGGACCGCGGTGATCAGGGTCGCCGTTCAGCGCGGCATCATCCACATCAACTGACGGAGCGGTTCGCCCGGCGACGCTGCGCGCCGTAACTGGTCCAGGGTATTGCGTCCAAGAGCGCAACCCGCAGAAACTCTGCGCGGCATCCGGCACAGACACTGAGAGCCTGTCGCGATGCCGCGAGGCTTGTGGTGTATCCACGTGTCGGTCCAGAGAGTCGAGATGCCGAACTCACGACATTCCATGCTTCCGCCGGCGTTGAGCCGGCGACGCTTCATTGGCACCGCCGGGCGATGGGGCGCTGCAGCGGGCTTGACCGGTCTCATGCCTTTCTCGGCCATCGAGCACCTGTTCGCGCAAGCCGCCGCCCAGGGGGACGGACGGATCGTTCGATCGCCGCGACCGCAGGATCTCGAGACGCCGGTGGCGCTGCTCGACTCCTGGATCACGCCCAACGATCGCTTCTACGTGCGGTCGCATCTCTACACGCCATCGGTCGACCTGGCGACATGGACCCTCGCGGTGCAAGGCGACGTCGAACGGCCGCTGACGTTGACGATGGCGGATCTCAAGCGGATGCCGGCGGTCTCGCTGCCGGTCACCCTCGAGTGTGCCGGCAACGGCCGGGCATTCTTCGAGCCGCCAGTCGCCGGCGTGCAATGGCAGAAGGGCGCCGTCGGTAATGCACGCTGGACGGG